>JBEIIG010000021.1:0-50162 GCA_040380855.1 Acidimicrobiaceae bacterium | reverse complement strand
CAGGGTGATGTCGTTGCCATCGATGCCGCGGATCACCTCGACCGAGCGCACGACCCCCTCCACCGGGGCGAGGTCGGTGGTGAGCATGCCGAAGAGCATGTCGTAGCCGCTCTCGGCGATGGCGTTGAACTCGTGCAGCTGTTCGATCGGGGTGTCGACCGTGACCGGCTGCGGCGGGGTGCGCTCGGCCAGGCCGATAGGGATCATCGCCGCAACCATGCGCGGGTCGGAACGCGGATCGTCTCCCAGCGTCTGGTCGGGATTGCCGAGTCGGCCCGGAAGATTCGGGTTCGTCATCACTGCCTCATTTCCCCATGGCGGCCCCACGCCGCAGGCAGGAGTGTAGTGAGCGAGACCGACCGACGTCCGACCTCAGGATGCCGACCATGGCTTGCCGGCGAGGGCCCGGTGGGTGAGCTCCAGCATTCGCGAGAAGTCGGTACGCAGCGCGTGCAGGCCGCCCGGCATGTGGCCGCCCGGGAAGAACTCGATGACGACATCGCCACCCGCCGCGCGTAATGCGTCGGCGTACCGCTGGGCCTGCACCGGTGGTGTGCGGGTGTCGTACTCACCTTGGTTCAGCCAGACCGGCGCACGAACAGCATCGACGTAGGTGATCGGCGATGCCTTGATCCATGCGTCGCCGTGGTCCTCGATGCTCCCGCCGATGAAGCCGCGCCACGCCACCTGCAGCGCGGGCGTCATATCCGGATAGGCCGCTCGCCAGTCCGCCAGGGCCACGTGCGCCAGACCGCCGGCGAAGAGATCTGGCCGGCGACCCAGTGCGAGCAGCGTCAGGAACCCGCCATAGGAGGCACCGGTGATGAAGATCGCCGACGCCGGCACGCCTTCGTGTTCGACCAGTCGGTCGACGGCGGCGGCGATGTCGTCGAGTTCATGCTCGCCGACGTTCCCCCAGAAGCCCTCCCGGAACTCGCGTCCGAAGGTGACCGAGCCGCGGTAGTTCAACGACGCGAAGACGAAGCCGGCATCGATCCACGCCTGTGCGGTGGGGTCGTACCGGTCGGTCGTCACCAGGTTCGGGCCGCCGTGTACCTCCAACACTGCGCCGACGATCTCGCCGCGTTGTGGCCTGCCCACCCACAGCTGCACCGGCGTGCCGTCGGCACTGTGCACCGTGTGCGACCTGAGGCTCACACCGGTCGGCACGGCCGGCGGCGGCAGTACTTCGACGACGTTCCCGTCGTCGCCCAGTTCCAGCAGGTGGATCGGCAGGTCCCAGCGCGAGCGCACGATGCGGATCGTTCCGTCCGGCGCATAGTGCGACGTGAAGATCACCGGGAACGCGTCGCCGGTATCGAAATCGGCATAGGCACCCGGGGGCACCGGGAGCACGCTGGTCGTACCGGCGACGAGGTCGTGTTCCAGCAACGAGTGCACGCCGGCGTCGTTGTGCAGGATGAGCACGCGTTCGCGAGCCGCGTTCCAGCCGAGCGCGATCGCGTCGCCACGGAGTTCGTCGAGCGTGATGTCGGCGCGGTGACCGGTGAGCGGGTTCCACACCACCGGCCGCGCCCAGCCGCTGCGCTCGGTGTTGGCGAGCACCCGTGGGTCGCCGGCCACGTTCGAGAACGCGACGCGCCGGACGGGGCCGAGCGGACCGTCGGTGAGCGTCGCCACGATGTCGCCGGTGCGAGCGTCGACAACTGTCACGGCGAATCGCCTGATCCCGGGGTTGTGATCGGTGGTGTCGATCGCAACCAGCGTCGCGTCCGCCGAGACGATCCCCGACCACGCCTCTGACGCTGACCAGAACAGGCGGCGCGCCTCCTCGCGCTGTTCGATGTCGAGCCACCAGACGGCGAACCCGTGCTCGTTGGCTGCGGTGAGCACGACGAATCGGCAGTCTGCGGTCGCGTCGAGGCCACGCATGACGTAGCTGTCGAAATGAGGCGTCAGGTTCCGCGAGATCGCACCGTCGAAGCTGGTCGCATGCAGGTGACCGACCTCCGAGCCGGTCGGATCGAGGAGATCGAGGATCCATCTGCCATCAGCCGTGACGGTCGTCGCGAGCGACGTGCCGTCGAACGACACATCGTGCAACTCGCTGGTGGCCCCGTCCCACACCTGGAGCGAGAAGCCATCGACGCCCTGGGTGATCATCACCGAGCGGTCGCCACCCCCACCGAGCCCGGGGCGTACAGCGACAGGGAACGGGGCCTCGAACCGTGATCGCCACGACGGAACTGCGTCGTCGGTTCCAGCAGCCGAGTTCATTCAGGACCTCCACCCAAATCGGTCGGCGTCAGGGGATGATGACAGGCGAACCGGGTCCCCGTCCCGCTGCCATCGGTGTCGAGTTGCGGCAGCGACGACGCACACTCGTCGGTGGCCAACCAGCAGCGCGTGCGGAACACGCACCCCGACGGCGGGTTCATCGGCGACGGCAGATCGCCTTCGAGCAGGATGCGGCGGCGCGAACGCTGCACCCGAGGGTCGGGCACCGGCACCGCCGACAGGAGTGCTGCCGTGTACGGGTGCCGCGGGCGCTCGTAGAGGTCGTCGACCGCGCCGGTCTCGACGATGCGCCCGAGGTACATCACCGCCACCTCGTGGCAGAGATGGCGCACCACCGACAGGTCGTGCGCGATGAACACGAAGGCCAGGCCCAGTCGCTCCTGGAGCTCTTCGAGGAGGTTGAGCACACCGGCTTGCACACTCACGTCGAGGGCGCTGACCGGTTCGTCGAGCACGAGCACCTCCGGCTCCAACGCCAGTGCCCGTGCGATCCCGACGCGCTGGCGCTGCCCGCCGGACAACTCGTGCGGGTAGCTGTCACCCATCGAACTCGAGAGCCCGACGATGTCGAGCAGCTCCCGTACCCGTTCGTCGCGACGCCCCTGCGCCAGGTGATGGAGCAGGAGTGGTTCCTCGATGGCATCGGCCACTCGCTGCCGAGGATCCAACGAGGCGTACGGGTCTTGGAACACCAGTTGGACACGTCGTCGGAGCAGTCGCAGTTCGCGTGGGGTCAGTGCGCCCATGGATTGTCCATCGAGCAGGATGTCGCCCGACGTCGGCTCGATCAGACGCACGAGACAGCGGCCGACCGTCGACTTGCCGCAGCCGGTCTCGCCGACGATGCCCAACGTCTGGCCGCGGGCGAGCGAGAACGACACACCGTTCACGGCCGTGACGGTGCCCGTCCGCCGTCGCAAGGCACCGCCCCTGACATGGAACTCCTTCACCAGATCGCGCACTTCCAGCACGGGTGTCACGCACCCACCTCCGATGCCGACGTCAGGAGGTGACACGACGCACGGTGCGTCGGGTGGAGCGTCACCGCAGCTGGTGCAGCCACCGAGCAGACGCCGGCGATGGCGTCGTCGCAGCGAGGATTGAACGCACACCCGTCGGGCCGTTCGGCCGGCCCCGGCTGGTACCCGGGGATACGGAACAGCGGCTCGCCCTGACGGCGTGAGTCGAGCCGCGGCAGCGAGCGGAGAAGACCACGCGTGTACGGGTGCGACGGGGTGTAGAAGATCGACTCGACGTCGCCTTCTTCGACGGGGCTACCCGAATACATCACCACGACCTGATCGGCGACGCCGGCGACGACACCGAGATCGTGGGTGATCAGCAGCACCGAACTCCTCGTTCGGTCCTGGATACGTTCGAGCACGTCGAGCACCTGGGCCTGGACCGTCACGTCGAGCGCCGTGGTCGGTTCATCAGCGATCAGCAGGTCGGGTTCGTTGGCGATGCTCATCGCGATGAGCACGCGCTGGCGCATCCCACCCGAGAACTCGTGCGGGAACTGGTCGACTCGCTCCTGCGCGTTGGGAATGCCCACGAGGTCGAGCAGGTCGATGGCCCGCGACCGCAACGCCGCCCGCGACAGCGAGTCGTCGTGCACGACGATCGCTTCCGCGATCTGGCGCCCGACGGTGTGAACCGGGTTGAGCGCGGTCAACGCATCTTGCGCCACCACGGCAACACGCTGGCCGTGCAGTGAGCGAAGCTCGCTCTCGCGGAGTCCGAGCAGCTCACGGCCGAGGAGTCGGACACTGCCGGTGACCTCGGCGTTCCGCGGCAGCAGGCCCATGATGGCTGCGGACGTGAGGCTCTTGCCCGAGCCCGACTCGCCGACCAACCCGACGGTCTCGCCCGCGGCGACATCGAAACTCACGTTGCGCAGCGCCGGGACGTCGCCGTGACGAGAACGGAAGGTGACCGACAGGTCGGTCACGCTCAGCACCGGGGTGTCGGTCGTGCGCTGCGTCATCGCCGGCCGCCGATACCGGTTTCCGACCGCGGGTCGAGCGCATCGCGCAAGCCGTCGCCCACGAAGTTGACGGCGAGCACCGTCACCAGGATGAACAACCCGGGGAAGTAGAGAAGGAACACCTTGGACGTGCCGACGAGTCCGGATGCCTGACTGAGCATGTTTCCCCAGCTCGTCTCGGGCGGCTGGACACCGAAGCCCAGGAAGCTCAGCGACGACTCGATGATGATGGCCCCGGCGATGGACAGCGCGACATTGACCGCGATCACCCCGGCGAGGTTGGGGAGCACGTGTTTCAGCACGACACGTGGCCCGCTGTTGCCGATGACGCGGGCCGCATCGATGAACTCTCGCTCGCGCAACGACAGCACTTCGCCGCGGACGACTCGCGCCACGGTCGTCCATCCGAGACCGGCGAGGACGAACACCACGACGATCGGGCTACGGCCCAGTCCTTGGAGGGCGACGGCCAACAGCGCGATGCCAGGAACCACGAGGAACAGATCGGTCACGCGCATGAAGACGTCGTCGACCCAACCGCCCCGGTACCCGGCGATGGCGCCGACCGCTACCCCGACCACCGTCGACACGAAGGCGACGGCGAAGGCGATGCTCAACGAGATCTGCCCCGCATACAACAGCTCGGTGAGGTAATCGCGGCCGAGCTCGTCGGTACCGAGCAGATGCGCGCTCGAGGGTGGCGTGGCGCCCAGCAGCAGGTCCTGATCGTTCGGCGGGTACGGCGCCACGAGCCGCGCACCGAACGTGCACACGGCGAGCATGGCCAACAGCACCAGCCCCACGATGGCCACCCTGTGCCGAGCAAAGCGGCGCCAGGCGCTCGATCGGCGGCGGGTCGGCGTGCCGGTCGGCGTGCCGGCCACCGCCGTCACAGCCGCACTCGCGGGTCGAGCAACCCGTAGCCGATGTCGGCGAGGAGGTTGAAGGTGATGACAGCGATCCCGGTGACGAACATCCACGGCAGCAGCACGCTCACGTCGCCTGCCAACAGCGAGGTGAGGAAGAGCCGACCCATGCCGGGGATCGAGAACACCTGCTCGGTGATCAGCAGGCCTCCTACCAGAAGCGCCGCATCGAGGGCGACCACCGTCATCAACGGCCCCCACGAGTTCCGCAGGGCGTGGTTCACCACCACTTGTCGACGCGGCACGCCCTTCGCTCGCGCGGTACGCACGTAGTCGCTCGACAGCGCGCCGAGCATCGACGAGCGCATGAATCTGCTCCACGACGCAACCAGCCCAACCGTGAGCGTCAGCACCGGCAGCACCAGGTGGCGTGCGGTGTCGAGCAGCGAGTGCGGTTGCCCTGGTGAGTGGAGGCCGACGAAGTACAGCGGCGGCTCCTCGAGATCGAGGGCCCGCTGCGGCCAGATGGCGAGCGTCTGGATCAGCACCAGCCCGAACCAGAAGGCCGGCATCGCCAGCCCGATGTACGCAAGAGCCGTGAGCACATGGTCGCCCACCGAGTACTGCCGCAACGCCGAGTAGACGCCCACCGCGATGGCGGCCACCGTCGCCAGGATCAGAGCGGGCACCAACAACTGCAGTGTCACGACGAGGGCGTCGCTGATCATCGGACGTACGTCGCCCGACGTCCTGACGCTGACACCCCAGTCGCCGGTGACGAACCCCTTCAACCACTTCATGTACTGCACGGGAACGGAACGGTCGAGGCCCAGCCGCTCGGTTTCGCGCTGGATGACCTCGGGGTCGCGGAGTTGGCGCAGCTTCGACAGGGGATCGAACGCACTCCGCACCGCCAGGAACAGCAGGAAACTGCCGACGAAAAGGACAGGCACCGACCTCACCAGGCGCCTCGTCGCAAATCTCAGCACGGAAACCTCATCGGACTCAGATCCGAATCATGCCCCACGGAGGAGCTAGCCGACCAGCGCCCACTGCTCCAGATTCCAGAACGGACCCTCGGACGGGTTGATCGAGGTGGATCCCCCGATCTTCTCGGCCGTCAACAGGATGTTCGGCACCGCGGCGAGTGGCAACGAGGTGACCGACTCGGCGATCAGCTGGTCGATCTTCTGGGTGGCCGCCAGACGAGCTGCCTCGTCGACCTCGACGTCGACCTGACGCAGCAGGTCGTCGAGACCGGCCACGTTCGTGCGGGTGAGGTTGAGACCCGAGAACTCGTTGGCCTCGGACGGGACGTTGGCCGAGTCGAACGCATAGCTCAAACCCGGGTCGGGGAAGGTGGTGACGAGGGTCCACAGGCCCAGGTCGAAGTCGCCGTTGGGCCCCAACGTGCCGAACAGATCGGCGGGGCTCGCGTTCGCGACGGTGACACCGAAGCCGGCCTCGTTCAGTTGCTCCTGGAGCACCTGCTGCATGAGCTCGCGACGCTTGTTACCGGCGATGGTGGTGATGCGATACGAGGCAACGACGTCACCCTTGGCCCACAGGCCGTCGCCGTTCTTGGCCCATCCATCGCCGGTCATCAGCGAGGTCACCTTGTCGAGATCGCGAACGTACACGTCGAAGTCTTGGCCGCCGAACGCCGACAGGATCGGCGGGAAGAAGCTCTGCGCGGGCTGCTCGACGCCGAGCGGACCGTAGACCTTGTTCACGATCGCGGCACGATCGATCGAGTACGCGAGCGCGGCGCGCACAGGTTGCGCATCGAGGCCCGGCGATGCGTTGTTCAGCCAGAGCGCCTCGAGGTTGCCCGATGCCGCCTGTACCTCGACGTTGGCGCCCGACAGACCGGCCTTGATCTGTTCGATCGCATCCAGCTGAGGCGAGGGGTACAGCGCGTCGAGCTGGCCGCTGTTGAAGGCCTGGAACGCTGCCGCCGTGTCGGCGGTGAACTGGAAGATCACCTTGTCGAGCTTGGGCTTGTCGCCCCAGTAGTTGGTGTTCGGAACGAGGGTGACCGACTCGCCCTTCTTCCACGACTCGATGATCCACGGACCCCCGCTCCACGAGTAGCCGTCCTTCATGAGCGCAGCGCGGTCGTTGCCCTCGAGGATGTGGCTGGGCAGGACGCCGCTGCTCCCGCTGAACAGGGTCTTCCACCCTGCGTAGGGAGCAGTGAACGTGACGACGGCCGTCTGGGCATCGGGCGTGGCGATGTCGTCGATGAGGTTGTACCCGGTCTTGTCGAGGATGTCCTCACCGTCGCGGATCTGGAGCGCCGTGTACTTCAGGTCGGCCGAGGTGATCGGCTCACCATCGGACCAGGTGACATCGGACCTCAAGGTGTACGTCACCGTCTGCGGCGGACCGGCGGTGACCACCGGCTCGCTGGCCATGATGCTCGACAGCGCGGGCAGCCAGTCGTCGCCGGATTGGCGGACGTTGAACACCACAGGGATCGTCGTGATCTGCATCATGTACGAACCCCAGATCGACCCTGCGCAGGTGGCGATCCAATCCAGGCAGTCGGGCTCCTGTTCGGCGCCGATGACGATCGTGCCCCCCTGCTTCGCCGGTGCGTCGGTCGACGGCGCGTCGCTCGTCGGAGCGCCGGTCGCCGTGCTGGAGGAATCGCCGTCGGAAGTGGACGAGTCGGCGTCGGACGAACACGCTGCGAACAGCGACACAGCGACGAGGCCAACCACCATGGCTCGGCCGGTTCGACGACTGAACCCGATGCGAACGGTCTTCATGGTTCCCCCCGGAAACGGTGATCCGGGCGCGACTCGCTCCGAATCAGGGCCAACGTACCTCGTCTCCGCCGAAGTTGGCAACACATATAGACCGTGAGATAGTCATTGCCATTGACCATTCGCCGGTCAACGCGCCGCTAGTGTCGTCGCCCGAAGGGAGTCCGATGGAAGCCGGATCCACATCCGACAAGCTGACGGCACCCGAGAAGGTGGGGGCCGCACGTCCTCGTCGGGCCCGCGACAGCCTCAACCGCGAATTGATCCTCGATGCCGCGATCACCATCGCCGAGCGCGATGGCCTCGACGGGTTGACGTTCCCGGCGCTCGGCCGCGAGCTCGATGCCCACGCGACCGCGATGTACCGGCACTTCCGCGACAAGGACGAACTCATCCTGGAGATGATCGACCAGCTGCGAGCTCGCTCGTACGGTGGCACATTGCACCCATCCGACGATTGGCGGCAGGATCTGCGCCACCAGGCCCACAGGATCCGAGAGCACTATCTGCGGTACGCGGTGTTCGCCCAGCAGATGTCGCCGCGCTCCACGAGCCGCAACATCGAGATCACGAACACCGAGTTCGCCTTGTCGGCGCTCGGCCGGGCCGGGCTCGACGACGATCAGGCGCTGCTGTACCTCCGGCTGTTCGGCAACTACGTGCGGGCCATGTCGAGCCTGGAAGCCGCCGTCGGCACCCTCGACCCAGAGTTACGCGCCAAAGACCGCGTCGACTGGCAGATGGCCATGGAGCGTCTCGATCCGACGTCGCAGCCATCGCTGGCGCGGCTGGGCGGTCGGATGTTGCGCTATGACGACCCCCGCGTGTTCGATCTCGGCCTCGAAGCGATCATCGCCGAGATCGAACGGGTGGGCGCCGCGAACGCCGCTGTCGACGACGAGACGTGAGCCGTCAGCTGATGGAGTCGGCCCGGCCGTCTGCATCAGCTTCGGGTGGATGGGGTTCGTGCGGAACGCGAACGAGGTCGTTCAGGACGGCAGTCTTCCGTGCCACACCCCAGGTTCACAGTGGCCCGCATGGCGAACTTCAACGATCCCACGCCATCGAGCCGCCAGGCTCCTCCACTGTCCAGCGAAGAGATCATCGCCCTCTACGGCTTCGTGGTCCGTCACGTCGGCTACGGCCCGTGTTCGGTGCCGGGTTGCACGTGCACCACACCGAGCACGAAGCCCTGGTCGTACACCGCGGGCCTCACCTCGCTCGGTCAGCCCGAACTCGTCGTGCTCGGGCCGTCACTCGATGCCGCCCATCACCTGGTGCATGCCGTCGTCGACGCACGACGCGAAGGCCGGTTCGGCACGGGCACCGGCGATCTCGCCACCTGCTGCACCGATGTGCGCATCGTCGACGTGCCCGACCGCTGGGTGCTGGCCGATCGATCGCGCATGGCGGCCTGGTTCGAGCACTACGGCACCGACGACCTACCGGTCATCCAGCAGGTGCTGTGGCCCGATCGCTTCGGCTACTTCCCCAACGATGTCGGCAGCCAGCCCGGCTTCCGCAAACGCCAACCCCTGCTGCGCAACCATCCGCTCACCTACCCGCGCCTCGAGGGCCGCAGTTCGGGCCGCATCCGACGGTGAGTGGTGGGTGCTGGCGGGTCACCAACGCGTCCATACCGCAGGCACCGGCACCGCCCACAGCCGGTCACCCAACGGCAGCACAGAACAGATCCGACCATCCAGCGCCTCTCTGGGCCTATACGTTTCGCTTCCTCGCAGCTATACACATCGCTGCAGCACGTACTCGCAGATCGCTCCAGCCGACTCCCCCGTTCGCCGGGAATCAGGCGCGGGTGATGGAGAACGCCGGGATGACGCGGGGCGCCGCCGACGTGATGTACTCGCCGAACTGCGGCATGAGCACGGCCTGAGCCTGGAGCTTCGCTGCGGCCTCGGCCGGTGCGAGTTCGACGACGTCGGCGGTGAAGGTGTCGGTGCGGTACTCCACCGTGATGCGGGGGTTGGCCTTCAGGTTGTAGTACCAGTCGGGATGCGTGGGTGCGCCACCCTTCGACGCGAAGACGTAGAGCGTGTCGCCCTCCACCAGCGCGACCAGCGGGATCTCGCGCACCTGGCCCGACTTGGCACCGATGGTGTGCAGGATGACGAGCGGGTTGTCGCCGAACTGCGCCGCCTTGCCGCCCGTAGCCCTGAATTCCGCAATGATCTGTTCGTTCCAACTGCTCATGCGGTCACGCTACCGACCCGTGCGGGCCACCACCGGCGGCGAGTCGCCTTCGTCACCTGGTCGACACCGCGAGAAGTCCGGCGACGACATCGCTCACCCGGCGGCGCACGTCGATCGACACATCCGGCGAACCGACGCGTTCGAGTTCGATGCCTCGAACGAGTGCGATGAGCGTGCGTGCATGCTCGAGCGGCCGGACCACGCCCACGGCGTCCAGCATGGCGGCGAGCGCTTCCGACTGTGCGGCCTCCCACCGACGGAGTTCGAGCGCCACCGACTCGTGGCGTGCCGCATAGAGAATCATCTCGTACTCGGCACGCACTCGCAGCGGTTGTTCGAACTCACGGTCGATCACGTGCACGAGCAGATCGACGACGACCTCGACATCGCCGAGCGACAGCGGGCCGACCGGCCGCAACTCGTCGAGCGCCGTTGTGGCCGTCGTCAGGAAATGAAGGAAGGCTCCGGCGATCAGGTCGTCGCGCGAGGCGAAGTGATAGCTCGTCGAGCCGAGCGACACACCCGCCAGTTCCGCCACCCGACGATGCCGAACCGCATCGAGGCCGTCTTCGGCAATGAGTTCCAGCGTGGCCGCCAGGATTCGCTCTCGGACCGTCTGCTGCCCGGAGGAGCTCTGTTCAGGTGCCACCGTCACGCTGGACAAACGTACAGGACGCCGATACGCTCCGTCCTGTACAGATGTACAGATGACTGGAGGTACGGCGTGAACGTGGTCCTGCTCGGCGCTGGCGGAGGCATGGGTGCCATGGCAGCCCGCCATCTCAGCCGCACCCCCGGGATCGATCGACTGGTGTGCTCCGACACCACCACCGATGCCGCCTCCCGCACGCTCGCACAGCTCGGAGGCGACACGGTCGATGTGCAGGTGGAAGCCGTCGACATCCTCGACCCGACGGCACTGCGCCACCTCCTCGACGGCGCCGACCTGGTGCTGAACTGCGCAGGACCGTTCTTCCGCCTGGGCGTGCCCGCAGTCGAGGCGGCCATCGACACTCGCACGACCTATGTCGACATCTGCGACGACCCGGCACCCACGGCAGCGATGCTGGCGTTGAACGAGCGAGCCCGTGCCGCCGGGGTCGGGGCCGTCATCGGCATGGGGGCCAGCCCCGGCGTGTCCAACCTCCTCGCCGCCCGCGCCGCTCGTCATCTCGATGCAGTCCACGATTGCCACACCGCCTGGCCGCTCGACATCCCGGTGCCCGGCTCGACGCACACTGCGACGGACGAGGCCGTCACCGTCGACGGCAAGCCGGCGGCTGCAGCCATCCATCTCATGGAACAGATCGCTGGCCGCGTCGCCGTTGTCGAGGGTGGCGAGATGACCAGTCAGCCGCCATTGCGCCCCATCCAATTGCAGTACCCCGGGCGCGCTCTGGGTACTGGCTACGTCGTCGGCCACCCCGAGCCGCTCACGCTCCAGCGTTCGTTAGGCCTCACGGGGTCCAGCGCGTGCCTGATGCTCCTGCAACCCACCACGCTGGCGTTCCTGCGAGGCCTGCAACGCGACCTCGACCGCGGACGGCTCGACCATCACACAGCGGCGTCGGCGATTGCTCGACCTGCCGCGTTGCGATCACTGCGCGCCTGGTTCGGCGGCCGAGGGGTGGCCGACCATGGCGGCCTCCCCGAGTTCTTCGTACTGCTCACCGGCACCAAGGACGGCGTCCCCACCTCGGTCGGCTGCCATCTCGCAGCTGCACCGCAGGGCATGGACGGCATCACCGCGATCCCAGCTGTCCTGGCCATCCGGCAACTGCTCGAGCGACCGATCGCTCCGGGCGTGCACGCGCCGGAAGCAGTGATCGACCCCGATCAACTGCTCCACGACTTGCTCCCGCACTGCGAACCGTCGGTGGGCTCGGTGGACGAACTGGCACCGCTGGCCATCAGCCCTCGTCCGCGCGATGACTGACGCCACGCCCGCTGGCCCTAGTTCACGTTACGGCTGCGGCCTTCCCAGTACGGGGCACGCAGGTCCTTCTTCAGGATCTTGCCGCTGGGGTTGCGCGGCAGGGCGTCGATCCAGTCGACACTGGTGGGGCACTTGAACCGAGCCAGGCGCTCGCGGGCATAGTCGATGATGTCCTGTTCGGTCACCTCCGCACCGGGCTTGCGCACCACCATCGCCTTCGCGGTCTCACCCCACTTCTCGTGCGGCACACCGATCACGGCCACGTCGGCGATACCCGGGTGGCCCATCAACACGTTCTCCACCTCGGCGGGGTACACGTTCTCGCCGCCGCTCACGATCATGTCCTTCACCCGGTCGTGGATGTAGAGGTACCCGTCGCCGTCGAGGTAGCCGGCGTCGCCGCTGCGGAACCAGCCGTCGGCGTCGATGCTCTTCGCCGTCTCCTCCGGCATGTTCCAGTAGCCCTTCATCACCTGGGGCGAGCGGATCCAGATCTCGCCCACCTCACCCTGCTCGCAGTCGGCGAAGGTGTCGGTGTTCACGATGCGCACCTCTACACCGGGGCCGGGCAGACCGCAGCTGCGCAGGCGATGCCGGTTGGGGCCGTTCACGTCGTGGTCGCTCGGCGGCAGGTTCACCACGGCACCGGTTGTCTCGGTCAGGCCGTAGGCCTGCCAGAACTTGCAGCCGAAGGTGGTGACGCTGCGGGCCAGCACCTCTTCGCTGATGGGCGAGGCGCCGTACACCAGCACCCGCAGGCTGCTGAAGTCGGCCTGCTCGACGCCCGGCACCATCAGCATGAACTGCAGCACCGCCGGCACCAGGAACCCGTGGGTGATGCGCTCTTTGCCGATCAGGCCCACCAGCGCGCCCGGGTCGAGATCGCGCATCACCACCGTGGTGCAGCCCTCGTACATGCCGGCCGTCGCCCAGCCACCGCCGCCGATGTGGAACAGCGGCATCGCCGCCAGGTTCACCGAATCGGGCGACAGTTCCCACAGTTCCTTCGCCAACGGCAGCAGCGCGAAGAAGTTGTCGTTGCTGAGCATCACGCCCTTGGGCCGCCCGGTGGTGCCGCTCGAATAGAGCTGGAACGCCACGTCGTCGGGTGCGCTGGTGGCGCCCGGGTCGGTTGCGGGCTGGGCCGACACCGCCTCGTCGTAGTCGGCGAAGCCCTCGGCACCGCCGATGACCAGCACGGTGGAGGTGTGGGTGAGGTTGGGCACGATAGCGGCCAGCATGGGCACGAAGTCGGGGCCGACCACCAGCACCTTGGCCTGCGCGTCGTTCACGACGTACTCGACCTCGGGTGCGGCCAGACGCCAGTTCACGTCGACGGTGACGGCGTTCAGCAGTGCGGCGCCGTAGAACACCTCGAAGTGCTCGATGCCGTTCTTGTCGAGGAAGGCCACCCGGTCCTGGCTGCCCACCCCGGCGGCCGCCAGCAGGTTGGCCACCTGGCCCGACCGGCGGTACAGGTCGGCCCACGACAGGCGGCGGTCGCCCAGCACCAGGCACGGGTGGTCGGCCCGCTCCACCCCGTGGACGCGGATGATGTCGGCAATGGAAGTGATCGGCGTGTTCCCCATGCGCTCACCGTACCGATCTCGGCAATGGTGTGCGACCACCTGCTGGGCCAGACTGGCACGACGATGCACGCCGACGACCTGATCCCCACCGCCGACGGCACCCGACTGCGCATCATCCGCCGTGGCCCCGCACCGGCCGAGGCCACCGGACCGTTCGTGCTGCTGGTGCACGGGCTGGCGTCGAACGCCCGTATGTGGGACGGCGTGGGTGAGGCACTGGCGGCTCAGGGCTATCGCAGCGCGGCCGTCGACCTTCGGGGCCATGGGCACAGCGACAAGCCCGACCACGGGTACGACTTCGACACCATCTGCGCCGATCTCGCCGATGTGCTCGACGCCCTCGGCGAGGAGCGGGCCGTGTTCGTCGGCCAGTCGTGGGGCGGCAACATCGTGGTGCACGCCGCGCACGCGCTACCCCACCGGGTTATCGGCGCGGTGGCCGTCGACGGCGGGATGATCGAGCTGGCCGAGGTGTTCCCCGACTGGGACGACTGCGCCACCAAGCTCCGCCCGCCCGACCTGCGTGGCCTCAGCGCTACACGGCTCGAGGCCGGCGTGCGGGCCATGCACGCCGACTGGCCCGAGACCGGCATCGTCGGGTCGCTGGCCAACTTCGAGGTGCTCGCCGACGGCACCGTGCGGGCCTGGCTCACCCTGCCCCGGCACCTGCAGATCCTGCGCGAGCTGTGGGCGCACCGGCCGTCGGCCATGTACCCGCACATCACCCGGCCCGTGCTGCTGTTGCCCGCCGACTCGGGCGACGTGGCCTGGGCCCACGACAAGCACCTCGCCGTGGAGGCCGCTCTGGCCGCGCTTCCCCACGGCAGGGTGGTGTGGTTCCGCCCTGCCCACCACGACCTCCACGCCCAGTTCCCCCGACGCTGCGCCGACGTCATCGTCGAGCACATCCAGAATGGTTTCCTCGTATGACCACCACCCCGCTTCCCCGTCTGCTCACCATCATGGGTTCGGGCGAGACCGCACCCACGATGATGAAGCACCACCGCGACCTCATCCACCGGCTCGGCACCGACGCACGGGCCGTGGTGCTCGACACCCCCTACGGCTTCCAGGCCAACGCCTCGGAACTGGCCACCCGCGCCCAGGAGTACTTCCGCCAGAGCGTCGGGCACCCCATCGAGGTGGCCGGCCTCACCCGGGTGCACGGCGAGGACCCGCTGGTGGTCGAGCAGGCACTCAACCGGGTGCGCGCCGCCGACTACCTGTTCGCCGGGCCCGGCAGCCCCACCTACGCACTGCGCCAGTGGGCCGGCACCCAGGTGCCCGATCTGGTGCGGGCCAAGCTGCGCCACGGCGGCGGCGTCACGTTCGCCTCGGCCGCGGCGCTCACCCTCGGCCGCTACACGGTGCCCGTGTACGAGATCTACAAGGTGGGCAACGACCCCACCTGGCTCGACGGACTCGACGTGCTCACCGAGGTGAACCTGCCCGTGGCGGTCATCCCCCACTACGACAACAAAGAGGGCGGCCACCACGACACCCGCTTCTGCTACCTGGGCGAGCACCGCCTGCAGATGCTCGAGGCAATGCTGCCCAGCGGGGTGCACGTGCTGGGCGTCGACGAACACACCGGCGTGGTGCTCGACCTCGACGCCGACACTGCCACGGTGGTGGGCAACGGCACCATCACCGTGCGGGTGCACGGCGCCAACACGGTGCACGAGACCGGCGCCACACTCCCCATCGACGCCCTGCGCGACCCGGCGCGTGGCGTGGTGGCCGTCGGTGCTCCGGCGGCAGCTGTCGCTGCTGCTCCCGTGCCCGAGGCCGCACCTGCCGCGCCTGCCACGTCGCTGGCCGCCGAGGTCGAGGCGGCCGAGGCAGCCTTCAGCACGGCGCTCGACGCCAACGACGCAGCCGGCGCCGCCCGGGCCGCGCTCGAACTCGAGGCCGCCATCCGCAACTGGTCGGCCGACACGCTGCAGAGCGACGAGACCGACCGCGCCCACGCCACGCTGCGCAGCATGATCGTGCGCCTCGGCGATGCTGCGGTGCGCGGCCTGGTCGACCCCCGCGCCGTCGCCGGGCCCTACATGGACATCATCCTGGCGCTGCGCACCGTGGTGCGCGCCGACAAGCGCTACGACCTGTCCGACCTCATCCGCGACCGGCTGGCCGACATCGGTGTGGAAGTACGCGACACGCCCAGTGGCGCGGAGTGGTTCCTGGGCGATTGAGGCTGCCGGCGCAGCAGTGCGTCAGGCCGCAGCGGGGTGATGGTCGAGACCGGCCACCCGGACACGACTGCGTACCCCGACCGAGATGTAGACCGCCAGGAACACAGCGGTGCCCACCAGAATGATCACCGCGCCACTGGGCACGTCGGCGTACCAGCTGGCGTACATGCCCACCACACCGATGGCGGCACCCAGCACGGGCGACAGCACCAGCATGCGTCCGAACGAGTCGGTGAGCAGGCGGGTGGTGGCTGCGGGCAGCACCAACATGGCCGAGATCAGCAGCACGCCCACGACGCGCACGGTGACGAGGATGGTGGCCGACAGCATGGCCATGAGCACGGCCTCCATCAGCCCCACGTTCACGCCGCTCACGCCGGCCACATCGGGGTCGAAGATCGAGAACAGCAGGCGGCGGTACAGCAGCACCACCACCAGCACACTGCCCAGGCCCACCGCGGCCACAGCCACGATGTCGCTGGTGAACACGCCCAGCACGTTGCCGAACAGCACGGCGTCGATACTGCGCTGCGCCTGCCCGAAGCGTGCCTGCAAGGCAAGGCCCATGGCGAACGACGCTGTGGTGATGACACCGATGGCGGCATCGGCGCCGATGATGCGACGGCGCGACACGCGCCCGATCATCAGGCCCGAGGTGAGCCCCCAGAAACCGGCGCCGATGAAGAAGTTCACGCCCAGTACAGCTGCCAGCGCTGCGCCGCCGAACACGGCGTGGCTGAGGCCGTGGCCGATGTAGCTCATGCCGCGTAGCACCACGAACACACCCACCAGCCCGCACAGCGCGCCGGTGAGCGCGGCGATCACCAGCCCGTTGCGGAAGAAGTCGAAACTGAACGGGCCGAGCAGGTCGACAGCGTTCACGCCGACAGCCGCCGCAGCCGAGCACGCAGCAGTTCGTCGCCGTGCTCGAGCACCACGGGCAGCCCACCGTGGGCCAGCACCTCCATCGGTGCGCCGTAGGTGCGTTCCAGCACCTCGGGCGTGAGCACGTCGCTCGGGCTGCCGTCGGCCACCACGGTGCGGTTGAAGCACACCAGGCGCGGCAGGTGCGCGGCCAGGCCGTTGAGGTCGTGGGTGGTGAGCACGATCGCGATGCCCTGCCCGTTCGGCGGGGCCTCGTTCAGGTCGGCGAGCACGTGGAGCACCTCGTGGCGGGTGCGTACGTCGATACCGGCCGTGGGTTCGTCGAGCACCAGCAGATCGGGCTGCTGCACCAGGGCCCGGGCCAGGAACACGCGCTGCTGCTGACCGCCCGACAGTTCGCGGATGTGGCGGCCACCGAGGTCGGTGAGGCCCAGGCGGTCGAGCACCTCGTCGATGCGGCGATGCTCGACGGCCGAGATGCGCGGCCACCACCAGCGGGTGGGTGCCATGCTCATCGCCACCACTTCGGCCACCGTGACCGGGAAGTTCCAGTCGACGGTCTCGAGCTGAGGTACCGAGGCCACCCGCAGGCCTGGGGCCAGGGATACGTGGCCGTGCACCGGGCGTACCGAACCCAGCAGCGCCTTCAGCAGCGTGGTCTTGCCGGCACCCGACGGGCCGACGACGCCCACGAACTCGCCGCGGCGCACCGTGAGGTCGACGTGGTCGACCACCGGCTCGGTGCCGTATGCACACGTGACGTGACTGAACTCGACGACGGCGTCGGTCACTGCGGGTACTCCGCGGTGTCGGGGCCCACGTCGGCCACATCGACCGTCGCGAGCGCCGACGGGTCGCCACCGAGCGCCTCGAGCATGGTGACGTAGTTGAACCGCATCAGCCCCAGCCAGGTGTGCTCGGGGTCGCCGGGTTCGCCGAGCAGGTCGTCGTCGCGCAACACGTCGATGTAGCGCACCCCGGTCTCGGCACCGATCTGCTCGAGCACCGTCGACGGGAACACCTCGCTGCCGAAGATGGCCTTCACCCCGGTGCCGCGCACCTGTTCGATGAGCGCTGCCACATCCTTGGCCGACGGCTCGGTGAACGACGACGGCTGGATGGCACCGATGACGGTCCAGCCGTAGTGCTTTGCGAAGTAGACGTAGGCGTCGTGATAGGTGAGCAACTGACGCTGGTCGGCCGGCAGCGTGGCGGTGGCCGTGGTCATCGCCGCGTCGAGGGCGTCGATCTTCGCAGCGAACGCCGTGAAGTTGGCCTGATAGGTGGCGGCGTTCGCCGGGTCGGCGGCCACCAGCGAGTCGCGCACCACCTCGGCGTAGTCGCGACCCATGGGCGGGTTGGTCCACAGGTGCGGGTTCGGCTTGCCACCCTCCTCGGGGAAGGAGAAGTCGAACACCCACTCGTCGCGGGGCAGCACGGCGGTGCCCAGTTCGCAGCGAACCGACCCGTCGGCCGCATTGGCCTCGGCCAACGTGCGGGTGGGGTCTTCCAGGCCCAGTCCGTTCAGGAAGACGATGTCGGCCTGCTCGAGCGTGGCCGCCACGCTGGGCGGCGGTTCGTAGGTATGGCTGTTGGTGCCCTCGGGCACCACGCCGGTGACCACCGTGGGGGTGCCCGAGGCGATGTTGGCGATGATGCTGGTGAGCGGCGCCACGGTGGTGGCGACACGCAGGGGGCGACCCTCGACCGCGGCGCGCTTCGGGCACGCCTCGGCCTGTGACGGGATGGACGGGTGCTCGGCCGACGAGTCGTCGCCACACGAGGCGGCGAGAGCGGCGAGCACCAAGACGACGGCGATACGCCTCGGAGCACTACAACAACTGATGGGCCGACCCTATCCGCGCATCGTTGTCAGCGCGCCCGGAAGCCCAGATCGAAACGACGAACGGCCCTGGCGAAGATGTTCGACTCGACCTCGGGTTCGGTGACCGCACGCAGGTCGGTCACCCGCTGGGCCAGTTGCCCGAACACCGCCGCCAGCGACGCACGCGCCACATGTGTACCGATGCACAGGTGCGTGCCGAAGCCGAACGCGATCTGCGGGTTGGGGTTGCGGCGGATGTCGAACCGGAACGGGTCGGCGAACACTGCCTCGTCGCGGTTGGCCGACGGGTACAGCAGGATGATGCGGTCGCCGCGCCGCACCGGCTGGTCGCCGATCATCGCATCGGCCCCCGCCCGGCGGAACATGTTGTTCAGCGGCGTCACCCAGCGCAGCACCTCCTCCATGGCACCGGGCACCAGCGACGGGTCGGCAGCGATGGCGTCCCACTGCTCGGGGTGGTCGACGAAGGCGCGCAGGCCGTGGCTGATGGCGGTGCGGGTGGTCTCGGCACCACCGCTGATGAACAGGCCCACCTCGTGCACGATGGCGGCCGGTGGAAGCGGCTCGCCGTCGATGGTGGCGTGCACCCACTCGCTGATGAGGTCGGCCTGCGGGTTCATGTACTTGTCGCGGGCGATCTCGCCCAGCGCCGTGGCGAACTCCATGTTGGCGGCGATGAACTCGGTGAACGTGTGGCCGTCGCGCTCGCGCATGTCGATGCGCATCAGCCGCTCGCTCCAGCTCTTCAGGTGCGGCCACATGTGCTCGGGGTAACCGAGCAGACGGCACGTGAGCCGGGCGGGAAGCTGCCCGGCCAGCGCGTCGACCACCTCCACCCCGGCGGCCGAGGTGCCCGGCTCGATCATCGCGTCGATCAGTTCGGCGGCGAGCGTGTCGATCTCGGCGCGTCGCTGGGCGATGGCGGCACCGGTGAAGTAGCCCTGCACCAGCATGCGCTGCTGGCGATGGCGCGGGTCGTCCTGGGCGATCATGTTGATCTCGTCGGGCGCCCAGATGGCGCGGTAGCCCTGGCCCGACAGGAACACGCTGCTGCGTCGCTCGACCTCTTTCAGATCGGCGTGGCGGGTGATGCCCCACAGGCCGTTGCGGCGGTCGCGGTAGACGGGCTCGTTGGCCCGCATCCACGCCCACACGTCGTGCGGGTTGCGGCGGTACAGCTCGGGGTCGAGCAGGTCGACGACGAGGCGATCGGTGGCGGGTGCAGAGTCGAGAGCCGTCATGCCCTTGGGATAGCACGCCGGAGGAGGGCCGGGTCGGATCGGAGCCGATCGTGCCGGTCGGCCCGCTCAGCGTCGCTTGTCACCCCAACGGTTCCAGTGCGTCACGGCGGCCGCCGGTTTGCGGGGCGCCACACCGAATCGGCCCGTCGGATAGCCGAGTGGGGTGAGCGCCGCCACCTCGAACTTCCCGGCCGGCACGCCCAACAGGTCGAGCAGTTCGGCGCTGCGGATGCGGATGACGGTGGTGAGCGCCGTGCCCAGGCCCAGCGCCCGCGCAGCGATGCAGAAGTTCTGCACGGCCGGGTACACGCTGGCATCGAGGCGGCCGATGTCCATCGGGCCCTCGTCGTCGACCGAGCCCCACGGGATGAGCGGCTGCAGGAACACCACGATCACCGGCACCTCGCCGAGGTGGTCGGCCAGGTGGCGGCTGGCGTCGCGGCTGCGCTTCCACGCGGCGGCACGTTCGGCGTCGGGGAACTCGCTCGGCTCGGGCAGCGAGCGCTCGTACCGGTCGAAGGCTTCGCGGTACAGCCGGCCCACCTCGGCGCGCAGTGCGGCGTCCTGCACCACCACGTACTGCTGGGGCTGCACGTTGCCGCCACTGGGCGCCTGCTGCGCGGCCCGCAGGCAGGTGACGATGTCGTCATCGCTCACCGGGCGGTCGCTGTAGCGGCGCATCGCCCGGGTTGTCATGATCGTCTCGATCGCGTCGAGGTGTTCGTCCACCGTCATCTCCCCTCGAAGTGGGGCGTGCGCTTGTCGCGCAGCGCATCCATCGCCTCGGCGTGGTCGTGCGACAAGAAGCACGGCATCTCCAGCGCGGTCGACAGATCGAAGCTGTCGAGCAGCGCCCGCTTCAGGTGTGCATTCACGGCGATCTTGGTGCCCTTCACCGCCAGCGGCGGCTGGGCAGCCAGGCGCTCGGCCCAGGCCAGAGCACGGGCGTTCACGTCGGCGGGGGCACACACCTCGGCGGCCACGCCGAGGCGCAGCGCCTCGGCGGCGGTCAGCGGCTCGCCCAGCAGCAGGTGCTTCTTCGCGGCCAACGGGCCGAGCAACCACGGCCACACCGCGGTGCCTCCGTCGCCGGCCACCAACCCCACGTTCACGTGCGGGTCGACGATGACCGCTCGCTCGCTCATCACGATCAGGTCGCACAGCAGGGCCACCGAGGCGCCCAGGCCCGCCGCTGCACCGTTCAGCGCACACACGATGGGGATCTCCACATCGAGCAGGTCCCAGATGATCTGCTTCGCCTCGCGCCGCAGCGCATCGAGCGGCTCCATCCGACGCAACTGCGGGAACCAGTCGAAGTCGCCACCCGCGCTGAACGCCCGCTTCTCGCCACCGGTCAGCACCACGGCTCGCGCATCACCCTCGGTCTTCAGCCACCGGAACAGGGCCGCCATGTCGCGGTGCAGCACGTCGTCGACAGCGTTCATGGGCGAATCGGGACGGTCGATGGTGACGGTGACGATGTGGCCCGACCGCTCGACGCGGATCGTGTCCATCGCAGGCGGGGCAGGGCTCATCGACGCCGACACTACGTGCCGGGACAGTAGGCTCGCCCACCATGGCCGAGTCGACGTCGTCCCGCGGCCGGCTGGCGCCCATCGCCATCGCCCTGGCCGGCATCGTCGCCATCGTCGCAGTGGGCCTCGCCTGGCCCAAGGGCGAGTGGAAGCGCAGCGGCCCGCCGATCACCGTCACGGGGTGGGCCCCCTACTGGCAACCCGACTCGGCGCTGGCCTCGTTCACGGCCAACTCCGACCTGTTCTCCGATGTCGCCCTCGTGGCGTATTCGACACGTGGCGTCGACACGGTGGTGCCGTTCGAGAGCATGCCCGACGGAACCATCGAGCGCTACCGCACCGCCACCGCCGCAGCCGGTGTGCCGCTGACCGCCACCGTGTTCGACAACGCCGGCGAGGGGGTGATGGCCGCCGTGCTGGCCGACCCCGCCCAACGCGCCGCGCACGTGGCCACCCTCGTCGCCCTCGTACGCGACGGCAACTACGCCAGCATCGAACTCGACTACGAGGTGTTCGCGTTCGGCGACAGCCGTTCCACCTGGGCCACCACCCGACCCAACTGGATCGCGTTCCTCGGCGAACTCGACGCAGCGTTGGCACCAACGGGCGCGTCGCTGATGGTGGCCGTGCCCCCGGTGTACGACGGCGGGCAGTCCGACATCAGCGGCTACTGGGTGTACGACTACGCGGCCATGGGCAAGATCGTCGACCGGATCCGCATCATGGCCTACGACTACTCGCTCTCGAAGCCGGGCCCGATCGCCCCGATCGAGTGGGTCGACGACCTGGTGCAGGCCGCCACCGACCTGGTCGACCCGGCCAAGCTCGACCTGGGCATCCCCACCTACGGATACGACTGGGTGCTCGGCGTCACCGGCACCTGCCCCGAGGGCGAGACGCCCGAACGGCGAGCCATCTCCAACGCGCGGGCTGGCCGCGAGATCGCCGCACGCGGCATCACCCCCGTATGGGACGAGACCACGGCCGAGTACGCATTCGACTACACCGACACGCTCACCGGGCCCGACGCGACCGGCGCCACCGTCACCTGCACCGTGGCGCGCACCGTGCGGTATCCCGGCGCCGAGGGGGCCGGGCGGCGTGCGGCGATCGCCCATCGCAACGACCTCGGCGGCGTGGCCCTGTGGGCGCTCGGCAACGACGACCCGGCCACCTGGGAAGCGATTCGCGCTGCACGCCGGGGCGAGTGAACAACCGGTGAACTCCGCCTCGACGCTTCGCTGCGCCGCCTAACGTCGCCAGCGTGGACGACGCCAACGACCTGTCGAGGCACCACGCCGCCGCCGAGCTCGACCGCATCATCGATGCGTTGCGCACGATGTCGCCCGAGGAGATCAGCGAGCGTGGCTATGCGGTAGAGGGCACGTTCGACGAGGTCGACGACCCGGTGCTGCTGGGGCCCGACGGTCTACCGATGCAGACCTGGCGCGAGGGCTACCCGTACACCGAGCGGATGAGCCGGCCCGAGTACGAGCAGGTGAAGCGTGGCCTGCAGATCGAACTGTTGAAGGCACAGACCTGGATCAAGGACACCGGACACAAGCTGGTGGTGTTGTTCGAGGGACGCGACGCTGCCGGCAAGGGCGGCACGATCAAGCGGTTCATGGAGCACCTCAACCCGCGCGGCGCCACGGCGGTGGCGTTGCCGGCGCCCAGCGAGCGCGAGCGGGGCGAGTGGTACTTCCAGCGTTACGTGCGCCACCTGCCCACCCGTGGCGAGATCGTCTTCTTCGACCGCTCGTGGTACAACCGCGCCGCGGTCGAGCGGGTGATGGGCTACTGCTCCCAGGCCGAGTACCGCGAGTTCATGCGCGCCGTGCCCCAGTTCGAACGGATGCTGGTGAACGCCGACACCACACTGGTGAAGCTGTGGTTCTCGGTGTCGCGCCGCGAACAGATCACCCGCTTCACCATCCGTCGCATCGACCCGGTTCGGCAGTGGAAGCTGAGCCCGAACGACATCGCCTCACTCGACCGGTGGGACGAGTACACGGCTGCGAAAGCCGAGATGTTCCGCCGCACCTCCACCGCGTTCGCGCCCTGGACCGTGGTGCGCAGCAACGACAAGAAGCGCGGCCGCGTGAACGCCATGCGCCATGTGTTGAGCGTGTTGCCCTACGACGACAAGGACACGGCGCTGGTGGGCGAACCCGACCCGCTGATCGTGGGCCCACCCGACCGCATCTCGCCCGACCTCGGCGAACCGGGGCACTGAGCCGGGGCCAGCGGCTGGCGTCAGAGTTGGCTGGCGTCAGAGTTGGCTGGCGTCGATGTCGGCGCCGAACAGCAACTTGCCCAGCGTCTCGTTCAGGCGCGGCGACACCATGAGGTGCTGGGTGGCCACGTGCACATCGCGCAGACAGCGCTGCAGCGGGCTGGTCTCGTACACCGACGTGCCGCCGGCCAGCGTGTAGGCCACGTCGGTGGCGTGTGCCGCGGTGCCTGCCGCGTGCACGCCGGCCAGGCGGATGCGGCCACGGGTTGCCACGTCGATGCGACCACCCTGCTGGGCCGCCTCCCACGCCTCGGCCAGCTCGCTGTGCAGGAACGCCCGCGCTGCGCGCAACGAGGCCTCGGCCTTGGCCAGCTCGCTCTGCACCGTGCCCGACTGGCTGAGCGTGCGCGAGCTGTACAGCGGGCGCTTGCCCTGAGCGAGGTCGATGAACTCGTCGAGCGCATGGCGGGCCACACCCAGCGCCACCGCCGCCACACCTGCGGCCAGCAGGCTGAAGTTCGGGAACGCGGCCAGCGCACCATCCACGTAGCGCTTGCCCGCCATCGGCTGGACCGAACGCCCGAACGGAACCATGGCGCCCTCGGCGCTGAAGTCGTGCGAGCCGGTGCCGCGCATGCCGCTGACGTGCCAGGTGTCGTGGATGACGATGTCGGCGGGGTCCATGAACATCAGGTGGAACTGCCCGTCGTCGGTGGTGCAGCCGCCGGTCAGCCAGGTGCAGTGCTGCGACCCGCTGCCCCACTGCCAGCGCCCCGTCACCCGCCAGCCGTCGGCCTCGCGCACGGCAGTGCCGCTGGGGGCGAACACGCCGCCGGTGATGCTGCACGGGTCGGCGAAGATCTGCCGAGCGAACTCGGGCTCGAGGAACAGGCTCATCGACGACGTGGTCGACGCGATCATCGTGCACCCGCCCGCCGCGCCGTCGGCGGCCGCCACCGCCTCGATGGCGCGTACCAGCGTGAGCGGGTCGGCTTCGGGGCCGCCATACACGGCGGGCACGCACATGCGGAACAGATGGGCGTCGCGCAACGCCTCCACCACTGCGGGCGCCAGGCGGCGGCCCTGCTCGCTGCGGTCGGCGTTGGCCTCGACCACCTCGTGCACGTGCTCGGCAGCAGCGAGCAGGTCGACGCTCACGAGGCGCGCCCAGTGGCGCGCTGAGCCTCGGCCCAGCTGAGCCCCTTCGCCACGTCGACGTCGTGGGGCAGGCCCAGCACTCGTTCGGCCACGATGTTGCGCTGCACGTCGCCGGTGCCGCCGCCGATGGTGAGGGCCTGGCTGAACATGTAGCCGTCGTACCAACCCGGGTGCGCCAGGCCACCGGCCGGGCGGTCGGGGCCCAGGCCCTTGGTGTCGGTGCCCGGCACGAACGCATCGGTGCCGTCACCACCGGTGAGCATGGCGTGGGCGCCCACCATGTCGCGGGCGAGCGTCATCACGTGCTGGCCGTGTTCGTCGGCCAAGATCTTGCGGATGCTCGCCTCGGGCCCGGGCGCCTCACCCTTCAACGCCGCGGTGAGGGTGCGCAGGCGGATGAGGTCGAGCAGCGTGTGCTCGGTGTACACGTGGGCGATGCGCTGGCGCAGGTGCGGGTCGGCCACCCCGTTCGGGTGCTGCTCGCGGATCGCGTCGATCGTCTCCAGTGCAGTCGGCCCGTTGCCCCACAGCACACCACCGGTCGACAGCGACACCCGCTCGTTGCCCAGCGTCACCTTCGCCAGGCGCCAGCCGTCGTTCAGTTCGCCCACCAGGTTCGCGGCCGGGATGCGCACATCGGTGAAGAACACCTCGTTGAACGTGTGTCCGCCGGTCATCTCGGTGATCGGGCGGATCTCGATACCGGGTGCGTCCATCGGGCAGACGAAGTACGAGATGCCGCGGTGCTTGGCCACATCGGGGTCGGTGCGGGCGATGAGGATGCCGAACCGGGCGTACTGCGCGCCGCTGGTCCAGATCTTCTGGCCGTTCACCACGAACTCGTCGCCGTCGCGCACCGCCCGGGTGCCGAGGTTGGCGAGGTCGCTGCCGCTGCCGGGCTCGCTGAACAGCTGGCACCAGAACTCCTCGCCGGACAGGATCGGGCCGAGATACCGCTGCTTCTGCTCGGGCGTGCCGGCGTACAGCAGGGTGGGCCCGGCCCAGCCGATGCCGATCGGATTCACGGGGCGCCGCACCCCGGCCTTGCCCAACTCGTCGTCGATGATGAGCTGGTGGATGGGGTCGGCGTCGAGGCCCCACGGCCGCGGCCAGTGCGGTGCCACGTAACCGGCCGCAGCCAGCTCGGCGCCGGACGGGCGTGGATGGGCCGCCAACCACTCGCGCACCGCTGCCCGGCGCAGGTCGTCGGGGGCGGGCAGCTCGAAGTCCATACCGGCATGGTAGGTCGGGCACCGACCCGGCGATAGGGCGAGGTGGCCCACTAACGTCGCCCGACGTGACCTCCGCACCGCACACCGCCACGCCGGGCTGGAACCTGGCCGAGATCTGGGAGCGCAATGCCGACCGCTTCCCCGATGCCACTGCGCAGATCCAGGGCGATCGCACGTACACCTGGGCCGAGTTCGACCGGCGCGCCGACGGTGTGGCCGCTGCGCTGCTGGCGGGCGGTGCGCAGCACCAGGACAAGGTGGCGCACTACCTCTACAACTGCCCCGAGTACCTCGAGAGCATGTTCGCCATGTTCAAAGCCGGCCTGGTGCCGGTGAACACCAACTTCCGCTACACCGACGACGAGCTGGCCTACCTGTGGGACAACTCCGATGCCGTGGCCGTGGTGTTCCACGCCTCGTTCGCCGACCGCTGCGCCGCCATGCGGGCGCGGGTGCCGCGCGTGCGCACCTGGATCTGTGTCGACGACGGCACCAGCCCCTGCCCCGACTGGGCCGTGCCCTACGAGGCAGCCGCCGCCTCGGCCACCGGCCGCACGGTGGCGCCGTGGGGCCGCAGCCCCGACGACCTCTACATCCTCTACACCGGCGGCACCACGGGCATGCCCAAGGGCGTGATGTGGCGCCAGGACGACATGGTGGCCAGTCTCGACGCACCGTCGAAGCACCCCCTGCCCGCGACACCCGGGTGGGACGCGTTCGACGAGCGCATCGCCAAGCCGGGCCCGCGCAACCTGCCCGCCGCGCCGCTCATGCACGGCACGGGCGCGTTCAACGCGATGTGGAACCTGGTGCTGGCCGGCGCGGTGGTCACCACTGTGGGACGCCACTTCGACCCGGTGGAACTGCTCGACACCATCGAGCGCCAACGGGTGAACAGCATCTCCATCGTCGGCGACGCCTTTGCCAAGCCCATCCTGCGGGCCCTCGACGCCGAGCCGGGCCGGTGGGACATCTCGTCGCTGCGGGTCATCGTGTCGAGCGGTGTCATCTGGGCCGCCGACACCAAGGCCGGGCTGCTGCGCCACAACCAGCGGCTCATCATGATCGACAGCCTCGGCAGCAGCGAGGCCATCGGCATGGCCAGCAACACCACCACCGCCGAGTCGGCCGCTGCCGCTGGCGGCGCGGCGACGACGGCGAAGTTCGCCCTCGGCCCGAACACCAAGGTGCTCACTGAAGACGGCCACGAGGTGCAGCCCGGCAGCGGCGAACGGGGCCGGGTGGCCCTGCGCGGCCGCACCCCCATCGGCTACTACAAGGACGAGGCCAAGAGCGCATCGACGTTCGTGCTGTTCGAAGGCGTGCGCTGGAGCATCCCGGGCGACTGGGCCGAGGTCGAGGCCGACGGCACCCTGAAGCTGTACGGGCGTGGCAGCCAGTGCATCAACACCGGTGGCGAGAAGGTGTTCCCCGAGGAGGTGGAGGAGGCGTTGAAGACGCACCCCACCGTGGCCGACGCCGCTGTGGTGGGCGTTCCCGATGAACGCTTCGGCGAGGCCATCACCGCGCTGGTCGAAGCCAAGCCCGGGGCCGAACTCGACGACGCGGCGCTCATCGCCCACGTGCGCGAGCACCTCGCCGCCTACAAGTCACCCAAGCGCATCGTGCCCATCGACACCATCGGCCGGGCCGCCAATGGCAAACTCGACTACAAGCGGTTGAAGGCCGTGGCGATGGACCACCTCGGCCTCTCCTAGCCGGTCCGGTCCATGCGTCAGTGCCGTTCGGCACTGTCGGGAACGGGCTGATCGTGCTGGGATGCGAGGATGATCTCGATCCGTCAGGCGACACGGCGCGGGTTGGCGAGTTGCGCGATCGGCGCACTGCTGGTCGCGGCCTGTGGCGACGAAGCCGACAACGCATCGACGACCAGCCCCACGCTCGTGTCGACCACGTGGCCCGCCACATCACTGCCGGCGACGACAACGGCCACCTCGACGACCACGACGAGCAGCACGACCGGGCCCTCGACCACCACCACGGCGACGACGACCTCGACACCGACCACCTCCACGCCCGCCACCTCCACGCCCGCAACGGCACCTCCGACCACCACCATCAACGGCCTCGAACAACCCGCGCTCTGGCCCGCACCCGGTGTGGTGTTCACCACACCCGAGGCGGCGGCGGCCGATTTCGTCACCCAGGTGCTGGCCGTGCCACCGAACCTCGGCGAGTTCGTGCAGGGCGACTCGCGCAGCGGCGAGATCGACGTGCTCTCTCCCCCCGAAGGCGGCGGTACGCCGGTGCCACGGGCCGTGCTGTTCCTCCGCCAACTCGGCCCCCGATCGAGCTGGTTCGTCATCGCCGCCGGTAGCGCCGACACCTCCATCGACACACCCGCACCGCTGGCCCAGGTGCCCGCCGGCATCATCACCGTCGAGGGCATGGGCCACGGCTTCGAGGCGAGCATCATGGTGAGCGCCTATCTGGCGGGCGATCCCGCCGTGTTCACCCAGCAGCACACCATGGCCGGCAGCATGGAGGAGGCGGGCCCGTTCTCGGTGCAGCTCGACCTGTCGGCGGTGCCACCCGGCACCGTGGTGATGCTGATGGTGCGCGGCGGTGTCGGGCTCGAAACCGACCCCGGCGAGTTCAGCGCCATCCCCATCGTCATCACCACCCCCTGATTCCCAGCCACCCCGAACCGAGCCGCCGACCCGGCCAGCCGCCGACCCGCCGACCCGCCGACCCGCCCCCACCCCAGCCCTCCCCCGCCCCGAACTTGCGACGATTCGCGTCGCATCCGACGCGAACCGTCGCAAGATCCCTCACCCGGGTCGTCGCTCACCGGATACGGTGCCGCCCGTGACAGCCGAGATGCATCCCTTGCTCGACGAGGTACGGCGCGGCGCGGCCGGTGTCGACGACCTGCGTGCTGCCCTCGCGGCGACCGGTGGCCCGTTGCGCACTCATCGCCCCGATGGCCGTGTCGACGTGACGTTCGTGTGGATCGGCAACGCCCCATCGGTGAGCCTGCAGAGCGGGCTGGCCCGCACGGGTCCGTCGGCACCGCTGGAGCGCATCGGCGACCTGCCGGTGTGGGCGCTCGCGGTGACGGTCGACACCGCCACGCTCGTGAGTTATCGCTTCGTCACCGACGACCCGTTCGTGAACGGTGCGCCCAGCGACGAGGCGGCGTGGATGGCGCTCGCACTCCAGGCCGAGTCGCGCAGCAACGCCGACCCACACAACCCCGCGCATATCGCCCCGCTGGGCCTGCTGTTCGGCCTCGACACACCGCTCGAGCGGTACGAGTCGATCCTCGCTCTCCCCGATGCGCCGGCGGCGACATGGTTCACCCAGGCCGACGCGACCGATGAGGCCGCGCCCAGCAGCGGCACGCCCGACTCGTTCGAACACACCTCGGCGCTGCTCGACACCACCCGACGCATCACCGTGCACCTACCGCCCGGCGCCGGCGATGGAGCGCTGCTGCCGGTGGTGGTGCTCACCGATGGGTCGTCGTGGTTGCGCATCGCCGGCCTCACCCGGGCGATCGACGCCGCGGTGGCCGCAGGCGCTGTGGCGCCGTGCGTGCTGGCGCTGGTGCACGAACCGCACGGGCCCACCGGGTTCACCGGCCGCACCACCGAGTTGGCCTGCAACCCGCGCCAGGCCGCAATGGTGGTGGAAGAACTCCTGCCCGAACTGCGGCGACGGGCGCCCATCGACCCGTCGCCCGCTGCCACGGTGCTCGGCGGCGCCAGCCTCGGTGGACTGGCCGCCACCTATGCGGCACTCGAGCACGCCGGCGCGGTGGGCGGTGTCGTGTCGGTGTCGGGCAGTTACTGGTACGGCCTGGCGATCGACGGCCAGCCCGAGTGGCTCACCCGCCGTCTGGCCGAAGCGCCCCGTGCGCCGTTCTCGCTCTACCAGCAGATCGGCAGCTGGGAGGACCGCCCGTTCGACCTGTCGCCCGGGGTGAGCCACCTCGTGGCCAACCGGCACTTCCGCGACGTGGCCCGGGCCCGCGGTTACTCCCTCGTGTACGACGAGATGAGCACCGCCCACGACGTCGCCGCCTTCCGCATCGCCATGATGCGCGGCCTGGCCACCCTCCTCCCCGGCCACGCCGCCTGACGTCGGTCGCTGCCCACTGAGGCTCGACCAACCCGAACTTGCGACGGATCGCGTCGGATGCGACGCAAATCGTCGCAAGAACCGTCGCCGGGAATCAGCGGTCGCGGAACTCGCAGCCGGCGAGGTGGTCGTTCACCAGACCCATCGACTGCATGAAGGCGTACACGGTGGTGGGGCCGACGAACGACCAGCCGCGACGCTTCAGCTCCTTCGAGATCGCCGTCGACTCGGCCGTCTTCGCGGGGATATGTCCGAGCCCCGTCGGGGCGGGCAGCGGAGCCGGAACGAAGCGATCGAGGAACGTGGCGATGCTGCCGAACTCGTCGATCAACTCCAGCGCACGCTGTGCGTTGTTGATGGTCGACGCGATCTTGCCGCGGTGCCGCACGATGCCGGCATCGCCCAGCAGTCGCTCCACATCGGCCTCATCGAAGCGCGACACCACCTCGGGGTCGAAGCCGGCGAAGGCGGCGCGGAAGTTGTCGCGCTTGCGCAGGATGGTGAGCCACGACAGGCCCGACTGGAAGCCTTCGAGGCACAGCTTCTCGTAGAGGCGGTGGTCGTCGCGCACGGGCCGACCCCACTCGGTGTCGTGGTACCGCATGTACAGCGGATCGTCGCCGCACCACCAGCAGCGGGTCACCCCGTCGGCACCGACGCGCAGGCCGTCGGTCATGGCAACCGACTCAGCGGCCGGGCTGATAGACGCCGAACACGCCGCGCAGGGCGTCGCTGACCTCGCCGAGGCTGGCGCCGGCGCGCAGTGCCTCCTTCATCGGGTACAGCAGGTTGTCGGTGCCCCGGGCGCAGTCGGCCACCGCTGCCAGTGCAGCCTCCAACGCAGCCTGGTCGCGGTTCGCCTTGTAGGCGGCGAGGCGTTCGCGCTGGCCGAGCTCGAGCGACGGGTCGATGGGGAACACCGACGGCTCGGGCTCCACGTCGAGGGCGAACTTGTTCACGCCCACGATCACCCGCTCGTCGTCGTCGATCGACTTCGTGTACTCGTAGGCCGCCTGCTCGATCTCGTCCTGCTGGAAGCCGGCCTCGATGCCCGACACGGCGCCGCCCATCTCGTCGATGCGCTCGATGTACTCCCAGGCGAGACGTTCGATCTCGTCGGTGAGCACCTCGACGAAGTAGCTGCCGGCCAACGGGTCGGGCGTGTCGGCGATACCGCTCTCGTAGCCGATCACCTGCTGGGTGCGCAGGGCGATGCGCGCCGCCTGCTCGGTGGGCAGGCCCAGGGCCTCGTCGAAGCCGTTGGTGTGCAGGCTCTGTGTACCGCCCATCACGGCCGCCATGCTCTGCACGGCCACGCGCACGATGTTCACCTCGGGCTGCTGTGCGGTGAGCGTGCTGCCACCCGTCTGGGTGTGGAAGCGCAGCAACTTGCTGGCCTCCTTCTTCGCCCCGAACCGCTCGGTCATCAGCTTGTACCAGATGCGGCGCGAGGCCCGGAACTTCGCCACTTCCTCGAAGAAGTTGTTGTGCGCGTTCCAGAAGAAGCTGAGGCGCGGAGCGAAGTCGTCGACGTCGAGCCCTGCCGCCTTGGCCGCCTCCACGTAGGCGATGCCGTTGGCGATGGTGAACGCGATCTCCTGCACCGCCGTGCTGCCGGCTTCACGGATGTGGTAGCCGCTGATGGAGATGGTGTTCCAGCGCGGCACGTGCTTCGAGCAGTACTCGAAGATGTCGGTGATGATGCGCATGCTGGGCCGCGGCGGGTACACGTAGGTGCCGCGGGCGATGTATTCCTTCAGCAGGTCGTTCTGGATGGTGCCGCTGATGGCGCTGGCGGGCACGCCGCGCTCTTCGGCCACCAACTCGTACATCAGCAGCAAGATGGCCGCCGTGGAGTTGATGGTCATGCTGGTGGTGACCTTGTCGAGCGGCAGGTCAGCCAGCAGGGTGCGCATGTCGTCGAGCGTGTCGATGGCCACGCCCACCTTGCCCACCTCGCCCTCGGCACGCGGGTGGTCGCTGTCGTAGCCCATCTGCGTGGGCAGGTCGAACGCACAGCTGAGGCCGGTCTGGCCCGCCTGCAGCAGGAACTTGAACCGCTCGTTGGTGCTGGCCGCCGTGCCGAAGCCGGCGTACTGGCGCATCGTCCACAACTTGCCGCGGTACATCGTGGGGTACACGCCGCGGGTGTACGGGGGCTGGCCGGGGTCGCCGAGCTGTGTGGCCGGGTCCCAGCCCGCCAGGTCGGCCGCCGTGTACAGCGGCTTCACCTCGATACCCGAGTCGGTGCGCTTGTCGTCGCTCATCGCCCGCGATCGTACGGCCCGCTTCGTCACCCCACCCACTCGGGCCCACCCCGCGCGTGTCGACTTCGGGCCCACCCGGGGCCGCAACTCGACACGGGCAGGGTTCAGCGGCTGGCGATGATGGCGATCTCCATGCGCCACTCGGGTCGGGCGAGGGCCGGAACGGTGACGAGGGTGCTGGCCGCGCGGTGGCCGTCGAGCACACGGTCGCGGGCGGCCATCACCGGCCCGAGCGGCTCGCCCACCACCACATAGGTGGTGACGCTGACGATGTCGGACGGGCTCATGTCGGCGTCGTCGAGCATGGCGACGATGTTGGTCCACACCACCTCGGCCTGTTCGCCGAGGTCGGCGGGCACGCTGCCATCGGGTGCGATGGGCACCACGCCCGAGGTGTGCAGCCACCGGCTGGGCTGCTCGGACACGATGGCGTGCGCATAGTTGGCGGCGGGTGGGGCGATCGTGGGCGGCATCACGGCACGGTTCATCGGCCCAGTGTGCCAGCCGCTGCCGGGTGCTACCGGCACCTGTTCAGCATCGGCGAGCGGTCGTACCATCGCCCCATGCCCGACGCCGCGCCCGACCTGGCCACCCTCGACGAGATCCAGCGGCGGGTGCTCTGGCTGGCCGTGCGGATGGTCGACCACGCCAACCGCGAACGGCCGCTGCCCCCGGCACCCGAGGGGCGCGAGGCCGAGTTCGCCGTGAAGGTGGGCGGGCACATGGCGTCGAGCGCGTCGATGGTGAGCATCATGACGTCGCTGTGGTTCGGCCACCTGAGCGGCAACGACAAGGTGGCCGTGAAGCCGCACGCCTCGCCGGTGTTCCACTCGATCAAGTACCTGATGGGTGAACTCGACCAGCACTGGCTGTTCAGCCTGCGCCAGCGCGGCGGCCTGCAGAGCTATCCCAGCCGCACCAAAGATCCCGACGTCAACGACTTCAGCACCGGCTCGGTGGGCCTGGGCGTGGTGGCCCCGCTGTTCGCGGCCATGACCCGCCGCTACACCGACCTGCACTTCGGCCAGCAGCCGCCCGCACGCTTCATCGCCCTGGTGGGCGACGCCGAACTCGACGAGGGCAACGTGTGGGAGGCCATCGCCGACGCCGCGCTCGCCGGGCTGGGCAACGTGATGTGGGTGGTCGACGTGAACCGCCAGAGCCTCGACCGGGTGATCCCCGGCCAGAAGATCAAGAAGTTGATGGAGTTCTTCGACGGCTCGGGCTGGCACGTGGTGGAGGCGAAGTGGGGCCGCAAACTGCAGGCCGCGTTCGCCCGCCCCGGTGGCGAGGCCCTGCGACGGCACATCGAGGACATGTCGAACGAGCGCTACCAGAGCCTGTTCGCACTGCGCGGTGCCGACCTGCGCCCCGCGTTCCTGCACGACGCCGACGACGAGGTGCGCCGCTTCGTGGCCGACATCCCCGACGACGAGTTGGTGCCGCTGGTGCAGAACCTCGGCGGCCACGACCTCGACGTACTGCTCGACGCCTACCGGCAGTGCGACGCCGTCACCGACAGGCCGAGTGTGGTGTTCGCCTACACGATCAAGGGCTGGGGCCTGCCCATCGCCGGCGATCCGCTGAACCACGCCGCCCTGCTGTCGCCGGCGCAGATCGACCAGGTGCGCGCCGAGTTCGGCCTCACCGAGGCGACCGAGTGGGACCGCTTCGACCCCGAATCGCCCGCCGGCCGCCTGTGCGCCGCACAGGGCGGCGAGGTGAACAACGTGCCGCCCAAGCCCCGCCCCGACCTGCCGGTGCCGGTGGGTGTGGGCGTGGCGGTGGGCGCCAAGCCGGTCAGCACCCAGGAGGTGTTCGGCCGCCTGCTCACCGGTCTCGGTGCCGTCGACGGCGTGGCCGAACGCATGGTCACCCTGTCGCCCGATGTGAGCGTCAGCACCAACCTCGGCGGCTGGATCAACAAGTACGGCGTGTTCCACCCCGAGGTGCAGCCCGACTTCCTGGGCAGCGACCGACTGCTGCGCTGGCAGCAGGGGCCGAGTGGCCGCCACATCGAACTGGGCATCAGCGAGATGAACCTGTTCCTCGCGCTGCACGCCCTGGGCCTGGGCCAGGAACTGCACGGTCAGCACCTCGTGCCCATCGGCACCGTGTACGACCCGTTCGTGTGCCGTGGTCTCGACGCCCTCATCTACGCGCTCTACAACGGCGCCCGCTTCATCGTCGTGGGCACACCCGCCGGCGTCACCCTCGCCCCCGAGGGCGGCGCCCACCAGAGCACCATCACCCCCTCGATCGGCCTCGAGTTGCCGGGGATGAGCTACACCGAGCCGTGCTACGCACAGGCGCTCGACTGGCTGCTGTGCGACGGTATCCACCGCCTCGGGGCGCTCGACGGCGAGAGCCTGTTCCTGCGCCTCAGCACCCGCCCCGTCGACCAACGGCCGTTCCTCGCTGCTCGCAGCCGCATCGGCGAGGGCGCGCTGCGCGACCAGGTGCTGGCCGGCGGGTACCGCCTCGTCGAACCCGACGCCGTCCTGGCGGCCGACCCGCACGCGCCCCGGGTGGTGCTCGCCGCCACGGGTGCCGTGGTGCCCGAGGCCGTGCACGCCGCCACGGCCCTGGCCGACGAGGGTGTGGCCGCCACCGTGATCGACCTCACCTCACCCGACCGCGTGTACCGGGCCTGGCGCGGCGAGATGCAGCAGGCGGGCCGCAGCGCCCGGGCAGCCGACCTGAGCGGACTGCACATCGCCTCGCTCATCCGGCCCGACGAGCGCCACGCCCCCATCGTCACCGTGCACGACGCCGCCAGCCATGCCCTCGCCTGGCTCGGCTCGGTGTTCGGCCAGCGGGTGAACCCGGTGGGCGTCGATGCGTTCGGCCAGTCGGGCGCCATCGTCGACCTGTACGACCTGTTCGACCTGCTGCCCCAGCAGATCGCCAATGCCGCGCTGGCCACGCTGTGATTAGGCTCGCCGCATGACGACCACCGAGTCCGGCATCCAGATGATCGACGGCATCGAGCTCACCCCCAAGCAGGTGGGCCTCGAGTTGCCCGCACCGTTCGCCACCGTCGAAGAGGAGCGCCTGCACCGCAAGCAGAAGCTCGCCGCCGCGCTGCGCGTGTTCGGTCGGGTGGGCTTCGGTGAGGGCGTTGCCGGCCACATCACGGTGCGCGACCCCGAGTTCCCCGAACTGTTCTGGGTGAACCCGTTCGCCATCAGCTTCCGCCACATCCGCGTCAGCGACCTCATCCTCGTCGACCACCAGGGCAACGTCGTCTACGGCAAGCATCCGGTGAACCGTGCCGCGTTCGTCATCCACTCTGCCGTGCACGAGGCCCGGCCCGACGTCATCGCTGCGGCGCACAGCCACAGCGTGCACGGCAAGGCCTTCAGCTCGCTCGGCATCCCGCTCGACCCGATCACGCAGGACTCGTGCATCTTCTACGAGGACCACGTCGTCATCACCGCCCAGCGCGGCCGCGTGCAGTTCGGTGTGGAGGACGGGCGCGAACTCGTGTCGCAGTTCCCCTCCGGCAAGGCCGCCATCCACCAGAACCACGGCCTGTTCACCGTGGGCACCACGGTCGACGAGGCCGCCTTCTGGTTCCTGTCGATGGACCGCTCGTGCCAGGCGCAACTGCTGGCCATGGCCGCTGGCACGCCGAAGCTCATCCCGCACGACGACGCGGTGTACACCCGCGAACAGACGGCCAGCCACATCGCCGGATGGCTCAGCTTCCAGCCGCTGTGGCAGGAGATCTGCCGCACCGACCCCGACCTGTTCGACTGAAAGCCGCCGCTTGAGTTCATCGGAATCGAGCCGGCTCGACCGGTTCTCGCCCGAAGCGCTGTTCGCCTTCTCGGGCATCTCGCAGTACACCGGCGCCGTCATCGCGATATCGCTGTTCGACGACGTCAGCCCGGGCACGGTGGCCTGGTTGCGGGTCATCGGCGCCACCATCGTGCTGATGGCGTTCACCTGGCGCCGACAGCGCGGCTGGACCCGGCGCGAGGTCTACGCCGCCATGGTGTTCGGCACGGCCACGGCGTTGATGAACGTGACGTTCTACTTCGCGATCGAGCGCATCGACCTCGGCAAGAGCGTGGTCATCGAGTTCATCGGCCCCATCGCCGTCGCTGCTGCCTTCACCCGTACCCGACGCAACACCGTTGCGCTCGTGCTGGCCGTGTTGGGCGTGGTGGTGCTGTCGGGCGTGGAGATCGACACCGAGCCGCTGGGCCTGCTGTTCGTGTTCATGGCCTCGGCGATGTGGGCGGCGTACATCATCATCGGCCGCCACGTGGCCGGCTTCGACCGCGGCTCGGCGGGCCTGGCGCTGGGCATGGCGTTCGGCGCAGTCGTGCTCATCCCGTTCGGTGCGCCTGACATCGGCGCCGTGGTGGGCCATCCGGCGTGGCTGTTCGCTGCGTTGTCGGTGGGCGTGCTGTCGAACGTGGTGGGCTACGGCATCGACCAGCACGTGCTGCGCCGGGTGCCGGTGCGCCGCTTCGCCCTGCTGCTGGCCCTGCTGCCGGTGACGGCGATGTTCGTGGGGTTCATCGCCCTCGACCAGACCCCCACCTGGGTCGACCTCCTCGGCGCCGCCCTCGTCATCACCGGCGTCGCCATCCAAGAGCGAGAGGTCCTCGCCGCCGACGAACTCGACGTCGCCGCCGCCTGACCCCCCGCCGCCCGTCCGTGCGCCAGGACCACCCCAGCACCGGTCCACGCTCACGATGCGCCGGGGTCCGTGCGATTCGCGCCCGTCCGTGCGCCTAGACCACCCCAGCAGTGGTCCACGCTCACGAAGCCCCGGGGTCCGTGCGCATGGACCACCCCGGCACCGGTCCACGCTCACGGATGGACGGCGCGGACTGAGGCGGGGGAACTCTTACCGGGTTCACACCTGTTGCGAAGGCGGCGACCGGGAGCGATCCGCATACTGCTGCAATGCTTCTCGCCCGACGTATCGCCCCCACGTCCGCCCTCGCTGCATGCCTCGCAGCCGTCCTGCTCGCTGCGTGCGGGACCGACGACGGGTCCGCCACCACCACCGCCGCCGCTGTCACCACCGAGACGGCACCCACCACGGCAGCCACTGCCGCAGCCGTAACCACCGACGCACCGACCACCGACGCACCGACCACCGACGCACCAACCACCGACGCACCCACGACGGCAGCGGCGAACAGCGACGTGGTGAACGTGTGGTCGGGCGCGACGGTCGATCCGACAGCGTTGCCGCTGGGCGACGGATTCGTCTCGACCGAGGGCGCTGCGGCAGGCACGATCTACTCCTGCACCTCGGGGAACCCCAACGGTGGCGGCGCGCACACCGCCGGCCCGTGGATCGACGAGGCCAACGGCACGTGGGACTCGACCGCCAAGGTGAGCGTGCAGGGCGAGGTGAGCTGGCCCCAGGCCGCCTACAGCGAGACCGTCGAGGGCGACCAGCGCGTGATCGTCACCAACGACCTGCCCACCGAGCAGCTGACCGGCACCTTCCCCATCGCCGCCGACGACCCCGCCTTCCAGTACGACCGCAACCCCAACGGCATCGCCGCACAGACCTTCACGGTGTCGCTGCCCACGGCCCCCGCCGTCGCCGACAGCCCGTCGTGCCTGCCGCCCGGCGCCGTCGCCGTGTTGCGCAACGGCGTGTACGCGTTCGCCTCGCTCGATGTAGCCAACCGCGACGCGGTGGCCTGGGAGACACAGGATCTCTGCGACGGCCACCCGCAGCAGACCAGCGCGTACCACTACCACAACATCCCGTCGTGCCTGCTCGACGCGGCACAGGGCGCTTCCACCGTGGTGGGCTTCGCGTTCGACGGCTTCCCGATCGTGGTGGAGCGCGACGCTGCGGGCAACCTGCCCACCAACGCCGACCTCGACGAGTGCCACGGCCGCACCTCGCCCATCGAGTTCGACGGCGAGGTGGTGGAGACCTACCACTACTCGGCGACGCTGGAGTTCCCGTACTTCATCGGCTGCTACCGGGGCAGCCCCGTGCAGAACGGCGCCTGACCGAGGTCAGTGCGACAGGCCCGGGGCGCAGAGGCCGTCGAGTTCCTTGATGACGATGCGGTCGCGGTTCTCGTACGTGACCGGGTTGCTGGGGTCGCGCTGCAACTTGAAGGTGCGGAACGACATCTCGGTGGTGTCGACCGCCAGGATGCGGCCGGCCAGCGAATCGCCCAGACCGAGGATGAGCTTGATGACCTCGAGCGCCTGGATGCTGCCGATGATGCCGGGCAGCACACCCAGCACGCCGGCCTCGGCGCAGCTGGGGGCCAGTTCGGCGGGCGGCGGCTCGGGCACCATGTCGCGGTACGTGGGGCCCTCGAGCGGATGGAACACGCTGACCATGCCCTCGAAGCGGAAGATCGAGCCGTGCACCACGGGGATGCCCAGCTTCACGCTGGCGTCGTTCAGCAGGTAGCGGCTGGGGAAGTTGTCGGCGCCGTCGACGATGACGTCGTAGCCCGAGATGATGTCGATGATGTTCGACGCATCGAGCCGCGTGTCGTAGGTGACCACGTTGACGTCGGGGTTCAGCAGCGAGATCGTCTTCTTCGCCGAGTCGACCTTGCGATCGCCGATGCGGTCGATGTTGTGCAGGATCTGGCGCTGCAGGTTCGACGCATCGACCTCGTCCATGTCGACGATGCCGATGGTGCCGATACCGGCCGCCGCCAGGTACAGCGCGGCCGGCGAACCGAGGCCGCCGGCTCCGAGCATGAGCACCTTGGCGCCCAGCAGCTTGGCCTGGCCCTCCACGCCCACCTCGGGCAGCAGCAGGTGGCGCTGGTAACGGTTGCGCTGGTCGGGGGTGAGCACGACGGGCGTGGTCCACGGACGGCCCTCGTCCTTCCAGCGGCCGAAGCCACCGGCCATCGACAGCACGTTGGTGTAGCCCAGTTCGCCCAGCGTCTTGGCGGCGAAGGCGCTGCGCACACCGCCGGCGCAGTACACGACGACTTCGGCGTTCTTGTCGGTGAGGCGGTTCTCGATCTGTGCCTCGAGGTGACCGCGCGGGATGTGGATGACGCCCGCCAGCGCGCCCTGGTCGAACTCGTCGGGCTCGCGCACGTCGAGCACGACGGCCCCGGCGGCGATGCGCTCGGCGGCGGAGGAGGTGTCGATCTCGGTGATCTCGGCCTTGGCGGCGGCGAGGAGGTCGCGGAAGGTTGCCATGGCCGAAAGCCTACCGAGTCGGTCGGGATTGCGTCACCGGGCGTTCGGCCCGTCGAGTGCCTCGACCAGACGGGGCAACAACTCCGAGATCGAGCCGAGCAGCACTGCATCGGCGTAGCGGTCCATCTTCGTGGCCTCACCGTTCACGATCACCACCCGCGCCCCGGCCGCCTTGGCCCGAGGCACCACGTTGGCGGCAGGGAACACCGACAGGCTCGAACCGACGGCAACCAGCAGATCGCACTGCTCGGCAGCCACCATCGCCGCATCGATCACCTCGGGCACCAACGACTGCCCGAACGAGATGGTGTCGCTCTTCAGAATGCCGTCGCCGGGCCCGGCGATCAGCCCGGTGCGCTCGCACAGCAGGCAGTGCGGATCGGGGTCACCCGCCCGCACCCGCGCCAGGGTCTCGTCCATCGGACGGCGGTCGCCACAGGTCCAGCACCGGCTCCACCACATCGTGCCGTGCACCTCGATCACCTTCGCCGGGTCGTGCCCGGCACGCTGGTGCAGTTCGTCGATGTTCTGGGTGACCAGCGCCGTGAGCCGGTCGCGCCGCTCGATCTCGACCAGCGCGAGATGCCCGGCGTTGGGCTGCGCTGTCCACGCCGGGTTGTCGAGGCGGTTCCGCCATGCCGCCTCGCGCACCTCGGGGTCGGCCAGGTAGTGCTGCAGCGTCGACGCCTTCTCGGCGAGCGGGTTGCGTTTCCACAACCCGTTGGGGCCGCGGAAGTCGGGGATGCCCGAATCGGTGGAGATCCCGGCGCCGGTGAGCACCGTCACCCGGGCCGAGTCGGCCATCCACTGTTGTGCGGCCTCGAGCGTCACCACCCGATTGTGCCCCGTGATTTCCCCGAACCACGATCCGGCGTCCTCATTCCCGGCGCTCCCCCACATCCGCTGTCGGCATCGCACCCGCTGGAGGCCTTCGTGTCGCTCATCACTCCCGACTTCTCGTCGATCGACCCCACCCTGGTCGTCGTGCCCTGGTACGACGAGGTGGTCGATCCGATCGGCCACGACCCGCGCTCGCAGTACGTCGAGTTGTTCTGGTTGAACGTGCTCGGCCCCACCACCACGTGGCTGCTGCGTCGCCTGGTGAGTGGGCTCGACAGTTATCCCGACGGCTACGAGCTCGACCTCACCCAGACGGCGCGGGCACTGGGTCTCGGCTACACCCACGGCACCATCGGGCCGTTCACCCGGGCGCTGCAGCGCTGTGTGCTGTTCGGTGTCGCGCAGTCGCTCGAGGGCGGCCTGGCGGTGCGTCGGCGCCTGCCCGATGTGAGCCAGCGGCACCTCGAACGCATGCCCGAGCACCTCCGCCACGCGCACCGCGCCTGGCGACGCGGTGCCCACATCGCCGACGGCACCGACGGTCGACGTGCACTCGCTCTGGCCGCGGCGATGGTGGCCGTCGGCGACGATGCCGATGTGATCGAACGCCAACTGCTGGGCCTCGGCGTGCCCCCGCCCGTCGCGGTCGCAGCGCTCCGGTCGGCGATCGATGCCGCAGCGGGCCACAGCACCCCCGAGGCGGCCTGAGGCGGTCGCTAACGTACCCGTGTGCTCGTCGACACCGTGGCCCTCTCAGCGGCTCCGCCGCTCACGTCGTCCGACGCGGCGTTGTCCGACACCGCATCGTCCGATGTCACGGCGACGACGGTGGCGAAGACGGTGACCGCCGTCCAGGAGCACGCCGGCACCGTGCAGTGGCTCCTCATCGGCGTACTGGCAGTGGCGACACTGGTGGTGGTGCGCCGCGTGCGACGCCTCCGTCGCACCCACCGCGACCTGCTGCCCCGGCCCACCGAGGCAGCAGCGCCGCCTAGCGAGCGAAGTTCGTCGCCAGATCGATGAGCAGGCGGGTGCCGTAGCCCGTGGCGCCCCGCGAGTTCCAGCCCTCGTCGGCATCGACGTCCATCGGGCCGGCGATGTCGAGGTGCGCCCACGGCGTGTCGCCCACGAACTCGGCCAGGAACAGCGACGCCGTGATGACACCGCCGTAGGGACCGCCGATGTTCTTCATGTCGGCCACCTGCGAGTCGAGCAACTTGCGGTACTCGCGAGCGAGGGGCAGCTGCCACAGCTTCTCATCCGTGCGATCCGACGAGGCCTTCACCCGGTCGATGAACGGCTGGTTGTTCCCCAGCACACCGGCGTACTTCGGCCCGAGCGCCGCCACGCACGCACCGGTGAGGGTGGCGATGTCGACGATGGCATCGGGCTTGGCCTCGACGCCGAGCGACAGGCCGTCGGCCAGCACCAGGCGACCCTCGGCGTCCGTGTTGTGGATCTCGGCGGTCTTGCCGTTGCGGAACGTGAGCACATCACCCAGCTTCAGCGCGCTGCCCGACGGCATGTTGTCGGTGCACATCAGATAGCCCGTCACCTGGGCCTTGCACTTCAAGGCCTTCAGCGCGCTCATGGTGGCCAGCACAGCGGCGGCGCCGCTCATGTCCATCTTCATCTTGGCGTGCATGCCGTCGCTGGGCTTCAGGCTGATACCGCCCGAGTCGTACATCACGCCCTTGCCGACGAGCACGAGATGGCCGCTGGGCGTGCGCGGGGTGTAGGTGAGGCGCACCATGCGCGGCGGCTCGGTGCTGCCCTTGTTCACGCCGATCATGCCGCCGCAGCCCATCGCCTCGAGTTGGTCGCGGTTGAACACCTCCACGCCGAGCCCGGCCGCCGCAGCCACGGCGACGGCCTTGTCGGCCATCTTGCGTGCCGTCAGGTAGGCGGGCGGCGTGTTGGCCAGGTCGCGGGCCAGCCAGGCGGCGGCCGAGGTGACCGCGCCCCGCTCGGCACCGGCCTTGGCGCCAGCCGTGCGCTTGTCGCCCACCACCAGTGCCAGCGATGTGAGCGTGGCGGCACCCGAGGTGTCGGTCTTCAACCCGATGTAGCGGTAGGCGGCGAGCAGCGCGCCCTCGGCGACCGCCTGTGCGGCCACCTTGGCATCGACACCGTCGAGGTCGGCGAGGGTGGTGGCGAGCGCAGCCCGCTTGCCGGCGGCGCGCACGAATGCCGCAGCAGCGTTGCGCAAACCGTTGGCCGTGATCTTCCCCGGCTCACCTACGCCCACTGCGATGACGGTGGCGCCGCTGGCCGCCGGCACCACCAGCACCTGACCCTCTTTGCCCTCGAAGCCGTGTGCCGCCAGCGCAGCACGGCTGAGGCCGACCTGGCGGGGAACGGCGCCCGAGGTGGCGACGGGGATACCGATGGCCTCGGCCGATCGAGGGGCTGACTTGACGACGTCGACGTTCACGTTCATGGCCGTTCAGTCTGCCCGATCGGGCCGAAGCGCACCGCTATTCAGCCGGGTTGTACGTCGCGCGCCGCCAGGCTGGTGCCCTCGTTCCAGCGCGCGAGGGTCCACAACAGATCCGACAGCCGGTTCAGGTAGGGCACCACGAACGACGGCGACGGTGCGGCCACGAGCGACAGTCGTTCGGCCCGGCGCACCACGGTGCGGGCCAGGTCGAGCCAGGCCGACACCACGTTGCCGCCGGGCACGACGAACTCGGTGGGGTGCTCGAACTCCTCGTCGAGCGAGTCGATCGTGACCTCGAGCCGGTCGACCATCGCCTCGCTGACGCACGACACCTCGGGCTGCAACTTGCCGCGGTTCTCGGGCAGCGTGGCCAGCTCGGCCATCAGCACCCACAGATCGCGCAGGATGGGGACGAGCACGCCCTCCACCCGCACGTTCCCGTCGGCGTGGGCACGGGCGAGACCGATCACCGCCTGCGCTTCGTCGACGGTGCCGTAGGCGGTGGGCAGCTCGCTGTCCTTCGGCACGCGGCCTCCGTAGAACAGACCGGTTGTCCCGTCGTCGCCGGCTTTGGTGTAGATGCGTTCACGGGGCATCGAGCCAACCTAGCCAGCAACGGCTCAGCGCGCGATGGCGAGGTCGGTGTTCTCGGCCGCCAGCTCGTCGCCGTCGATCACCGGTCGCCAGTCGGGCGTGCGTGTGGCGAGCACCAACGCCGACACGATCGAGCCGAACGCACCCACCAAGAACGCCACTCGCAGCGACGCCGCGTCGCCGATGAACCCGATGAACATGAGGCCGATGCCGTACGAGATGCCCATCGACGCCTGCATCATCGCCATCACGCGACCACGGCTGGCAGCAGGAGCATCGCGTTGGATGACCGCTGTCATCGTCACGAACATGCCGGCCGCTGCACCACCCAGCAGCACCGCCGCCGCGATGGCCACCGGAGCCGTGGGTGCCAGGGCGAAGAACACCAGGAACGCCGTGACCGCGACGATCATCCAGGTGAGCAACTGCGACCGCGGCATGCGCCGGGCGAGCATGGTGACGGCGATGCCACCCACGATGGCCCCGATACCCTGCGCCGAACTGAAGGCACCGGTGAGGCCGGTGCCCCCGTCGAACTCCGCACGGGCGTAGATGGGCATGAGACCCATGAACGGCACCGCAGTGATGTTGTACGCCACGAGCCAGACCACGGTGTACCAGCACCCGGGCGTCGAACGCAGGGCGCGGTACCCGCCGACGAGGCGTTCGACGATGGTGCCGTCGGAGGCGAGCGGCACGAACGGGCGGCGCACCAGGGCCACTGCACCGGCCAGCATCACGAAGGTGAGGGCGTTGAACGCCACGGTCCAGGCCGGGCCGACCGTGACCGCCAGCACCGAGCCGACGAGCGGGCCGGCGATGCGGCCGGCATTCCACGAGTAGACGCCGAGCGAGATCATCGCCATCAGTTCGTCGGGCGGCACCAGGTCGGGGATCATCGCCGAGTACGAGGGTGCACCCACGGCACCGGCGGCGCTGCCGACGAGGATGAGTGCCGCCAGCACCTTGGGGTCGCGCACCCCCGATGCGATGACGACGGCCAGCACGCTGGTGATGAATGCCTGGGCGAGCAGGGCGTTGCGGAACACCTTGCGGCGGTCGAACTTGTCGGCGAGCAGGCCACCCACCGGCGAGGCCAGACCCTGCGGGGCGAACGTGGCGAGGGCCACCAGGCCGGTCTGCACGGCCGAGCCCGTATCGGCGGCCACAAGGCTGCCGACGACGATGAGCTGCACCCAGGTACCCGAATCCGACACCACGGCGGCGGTCCACAACAGGCGAACTGCCCGGTGCCGCAGGGGACGGAAGGGATGGTTGCTCACAGCAAGCATCAACGATACCCGGTGACCCCCTCCGAGGACGGTCGGAAACGGGTACGACATGGCGGTCGATGGTCACATCGGTGGGTGTTCCATGCGACAATCCAGGCCTCACCGAAGGAGCGTCATGCCGACATCTCGCAAGATCGTCATCGCCGTCGTCGCACTGGTGGCGGTGGCCGTCGGCGCCTTTCTGCTGTGGATCTTCGTGATCCGCGACGACGCACCGGCCGCCCTCGACTCGGGCGACCTCGATGCTGCGCTGGCCAGCACCACCGTCGCCGCCGTCACCGTGCCCGAATCGGTGGCCTCCACCGTCGCGCCACCGGCCGACACCACCGTCACCACGAGTGCCACCACCAGCGCGCCCACCACGGTCGACGCGGGCGACCCGTCAGGGGCGTGGTCGGTGGGCACCGACTCGACGCTCGGATACCGGGTGCAAGAAGTGCTGGGCGGCGTCGACGTCGAGGCGGCCGGACGCACCAGCGACGTCACCGGTTCGCTCACCATCGAAGGAACGCAGGCCACCGCTGCCGAGTTCACGGTGCAGATGGCCTCGATCACGAGCGACAGCGACCGGCGCGACGGGCAGTTCCGCGGCCGCATCATGTCGGTCGACCAGTTCCCCACCGCCACGTTCGTGCTCACCGCACCGATCGACTTCGGCACCGTGCCCGCCGAGGGCGAATCGCTCACGGCATCGGCCACCGGCGACCTCACGCTGCGCGGTGTCACCCGCGCCGTCACCTTCGACGTCGAGGCCAAGTTGGAGGGCGGCCGGATCGGCGTGCTCGGCAGCATCCCGATCCTGTTCTCCGACTACTCGATCCCCGATCCGTCGAACGGCTTCGCCGTGGTGAAGGACAACGGCCTGCTCGAGTTCGTGCTGGTGTTCGACCGGGCCTGACTCCCGACCCCCTGCCCGCCCCACCCGTCCGTGCGCCTCGACCACCGCCCAGGTGGTCCAGCCTCACGAACCAGCCCTCCCGGCCGTCGTTCGTGAGCGTCGACCACCGCCACGGGGGCCCAGGCTCACCGACCAGGGGGTCGGGGCCACCGACCCGGGTGGGTGATCAGCTCGCCTCGGTCGGCGGCGCGACGGGCTGGGCCTTCAGCCAGGCTTCGGTGAGGGCGGCGTAGCGACCGCCCAGCGCCATCAACTCGTCGTGCGATCCGTACTCGACGAGGCGGGCATGATCGACCACGGCGATGCGGTCGGCGCGGCGCACCGTGCTGAGCCGGTGGGCGACGACGATGACCGTGCGGCCGCTCATCAGGTACTCGAGTGCCCGCTCGACCACTGCTTCGGTGCCGGGGTCGAGGTTGCTGGTGGCCTCGTCGAGCACCAGCACGGCCGGGTCGACCAGTGCTGCGCGAGCCAGCGACACCAGTTGGCGCTCGCCCGAACTGAGCCGCGACCCGCGCTCGCGCACCTCGGTGCGCAGCCCCTCGGGCAGTTCCTCGAACCGCTCGAGCACACCGATCGACGCCAGCGCCGCGGCCACCTCGTCGTCGGTGGCGTCGGGTCGGGCCACACGGATGTTGTCGAGCACCGTGCCGCCGAACAGGAAGCCCTCCTGGGGCACCACCACCACCCGCTCGCGCAGCGACGCCAACGAAGCGACGCGCAGGTCGATCTCGCCGAACGTGACGTAACCGTCGGTGGGGTCGTACAGGCGCGACAGGAGTTTGGCGAGTGTGCTCTTGCCGGCACCCGTGGGCCCCACCAGCGCCAGCCGCTCGCCGGGTTCGATGCGCAGCGTCACATGGGCGAGGGCACGCCGCTCGGCACCCTGGTAGCGGAACGACAGGTCGTGTGCCTCGAGCACACCGGTGCGTGGCAGCGACACCGCCTGCGGGTGCTCGCCCACGTCGGGCTCGGCGTCGATGATGCCGTACAGCTTGTGTAGCGAGGCACCGGCCGACTGCACGGTGTTGTACAGCTGACTCAGTTGCTGGATGGGGTCGAACAGGTTGCTCAGCAGCAGCACGAACGCGGCCACTGTGCCCACGCTCACCGAGCCGCGGTGCGCCAACCAACCGCCGACACCCACCATCAGTGCCACGGCGAACACGCCGACGAACTCGATGAAGCCGAAGTACCACACGCTGATGCGCACTGCGTGCAGGTGCGAGCCGTACAGCGACCGGTTGGTGCCGAAGAAACGGCGGGTCTGCTCGCCCTCGCGGTGGTAGGCCTGGATGACCCGCACGCCCGCGATCGATTCCTGCAGCGTCGACAGGTTCTGGCCCACCTTGTCGCGCACGTCGAGATAGGCCTGGTGCGATTGACGCTGGAACCGCACCGACGCAGCGATCACCACCGGCAGGATGAGCATCACGGCGAGGAGCAGCTGCCAACTGGTAGCTGCCATCACCACCAGGGTGACGATCAGCAACAAGATCGCACTGACGAACTGCAACAGGCCCCACTGGATCAGTTCGGCCATGCTCTCGATGTCGGCGGTCATGCGGGCCACCAGCACGCCTGCCTTGTTGCGATCGAAGAACGCCATCGACTGTGCCTGCAGCCGATCGAACACCCGCACCCGTAGATCGCGTAAGAACCCTTCGCCGGCCACGTTGATGGCGAGGTACTGCAGGCGCGAGGCGACGTAGCTGATGCCCACCACCACCAAGTAGGCGATGACGCACAGGTTCAGCACCTTCGCGTTCTTGTCGAGCAGGCCGTGGTCGGTGGCCACCAGCACCAGCACCGGGCCGGCCACGGTGCACAGCGTGACGGCGGTGACGTAGGCGATGGCCTTCCACACGGTGCGGCGATAGGGCGCGGCGAACTCGAGTGAGCGGCGCACGACCTTGCGTGTCTGGTCGCGGTCGAGCCGGTCCTCGTCGCTCACGACGGCGCTGTACACGTCAACCCACCCCCTTCACGGTGGGCAGATCGTCGTCGTCGTCGACCTCGGCCTCGAGCGCGGCCAGCACCTCGCGGTAGCGCGGACTCGACGCCAACAACTCGTCGTGGGTGCCACTGGCCGCCACCCGCCCACCGTTGATCAGCACCACCCGGTCGGCCAGCGCGATCGTGCCGGCCCGGTGAGCGATGACGATGGTGGTGCGGCCCGCCATCACCGTGGCCATGGCCTCGCGGATCTCGTGCTCCTTCGACGGGTCGACCGCACTGGTGGCGTCGTCGAGCACCAGCACCCGCGGATCGGCCAGGATGGCACGAGCAATGGCGATGCGCTGGCGCTGGCCGCCGCTGAGCGAGAAGCCGCGCTCGCCGATCTGGGTGTCGTAGCCCTCGGGCAGCGCGGTGATGAAGTCGTGTGCGCCGGCCAGGCGGGCAGCCGACTCGATGTCGGCCCGTGCCGCGTCGGGCCGGGCGAAGGCGATGTTGCCGCTCACCGAGTCGTTGAACAGGAACGTGTCCTCGAACACGATGCCCACCGCTCGTCGCAGGTCGGCCAGGGTGAGCGAACGCACGTCGACGCCGTCGATCGACACCGAGCCGGCCTGCACGTCGTAGAAGCGGGCGAGCAGTCGGGCCACGGTCGACTTGCCGCTCGCTGTCTCGCCCACCAGCGCCACCGAGGTGCCCGGGGCGATGTCGAGTTCGAACCCGTCGAGCACTGGTGCACCGGGGTCGTATCCGAAGCGCACATCGGCGAAACGGACCGCCCCGTTCGGCCGCTGCTGAGGCAACTGCTGTGGTGCGGCCGGGTCGACCACCTCGGGCACGGCCGACAACACCTCGTCGACGCGCAGCAACGCAGCGGCAGCTCGCTGGGCGAACGCCACGGTCATGCCCAGGTTGCGCAGCGGGTACACCAGCAATGCGATGTACTGCAGGAACTCGATCATCTGGCCGTAGCTCATCGTGCCGTCGAGCACCCGGTGGCCACCGATGCCCAGCACGGCGATGAGCCCCAGGTTGGGCAGCAGGTCGAGGGCGGGCAGGAAGTTACTGCGGATCCGGGCCGCCTGCAGCGACTCGCGCTGGATGTCGTCGGCCTCCACCCGCAACTTCGCCGCCTGCACGCCCTCGGCCCCGAAACCCTTCACCACCCGCACCCCGGCGACGCTCTCCTCCACCACGGTGGCCAGTTGCGCCTGCTCGGCCTGCACGGCCAGCACCGCCGGATGGATGCTGCGCGAGAAGCGTTGGGCGAGGAGGTTCACGAGCGGCAGCGGAGCCAGGGCGACGAGGGCGAGCAGCGGCTGCGACGTGAGCAGCACCACCACGACCGCCACCACCATCGCCAACTGCGAGGTGGTGATGGGGATCATCACCACGAAGCCCTGGATCTGCAGCAGATCGCTCGAGGCCCGGCTCATCAGCTGACCGGTCTGGGTGCGGTCGTGATAGCCGACGTGCAGCCGCATGATGTGTTCGAAGATCCGCTCGCGCAACATCGTCTCGGTGAGGCGGCTCTCGCGGAACGCCACCAACCGTCGCCATCCGGCGAACACCCCGGCGATGACGGCCGCAATCGCGATGAGGCCGGCCCAGAACAGCAGCGACCCGTTGCCGATGACGGCTCGGTCGACCGCGGCGCGGGTGAGCCGCGGCACTGCCACCTTGCCGGCGCTCCAGGCGAGCCCCACCAGCACGCCCACGATCAGGCCGCGGCGCTGCTGCGCGAGCACCGACCTGAGCAACTTCCAGCCCGAGCGGGTGGAGGTTGCAGGGGCTGACACGTCGGCCGACTCTACGCCGCGCATGTCGCGTCTGGTTGGTCAGACACCGGGTGTCGGGTCGTTTAGCCTCTGCCCATGACCGCGCTCGACGACCAGCCCGAGACCAGCCCGTTCCTCGCCGGCCTGTATGCACCGGTACACGACGAACTCGACGTGCACGACCTGGCGGTGACGGGCCAGATCCCGCCGCAGCTGAGCGGGGTGTACATGCGTAACGGCGCCAACCCGCAGTTCAGCCCGAGCGGTCGCTACCACTGGTTCGACGGCGACGGCATGGTGCACGCGGTGAACCTCGACGGTGGCACAGCGCGCTACAAGAACCGCTGGGTCGAGACCCCCGGGCTGCTCCACGAGCGGGCTGCGGGTCATTCGCTGTTCGGCGGCATCTTGAACTTCCAGTTCCCGCCCGCCGAGCTGCTCGAGGAGTGCGGCGTGTTCAAGAACGCCGCCAACACCAACATCATCACCCACGCCGGCAAGTACCTGGGCCTGTGGGAGGGTGGGTGGCCGTGCGAGATCAGCCGCGAACTCGACACGCTGGGCTTGCGCGACTTCGACGGCCGCCTCACCGGGGCGATGACGGCGCACCCGAAGTGGTGCCCCGAGACGGGTGAGCTGATGTTCTTCGGCTACGACCCCGTGGCCGGCCCGCCCTTCCTGCGCTATCACGTCGCCGACCGCACCGGAGCGCTGACGCACTCCACCGAGATCGACATCCCCCGTGGCGTGATGATGCACGACTTCCTCACCACCCGGCACCACTCGCTGTTCTTCGATCTGCCGGCCGTCATCGCGGCGACGATGAGTGGCGAGTCGATGTGGCAGCCCCAGCACGGCGCCCGCATCGGCGTG
>JBEIIG010000020.1:0-50724 GCA_040380855.1 Acidimicrobiaceae bacterium | reverse complement strand
CTCGAGAAGGACCCGTACCTGTCGAGCACATTCGCCAACGTGACGGTGCTCGACACCAAACCCGACTACGACCGGCTGCTGCGCCGCATGGAGCGCGCCACCATCGCCTTCGAACGCCTGCGCCAGCGGGTGCAGCCCGCGCCCGTGAACCTGTCGGCGCCGGTGTGGGTCGACGACCCGCACTTCGACATCCACTACCACGTCCGCCATGTGGCGCTGCCCAAGCCGGGCTCGCTGCGCCAACTGCTCGACTACGCCAGCCTGGTGGCCGCCGACCCGTTCGACCGAACCCGGCCCCTGTGGCAGTTCGTCGTCGTCGACGGCCTGCGCGGCGGCAAGTCGGCGCTGATCGAGAAACTGCACCACACCATCGCCGACGGTGAAGGCAGCGTGCAGTTGAGCCTGCAGTTCCTCGACTTCGAACGCGACGCCCCCGAACCTCCGCCGCTCGACGCATCGCGCTTCCACGACACCACCCAGCATGCGGCCCAACCGAACCCGCAAGAGGTGCTGCGCGACCTGTTCACCGGCGGCCTGAAACTGCCCATCGGCCTGGTGCGCCAGGTGCGCGACCTGCTGGCCGACCCCACTGGCATCCCCACCGCGGGTGCTGCCGCCGCCGACACCATCCGTGGCGTGATGAGCCAACTCGCCGACGTCGAGCAAGCCCACTCACCGCTGTGGACCGAGCGATCGCTGCAGCGCCGAATCGAAGTGCTGCGCGCCCCGTTCGACACCACGCGGGCAGCGGCCAAGCGCCTGGGCGGCACGCTGAACACCGCCTTCCTCACCGCCGCCGCCCACGCTGCCGGCCAGTACCACAGCGAACTCGGCAGCCCCGTCGACCACCTGCGCGCCAGCATGGCCATCAGCACCCGCACCGACGGGTCGGGCGCGAACGCGTTCTCGCTCGCCCGGATGATGGTGCCCACCGCCGACATGCCCATCGCCGAGCGCTTCGCCCTGGTGCAACAGGCCACCGAGGCCGCCCGCGGTTCCACCTCGGCCGCCTCGCTCGAGGCCATCGCCGCCATCGCTGCGGCACTGCCCACCTCGCTCGTCACCCGTCTCGCCCGCCAACAGGCGCAGACCGTCGACTTCGCCACCTCGAACGTGCGCGGCGCACCCATTCCCCTCTACCTCGCCGGGGCACAGATCCTCGAGAACTATCCCGTCGGCCCGCTGGCCGGCGTGGCGTTCAACCTGACGTTGCTGTCGTACAACCACAGCCTCGACATGGGCATCAACATCGACCAGGTGGCCGTGGCCGACCCCGATCGCCTGCAGCGCTGCTTGACGCGCGCGTTCGACGACCTCCTGGCCGTCTGAACCAGGGTCAGCGCGGCGCGGCGGCCACGGGCGCTGCGGTGAGCAGCGTGCGCACGTCGAGCAGCACGTCGGTGACCTCACCCGACGACACCAACTCACGCTGCATCATCTGCGACAGCGCCTTGTCGATGATCGTGAGCGCCTCGTGGATGACAGCGTCGTTCGTGTCGGTCATCGAATGCTCCTTGACTCGTGGGCCGGTGGTTGCGGTGACTGTGACCATACCGTGCCGTGGTTCACCGCGTGTCGCATGGTATCGGGGAGGTGTCGCAACCTCCGCTGTGACGCCTACCATCGCCCCATGGATCTGAACGGACGGCATGTCGTGGTGACGGGAGCAGCCGGAGGAATCGGTGCGGCGCTCGCCACGCGGTTCCACCAGGCCGGTGCACGAGTGGTGGTGGCCGACGTGAACGGCGAGGGCGCAGCCCGCACCGCAGGCACGCTCGACGCACTGCGACCCGGCTCGGCGGTCGCCGTCACCGCCGATGTGGGCAGCGAACAGGGCAACATCGACCTGATCGCCGCCGCCGAGGCTGCATTCGGCCCGATCGACCTGTTCTTCGCCAATGCCGGCATCGGCGCCGGCACCGACCTCGACACCCCGGAGTCGATGTGGGAAGCCGCCTTCGCAATCAACACCCACGCCCACCGCTGGGCCGCCAAACACCTCGTGCCCGGCTGGGTGGCCCGCGGCGAGGGCTACTTCTGCTCCACCGCATCGGCAGCAGGCCTGCTGAGCCAGATCGGTTCGGCTCCCTACTCGATGACCAAGCACGCCGCCGTTGCGTTCGCCGAGTGGCTGAGCATCACCTACGGCGACCGCGGCGTACGGGTGAGCTGCCTGTGCCCCCAGGGCGTGAACACCGCGATGCTGAACGCCGGCGACACCCCGGGGGCCGGGCCCGCCAGCAGTGTGGTGCGCGCCTCGGGCCGGGTGCTCGAACCCGCCGACGTGGCCGAAGTGGTGCACCAGGCCATCACCGCCGAGACCTTCCTCATCCTGCCGCACCCCGAGGTGCTCACCTACCTGCAGCGCAAGACCGGCGATGTCGACCGTTGGCTGGCCGGGATGCGCAAGCTGCAGGCACGGATGCTGGGCGAGTGACCACCGCATGACCGACGGCGCCCTGCTCGCCACGCTCGGCCTGCGCGCCGGCGAACCGATCAGGTTCCGCCGCCACGGCACCGGGCGATGGGTGGAGGGCAAAGTGGCGGGCGTCGCCCCCGACGGCAGCATCCTGCTGTACGACCCCGACGGCTCGGCCCGCAACCTGCGGCCCGAGGTGGTGGAGGTACGCCGCCCCGGCCCGCGTGGCCGACTCGTGTGGCGCATCGTCAGCGACGTGGCCATCACCTGGGAGCAGTTGACCATATGGTGACGCCGATGCGATTCAGACGTGCGTGGACGGTGCTTCTTGTCGGTGTGGCCGCAGCGCTCATGCTCGGCAGCAGCGGCAAGTCGTTCAGCCTCGACGCCCTCTCCACCGACGCGACGGTGCTGCCCGACGCGTCGATGCAGGTGACCGAGCAGTGGACCTACCGATTCGAGGGAGGCCCGTTCAACTTCGGCATCCGCTCGTTCGAAACCGACAACGACCAGATCGTCGACTTCACCGCCGCCGACGAGCAGGGCCCGCTCACCGTCATCGCACCCGACGAGTCGGTGAGCGGCGACTGGGAATGGCAACTGCGCGAACCCACCAGCGATCGCACGGTCACGTTCACCGTCACCTACACGGTGGTCGACGCGCTGCGGGTGGGCGCCGACGTGGCCGACCTGAACTGGATGTTCCTCGGCACCGAGCACCCCGGCGTGGGCGATGTGCGCATCACCGTGCGGACGCCCGGCTCGGTGCCGCCCGCCACGCCCGAGGTGACCGACGACGACGCCACCGTGCTGCGCGGCTGGGCCCACGGCCCCACCACCGGCACCGTGACGGTGAACACCTCGCAGATCGACGCTGCCGTCACCGACGTGCCGGCCGGACAGTTCGTCGAGATCCGCGCCGCCGTGCCCGCCACGGCGTTCACCGTCGCCGGCGACGCCACCCTGCTGCCCGACATCCTCGACGAGGAACGCCGCCTCGCCGAGGGCGACACCGGCCCCGACCGCACCTGGCTCGCCTGGTTGTTCACCCCCATCGTCGCCGCCCTTGGTGCACTCGGGACCGGCCTGCTGTGGCGCCGCCACGGCCGCGAACCACGGCCCACCGAAGTGCTGGGCGACTACTGGCGCGAACCGCTCGACGACCCGCCCGCCGTGGCCATCAGCACCCTCGGCCGTGGCAAGGCCGCCGCCGGGCCGATGATCGCCGGCACACTCACCGACCTCGCCCAACGCGGGTTCCTCAGCATCACCGCCGAGCAGCGCCAACGCCTGGGCCCCGACACCACCGTGCACCACTTCCACTGGAAGGGCAGACCCACCGACACACTGCACCCGTTCGAGCAGCAACTGCTGCAGATGGTCTTCCGTGGCCGCACCGACGCCGACTCGGAAGAACTCGCCGCATGGGCCCGCAGCAACCGCACCCAGGCCAAGGGCATGATCGACGCGATGACGGCCGATGTGCGCCGCGTGTACGACACACGCGGCTACGACGCCGACACCAACGGTCGCGCCTTCGGCATGTTGGCGATCCTGGCGGTCGCCATGGCCGGCGGCTCGTGGTTGCTGGCAGCGATCAGCAAGAGCGGAATCGCCTGGTTCGGAGTGGCCGCGGCCGTCGCCACGTTCGGGGTCGGCGTCACCGTGCTGCGCAACCGCACCCAGGCCGGCGCCGAGGCCTACGCCAAGGCTGCCGGGCTGAAGCGCTACATCAACGACTTCTCGCAACTCGCCGACGCACCCGTCGGCCACCTCATCTTGTGGGAACGCTTCCTCGTCTACGCCGTGGCGTTCGGTGTGTCGGCCGAGCTGATGCGTGGCCTCGCCGCCCGCCTGCCCCAGGTGATGAACGACCCGAACTTCACCACCTGGTACGTCGGCGGCGCGACGCACTTCTACGGCTTCGACCGCCTGGGTGTGCAGACCGCTGCCGTGGTGAGCGCCGCCATCCCCAACAGCAGCGGCGCCGGCGGCGGATTCTCCGGCGGCGGCAGCAGTGGCGGGGGCGGCGGAGGCGGCGCGGGCGCTCGGTGACGAGCCACCCTCGCCGGTTCACTACCCTCGCCCCCATGGGAGTTCGCCTCGATCCGTCCGACGAATACATGCACGAACTGGGCCCCGAGCCCAACTTCAACGAGAGCATGTACATCAACTGCTTCGACGCCGCCCAGCAGGTGGGTGGCTGGTTCCGCATCGGCAACCGTGCCAACGAGGGCTACGCCGAGATGACGGTGTGCCTCTACCTGCCGCCGGTCGACGGCGAGGAACGGCGCAGCGTGGGCTTCATGTACAAGCGGCCCAGCATCGACAACAACGACCGCTTCGACGCCGGCGGCCTCACCTGGACCATCGTCACGCCGTTCGAGGAACTGCGCATCGACTACACCGGCAAGGTGGTGCTGCTCGACGAACCCGAGCAGATGGCCAACCCGAAGGAAGCCTTCACCAACAACCCCTACGCCGAGTGCGAGGTGCACCTCACCTTCACCGGCCAGGGTCGGCCCAGCATGTTCGGCGGCGAGCCCGACACCCCGCACGAAGCACCCGGTGAAGAGTTCGCCAAAGGCCACTACGAACAACTCATCGCCGCCCACGGCACCATCAGGGTGGGCGACCGCGAATGGGAGATCGACGGCCACGGCCTGCGCGACCACTCGTGGGGCCCGCGCTACTGGCAGGCACCGTGGTACTACCGCTGGCTCACCGCCAACGTCGACCGCAACTTCGGGTTCATGGCCAGCCGCGTGGCGAAGAAGGACGGCCCCGGCACCCGCGGCGGGTTCGTGTGGGAACGCGGTCAGATGCACTACTGCGACGACGTGAGCATCACCACCGAGACCCGCGGCGACGAGGCCTACCACCAGCGCATCACCGGCCTGCTGCGCTCGAGCCGCTCGGGCAAGGAATGGGCGTTCACCGGCGAGGTGATGGACCTCATCCCGCTGCGCAACCGCCGGCAGGACCCCGACGGCAACTGGCTGATGACCCGCATCAGCGAGGGCATGACCAAGTGGACCATCGAGTCGGGCGACTACGCCGGCAAGGTGGGCTACGGCCTGAGCGAGTACCTCGACCAGATCATCGACGGTGCGCCCGTCGGCCTGGCCGAGTAGGCCTCACTTCAACCGGGGGTACGCCAGGAACCGGGCGGCCACCTCGGCATCACCGACGATGTCGAGGCGCTCGGCCGGCAGGCGACGCCACAGCGCCAGCAGCAGATCGCTCGCCGTGCCACGCAACGCGCAGTCGCCCTTGGCGTGCTCGCGCACCAACCGGAACGACGGCGCCCCCGTTTCGTCGGTGTCGGCGTAGAGCGTCCACTCGCCCGGCACATCGGTGCAGTGCAGGTGCACCGAACCGGCGATCGGTGCCGCATCTTCGTCGGCCACGTGCACGAAATGGGTGAGGAACTCATCGATCCCGTCGCTGGCCAGCACCGGATCGATCGACGCCTCGCGGCCCACGGCCACCTCGGCATCCCAGCGGTGCACGGCCGTCTCGTGCGCCATACGGCGGATGACGAACCGCACCGAGTGATCGTCGGTGAACGTCCACACCTCGGTGTCGGGGTCGGCCTGGCGGAGTTCCTCCACCAACCCGGCAAAGCTCACCCGGTAGGTGGGCAACAGCAGCGGCCGATCGGGGCGCGGTGGCTTCTCGTAGGCCTTCGGCCAGGTGGCCTTCTCGCGCACGACGAACCGGAACAGATCGTGCACCCAGGTGAGATGCCAGACCAGATCCGACAGCCACCACCGCGGGCACGCGGCGATGCGCAGCGAGAGGTCGGCGTCGGTGCACACCTCGGCGAAGGCATGCCCCTCTCGTTCGAGTGCGGCGAGATGGTCGGCAGGCTGCATACCCGAATGGTGCCACATCGACGCCATGGCGTTCCTGCCGACATGTCGATTCGTCAGCCGGACCGCGCAGCCCGAACGACTACGTTCGCCCCGTGAATCATCGCGAGATCGCCACCCACATCATCGGGTCGACCATGCAGGCCAGCAGCCCGGCTCTCTCACCCGACGGCACGCAGGTGGCGTTCGTCGTGTCGCAGCCCGACGTGGCCGCCAACATCACCCGCACCACCATCTGGCTGGCGGCACTCGACGGATCGTCGCCGCCGCACCCGATCACCGATGGCGCCGACGACCACGGCCCGGTGTGGAGCCCCGACGGACGGGCACTGGCGTATGTCGCCAAGGGCGCCACCGACGGCGAGGCCGTGATCCGCCTGATGCCCATCGGCACCCCCGGCGACACCCGCACCCTCGCCACCATGCCCGACGGTGCCGCGCACCTGTGCTTCAGCCCCGACGGCCGCTGGCTCGCCTGCTCGAGCCGCACCCGCCACGAGCGCTACTCGGCCAAGGACGAGACGTGGCAGGCGCCGCGCAAGATCGAACGGTTCTTCTCCCGGCTCGACAACGAGGGCTGGATCGTCGACCGGCCCGCGCACGTGTACGTGGTGCGCGTCGACGGCACCACCGCCCCGCAGAACCTGACACTCGGCGACTTCGAACACCACGACCTGTCGTGGCTCGCCGATTCGAGCGGTGTGGTGGTGGCGGCCCAACGGCACGACACCTGGGACCTCGACTTCGCCTACGACCTGTACCGCGTCGACCGCGACAGCACCATCACAGCGCTCACCGCCCAGACCGGCCTGTACCTGCAGCCCAGCGCTTCGCCCGACGGCTCGCTCGTCGCCTTCCTCGGCTACGACAACCCGTCGACCTCACCCCAGAACGTGCACGTCGGCGTCGTCGCCACCACCGGTGGCGGCCACCGGTGGATCTCACGGGCGCTCGACCGCACCTTCGAATGCACCGGCGGCAACCGGGCACCGCTGTGGGAGTCGGCCGACACCCTGCTGGCACAGGCCGAAGACGCCGGCCAGACCCACCTGTGGCGCGTCCACCTCGACGGTGGTGCCCCCGAACGGCTGACCCACGGCCCCATCACGGTGAAGGGTTTCGACCACGCCAACGGCTCCACCGTGGTGGTTGCCGGATGCGTCGACGGGGTGGCCGACGTGTTCGTGCTGCGCGGCGACGAGATGGTGCGCATCACCGACTTCACCGACCGCTTCCGCGCCGCCGTGTCGCCGCAGGGCTGGGAGCGCATCAGCGTGCCCACCACCGACGGCACCGAGCACATCGATGCCTGGGTGATGCGCCCCGCCGGGTTCGACCCGACCACGCGATACCCGGTGCTGTTGAACGTGCACGGCGGACCGCACACGCAGTACGGCGAGACCATGTTCGACGAGGCACAGATGCAGGCGGCCGCCGGGTTCGTGGTGGTGATGAGCAACCCGCGGGGCTCGTCGGGCCGCAACGAAGCCTGGGGGCAGGCGATCCTCGGCACCAAGCACCATGTGCGGCCGGGCACGGGCTGGGGTGGGGCCGATGTCGACGACGTGCTCGCCGTGCTCGACCACGTGCTCGCCACCTACGACTTCTGCGACCCGGCTCGCGTGGGCATGTTGGGCGGCAGCTACGGCGGGTTCATGGCCACCTGGCTGGCCGCTCGCCATGGCAGCCGGTTCCGCGGCATCTGCAGCGAACGGGCCGTGAACAACATGCTGAGCGAGGAGTGGTCGAGCGATATCGGCTCGATCTTCCGCACCGAACTGGGCGTGACCCACCTCGACGACCCCGACGCCTACCACGCCTTCTCGCCGGTGCGCTGGGTACGCGACATCCACGTGCCGATGCTGCTCATCCACAGCGAGAACGACCTCCGCTGCCCGATCAACCAGGCCGAGGAGTTGTTCATGGCGCTGCGCCTGCTGCGTCGCGACGTGACCTTCTACCGGTTCCCCGGTGAAGGACACGAGTTGTCGCGCAGCGGCTCGCCCGTGCACCGCGTGCAACGGGCCGAGATCATCCTCGACTGGTTCAGCGAACGGCTCGCCGCCGAGGCCTGAGCCCGCCCCACGAGGGTGGCGAACTCAGGCCACTCGTTGTCGAGGGTGCCCGCGCGGCCGGGTGGTGAGCCTGCCACCCTGAGGCGACAAGAACACGGCCGTGCCATCGGCCTGTAGCTCGACCTGCCAACCGTCGCGATGCACCACCCGATGGTGGTGCGAACACAGCAGCAACAAGTTGTCGAGCTTGGTCTCGCCGTGATTGCGCCACCAGCGGACGTGGTGCGCATCGCACCAGGCCCGCTTGCGGTCGCACCCCGGGAACCGGCAGCCGCCGTCGCGGGCCGCAACGGCGCGCCGCAACGACTCGAGCACCGTACGGGTGGTGCGGCCGTAGTCGAGCACGATGCTGTCGGCCCGCAGCACACGGTGCAGGTTGGAGTCGCAGGCGAACTTCTCGGCCGCCCATTCGGGCAGACGGCGGCCGCCCTCGGTGACCGTTGGCCCGAGCCACGACCCGCTGCTCGCCGCATCGGCCGGCACCTCGATGTGCAGATCGACGTGCGGCCGATGCCGCGGCGTGCCGTCGCTGTCGCAGTTGGCGACGAAGAAGTCGAACACTGCGGCCACGGCATCTGCCTGACGCTCGCGCCGGCTGCGGGTGTCGATCGGCCCGTCGCTGGCACGGGCGATGTGCAACGCCCGCTCGATCACCTCGGCGGTGACGGCGTCGAACACGAAGCTGCCCAGCAGTGCACCGTCGCCTGCACGCGCCATACGCCACGACCGGTCGGGCAGCGACCGCGGCTCGGGGTCGACGATGGCCAACGCCCTGTCCTGCCACTCGCCGATCGCCACGGAGGTGTCGGCGATGTCGAGCGGCTCGATGACCGGCACCAACCAGTGCTGATCGGCGGCGAGCTGCTCGGCGAGCACACGCGGAGTGGCGGCGCGCAGCAGTGCCACCTGGGCGGCACGAAGCCGGCCCTCGCCGACCGACGCGCGCACGGTGTCGAAGCGCATCAGGAACTCGCCCTCGCGCAGCAACTGTCGCGCCTCGCTGCGCGGTACGTCGAGCCCGTGCGCCAACCACATGTCGGGCGAGCGGTAGCCATCGAGCGACCACTCGCCCAGCGCTACCAGCTGCGCCGCCTGCAGCGCCACGGAGGCCCGCTGTCGATCGGCCGAGCGGTGACCATCGAGGAGTTCGGCCATCGACCCGACACGCGCGAACGGGCCCGGATCGGCATCCTTCGTGAATGGATCGACGACCGTCTCCACGGTTGCAATCGTACATATGTTCGATTGATTCGTCCACCCCTGAGCCCCGAGATTTCTCTTGACTTCAGAGAGGTGGACGCGAGCCTCATCGGTCGCGGCGATACCCGTCAGTCGCTGTTCAACCAGGCGTCGATGAGCTTGCGTGCGATGGAGATTCGCGGCGGGATGTTCGGCAGATCATCACGGCGATACCACTGCGCATCGAGGATCTCGGTGGGGTCGATCTCGATCTCGCCGGCCACCCACTCGGCCTGGAACCCGATCATCAGGCTGTGCGGGAACGGCCACGGCTGGCTGCCCCAGTAGCGCACGTTGCCCACCTCGATGCCCACCTCTTCGCGCACCTCGCGCACCACGGCCTGCTCGAGCGACTCACCCGGCTCGACGAACCCGGCGAGGCAGCTGTACATCGGCGCCCGGAACTGCACGCCACGCGCCAACAGCGCCTCCTGATCGGGGCCGGGCTCGCCACGGGTGACGAGCGTGATCATGGCCGGGGCCAGGCGCGGGTAGGCCATCAGCCCGCAGGCCGGGCACTTCATCGAACGGTCCGACGCCGACGACTCGGTCGGTGTGCCGCACCGACCGCAGAAGCGATGCGTACGCGCCCACTCGGCGATCTGCACCGCTCGGCCGGCGATGGCCCACTCGACCTCGCTGGTGCGCCCGAAATAGGAGTAGAGGTCGACGGCCGCGCCATACGACGGGTCGTCGCCGTGCGGTACGTCGATGGCCCACACCGCCTCGTCGCCGTGCATGCCCAAGAAGTGCTGCGTCGCCTCGATCTCGATGCGATCGCTCACGAACACCGAACTGCCGATGACATGGATGTAGCGGTGCACCGAAACACTCTCGGACGGGCGGTGAGCAGGAATGAAGTTCTCCACGGCCCCCACCATAGGATTCGGCCATGAGCAACATCGTCATCGTCGACGCCGTCCGCACGCCCATCGGCAAGCGGGGCGGCGGTCTGTCCACCCTCCACCCCGCCGAGGTGCTCGCCACCGTCCAGAAGGCCATCGTCGAACGCAGCGGTATCGACCCCGCCCTCGTCGGTCAGGTCGTGGGCGGCTGTGTCAGCCAGGTGGGCGAGCAGGCGTTCAACATCGCCCGCACCGCGTGGCTGTCGGCCGGCCTGCCCATGAGCGTCGCCGCCACCACGGTCGACACCCAGTGCGGCAGCAGCCAGCAGGCCACCAACCTCGCCACCGCCCTGGTGGGCAGCGGTGTGGTCGACGTCGCCATCGCCTGTGGCGTGGAAGTGATGAGCCGTATCCCCATCGGCAGCAACGGCAACAAGAACCTCGGCCTCGGCGTGCCCATCCCGCGCACCTACTTCGAGCAGTACGAGATGACCAGCCAGTTCGAGGGCGCCGAGCGCATCGCCGACCACTGGGGCATCACCCGCGACGACACCGACGCGTTCGGCTTCTCCAGCCAGCAGCGCGCCGCTCAGGCATGGGCCGAGGGCCGCTTCGACGGCCAGTACGTGACCGTCGAGTCGCCCGAGGTCGACGCCGAGGGCAAGCCCACCGGCAACACCCGCACCATCAGCCGCGACGAAGGCCTGCGCGAGACCACCATGGAGAAGCTGGCCACACTGAAGCCCGTCGCCCGCGAGAACGGTGTGCACACCGCCGGCAACTCGAGCCAGATCAGCGACGGCGCCGCAGCCGTGCTGATGATGACCGAAGAGCGCGCCGCCGAGTTGGGCCTGCGCCCGCGTGCCCGCGTCGTCGACACCTGCCTCGTGGGCGTCGACCCGGTGTTCATGCTCACCGGCCCCATCGACGCAACGCAGAAGCTGCTCGCCCGCACCGGGCTGTCGATCGACGACATCGACGTGTTCGAGATCAACGAGGCGTTCGCCTCGGTGGTACTGGCCTGGCAGAAGGAAGTCGGCGCCGACCCGGCCAAGACCAACCCCAACGGCGGCGCCATCGCCCTCGGCCACCCGCTCGGCGGCACCGGCGCCTTCCTCATGACCAAGGCGCTGTACGAACTGGAGCGCAGCGGCGGCAAGTACGGCCTGGTGTCGATGTGCTGCGGCGGCGGCCTGGGCACCGGCACCATCATCGAGCGCCTCTGAGCACTCCGGTCGCCGAACGCGCACCCCTGCAGTACACCGTGCGCGTGATCCGACGACTGCTACCCATCATCGCCACGGCCGTCCTGGTCGCCTGCACGGGCGACGGGACGGCCGTGTCGCGCCCCACCACCATCGCGCCCGGTGGGGTAGAGGCCAACGCGGTGGTCGTACGCGTCGTCGACGGCGACACCGTGCAGGTCGAGATCGACGGCCGACGCGAGAAACTGCGCCTCATCGGCATCGACACACCCGAGACGGTGAAGCCCGACACGCCCGTCGAGTGCTTCGGCCTCGAGGCATCGGAGTTCACCAAGGGTCTGCTGCCAGCAGGCACTGCGGTGCGCATCGAACGCGATGTCGAAGCACGCGACACGTTCGGACGACTGCTCGGCTACCTCTACCGGGCCGACGACGGCATGTTCGTGAACCTCGAGATCGTCGCCCAGGGCTACGCCCAACTGCTCACCTACCCGCCGAACGTGGCCCACGTCGACGAGTTCGTCGCCGCCGCACGTGCCGCCGAGCGGGCCGACCTCGGCCTGTGGGGCGCGTGCACGGGCTAGCGTGACGACGATGAGTTCGCTCGTGGAACGGCTCGGCTATGCGGCCGGAACGAAGGTGTTGATCATCTCGTGCGACGACCTCGGCTCGTGCCACGCCGCGAACGAGGGGGTCTACACCGCCATCCACGACGGGCTCGCCACCTGCGCCTCGCTGATGGTGCCCGCCCCATGGGCCCGCCACGCCGTCGCCGGCTACCGACCCGGCGACGACATCGGCGTGCACCTCACGCTCAACTGCGAGCACGACCAGTACCGGTGGGGCCCCATCACCCACGCCCCGTCGCTGCTGTCGGGCGAAGGCGGATTCCCCCGCAACCTCGCCGACCTGTGGGAACACGCCGACCCGGCCGAGGTGCTGCGCGAGTGCCGAGCCCAGATCGAACGGGCCATCGCCTGGGGCATCGACGTCACCCACCTCGCGCCGCATCTGAGCGCCATCACCTTGCGGCCCGAGTTCTTCGACGTCTACATGGAACTGGCCGTCGAGTTCCGCCTGCCCATCCGCCTGCCGTCGACCATCAGCGCCGAACAGGCCGGCTTCCCGTTCCGTCAGCTTGCCAGCGACGAAGGCGTGCTGTTCCCCGACCACTTCGACCACGACTGGCGCCCCGGTAGCCGCGACCGGCTGCTGCACACGCTGCGCACCCTGCAGCCCGGGGTGACCGAGGTGCACGTGCAGCCAGCTGCCGACACCCCCGAGGTGCACGCCCTCACCCCCAGCGCAGCCGAATGGATCGGCGATCTGCACCTGATGACCGCCGACGCCGAGGTGGCCGAACTGATCCGCGACAGCGGCGCGGCGCTGGTGGGCTACCGCGCCCTCAGGGACGCGATGCGAGCCGGCTGAGCACGGCTGCCGCCTCGCCGCTGCGCAGGGCGTCGAACAACACGCCGGTGTGGCCCACGGCCTTCAGCACACCCTGCATGAACGCCACCGACGGATCGGTGCGCGCCTCGGCTGCCGGAACGGTGACCACGACATCGGCGTCGTCGGGGCCCTCGACGGCCTCGTCGTTCTTGCCGAACACCACCCGGTACTGCACCGTGCCCGCCATCAGAGCCCCACGATGCCGGTGAACAGATCGGCCTCGACCTCGCCGTCGGACGGCATGCCGACCAGCGAACGGGCCAGGATCCAGTCTTCGTAGGGGTACACCTCGGCCAACTCGTGGTCGTCGAGGCCGAACCACCACGCCTCGGTGGGGTCGACCTGGGTGGCATGGGCCCGCAAGGCACCGCTACGCGCCCACAGGTAGGCACCGATGTCGATCTTGGTGGTGATGCGGTGGTCGGCGCCGGGCCGATCGAGCCAGGCCTGGTCGAACGGCGACTCGCCGCGCAGTCGCAACATGCCCTCGTGCACCGCCATCAGGCGGGCCTTCGACCAGGTGGAGTAGTAGAGCTTCTGCGGCTGCCAGGCCTCACCCAGCTCGGGGCGCCAGGTGGCATCGCCCGCACGGTCCCATGCCACCACCGAGATCTCGTGCACCTTCAGGTGATCGGGATGCGGGTAGCCCTTCTGGTCGTCGCCGTAGGTGATGACGACCTGCGGCCGCTCGCGGCGGATGACGGCCACCAACCGGGCTGCGGCATCGTCGAGTGGCGCCTGGTGGAAGCACTCGGGGTGCTCGTTGGCCGGCGAGTCGGGCATACCGGAATCGCGGTAGCCGAGCATCTCGACATGGTGGAAGCCGATCACCCTGGCCGATTCGGCCAGTTCGCCGGGACGCACCTCGGCGAGCAGCGCCCGCTCCTGCTCGGGCGTGAGACCGTGGAAGGGCTGGCCGGGCTCGCGCAGACCCGGGTTCTGCAGGTCGCCCTCTTCCCCGCCCGTGCAGCACACCAACACGGTGCGCACCCCCTGGTTGGCGTACATCGCCACGGTGGGCGCCCCCTTCGACGCCTCGTCGTCGGGATGCGCGTGCACGGTGAGCAGGCAGAGCGGCTGGTCGGTCACTGCGTGAACGCTACCGAATCGGGCCCGTAGTATCGCTGCGTGCCCCCCAGTCGTCTGCTGATCATTCCCCTCGTCGCCATCGTGGCCGCTGTCGCCGGTTCGGCGTGCAACGACGACGGCCGCACGTTGCGGCCCGCCCGGCCCGATCAGACCGACAGCGTGTCGACGCTCGCCGTCGCCACCACCGGCGATGTCGCTGCGCCCCTCACCGTGCCGCCCACCCTGCCGGCCACGGTTGCCCCCACCCTCGCCCCGGCCACCTTCACGGTCACCGCCCCCTGGGGCGAGGGCGGTGCCATCCCGACGCGACACACCTGCGACGGTGAGGATGTGGCACCAGCGCTCCGCTGGGGCCCGGTGCCGGCCGGCACCCAGGAGATCGCCGTCGCCATGACCGACCTCGATGCGCCCGGCTACGTGCACTGGGTGATGGCCGGCCTCGACCCGATGGCCACCGATCTGGTGCAGGGCGAGGTACCCGAATTCGCCGTGGTGGGGGTGAACGGCATGGGTCGAACGGACTATTCCGGACCCTGCCCACCCGCCGGAGAAACACATCGGTACCGGGTGACCGTGTACCTGTTGGCCCAGCGTACGGAGCTCGGCGACGGTGCCAGCGGTACAGATCTACTTGCCTCGATCGAGGGGTCTGCCTACGTGACGGCGAGCGTCACGGGCGTCTACACTCGCCCCTGAGCGCGTGGCGGCGTTCTCGATCGACCTCTTCCCGAGCGTCCGAGACTGGAATCGACATCGACCAACCGCTTCCCTCCTTGCCGGTGGCTATTTTCCGCACCGACCGCGATGGCCGCATCACTGCGGCCAACTCGGCGTTCCGCGCCCTGGCACTGAGCGGCGAGAACCCCGGAGCGCGCACACCGCCGTGGGCCAACGCCCACCCGGCCGACCGCACGGCCGCCGAGGTCATCTGGCGCGAGGCGGCCGAGGGGGCCGACGACGTGACCGTCGAGTTCCGCGTGTGGCACCGCGACGGGCGCCTGCGGTGGGTGCGGGTGAACGCCAGCGCCGAGTTCGACGAGGCCGGCACCGTGATCGGCTATGCGGGCACCGCCCTCGACGACACCGACAACGTGGCCGACCGCGGCCTGCTGTCGCGGCTGCTCGGCGTGGTCGAACCGTCGTCCGACGCCGTCATCGTCCTCGATCGCAACGGGGCACCGGTGTTCTGCAACGCCGCAGCCCGCCGGCTGTTCGGTGTCGACGAAACCGTCGACCTCATCCGCGATCCGTCGGTGCGCAGCCTGCTGCAGACGCTGCGCGACCAGATCCCGCGCGATCTGCTCACCGCCTCGGTCACCGTGCAGTGGAGCGGCGAGACGATCTTCCGTGCCGCCGACGGCACCGAACGCCTGCTCGACGTCGACGTCGTGATCAACCGCGACGACCAGGGCGTGATCGAGTACTGGGGCGGGGTCATCCGCGACGTCACCTCACGCAACCGCACCCAGAGCGAACTGCTCCACCAGGCCACCCACGACGGCCTCACTGGCCTGCCCAACCGGGTGCTGCTGCTGCGCAACACCGGCGACGCCCTCGAGCGCATCCGCGGCACCCGCAGCAACATCGCCCTGCTGTTCCTCGACGTCGACAAGTTGAAAGACACCAACGACAACGCCGGCCACGACGTGGGCGACGCGCTGCTCGTGCAGGTGGCCCGCCGCCTGGTGCACGCCACCCGGCCCACCGACGTGGTGGCCCGCATCGGTGGCGACGAGTTCGTCGTGCTGTGCGACGGGTCGATCGACGAGCACGACGCACTCGACGTGGCCGAGCGTGTGCGCATGGCACTGTCGGGCCGCATCATGGTGCGCGGTGTCGAGGTCGACCTCAGCGTCAGCATCGGTGTGGCGCTCAGCAGCGCCTCCATCCTCGAGGGGCAGAGCGGTGCCGACGCTGCGCTCACGCTGCTCCGCAACGCCGACGCCGCGATGTACATCGCCAAGCGGCGTGGGCGCTCGCGTGTCGAGATCTTCAGCGAGGCGATGCGCGCCCAGCACACCGAACAGCGCCAGCTCGGCGCCGAACTGGAGCGAGCGCTCGCCAACGACGAGCTGGCCCTCGCCTACCAGCCGATCATGTCGACCAGCACCGGCCGAGCCGTGGGGGCCGAGGCGTTGCTGCGGTGGAACCACCCCACCCGGGGCCGCCTCACACCCGCCCAGTTCCTGCACCTGGCCGACGAGTCGGGCACGATCGTGCCGATCGGCGACTGGGTGCTCACCCAGGCCTGCCGCGACACCTGCGCCTGGATCGCCTCGGGCCTCGTCGACCGGTCGTTTAGCGTGCACGTGAACGTGTCGGCCCGCCAGCTGCAGGAGGACACCTTCGTCGAGCGGGCGATGGCCATTCTGCGGTCGATGGACCTCGACCCGTCGCAACTCACCCTCGACGTGGGCGAGCGCACCATCTACGACTCGCAGAGCTCGACCACCCGGGCTCTGAAGGCGCTGCGCCGCCTCGGCGTACAGGTGTCGCTCGACAACTTCGGCGTGGGTGTGTCGTCACTCACCGCGCTGCGCCAGTGCGACGCGACGATCCTGAAACTCGACGGCACCGTGGCCCGCGACCTGGGCGCCAGCAGCGACGACGACCCGATCGTGCGGGCCATCATCCAGCTCGCCCACGCACTCGACATGCAGGTGGTGGCCGGCTGGGTCACCTCCGCCGACCAGTTGCACCGCCTCCGAGTACTCGGCTGCGACATGGTGCAGGGCTATCTGCTCGGCGAGCCGGCCGCCGCCGACACGTTCGCCGCTCGCAGCAGCGCAGCCAACGCGAGCGCAGCGGTGCGCGCCCTGCGCGCCCCGGTCTGAGCGTCGCGGCCTACGAACTCACCGCCAGGCCGTCGAGCGAGTCGGCGAACTTCTCGAACGCGGCTGCGCGCCGGGTGGGCAGGTGCTCGATCGACGGATCGTTCGCGCGGTATCGCTTCAGGATCTGACGAGCGACGGTGACCTTGTGCACCTCGTCGGGGCCGTCGTAGATGCGGGCCGCACGGGCGGCGCGGTACATGCTCTCGAGCGGCAGGTCGGTGGTGTAGCCGAGCGAACCGTGGATCTGGATGGCACGGTCGATGACGTTGTAGAGCACCTTCGCGCCCCAGAACTTGATGACACCGATCTCCACCCGAGCGTCGCTGTAGTGCTTGCCCGCCGCGTGCAACTGATCCATCTTCCACGCAGCCTGCAGGGTGAGCAACCGGGCCGCCTGCATCTCGGCGTAGCTCTCGGCGATCCAGTCCTGCACCATCTGCTTCTCGGCCAGCAGCGAACCGTGTGTGTACCGGGTGAGGGCACGCTCGCACAACAGGTCGAATGCACGCTGGCTCTGGCCGAGCCAGCGCATCGCATGGTGGATACGGCCCGGCCCGAGACGCTTCTGTGCCAGGGCGAAGCCCTGCCCGATACCGGCCTCGCCACCCACGATGTTGTCGAACGGCACGCGCACGTTGTCGTAGATGATCTCGGCGTGCCCACCCGGCTCGCCGGTCTTGTGGTCGGGCTCGCCCATCGTGGGGACATCGCGCACGATGTTCACGCCCGGGGTGTTGGTGGGCACGACGATCATCGAGTAGTTGCGATACGGCGTCTCGTGGTGACCGGTCTTCACCATCACGATCAGGATGTCGCTGATCGACGCGTTCGACGAGAACCACTTGTGGCCGTTGATCACCCATTCGTCGCCGTCGCGCTCGGCCGCCGTGGTGAGCAGGGTGGGGTCGGCACCTGCACCGGGCTCGGTCATCGAGAAGCAACTGCGGATGGCACCGTCGAGCAAGGGCTGCATCCAGCGCTCGCGCTGCTCGGGGGTGCCGCCCACCGCCAGCAGTTCGGCGTTGCCGCTGTCGGGCGCATTGTTGCCGAAGATGCTGGGCGCGTAGACGCACTGTCCGAGGATCTCGTGCATCAGGCCGAGCTTCACCTGACCGAAGCCGAGCCCACCCATGTCGGGCGGCAGATGCGCGGCCCACAGGCCCTGGCGCTTCACCTCGGCCTTCAACGGTGCGGTGATCTGCGCGAAGCGGGCCCGGCCCTCGGGGCTGCGCCACAGGTCGGCCAGCGCTTCGAGCGGAATGATCTCATCGCGCACGAACGTGCGCATCCAGTCGAGCTTCTCCTGGAACTCCGGTTCGGTCTGGAAATCCCATGCCATGGTGACGTACCCCCGTCTCGTCTGCTGCCGGGCCGACTGTAGCGGTGGTTCGTACACTGTGCCGCCTTGCTCGCGCTCACCGATCCGGTCACGACGCTCGCCACCGTGGCGGTGCTGGGGTTCGTCGGCTGGCGACTGGTCGACGGCCTGCGCGCCCGGCGCCGACCCGGCGGGCGTGCCGTCATCACCGCGGTGCGCAGCCGCGTGGGCTGGCGGCACATCTGGCCGGTGCCGCTGCTGCTCGGCACGGTGCTGGTGGCGGCCACCCTGCTCATGCAGGTGCCCGGCCTCGACTGGGGATGGTGGAGCGCCCTCGGCGGCCAGGGCAACCCGGTGTTCGGCGAGTCGGACGTGACGGCCGGGAGTCCGCTCGAGTGGATCATCCCGCTGGTGTTCATGGCGATGCTGCTTCCCTCACTGCCGCTGTTCGCCCATGCCGAGGAGCAGCTGTTCCGCAGCGGCGCCGAACGATGGGGTGCCTGGCGACGGACGACCAAGACACTGCAGTTCGGCATGGTGCACGCCCTCATCGGTATCCCCCTCGGGGCTGCACTGGCACTGTCGATCGGCGGCGCCTACTTCATGGCCGTCTACCTGCGCGAATTCTGGGCGACAGGGTCGCAACGGTCGGCGATCCTCGAATCGACGACTGCGCACACCGTCTACAACGGTGTCATCATCGGCATCGTGTGCATCGCCGTGATCGCCGTGGCCGTCGGATGAGCGACGCCGCCACCACCCCAGTCGACATCGACATCGAACGCGAACGGGCGGTCACCGTCACCTTCGCCGACGACACGGTGTGCGAGTTCCCCGTGGCCGCTCTGCGTTCCGTGTGCCCGTGCGCCTCGTGCCGCGGCTGGCGCGAACGCGGCGAGGTCGCCTGGCCGCGGCCCGGCCTGGCCACCACGATCAGCGTCAGCGATGCCGAACTGAACGGGGCGTGGGGCCTGTCGATCCGGTGGAGCGACGGGCACGACACGGGTATCTATGCCTGGACCGTGCTGCGCCGCTGGTGGGACGACGGCATGGTGTCCGGTCTGGTGACCGAACCCGGCGACCGCCCCGAACCCGACGCCAGCCCTCGGTAGCCTGAGCGGCGATGAGCCTGCCTCCTCCCCCGCCGCCGGCCGCGCCGCCCCCTCCGCCGGCAGCGCCGCCGCTGCCGCGGTGCTACCGCCACCCCGACCGCGAGGCAGGCCGCAGCTGCACCCGCTGCGGCAAGTCGGCCTGCAGCGAATGCCTGGTGCAGGCCGCAGTGGGGTCGCACTGCCTCGACTGCGCCCGTGCCAGCCGGCCCGATGCACGCACCCGTGCCACCTACTGGAATGCCGGCCAGTTCACGCTCGTCACCAAGGTGATCATCGCCCTCAACGTGGCCGTGTTCGCCCTCGTGGCCGTGGCCGACCCGTCGTCGCTCACCGGCGGCAGCGGCGTGACCGAGATGCAGTTCCGACTGGGGCTCAACAAGGCCCTGCTCGCCTACACCCACGAGTGGTACCGGTTGGTCACCTCGGGGTTCTTGCACTTCGGGTTCATCCACATCGGCTTCAACATGCTGCTGCTGTACCAACTCGGCCAGTTGCTCGAGCGCGCCCTCGGCCGTACGCGGTTCGCGTTGCTCTACGCGGCCGGCCTGCTCGGCGGGTCGCTCGGGGTGCTGGTCCTCGACAGCCGGGCCATCACCGGAGGCGCCTCGGGCGCCGTGTTCGGGTTGATGGCCGCTGCTGCGATCGGCCTGCACCGCCAGGGCGTGAACGTGTTCCGCACCGGTATCGGCACCACGCTGATCTTGAACCTGCTGCTCACCTTCGCGCTGCCGGGCATCTCGATCGGTGGCCATGTGGGTGGCGCGATCGCCGGGGCGATCTGCGGCTGGTTCATGCTGCCGCCACGGCACCGGCCCGCCAACCCGCCGTGGATCCCCACGGTCACCCCGATCGTCGTCATCGCCGTGGCCCTGGTGGCCAGCGTGGCGATCACCCTGGCGTTCTAGCCGCCGGCCGACGGAGCTTCGGCATGTACTCGGGTGCCCGGTCGCCCGACCAGCGCGCCGTCGGCGCCATCACCATCGAGCACAAGATGAGCAGTACGTCGTCGTAGTTCACCCGCCAGCCCGCATAGTCGCGCCAGGCCTGGTCGCGGTCGGCACGCAGCGCGATCCCGCCGGCGGCCAACTCGTCGCAGAGTTCGTCGAACTCGGCCCGGCTGATCGAGATCGGGGCGTCGGGCGCCGGGTCGGTCCGGTACGGCACGTCGAACAGGTCGACCACACGGCGCAGCGCCAGGAAACCGGTGCGCACCAACAGTGGACCTCGCACCGACGTGTTCCCCTCGATCACGCTCACGGCGAGCGCTGCCGAGTCGAGCACGCAGCCGGCTGCGGTGACCCAGCTGCGCTCGGGGCGCGGCGACCGGAAGAACGGCAGCGCCGCCTGACTGGTGTGGCTCTCCTCGAGCTCGAGGAACCAGACCTCCCACGGACGGAACAGGTCGTCGTCGATGTGGTCGAGCATGCCGATGGTGCGGTAGCGGATGAGCATCGTGGCCGGCGACGGTGGCAGGCCGGCGCGGGTCTCGAGCATCGCCACCATGGCCTCGCGGCGGCTGAACGAGCTGTAGATCGTGGGCAGGTACGAGATGAGCAGCGACACGATGGCGAGGCCGAGGCCCGCCTCGACGAAGGCGAGCATCACCCGGCCCACCCCCTCGGGCCGCACGAAACCCAGCGTCAGCAGCGACGAGCCGCTGGTGACGAAGGCTTCACCGATCGGGTCGACACCCGTGCCCCAGAAGATGAGCGTGAAGGCGGCGATGATGAGTGCCACCCACACGGCCGGCAGGGCGAGCAGGCCGAACGGCGCGAAGTACGACATGATGCGGTCGCGCTCGACGAACGGGCGGCGCGGCGAGGCCAGTCGGCGGAAGACCTTGGCGAGCAGGACGAAGTGGGTGCGGGTAATGCGGGTGAGGTAACCCCGCGGCACGACGATGGTCTTGAGCGCCGACCCGAGGGTGACGAGTACGAGGACGGTGCCGGCGAGCGCAACGGCGATACGGGCGACGATCACCGCCGCAGCCTGTCACACGGCGGCGGGCAGCTTCGGTGCGTCGGGTGCCGGGGCGGGCTTCGTGGCAGAGGCCGAACGGCCGCCGGCGAAGAAGGCGATCGACACGGGCACCAGGTAGGCGACGTAGGCGATGACGCGGATCCGCTCGGGGTCGCTCGACCAGCCGAACACACCGGCCAGGAAGTCGTACAGCCAACCGCTGGCGAACGCACCCGACTCGATCACCCACACCGGCTCGGCCAGCCAGCCCTCGATCTCGAGCAGTTCGCGGAACTCGTGCACGGCTTTGGCGAACAGCCCGGCGGCGAACACGATGAGCAGTGCGCCGGTGATCTGGAAGAAACGGCGCAGGTTGAGCTTGCTGCCACCGCGGTACACGATCACCCCCAGCACCGCCGACACGCCGAGGCCGAGCAGCCCACCGATCACCACCGATGCACCCGACGACGAGCCCGTCTCGGCGCCGAGCAGGAACAGCACGGTCTCGAAGCCCTCGCGAGCCACTGCGCCGAAGGCCACCAACGCCACGGCGGTGGCAGAGCGGTTGGCGGCGGCATCGAGCTTGCCGTGCAGTTCGGTCGACATGCCCCGTGCGTTCTTGCGCATCCAGAAGATCATCCAGGTGAGCACCGCGGCGGCGACGAGCGCCAGCGTGCCCTCGATCGCCTGCTCGGCACGTCCCTCGAACTCGCCGATCAGTACGTGGAAGGCGATACCGGCGACCACGCACACGGCAGCGGCGATGCCGGCACCGGCGGCGACCGCTGGGAACAGCTCGCGACGACCGGTCTTGGCGAGGTAGGCCAGCACGATGGCGAGCACGAGTGAGATCTCGAGGCCCTCGCGCAGCGTGATCAAGAAACTTGCACCCATCGTGCGCTCCCTCTTCCAGTGGCTCAAGAGAGCCTACCCGTTGATGTAAAGTGAGCCTTACACACCGGGAGGGCGGGTGCAAGACCTCAGGCGGGGCGCACGTCGACCCGGGTGTCGTTGAAACAGGCACCGTCAGCGAGGGCATCGCTGGTGGCCGGGGTGAGCAGGTTCACCCCTCGCCCGTCGCCGTGGCGGGCGAGCCAGATGCCCTTGGCCATCACCACCACACCCTGGCGGGTGTCGTCGCCGACGTCGAGCCGCGCCCGCACCTCGCCCCGATCGTTGAACACCACCACCTCGGCGCCGGCCGCCAGGCCTCGCGCCGCAGCGTCGGCCGGGTGCACCAGCACCGCCGGATCGGGGCTCTGGAACTCGCCGAACATCGAGTTGACCAGCCGCGACGTGGCCGGCGTGATGAGTGTGAGCGGGTAGGCGTCGTGCACCGGCACGTACACGGGCACGCCCAGCACCGGGTCGACCAGACGGGCGCGACCATCGGGCGGCATCGTGTCGACGAACTGGGTGCACGCCACCGCCACCTGGCGCGGGCCCGCATCGTCGACCACTGCCGCCCGCGCCGCGGCGCCGACGGGCAGCGTGGCCGCCCACTCCATGCCCAACCTGCCGGCGAGAGCAACACCGAGTTCGTCGTTCGACCGGCTCTCACCCACCCGGTCGATCACGGGCCGCACCGGCTGCACGGCGTAGGTGCCGTAACTGGTCATCACATCGTCGATCTCGAACGCCGTCGTGGCGGGTAGCACCACGTCGGCATAGCGAGCGGTGTCGGTGAGCACCTGTTCGTGCACCACCGTGAACACGTCGTTCCGGGCGAACGCAGCGGTGACAGCAGCCTGATCGGGGCACATCAGCACCGGATTGGCGCCCTGTACCAACAGCACCCGGCACGGATCGCCCGCATCGGGTGCAAGCCATCGGCCCACTTCGTGCAGGTTCACGCTGCGGCGCGGCAGCGGCTCGATGGTCGGCCAGCGCCGGAGGGCGTCGACGGCACCGACCCTCGTGGCCCCGATCACCCCGGCGCCGGGGGTGCCGAACTGGCCGAGCAGCACCGGCAGCGACACGATGGCCCGGCAGGCCGCACCACCGTTGGCGTTGCGCTCCTGGCCCCAGCCGATGCGCAGCATCGCCGGGCGCGTGTCGGCCCACCAGTCGGCCAGGAGGGCGAGGTCGTCGACGGCCAGTCCGCTCACCTCGGCGGCGCGGTCGAGCGGCCAGGCCGCTGCCGCGGCGAGGAACTCGTCGACACCCTCGGCGTGCCGGTCGACGAAGGCCGCGTCGATGCGACCCGTGGCCTGCCAGTGGTTGGCGAGGGCCAGTGCCACCACCACATCGGTGCCCGGCCGCACAGCGAGGTGCAGGTCGGCGCGGTGAGCCATCGCCGTGCGGCGCGGATCGACCACCACCAGGCGCGCGCCACGGTCGACGGCCTGTTGCACGAGCGGCGGGAAGTGGGTGTTCGAGACGGTGGGGTTGGCACCCCACACCACCACCAGGCGCGAGTCGACCACCTGCGCCGGGTCGGCCGACGCCATGTCGCCGAACACGCTCGCCCAGGCGGCACCCGCCGTGGCGGCGCAGATGGTGGGCGCCACCTCGGTGGCCCCGAGCGCCGCGAGCACCATCTCGGTGGCGCTCGATGCCTCGATCACTGCGGACGACGAGTTGTAGGTGAAGCCCACCACGGCATCGCGACCACGGTCGGCGATCGCAGCGCGGATGCGATCGGCGACCAGATCGAGTGCTTCGTCCCACGAGCACGCCCGGAACTCGCCGTCACCTTTCGCGCCCTCGCGCACCAGAGGGGTGAGCACCCGCTCGGGCGCGTACACCCGGGCTGCGGAGCGCTTCACCTTGGCGCAGATCCAGCCCTGGGTGAGCGGGTTGCCGGGCGCAGCGTCGACCGCGGTGATCCGGCCGTCGACCGTCGTGACGCTGAGCGAGCAGGCGTCGGGGCAGTCGAGGGTGCACGCAGTGGTGTGGATCTGCTCGGTCGTTGCGGCCATGCCCGAGGTCTACCCCGTGGGCGGCGGCTCGGCAACAGGATTCAGATGCGCTGGCGACGTGGGCGACGGGCCACGAGCATCGCCAGAGCACCGGTGACGAGGCTGGCTGCCGAGACGGTGACCGCCAGTTGCTGGTGCACGAGACCGGTGTTCGGCATCGGGCCCGCCTGCGCAGCCGCGGTCACGAGCGTCCGGTCGATCAGATGCATCACGCCATTACACGCGGCGACATCAGCCGTGGTCACCTTTGCTGCACGGTTCAGCGACACCGCGGTGCCGGTGCCTGCGGCCGTGATGGGCGCCCCGTTGAGCGCCTTCAGCACGCGGCCCTCGGCCAGGGCCGCACCGTCGATCTCACCCGACACCACATGGGCGGTGATGAGGTCGCTGAGCAGCGTGGCGTCGGTCAGCGCCTGGGGTTCGGTGAGCCCCATCGCCGAGAACGTGGCCCGGAACGCAGCGTCGGACGGAGCGAACACGGTGGTGTGGGCGTCGTTGCAGGCATCGAACAAGCCCGACAGACCGGTCACCTCGAGAGCTCTGGCGAAGATCGATCGTTGCCCGTCGGCGCGGACGACCGACGAGAGGGGCGACGACGCCGACGAGGGGGCACCCGTCGAATCGGCCTGGGCGGTGCCGCCGAGCGCGCCGACGACACCCAGTGCGACGACTGCGATGATGAGACGGTTGCGCATCGTTGGCTCCACCCGGCCATCGCACTCGCGACGGACCGGTGTCGACGATGGTCCGGGATCGCGGCGAAGCGCACGCAGGTTCTGGTGCTCAGGCGCGGAGCATCTCGGCCAGACCACTCACCCGGTGCGTGCGGCGGGCCACCACCTCGTCGAGCGACTCGGTACTGCCCAGCACGGTGACCACGCGACGGGCACGGGTGACCGCGGTGTAGAGCAGTTCGCGGCTCGCGAGACGCGACCCGACCGGGGGCAGCACCACCACGGCATGGTCGAACTCGGAGCCCTGGCTCTTGTGAATGGTCATTGCGTGCACCGTCTCGAACCGCTCGAGCCGCGACGGCGCCACGAGGACAGGCCCGTCGGACGCCGGGAACGCCACCATCGGTCGCCCGGCGACGTGCACCACCACCCCCACATCGCCGTTGAACAGACCCAGCCGGTAGTCGTTGGCGGTGATCATCAGGGGACGGCCCGGATACCAGCCGCCGGTGGGCCGGCCCGTGGCGGCGAGCCAGGCCTCGACCCGCTCGTTCCACCGATCGACCCCCATCGACCCCTGCCGGTGGGCGCACAGCACCCGGGCCGCCGCCAGACGGTGGAGCGCCGTCGCCGCATCGCCGGCGGCAGCCGCGTCGGCCACGGCCGCGGTGACCGGTTCGATGACGGTCCGCACCGCCTCGATGGCAGCGTCGACCTGCGGATACCACCGCACCGCGCCGGCATCGGCCAGCGGCGAGTCGGGGGCCGACAGCACCCTGCGTGCCGCGGCCGTGTCGCCTGCGCCGATGGCGCGCGCCAGCACGTCGACCGGCGAGCCCGGCGGGAACCGGCGGCTCTGGGTGAGCACGGTGACACATCCGTCGAGGGCCGTGGCCGCCGCCGCGACATCGGCCAGTACCGAACCCGCCTCGACACTGGCGAGCTGCCCCGGGTCGCCCACCAGCACCACGCGGGCATCGGCGCGCACGGCATCGAGCAGATGCGCCATCAGTGGCAGCGACACCATCGACGACTCGTCGACGATGACCACGTCGTGGGGCAGCCGATGGTGGCGATGGTGACGGAACCGGCTCGACGAATCGCCCATGGCACCGAGGAGGCGATGGATGGTGGAGGTCTCGACCGTTGCCAGTGCCGCCGCGACATCGGCCGGCAGCTGCGCGGCTGCGTCGCGGAATGCCTCGCCGAGGCGTGCCGCAGCCTTGCCGGTGGGGGCCACCAGGGCGATGCGCAGCGAGCCGAGTGAGCGCGCCACCGTGGCGAGCAACGCTGCCACGGTGGTGGTCTTGCCCGTGCCGGGCCCGCCCACCAGCACCGTGAGACCCCGCTGGGCAGCGCTCGCCACGACGGCGCGTTGTTCCGACGACAGCCGACCGTCGAACACGGTGTCGAGCAGGCCGAGGTCGGCCTCGATGGTGGCCACCCGGGCGGCGGCGAACGACCGCAGGTTGGCGGCTACGGCGAGTTCGTAGGCGTGATAGCGCTGGAGATAGACGTGTGTGCCGCGCACCACCAACGGGGCGTCGGCGCCCGCGACGAGCGCGCTGGTGGCCAACGCTGCACACCACTCGGCGGTGGGCGGGCCGTGCCCGAGCCCGTCGAGGTCGACGCACACATCACCCAGCCGCGGTGCGCGCGAGGCCAGCGCCGCAGCGAGCAGCACCGGCGGCCGCGACTCGCCGGTCAGCCGACCCAGCGTGGCGGCCAGGTGCACATCGGCGGCCGACAGGTCGAACACCTCGCGCCAAGGTTCGAGTACGGCGACGAGATCGGTCATCGGCCGTCCTCCGCGGCGAGCAGACGGTCGAGCGCGTCGATGGCTGCCGCCGGGGGCTGCCACCAGAACACACCCCGTGCGGCGTCGGCCGGACGCGACGGGTCCATTCCGCGCAGGAACAGGTACGCGGCACCACCCAGGTGCACCTCGGGGCGGTAGCCGGCCAACCGCCAGCGCAGCAGACGATGGAGGGCCACCAGGTAGAGCGCGGCCTGCAGCGGATAGTGATGGTGCGCCATCGCCTCGACCAGCTCGGCCCGGGTGTAGCCCGAGTCGGGGCCGAGCTGGTTGGTCTTGTAGTCGGCCACCCAGAACCGCTGGCCACCGTCGGTGCGCGCCACCAGGTCGATCGAGCCGGTGAGCATGCCCGACAACGGCAGGTCGTAGCCGGCTCGGACCATCGACCGGGCCCAGGGGGCGAGCAGATCATCGGCGGGCAGGTGGTCGGCCAGCACGGCACCCACCTGGTGCGCACGCAACCGACCGAGCGGCATGTCGAACACCAACTCGTCGAGCCGATCGGCCCGGGTGAGGTGGCGCAGGCGCAGATCGCCCAGCGGGCCGCCGAGCGGAGCCTCGATGGCCGACTGGAGGCCGGCCGCCAGGTGGGCGGGATCGATGCGCAGCGACCGATAGCGCAACGAGGCGGCGCACTGTTCGGTGAGGTCGGCGAGCAGCGTGGGACTGGCGAAGTCGACCTGTTCGAGCACATGGTGCACCAACGTGCCGAACTCGGTACCGCCCGGCGCCGACGCGAGCGGCTGCGCATCGAGCGGCGGTTCGGCCTGTTCCTCGGGTGCGGTGGGGGGCGGTTCGTCGGCGCCGCCGGCCACCGGCACCTCGGTATCGGGCCCGGTATCGGGCCCGGTATCAGGCCCGGTATCGGCCGCATCGGCGGCGCTCTTCACCCCACTGAACGACCACACCCGCCAACTGCGGTCGAGCACCCGGTCGGTGGTGGCCACCGCCAACGCGGGTGGCTCGACCGCGCCGACCGAGGGCCCGCCCGCGGCGGGCGATGGCGGCCGTGCCGCCGTGGACGTGACACCGATGGTGCCGCCGGACGACTCGACGAGCGGTTGGAGGTGGTCGACCGTGGTGGGCACCACCTCGGTGCCGAGCGCGTGCTGCAACACCTCGCCGAGCACTCCGGTGCCGCTCTTGGTGGACACCGGTGCCCACCACATGATGCAACGGTGCTTGGCACGGGTGAGCGCCACGTACAGCAGGCGACGTTGTTCGTCGGCGGCCTCGGCCGACGCGGCAGCACGCAGCTCCTTGGCGGCTGCTGTGCTGCTCTGCCCGGCGACCCACGACGGGTCGATGAGCCGGCCGGCGGTGGTTGCGGCGTGGGGCGGGCCGGCGTTGCTGCCGGGCTTGGTCCACAGGTAGGGGCACAGCACCACGCCGAACTCGAGGCCCTTGGCGCGGTGCGACGTGAGCACCTGCACCGCGTCGTCGTCGCGGTCGATACGCCGCGACACCACCGAATCGGCGTCGTCGGCGTCGCCGAAGGCTCGCGGGTCGGCGAGCAGACGGCGGATCGACGCCGCCGACGCCGGACCGCTACGGGTTGCCTGCTGCAGCAGCTCGGCGATGTGCTCGACGTCGGTGAGGTCGCGCTCGCCGCCGCGGCGTGCCAACAGCCGCGCCCCCAGGCCGTGGGCCCGCACGGCGGCCAGCAGCGCCGCCACACCACGCCGCGCCACCAGCGCCGACCACTCGCGCAACAGCTCGTGCAACCCGGCCAGCGCGGTGTCGTCGAATGCGGCGAGTTCGGTGGCGGTGTGCCCGACGAACCAGCCGAGCGCTGCAGCGCGGGCCGTACGAGCCGAGCCGGGCCGTTCGAGCGCGTCGAACAGCATCTTCCACTGCTGCATCGCTGCGGTGTCGAGCACGCTGGTGGCACCGGTGGTGGCCGCCGCGATGCCGGCTGCACCGAGGTCGGCGACGGTGAGGTTGGCATCGCGGTTGCTGCGGGTGAGCACGGCGATGTCGCGTGCTCGCAACGGTCGCCTGCCGCGGTCGACGGTGTCGATCGTGGCCTCCGAGGCGAGCAGATGACGCACCACGGCCACGACGTCGTCGCGGACGGCCCGGCGAGCCGCCGGTGCACCGAGCACGTCGTGGTGCTGCGGCACCACCCGGATCTCGATGGGGGCCGGCGGGGCGTGGGCGGTGGTGAGCGGCACGAGGTCGATGCGACTCGCATGGTTCTCGGGGGCGGGCACCACCGGCTGGAAGCACACGGCATCGGCGCCGAAGGTGAAGCCGTCGAAGAGGCGTTCGAGCCCGGCCAGCACCGGGCCGTCGGAGCGGCGGTTCACCTCGAGGGTGCGGATGCTGTCGGCGGCGGTGAGCGCATCGAGGTAGGCCGACAGTTCGGCCCCGCGGAACCGGTAGATCGACTGCTTCGGATCGCCCACGAGCACGACGGCCGGTGCATCCTCGCCGCCCACGAACAGGCGCTGGAACAGTTCCCACTGCACCCGGTCGGTGTCTTGGAACTCGTCGATCAGCACCACTCGATAACGCGCTCGCAGTGCTGCGACGAGTTGACCGGTATCGGGACGGGCAACCAGGTCGCGGGTGTCGACCACCACCCGGTCGAGTGTGCGAGCGCGGGTGGCGGCCCGGCGGGCGAGCACCTCGGCGACGGCTGCGTCGACGAGGTCGGCGGCGGCCATCGAGCGGGCGCGTCGCATCGGTTCGCTGGTGGCGCGTTTCGACAGCACCTCGTTCGGGTCGTAGCGCTGCAACCGGGCATCGGGCAGCGTGAGCCGGGCGGCCACCGCCTTGGCGAGCGCCGTCGGCTTCACCGAGTCGAGCAGCTCGCGTTGCGGGTGGCCGGGTGCTGCACATGCGATGAGCAGGTCGTTCACCACCTCGGCGACATCGTCGCCACCGCGCTCGATGGGGGTGTCGGCGAAGCCGTCGCCGGCCATTGCCAACACGCGACCGCAGAAGCCGTGGATGGTGGTGATGGTGGCGGCGTCGAAGTCGGCCACGGCGCTGCGCAACCGGGCGATACGGCGCCGCAGTTCGCCCGGATCGTCGACCCGGGCAACGGCCGCGAGCACCGGGTCGTCGCTGGCCACCGCGGCTGTCGGGTGGCCGCTGTCGAGTGCGTCGGCGATCTCGACCAGGCGGGCACGCACCCGGCCACGCAGTTCGGCGGTGGCGGCCTCGGTGAAGCTGACGATGCACAGGGCCGAGGCCGGCGTGTCGAACTCGGCGACGAACCGCACCGCCAGCGCGCTGAGCGCATAGGTCTTCCCGGTGCCCGCGCTGGCCTCGAGCACCGAGAGCCCCGAGGGCAGTGGGCCACCGATGTCGAACGGCGACCGGTCAGTGGTCATCGTCGACCCCGATCAGGGTGGTGGTGCGCTGATACGTGCCCCACACACGATCGGCCCAGCGGTGCGCGCGCGACGGCTCGTCGCCCCAGGTGGGGCCGGCCTCGTCGGCACGTGGTGGCAGCCGGAGGAGGTCGTCGAGGTCGAGCGGACCGAAGGCGAACTGCACCCAGCGGTCGTCGGCATCGCCGCGGGCGTGGTCGGTGTCGGGCCGCCACGCAGACAGCGCGGCCGAACGATCGCGGCGATGCAGCGCCTCGCTGGTGGCCGGGAAGAACGGGATGAGGTCGGCACCCGACCGGTCGAAGAGGTCGACCACGGTGTGGAGCACCTCGACTGCATCGGCCGGCGAGCGCAGGGCCAACCGTTCGACGACCGGTTCGCGGTTGTCGCCCGTGCCCTTGGTTCCCACCAGCAGCGCCTGCCAGGCGATGTCGGGGGCCGTGCCGGTGAGCAGTGCGAGGCGCAACCAGGCTGCCAAGCGGTGTTTGGGCGACAGGGCCGACACGGTTGCGGTGACGACGAGATGCCCGTGCACACCGGAGACCTCGCCCATCACCAGGCGGCCGTCGGCGAGTGCGTATTCGACGGCCCGGGTGGTGGGTGTGGTGGGAACCTGCTCGGCGGCCAGCACCTCGTTGCGCATGGCGGCGATGCCGTCGGCCCGGTTACGCGCCGAGGCGATGGCCTGTGCGCCGAAGCCGAACGGGGGCAGCGCGCCACGGGCCTGCTCGACATCGATCCATCGCTCGATCGTCTCGTCGACGTGTTCGGGCGGGGTGTCGAGCCGGATGGTGAGCAACGCGTCGGCGAGGTGCCAGTGCTCGAGACCGTCGAGCGACAGCGCGATGGCGTCGTCGGGCTCGGTGGCCTCGTCGGCCACGGCCACCCCGAGGCGCACCGACAGCAGACGGCGCACCGGTTCGGTGAGTGCGAGGTGGAGCCCGGCGAGGTCGCACTCGCCCGACCGGTCGGGCGGCAGCGGATGCGGCAGCAGCGGTGCCGGATCGGCCTGGGCGCGGCGGCCGATGGCGGCCGTGCGAGCTGCCGCGTCGAAGCCCCACGGGCCGTCGATTCCCAGTTCGCCGGCGATGAAGTTGCGCTCGGACCAGGCCTGGCGCGGGTGTGCCACGGCGATGGCGTCGCTGGCTCGCCGGGCCGACGACGCCGGGCCGGTGAGCGGCGGTACCACCGACGCATCGACCAGATCGGCGAACTCGGCGAGCGCCACGGTGGGCGGCACATCGGCATTGGTGCGCAGGTCGCGACCGGTGCTGCAGATGACGAGGTGCTCGCCGGCCGACAACACGGCGTCGAGCAACTGGGCACGGCCTTCGCTGCGGGCATCGCGGTCGCCGAGGTACGGCTGCGCGGCCATGAGATCGTCGGCCGACGCGGCACCGCCCCCCAGTTCGGTGTCGAAGCCGAGCAGGCAGACCACCCGGTGCGGCACACCGCGCTGCGCCGTGAGCGACGACAGCGTGATGGCGCCCGACCCGAACCGCGGCCTGCCTGGCCGACCGCCCAGCCGCGCTGCCAGCAACGCGGCCATCTGCTGCGGTGGCACCGGCCGATCGACCGGGTAGCCGTCGATGGTGGCATCGGCGGCGAGCCGGGTGAGTTCGGACTCGAGCCGACTCCACTGCCAGCTGTCGAGGTCGTCGAGCGCGCACAACTGCAGGGCCGCGTCGCGCAGCGCATCGCACCACGCCGCCACCGGTTGCTCGACCGACAGGCGCGCCACGGCCCGCCTGAGGCGATCGACGAAGTCGGCCAGATCGCCCGCCACCTCGACCACATCGCCCTCGATGTCGCCGAACGGAACCGTCGACCCGGGGCCGACACGCGGCCCGCTGTCGGCCATTGCCGCCCCGAGGAGCAACTGGTCGAGACCTGCCTGCCAGGTGCCGGCAGCGAACCCCTCGGGAAGCCCGAAGGTGCTGCGCCGCGATGCGTCGAGCCCCCAGCGCACGGGCAGCGCCTCGACCCAGCCGACCACGGTGCCGAGCCGTTCGGGGGTGAACCCGAACCTGGCACTGACCGGTGGCCTGGCGGCGTAGGCGAGCACCTGACCGGCACGGAACCGGCCGTCGACGAAGTCGAACAGCGCTGCCACGGCATCGAGCAGGGCGACATCGGACCGGATCGACCGGTCGGCCACGCGCAGCGGCAACGCAGGCACGGCACCATCGGGACCGTCGCCAGCGAACACGGCCTCGGCGAGGGCAGCAACCGCAGCCACGTCGGGGCAGACGATGCTGATGTCGCGCGGCTCGAGGGCGACGCCGCCGGGCGGCGGTGGTGCGTCGAGCAGCCGGAGGATGACGTCGCGCAGCACCTCGACCTGACGGGTGAGGCCATGGCAGCGGTGCCACTGCACACTGCGGTCGTCGGGGTGCAGCGGTGGGCGCAGGTCGGGTGCGCCAGCAGTGGGTGGGCCGGGCGGGTCGGTGTCGGTGCGAATGGCCTGCTGGACGATCGCCAGCAGCGTCGTGTCGGTGGACGTGGGCGCCGGAGGCACGGTGTCGACCGTGGCGAGCGGCCCGGCCCGGTGCACCGCAGCGCGCAACAGCAGATGCGCTTCGCGGCCGGCACGTGCCCAGGTTCGCGCCAGCCGATGGGTGACCACATCGGCAGCGGGGTCGGCGCCGCGCGGCCACGACCCGGTGCCCAGCGCCACCGCAGGGTGCTCGAGACGGTGCCACCAGTCGAGCGATGCGGCCGGTGCCAGCAGATGGACCTCGCGGTGCGCAGCCAGTGCCGTGAGCACCTCGAGGTGCGCTGCCGGCATGCTGGCGAGCCCGAACGACACCACGCGCGGCGGCAGATCGGCCAGCCCGGGATGGGCACGCAGCGCCGCTGTGTCGGCCGGCAGCAGCGCGGCATCGCTGGCCACCCCGAGCCGCTCGACGAGCAGCCGCCACAACTGCGGCTGCCACCGCGCCGAGGGTGCGAGCGGTGCCCCGACGGCATCGACGTCGTGCCCCCGTTCCCACGACCGCACCATTGCGGCACGGTGCAGGCCGTACCGGTCGAACAGATCGGCGATGGCGCGGGCGCGTACGGCGTCGACCGGGAGGCCGAGCAGCTCGCCGTGGGTGTGCATCAGGTCGAACACCGCCCAGGTGAGCGGCCCGATCGACCAGGGGCTGTCGCCCGTGCGGCCGAGTGCACGTCGCACGAGTGCGCCCGGGAACACGAACTCGACGTTGGCGACGATGCCGTCGGGGGCCGTGTGCGACGAGGCACCCACCCGCCGGGCCAACCGCTGCACCAGCCAGGTGCGCACACCGTCGCCCGGGACGGCCACGACGTCGCGCACGAACGGGTCGTCGGGGGCGAGGGCCAGCACCTCGGCGGCCCGTTCGGCCAACGGTTCGAGGCGGTCGGCGACGCACAGGTGCAGGGTCATCGGCGCACCCCCGGCTGCACGATGGTCGAGCCACCACCTGCCGGGCGACGGCGCACCTCGATGCCCGTGGGCACCTGTGCCTTCATCGCCTCGACATGGGTGATGGCCCCCACCATGCGACCGATGGCCTGCAGATGGCCGAGCGCCTCGATGGCGTCGTCGAGTGCCTCGGGGTCGAGCGAACCGAACCCCTCGTCGACGAACAACGCCTCGAACACATGCCCCGAGCCGGTACCGCCCTGGCTCACCACATCGGCGAGGCCGAGCGCCAACGCCAGCGAGGCCTGGAAACGTTCGCCACCCGACAGCGACACCGGGGGCCGGCTCTGGCCCGTGTGCGCGTCGAACACGGCGATGTCGAGACCGGTGCGCTGCCCGCCGCGCTCGGCCTCTGCCGTGCGCACGAGCGCGTAGCGACCGTTCGACATGCGTTGCAGGTGCTCGGTGGCCGAGGCCGTGACTCGGTCGAGTTCGGCTGCCAGCACCCAGGTCTCGAGGCCGATACGGCGACCGGCGGTGCCGTTGCAGACCTCGCGCACGGTGGCGGCCACCTGGTGGCGACGGCGCAACTCGGCCGAGCCGGCAGCGATCGACCGCACCTCGTGAACCGCGCGGACGAGATCGGTGCGGCGCTGCTGAACCAGGGCGCGGGTGCGGTCGAGCGTGGTGGCCTGTTGTTCGAGGTCGGTGGCCGTGTGGTCGGCGGCCTCGGCGTCGGGGCGTTCGCCGGGCACGCCCAAGGCATCGAGTTGTGCGAGTTGGGCGGCGACCTCGGCCGACCGACGGCTGTGCTCGGCGGCAGCGGCGGCCAGTTCGTCGACCGTGGCCCCATCGAGTGCTACAGCGCGGGCCGAGTGGACGTCGGCGAACCCGCTGGCCGCCAGCGCCTCGACCAGCCGTTGTGCGGCCTGGAGCCGCAGGGCGTCGGTGGCCGCGACGTCGGCATTCGCCGTGGTCCACTCGTCGATCACCGGCACGAGGCGGTCGACCAGGTGGCGAGCATCGCCGACCTGCTGGGCATCGACCGCTGCAGCCCGTTGGGCGGCGAGGCGGTGGTGGTGGGCGGCCGTCGCTGCGAGGGTGCGTTGCGCCCCCTCGGCCGCGGTGGCCGCGGCGAGCTGTGCGGCGGCCTCGGCCACGGCGGCGCGGAGTTCGTCGCAGCGGGTGGCAAGCGCAACGCGTTCGCGTTCGGCACGCTGGGCGTCGGCGAGGGCGGCGTCGGCGGCGGCAGCTTCGGCCGCAAGCACATCGACCGCCGACCGGGCGGCATCACCGAGCGAGGTGCGCAACCCGGCGACACGTTCGACGAGCCGGTCGACAACGCCGCGGGCGGTGTCGGTGGCGCGTCGTGCTGCGTCGAGTTCGGCAGGATCGACGGCCTGATCGAGGGACCGACCCGATGCCGGCGCCGGATGCTCGACGCTGCCGCACACCGGGCACCCCTGTCCGTCGACCAGCGCTGCGGCAAGGCGCGGTGCGACATCGCCCATGAACCGGGCGAACAGCTGGCGCTCAGCATCCGCTGTGGCGGCGGCATCGTCGTGCGCGATGCGCAGCTCGTCGAGGGCGGTGTCGAGTGCCACGCGTTGCGCAAGACGCTCGGCCGCGGCGGCAGCAGCGGTGCGGGCGGCATCGAGACCGCTGGCGCCGGCAGCGGCGATGTCGTGCTGGGTCTGGGCCTGGTGGAACTGGTCGCCGAGCTGTTGGTGGCGGGTGGCGCAACGGGCCACCTCGGCAGCAGCCGACTCGACCTCGAACGCTGCGTCGCGAGCTGCGGTGGCTGCCTCGTCGGCGGCCCGCAGCAACAGCGTGGCGGCGTCGAGCGCGGCGGTGTGCTGCGCCAGCGCAGCACTGGCGCTGGCCGGCGTGGCCCCGAGGTCGACCCCCAGGCGGGCTGCACCCTCGTCGAGCTGTTCGACGACGGCGGCCTGCGCTGCACTCGCCGTGTCGTGCGCCAGGGTGGCATCTGCTGCAGCGGTGGACGCGTCGACCACCGGTGCCGCCCGCCGCGCGGCCTCGACGCGTTCGAGGTCGGCGCGAACAGCCGGCTCGCGTTCGCGCAGCACCAGATGCTCGGCGGCGAGTGCAGCGGCCTGGTCGAACCTCGTGGCCGCCTCGGCTGCGCCCGTGGCCACCTGCCGCGCCTGCAGGGCGTGCTGACGAGCGGTGTCGGCCCGAGCAGCCAGCGTCTCCGCCACCGGGGCCAGCACCGCGGCGGCGGCTTCGACAGCAGCGTCGTCGGCGTCGTCGGTGAGTTCGTCGGGCGGCGCGACGCCGAGCAACTCGGCGATCTGCCGCGCGGCCTCCACGCCGTTCAGGCGGTGCCGCTCGGCCTCGGCGTCGACCGCCTGCACCTGGCCACGCAGCGCCTCGGCCTCGGCCTTCATGGCATCGACCGCTCGCACGTAGAGGTGCGACCCGAACAACTTGCGCAACAGCTCTTGCCGGTCGGCTGTCTTGGCGAGGAGGAACTCGTCGAACGCTCCCTGGGGCAGCAGGACGACCTGTTGGAACTGCTCGGCGCTGAGCCCGAGCACGGCGACGCACTGGGCGGTGACGGCGTTGGACTGGCCGGCGAGGCCCTGCCACGCACCGTCGATCCACTCGTGCAGCGACGCGGTGGCCGGGCGCACCGTGGTGCCGGTGCCGCGGGCCTTGGGCTGCTCTTGCGCGGGCGACCGCTCGACCAGGAAGCGACGACCGCCGATCTCGAACTCGAACGACACCTCGGTGGGCGTGCCCGGCGCGGCGTGCTGCGACCGCATGTCGCGCACCTGCCGATCGCCGGCGACCTCGCCGTAGAGCGCGTAGGTGAGCGCATCGAAGATGGTGCTCTTGCCCGAACCGGTGGGCCCGGTGACGCAGAACAGACCGAGTTCGGCAAGGGCGCGGAAGTTCACCTGCTCGGCCTCGGGATACGACCCGAAGGCCTGGATGCGCAGATGCAGCGGTCTCATGCGCCCAATGCCGTGTCGATGGCTCGGTGGAGCACGGCGCGCTGGTCGTCGGTGGGCGCCACATCGTGCAGTTCGGTCCAGTACGCCTCGACCACCTCGGCGGGCGACAGCCGCCGCCGGTGCTCGGCCGACGACACAGCGGGCTGGCCGCTCGACCCGGCCGCTTGCCACTCGACCTCGACGACGTGCGGATACACCTCGGCCAGGCGGGTCTTGGCGTGCAGCACGGGCACGGGATCGGTGATCACGGCGCGCACCCAGTGCTGCACGGCTGCGAGCTGCGGCGCGGCCAGCAACTCGTCGATGGTGCCGCGCACCGTGCTGACACCACGGCCCACTGGCACCGGCACCTCGACCACCTCGGCAGAACCATCCGGGGCGAGGTCGACCAGCACCACCTGCTTCGGTGCGGTCTCGGAGAACGAGTAGGCCAACGGGGTACCGCTGTAGCGCACCGTGGGCCCGGCCACCTGCTGGGGGGTGTGCAGATGGCCGAGGGCGGTGTACGAGAACGGAGCGAACACCTCGGCGCGCACCTCGGCGGTGCCACCGACGGTGAGTTGCCGCTCGCTGTCGCTGACCGCGGCGGAGCCCGAGGCGCCGACGACGAAGGCGTGGGCCACTGCGAGCGACCGGGGTGAGCGCAGTGCCAGACGGGCTCGTTCGGCTGCGGTAGCGAGCACATCGTGGTGCGTGCGCCGCCGACGTTCGCCTGCCTCACCCACGTCGCCCACCGGCACCTCGACCGGTTCGAGCACCGGGTCGAGATAGGGCAGCATCACCAGGTCGAGCGGGCCGTCGGCGAACTCGAGCGTGACCACCTCGCCCGCGCACCGATACCCGCCCCGCACGATCACCCCCGACGGATCGAGCAGCAGGTCGTAGGCGGCCACCCGTTCGGGCCCGTCGTGGTTGCCGGCGATGACCGCCACCTGCGCACCGGTGGCACGCAATCGCAGCAATGCGCTGCGCAGCAGATCGATGGCTGCGGTGGGCGGCACCGACCGGTCGAACACGTCGCCCGCGATGACCACCAGGTCGACCTGCTCGGCCGCCACCACGTCGACCAGCCAGTCGACGAACGCCACCTGGTGGTCGTGCAACGAGACGGCACCGAAGCTGCGGCCGAGGTGCCAGTCGCTGGTGTGGAGCACACGCATGGGGAGCAGCCTACGGACGGGGTGTGGCACGGATTGGCAGACCCCGGTGTCGACGGGCCAAGGTTGCGCCATGACGCATCGGCGATCGGGCGACGGATTCGTGCGGTGCTCCGACGGACATGTCCGTTGGGGTGTCTTCGGCGCCGCCGGGGTGGTGTTCGTGCTCCACCACCCGACGAACGGCGACGGCACCGCAGGTGGCGTGCCGCTGGTGATGCTGCAGAAGCGGTCGGCCTTCGCCCACGAGGGCGGCACCTGGTCGTGTGCCGGTGGCGCGATGGACGAAGGAGAGACCCCCTTCGACGCAGCTCTGCGCGAAGCGTCCGAGGAGGTGGGTGACATCCCCGTCGTGCACCGCCTGATCGGCCAGTACGTGTTCCAGCCCGCCGACGACTGGTCGTACACCACGGTCGTTGTCGAGGTCGACGAACCGTTCGGCGAGTCGCTCAACTTCGAGACCGACGCGGTCGAATGGGTCGCCGCCGACCTCGTCGACCGCCGCCCGCTCCACCCCGGGTTCGCCGCCGCCTGGCCGCACCTGCGGGCGATCGTCGAACGCCGCGCCGGCTGAGGCACCTGTGTTCGACCTGGTGGTGACCGTCGACTGGAGCGCAGCGGCGGTGCCCCGGCAAGGGCCCGACTCGATCTGGGTGGCGGTGCATCGCGTGGGCGACCGCCCCGGCCGACACCGACCGGTGCTGCACAATCCGCCGACCCGTCACCAGGCCGCTGCCCTGCTCGAACAGTTGCTCACCGACCACCACGACGATCGGGTGCTGCTCGGCGTCGACGTCGGGCTCGGCTATCCCGCCGGGTTCGCCCGTGCCGCGGGCCTGACCGACGACCTGCCGTGGTCGGCCGCGTGGCAGCACCTCGCCGACACGATCGACGACGGGCCCGACAACGCGAACAACCGCTTCGCCGTGGCGGCCGGGCTGAACGCTCGCGTCGGCGACGGACCGGGGCCGTTCTGGGGCACCACGTCGGCACGTCACGTGCAGCCCACCCTCGCCCGCACGAAAGCACCCGGCTTCCCCGTACCCGGGCCGGCACCGCTCGCCGAGTTCCGGCACGCCGAAACGGCCCTGCGCCACCTCGGCCGACGACCGGCCTCGATGTGGCAACTGGCAGGCGCTGGCAGCGTGGGTAGTCAATCGCTCACCGCCATCCCGATCCTGCACCGGCTCCGGCAACGGCACGCCGATCGGGTGCGGGTGTGGCCGTTCCAGACCGGCCTGGTGGCCGATCCGACCTGCGACCGCGCCGACAGCGTGGTGGTGGCCGAGGTGTGGCCGAGCCTGGTGACGATCGATGCCGAACCGCACGAGGTGCGCGACGCGCGGCAGATGAGCGCCCTCGCCCGGCATCTGACCGCCTGTGTGCACGACGGCACGATCGGGTCGCTGTTCTCACCCGCGTTGCCGCCCCAGATCGAAGCGATGGTGGTGGCCGAAGAGGGCTGGGTGCTGGGGGTGCCGTGGACCGAGGCGCCGAACCCGACGGGCGGTCAGGTGACCTGGATGATGTGACCGCGGCCGGCGCGCTTGGCGATCGAGGCAGCGCCGATACCGGTGAGCAGCAGCCCGTCGGGGGTGAGGTCGCCGTTGCTGACGGTGAGGCCCACGCAGGCGCCCATCGCGACGAAGTCGTCGCCCACCATGAACGGGAACGCCATGGCCATGATGACGCGCTCGGCCACCGGGCGGGCGGTGCCCATCACGGCATTGCGTTCGAGCAGGATGGCGAAGCCGTCGATGCCGTGGCGCACGGCGATGTCGCCCGGGCGCAGGCAGGCCATCAGCCGCTGCGCTGCCGCAGCGAACACCTCGCGGCCCACATCGCGTCCGTGCTCGTCGACGATCGCGTTGAAGTCGTCGAACACAACGAACATCACCACCCGACCGGGGTAGGCCCATGCCGTCTCCTGCGAGGCGGTGGCCAGTGCGCGTTCGAGCGCTCCCCGGCTCCACAAGCCGGTCGAGGGGTCGTGGTCGGCGATCTGCGGTTCGGTCGCGAGCACGGTGCCGTTCACGGCCTGTTGCACCGCCTGATCGGCGAGCGCGGCATCGCGGGCCTGCTGTTCCGACACCGTCAGGGCCGCATCGGCCGCATCGTCGGACTCGACGGCCAGGTCGGCATCGGCGAGGCCGGCTTCGTCGCCGAACCAGACCTGGCGCACCCCGAGGACGGTCGCGGCGGCGATGAGCGAGCCGAGGCCGACGGCAGGCAACCCGCCGAAGGCGGTGAGCGCAGCGAGCGCGACGACCACTGTGGTGACGGCGGCTACCGCTACACCTGTTCGCGCCTTGTGCGTCACCTTCGAACCTTTCGACGACCTACCGGACTCAGACTGTCCGGACCAGTGCTCGCGAAACAGCAGGGTTCGGCAACCAACCTCAACTCTGCCACACCCCCCGTGCACCATCGCCACCATGGCACCGCACACCGACATCCCCACCAGCACCGGCACGCCACGGGCCGAGGCTCCCGAACAACTCGTCTTGCTGCTCCCGTCCGAGCGGCCACTGCAGTTCCGGCTCGACCGGCGCACACGCGAACTCGGCCTGGCCCAGATCGCGCTCATCCGCCGCCAACTGGCACAGCGAGCCGCCCAGGTCGTCGCCTGAACCCCTGCGCCGGGGGCCTCAGCCAGCCGTCGGGGCCAATGCCTTCACGGCGTCCCAGTGCTTCAGTTCCGGATCGAAGGGCATGATCGCCAGGCTGCTGGTGGTCACCCCGTTGTCGAAGTAGGCCTGGATCTTCGCCCGGCACTCGGCCGGCGAGCCGTGCACGATCAGATCGTCGACCACCTCGTCGGGAATCGCCGCGAGGGCAGCCTTGCGGTCGCCCGCCTGCCAGGCGTCCCACATCGGCTGCAGCACCTCGCCCCGGCCGAGCCAGCGGTGGAACTCGGCGTACACCGGCACGTTCAGATAGGCCGCCACGGCGAAACGGCCCGCAGCCCGCACGGCCTCGGCGTTCTCGCTCGGGCAGCAGAAGATGCGGGCCACGATCTCCTTGTCGGCCCCGCCCGCGGCATCGCGCACCACACCAGCCACCCGGCTCACATCGGTGGGCGACAACCAGTTGATGATCGCTCCGTCACCCTCGCGCGCCGCCAGTTTCAACATGCCCTCGCGCAGTGCTGCCACCAAGATGGGCGGTGTCTGCTCGGGCCGCACACCCAGGCGGAACCCGTTCACCGTGAACGTGTCGTAGGTCTTCGCGATCTTCTCGCCGCTCAGCGCATCGCGCAGGAACCGCACCACGTCGCGCACCTTCTTGTACGGCTCGACGAACGGCACCCCGTTCCAGCGCTCGACGATCACATTGCTGCTCGACCCGATGCCGATGGCGAAGCGGCCCGGCGCGGCATCGGCCATCGAGGCGACACTCTGCGCGAAGCACGCCGGCGAGCGGGTGTAGGCCGGCACGATGGCGGTGCCCAGCCGCAACCGCGGTTCCCAAGCGGCGGCCAGCGCCAGCGGCGTGAACGCATCGGCGCCGTCGCTCTCGGCCGACCAGATGTCGGTGTAGCCCATATCGGCCAGTTCGCCCAGCTTGTCGCGGTGGCTGTGCAGCGGGCCGGGCAGCGGCACGGTCATGCCGGGTCGGGTCGGGAGTGCCATGGTCATCGGCTCCTTGGTTCGTTCGTGTCTCGCGTGGTACGCCCAGTGTCCCAGAAGCGCACGATGCAACTCTGGCTGGCGGTGGCCAGCAGCGTGCCGTCCTCGGCGTACATGTGCACCAGGCCGTGGGCGAAGCCCCGCTCGACGGCATGGACCCTGATGTCGAGCAGCACCCACTCGGTGGGCACCAGGTGCACCACGCGCAGCGTGTTGTCGAGGCTGTTGCCTCCGCCCAGCACCCCCAGCGCCTGGCCCACCCCCATCGGCACGAAGTCGCCCAGGATGGCCAGGGCCGTGGCATCGACCCCCTCGATCACATCGGGCAGGCGCGCCCACAGCAGCGTCTGGCCGTCGCCCGGGGTGCCGTCGAGCTCGTCGAGCGGCCGGCCCTTGGCGAGTCGCTGTTCGAGCCGGTCGTTGATGGTGCCGTCGACCGGCAACCGGTGCACACGCCGGTCGCAGTCGTCGGGCCGAGGCGCGGCCGGCATGGTCTCGAACTGGCCGGTGGCGTCGATGGGGCGGTTGCCGAGTGCTGCGTTGACGGTGAGGATCTCGCGGTTGCCCACATGGCACACGGCGCGGGCCTGGGTCATCTGATGGCCCACCACTGCCAGGGTCACATCGACGTCCATCACCTCACCGGGCTTGGCGAACGACAGGTACTGCGCGGTGGCCCACACCACGTCGCGTCCGCTCGTGCCCTCGAGGGCCGAGATCGCCGCACCGAGGCCGCAACCGCCGAACAGGAAGTTGCCGGTGGTGCTGATCCCGCGGGTGACCTCGAGATGCCAGCGGTACGGGTTGTGGCTCTGCTGCAGGCCGAGGAACGAGCGGCTGTCCATGACCTGCCCGACTCTAGGGTCTGGCCCGTCCCCGCCTCGTCTCGGCGCAGGCATACTCGGGGGATGCGCTTCGCGATCAGCTACGACCGCATCACCCGCACCATCTTCACGCCGTTCCGGCTGGGCCCGCGGCACAGCTGGGTCGACGTGCGCGACGACGAGGTGGATGTGCGCCTGGCCTGGGGGTTCCGGGTGACGATCCCACGCAGTTCGATCACGTCGGTCGCCCCCACCACCCGGCGGGTGTTCGACCGCGGGGTGCACGGCTGGCGCGGCCGCTGGATCGTGAACGGGTCGCGCACCGGCTTGCTCGACCTGCAGCTCGACCCGCCGGCCCGGGCCCGCACGCTGCTGGGTGGGGTGGACGTCACCTGCCTGACGGTGAGCCTCGACGAGCCCGACCGGTTCCGTGAAGCACTCGCAGTAGCGTGACGGCCATGGCCGATACACCGTGGCAGGGCGATGCCTGCTCTCTCGTCGACGAGTTCCGTGCCGGGCGACGCAGCCCCCTGGAGGAACTGCAGGCCAGTTACGCCGCCATCGAGGCCAGCGACCTGAACGCGTTCTCGTTCCTGGCGCGCGAGCAGGCCGAGGCCGCCGCCCGCGCCGCCGACGTGTCGATGCCGTTCGGCGGCGTGCCGGTGGGCGTGAAGGAACTCGACCAGGTGGAGGGCTGGCCCGACACCGAGGCGTGCGTGGTGTTCGCCGATCGGGTGGCCACGCAGACGTCGTTCCAGGTGCAGCGCGTGCGCGACCGGGGCGGTGCCGTGCTGGCAGGCCTCACCACCGCCAGCGAGTTCGGCGGGGTGAACGTCACCCGCACCGTGTTGAACGGTGCCACCCACAACCCGTGGCAGCACGGCCGCACGCCCGGCGGGTCGTCGGGCGGCAGCGCGGCGGCCGTGGCGGGCGGACTGGTGTCGATCGCCACCGGTGGCGACGGCGGCGGCTCCATCCGCATCCCGGCCGGCTTCACCGGCCTGGTGGGGTTGAAGAGCACGTTCGGCCGCATCCCGCGTGGCCCGCGCGCAGAGAACGGCAACTACACCGTCACCGTCGGCTGCATGGCCCGCAGTGTACGCGACACGGCCCGCTGGTTCGACGTGTGCAACGGCCACGACCCGCGCGACCAGTTCAGCCTGCCGCGTGTGGCGGGCTGGGAGGCCGGCCTCGGTTCGTTCGCCGATGCAGTGCGCGGTCTGCGCGTGGCCGTGGTGCCCGACTGGGGTGGGGCCGTGGTGTCGCCCGCGATGTGGGACGTACTGGCCGAGGCTGCCGAGCACCTCATCGCCACCACCGGCCTGCGCCGCGTCGACGGCTTCGACACCTCGCTGCCGTCGATGGGCGCAGCGTGGAGCATCAGCGGGATGATCTCGATCTTCACCGAACTGGGCGACGCCTGGCCGGGGTGCGCCGACGTGCTCACACCCGAGATGCGCATGGGTCTGCTCACCGCCCCCCAGCGCTACGGCATCGAGGCCCGGGCCAAGATCGAACGGCGCCGGATGGAACTGAACGAACGCATGGCCGCCATCTTCGACCCGGTCGACGGGGTCGACCTGGTCATCACCGCCAGCAACCCCGACGTCGCCTTCGAGGCCGAGGGCCCACTGCCCGCCGTCTTCGGTGGGGTCGCCGCCGGCGCCGGGAACAACGGCAAGCTCACCTTCCCGTGCAACCTGCACGGCAACCCCGGCATCTCGGTGCCGGCGGGCACCGTCGACGGACTACCCGTGGGCCTGCAGATCATCGGCCGTCACTTCAGCGAGCAGGTGCTGCTCGACCTCGCCCTGGCGATGGAGCGCACGCGCCCGTGGCCGCTCGTGGCGCCCGGCTCGCCCGTCTGAGACCCGACCACCGTATGAACGCCACCACGGTCGACGAGCGTCTCGACACGGGCCAGCGCATGCTCGCCGTGGGCCTGGTGCTCGGCGTGTCGCTGGTGGGGTTCGAGGTGACGGCGCTCACCACCGTGTTGCCCACGGTGACCGACGAACTGGGCGGCGACTCGCTGTACGGCGTGTGCCTGGCGGTGTACACGCTGGCAAGCATGGTGTCGCTGGTCATCGCCGGCCGGGCCGCCGACCGGCGCGGGCCGGCGTTCGTGATGACCACGTCGCTGGTGGTGTTCGCAGTGGGCTTGGTGGTGTCGGGCGTCGCACCCGACATGTGGACGGTGGTCGCCGGCCGCACCCTGCAGGGCCTCGGCGCGGGTGGCTTCTCGCCGGTGGCCTACATGCTCATCAAGCGCGCCTTCCCCGTATCGCGCCAACCGATGATGTTCGTCTGGATCGGCGCCGGCTGGGTGGTGCCCAGCCTGGTGGCGCCATTGTTCGCCGGTCTGGTGACCGACCTGTTCGGCTGGCGTTGGGTGTTCTTCGGCATCGTGCCGTTGGCGGTGCTGGTGGGCGTGCTGTCGGTGGGCCCCATGCGCCGTTACCCACCCGAGGCCGACGTCGAGCACCTCGACGACCAACCGCGTTCGGGACTGTTCGCACTGCTCGCCACCCTCGGTGCGGGCGCCTTCGTGCTGGCACTCCCGGCAGCGAACCCGGTGGTCGCCGTGGTGGGCTGCGCTGCCGGCATCGGCCTGGGCCTCTGGGCGCTGGTGCGGCTGGTGCCTGCCGGCATGCTCACCGCTCGGCCCGGATTCCCGGCGCTGCTGAGCGTGCGCTTTCTCGCCGCCGCCACGTTCATCGCCGTCGACGGATTCGTCCCCCTCGCCGCCGACCGCATCCACGATGCCTCACCGCTCGTGCAGGGGTTCGTCATCGTTGGCGGAGCCATCGCCTGGACCGGCGGGCAGGCGCTCGTCACGCGTTTCCCCGACATCACCCCGCGCACGGCCACCCGTATCGGCTTCGTGCTGATGATGGCGGGCATCCTCGGCGTGGCACCGGTGCTGTCGGCCTCGTGGCCGCTGTGGGCCGTGTTCATCGGCTGGACGATCGGCGGGGTGGGCATGGGCGTGCTCTACAACCCCACCACGGTCGCCTCGATGAGCTACGCCGTGCCCGGCACCGAAGGCAGGGTGAGCGGCCAGGTGCGCCTCATCGAGTCGCTCGGGTTCTCCATCGGCTACGCGTTCGGCGGGGCGTTCGTGGCCGCCGCCGACCGGGGGCAGATGACCTATGCGACGGCGATCGGCATCAGCTTCGTGTGCGCGCTCGCCTTCGGCGTGGTGGGTCTGCTGGCGAGCAGGGGTGTGCACGCCGCCGAGTGATCTGCCACGATGCGCCCATGGGGCCATTGGATGGGGTGAAGGTCGTCGATCTGTCGGTGATGATCTCGGGACCGTTGACCGGGATGATGCTGGCCGATCAGGGTGCAGACGTCGTGAAGGTCGAGTCGCCCGGGTTGGGCGACATGATGCGCTTCCTCGGTAGCCAGAAGGGCGGCATCACCGGCATCTTCGCCAACAACAACCGCGGCAAGCGCAGCCTGGTGGTCGACCTGAAGCAACCGGCGGGCCTCGAGGTGCTGCAGAAGCTGGTGGCCGACGCCGACGTGCTCATCCAGAACTTCCGGCCCGGCGCCATGGATCGGCTCGGCCTCGGCTACGACGCCCTGTCGGCCATCAACCCCGATCTCATCTACGTCAGCATCAGCGGCTACGGGCCCGACGGCCCGAACAGCCACCGCCGCGTGTACGACAACGTCATCCAGGCCGCCTCGGGTCTGGCGTCGGTGCAGACCGACCCGGCCACCGGCTCGCCGTCGCTGTTCCGCACGCTGTTGTGCGACAAGGTCACGTCGTACACCGCCACGCAGGCCGTCACGGCCGCGCTGTACGCCCGTGCCACGGGCAAGGCGCGTGGCCAGCACATCGTGCTCGCCATGCTCGACGCGGCCATCGCCTTCATGTGGCCCGACTCGGCGATGGACGCCGTGCTGCTCGACGACGACGTGAGCCGCACCCCCACCATCGGCTCGATGTACTCGGTCACGATGCTGAACGACGGGTTCGCCGCAGCCAGCGCCGTCAGCCAGCCCGAGTTCGCCGGGCTGTGTGCCGCACTGGGCGTGCCCGAGGTGGCCGACGACCCGCGCTTCGCCAACCCCATCCTGCGCAGCCAGAACGGCCCGGCGCTGGTGCAGTTGATGCGTGAGGCCGCCGAGCGCACCACGGTCGAGCAGTTCCTGGCCGGTGCCGAGGTGCACGACGTGCCGGCCTCGAAGGTGAACTCGCTGCACGACCTGCCCACCGACGGCCAGGTGGTGCACAACGAGGTGTTCGTCGAGCGCGAGCACCCGTCGGCCGGCCGTCTGCGCGAACCCCGACCGGCGCCCCGCTTCTCGCACACCCCCGCCCGGGTGGGCAGTCATGCGCCGCGCTACGGCGAGCACAGCGACGAGATCGTCGCCGAGCTGGGCTTCGACGCCGCGGCCCTACGCGCCGCCGGCATCATCGCCTGACCCCGCCCCCTCGGGGTGGAACCGAACTCGGATCCCGGGCGTGTATGGGATGTGGACGATGTGATGGCGGCCTCCGACGGGGAACCACCCTTCCCGGTGGTCGAGCCCGAGTCGTCCACAACTCATTGCTCCTTCGACGACTTCTACCACCATCACCGGGCCTCGCTGATCCGAGCGATGGCCGTCACCCTGCACGATCTCGATGCCGCAACCGATGCCGTCGACGAGGCGCTGACGCGGGCCTGCCAGCACTGGCCACGCGTCGCGGCGCTGCAGAGTCCGGCGGGCTGGGTCTACCGGGTGGCGCTGAACCTGAGTCGCTCGCGACTGCGGAGACTCAACCGCCGCCTACCCGGTTGGGCGCTCCCCGTCGTGATCTCGCCGGAGGTGCACCCGCCGGACCCTGCGATCGAGCAGGCGCTCGGGACCCTGACGATCGATCAGCGGTCGGTGGTGGTCTGTCGCCTGCTGCTCGGTTGGAGTGAAGCCCGCACGGCGGACGTGCTGGGCATCCGCCCCGGCACGGTGAAGAGTCGCCTCAGCCGAGCGATCAGCCACCTCCAGCCCGCACTGTCCCACCTTCGACCCGACACGCAGGAGGCCGCGCCGTGAGCACGCCCACCGACTTGGACCGCGTCGTCATCGACGTCGTGCAACGACGAGCAGCAGAGTTCGACGTCGCACCCCGACCGATCGAACAGGTCCGGGCACACGCCCGGCGGCGGCACCGGCGCCGACGGACCCTGTCGGCCGCTGCGGCAGGCCTCCTCGTGCTCGCCGGCGGCGTCGTCACGCTTCGCATCACCGGCCGTGACCACACCGCCGTGGCCGGCGGCTTCTCCTGGACACGGATCGACTTGCCGGCGGGGGTCGAGGGCGCCGCGGCGATGGTCGCCGTCGACGGAACGGGCCCGTTCTACGGCATTGAACTGGCGGGACCGGACCACGACCTCATTCGGGTCGCCACCTCGCTGGACGCAGTCTCGTGGGTACCGCTGTCCTCGCTGCCGCCGATGGACGGTGCCGAGTACCTCCAGACGCAGATCACCGCATCCGGAGACCGAGTGGCGGTGGTGGGCCGACTGGCCGTCGAGCACGACGGGATGCGGGTCGGCACCCTGGTCGCAGCGACGTCCGACGACCGTGGCATGACGTGGCGCATGACGGCGCTGCCGGTCGGGTCGACGGACATCTGGTCGGTCGACGTGGCGCTCGAGCCGGACGGCGCTCTCGTCGCCGTCAGCGGCAGATCAGCAACGGATGACGCCGGGTACACGAGCGAGTCCTCGCTGTTCTTCCACGTCGATCGCGCCGGTCGCCTCGCCCCGGTGTCCGCGGACGATCTGCCGGGGGCTGGATCGTGGAGGGAGGTGACGCTCGACGAATCGACGGACGGCATCGTGCTCGGCGGCAGTGCGATCGACGACGAGGGTCGGACGATCGGCGCCGTGTACCTCCAGCGGTTCGGTGACGCGACGCGCTCGTGGACCGAACTCGCTCCGGGAGCACCCGAGTTCGGCCAGCCGTTGCTGCTCGCAGACGACCTCGTGTTCTCCGTCGGCCGCACGGCAGCGTCCGGGGTCGACGAGCCGGGTGTCGCACGCCTCGAGGTCCGTGTCGCGAGCACCGCCGACTCGGCACCCTGGCGGCGGACAGCACTCGACAGCGTCCTACCCGACGACGTGCGCCAACGGGTCCACTTCGTGATGCCGGTGCTCCAGCGGACCGCGGTGGAAGGGGCAGCAGGATTGGCGTTTCCTGCGCAGCTCGTCGGGCGCGACGTCGCAGCGTCCGACGACAACGGTCGGTCCTGGCTCCGGGATCAGGGACTCTCGGTCATCCAGTTGTTCTACAGCGCGGACGGCACGTCCTGGACCACCATTCCGCTCGACTCCGTCGCCCAGGCCCGCGTGTTCTTCGCCCGGCCGCTGATGCGCGACGACGGCACGTTGGTCGTCACCGTCTTCGTCGAGGCCAACTCGTCGTATCGGGCGATCGTGCTCGTCGGCACCCCGCAGGGTTGACGCTCAGCCGAGGCGAGAGCCCGTGGTCTGTTGGGCCTCCGACTGCTGCAACAGCCGGGGGCCCATCAGCTTCGCCATCAGGTGCTCGCCCGCCAGCACGGGGGCGTACTTGGGCGGGTTGCCGGGGCCGGTGCAGGTGGCCAGGCACTCGATGCGGGCATCGTGGTTGCCGTCGTGGAAGAACGCCACCGAGCGGCGACGGTTCACCCGGTCGGGCAGGCGGGTGGGCGGCAGCACGCGGTGCAGGGTGCTGCGCCAGCGGTCGTTGGTCCACTCGGCGGTGAGGTCGCCGAGGTTCACCAGCAGCGCCCCGGGCGACGGCATCACATCCACCCACTGCCCGTCGGGGGCGACGATCTGCAGGCCGGGCACCTGGTCGGCGAACAGCACGGTGAGCACGCCGTAGTCGGTGTGTTCACCCATGCCGATCTGGCCTTCGAGCGGGTCGGGGTCGCCGGGCTGGGTCTCGTAGTGGTTCACCCGCAGCGTGTCGGTGCTGTGGGTGAAGAACGGGGCAAAGAAGCCGTCGGGCAGGCCGAGGGCCACGGCGAACAGGTCGGTCAGCCGGTCGGCCACGGCCCGGTCGGCGGCCATGTAGGCGGTGAGGGCCGGGCGCAGCGAGGGCACCTCGGCGGGCCACACGTTGGGGGCGAACAGGCGATGCTGCTCGGCGGCAACGGCCGGGTCGGCCAGGTCGGGTACATCGGGGCCGATGTTGAACGCCTCGAACAGGTCGGGCGGACGGGCCACGCCGATGCTGTAGCCGAGGCCCTCGGTGGCTCGGGCCGAGTAGCCGCGGTTCACCTCCAGATCGGCCGGCTTGGTGGCGCGCTTGGTCGCCTCGGGCAGGGCGAAGAACTCGGCGGTGGCCGCCTGCATCGCGTCGATCACCGCGGCGGGCACGCCGTGGCCGACCACCTCGAAGAAGCCCACCTCACGGCAGGCCGCGTCGAGTTCGGCCCCCACCGCGGCCCGATCTCGACTCGCGCTGATGTCGATGGTGGGCACCAGCCGGTCGCGCGCTGCGCTCACCGGGCCCGCACCCACGGGCTCAGCCACCCACCAGCGAGCGGCCGACGATCTCTTTCATGATCTCGCTCGTGCCGCCGTAGATCGACTGGATGCGGCTGTCGGCCCAGGCCCGGGCAATGGGGTACTCGCGCATGTAGCCGTAGCCGCCGTGCAGCTGCACGCACCGGTCGACCACCTTGTTCTGCAGTTCGGTGGTCCAGTACTTCGCCGCCGCGGCCTGCTCGGCGGTGAGCTTGCCCTCGCAGTGCAGTTCGATGCAGCGGTCGACGTACACCTGCGCCGCCTGGGTTTCGGTGTGCAGCTCGGCCAGCACGAACTTCGAGTTCTGGAAGTGCGCCACGGGCTGGCCGAACGCCTTGCGCTCCTTGGTGTAGTCGAGCGTCCAGTCGATGGCGGCCGCAGCCACCGCAACCGCGCCGACTGCGATGCCCAGGCGCTCCTGGGCCAGGTTGTGCATCAGGTAGTAGAAGCCCTTGCCCTCTTCGCCCAGCAGGTTGGCGGCCGGCACCTCCACATGGGTGAAGAACAGCTCGGCCGTGTCCTGCGCGTGCATGCCCATCTTGTCGAGGTTGCGACCGCGCTCGAAGCCCGGCATCCCCCGCTCGAGCAGCAGCAGGCTCATGCCCCGGTGGCCGGCCGACGGGTCGGTCTTCACGGTGGTCACCACCACGTCGCTGTTGATGCCGTTCGAGATGAAGGTCTTCGCACCGTTCACGACGAACGTGTCGCCGTGCTTCACCGCGGTGGTGCGCACGCCGCCCACGTCGCTGCCCGTGTTGGGTTCGGTGATGGCGAGGGCGCCGATGATGTCGCCGGCGCACATGCCCGGCAGGAAGCGCTGCTTCTGCTCGTCGTTGCACAGGCCGAGGAAGTAGGGCAGCACGATGTCGTTGTGCAGCGTCATCCCGTTGCCGCTGCCGATCACCCCCGTGTAGCCGATCTCCTCGGCCATGATGGCGGCGAAGCGGTAGTCGTCGGTGCCGCCACCGCCGTACTGCTCGGGCACGGTGAGGCCGAGGAACCCCTGCTTGCCGGCCGACAGCCACAGCGAGCGGGGCGTGATCTGCTCGTGCTCCCACTG
>JBEIIG010000019.1:0-51167 GCA_040380855.1 Acidimicrobiaceae bacterium | reverse complement strand
TATTCTTGTGGTCTGTCCGCTGGGGGGGGGGGTTTTGTGGGGGGGGCTGGGGGTTGGGGGGGTTGGACAAAACGGGGGGGGGGGGGGGGGTAGGGTGGTGGGGTGAATGTTGCGAGCGCAAGTACCCCAGGGTCAGGTGGCCCGAGCCCGGTGGTCGAGCGGTTCCCCATCGGGTTCCAGTGGCCGACGGTCGATCCGTTCCTGTTCTGCGTGCACCACCTCGACCACTACCCGGCCGGGAACGGTGCCTACGGGCCTGCGGCCAGCCTGGCCGGCCGCGACATCGGGAGCGATTTTGCCGGGATCGACGGCTGGCGGATGTACCACGGCGACACCGTGCCCGGGTTCCCGGCGCACCCGCACCGTGGGTTCGAGACGGTCACGTTCGTACGGCGCGGCCTGATCGACCACGCCGACTCGCTCGGCGCTGCCGCACGCTACGGCAACGGCGATGTGCAGTGGCTCACGGCAGGCGCAGGCATCGTGCACGCCGAGATGTTCCCGCTGCTCGACACCACCGCACCGAACACCGTCGAACTGTTCCAGATCTGGATGAACCTGCCCCGCGACGACAAGTTCGCCGACCCGCACTTCTCGATGCTGTGGGCCGACGACGTGCCCCGCACCGAGTATGTCGACGCAGCAGGCAACGGTGTTGCGCTCACCGTGGTAGCCGGATCGGTCGATTCGCTGGTACCCCCGTCGGCACCACCTCGCTCGTGGGCGTCGCGGCCCGACAGCGACGTGGCCATCTGGAACGTGCGACTCGACGTCGGCGCGTCGTGGACGATGCCGGCCGCGCACCACCCCGACACGATCCGGGTCGTGTACGTGTACGACGGCGACGGCGTGGCCTTCGACGGCGACGCAGTGGCCAGCGGTCACGGTGCCGTGCTGGCCAGCCACTCGCCGGTCACCGTCACCAGCGAGCGAGGCGGCGAGTACCTGGTGCTGCAGGGTCGCCCCATCGGCGAGCCGGTGGCCCAGTACGGGCCCTTCGTGATGAACGACCGGGCCGGTGTCGAGCAGGCCTTCCGCGACTACCAGGCCACCCGATTCGGTGGCTGGCCCTGGCCGGCCGACGGCCCGGTGCACGGCCCCGAACCCCACCGCTTCGCTCGCCGCCCCGACGGAAGTGTCGAGCGGCCCGCAGCCGCCGCAGTCTGATCCGCGTCGCTGCGCTCTGAGCTGATCTGCCGCCGTCTGAGTCGCGCCGCCTCGGCCCGATCCACGCCGCCGCGACAACGCGAGGATTTCCCGGAACGGATCGCCACGTTCGGGCGTGGTAGGGGCTATGAACGCTGCCATGACCGGTGCACCCCCGCCCCCGGCTGACGTGACGTGGACGGGCACCGAGCCGGTGTACTCGGCCGCCTATCGCGAGTTGCTGCGCGTCGCCTACGTCCTCACCGGCTCGGGCGCCGCTGCCGAAGATGTCGTGCACGATGTGTTCTGCCGTGTGGGGCCACGCATCGCTCAGCTCGACAACCCGGTGGCCTACCTGCGGGTAGCCGTCGTCAACCAGTGCCGCTCGATCCATCGTCGTACCGCCCGGGCACCTCGGCTGGCCACCCCCGAGCCGGTGCTCGATGGCCGGCTGGTGGAACTGCAGGACGCCCTGCGCGGCCTGAACGAGCGCCGACGCACCGCCATCGTGCTGCGCTACCTGTGCGATCTGCCCGACGACGAGATCGCCGATCTGATCGGGTGCCGCCCCGGCACCGTCCGAACCCTGATCCACCGCGGCCTGGCCGACCTGCGCGCCGCCATCAAGTGAGGAACCCGACATGAGCACCAACGACTCCCTCCGCCCCACCTCCGACTTCGAAGCGGAACTGCGCAGCCGTCTCCACGAGCTCGCCGACCATGCCCCCTCCAGTGTGCGCGCCATCGACGAGGTGGCGGTGCGGCGTGCCGAACGAGGCACGCGCAGCTGGCGCACGGCTGGTATCGCTGCCAGCGTCGCCGTGCTGGTGGGTGCGGGTTCGCTCGCCTTCGTCGTGGCGGGCCGCAACGACGTGGCGGGTGCCGACTCGCCCGACGCCGCCGTCAGCGAGATGGTCGCCGCCATCGAGAACTCCGACGTGCTGGGCGTCATCGATCTGCTCGATCCGGCCGAGGTGCCCGCGCTGCGGGCGGCGCTCGACCAGGGGCGCACGGCTGCCGAGCAGGTGGGGCTGATCAGTTCGCAGATGTCGCTCGACCGGCTGCAAGGCATCGGCATCGACGTGGTCGACCTCGCGCTCAGCGCCGAGGAACTGGCACCCGATCTGGCCGTGGTCACCCCGGTCGCCGGGTCGATCACGGCTCGGTTCGATCCGCAGGCGTTCCCGTTCGGTGGCGATGTGGCCGCGGCGATCGGCTCCGAGACGCAGGTGACAGAGGCCACCGCTGAACTCGGCAGCGACCTCGCCGCAGTGCGCATCGCCACGGTGAAGCGCGACGGTCGCTGGTTCGTGAGCCTGCAGTACTCGATCGCTGAATCGGCGCGGCAGGCAGGCGACGAGCCGTTCCCCACCGAGCCGCCCGTCGTGCCGGTGGGTGCTGCCACCCCCGAAGAGGCCGCCACGGCCTTCTACACCCATCTGGCGAGCCGTGATGCGGCAGCGCTCTCCACCTCGTTCGCCCCCGGCGAGGGCGATGCGATGTTGCGGTACGCGCCGCTGTGGGTGCCGGCGATGCAGGCATTGTTCGACGAGTCGGCAGCGATGGGCGCGTCGACCTCGGTGATGTCGGGCCTGACGGTGGCCGTCGACGGTGACGGCGAGCGACGGACTGTCGAGCCGACCGGGTACACGTTCGACGGCACCATCGATCCGGCGATCTTCAGTTCGTCCGGCCCGCTGTTCGAGCCGTCGTGGCCGACCCTGGTCGATCTCACCGTCTACACGGCGGCCAGCGAACCCGAGGAGCGCTACGTGTGGTTGCCCGCCGGTACCCCGGTGCCGGCCACGGTCGCCGAGCTCGCCGGCTACGACGTGCTCACCCAGTACCCCGACGACCTCATCGCGACCAGCGGCGGGAACTACAACTTCTCGTACGACATGGGCGACGGTGCCCTGTACCAGCCGCCGGTGGCACCGGAGGCCGGTGCCGTGACAGCCGAGCCCTACCGTGCCGAATTCGCCGACGGCTGCCTCACCATCACGGGCGAGACGATGGCCGAAAACTCGAGCATCAAGTACGAGCCGACCGTCGAGCAGGTGGGCGACGAGAGCTGGCGGGTGTGCGAAGGATCGAGATTCGGTGGGTTCTTCGCTCTCGGCGTGGGATTGTCGGTGGGTGAAGTGCTTCCGCCGCTCGAGGTGGTGGAGGTGGACGGCGCGTGGTACGTGTCGCCCATCGGCACCGTCGCCGACGTCATCATCGGTATCTTCGGGCCGAGCGTCGAGGGTGGCGGCCTGTGGTCGTCGCCGATCGCGGAAGCGATCTACGGCATCGACCGGTGGAGCCTCGAGCAGATGACCAGCGGCACGCCGCTCACCGAGGTACCCGAGGTATGTCGTGCCCTGCTGGTCGCCGACGCAGCCGGCGTGGTGACCGGGGTGGTCGACTCGCCCGAGCCACTCGCCACCCGGACCTGCGCCGACGCGCTCTACGGCAGCACTGTCTCGGACGGCATGAACGAGGTGACCGCCACCACCGAGTACCTCGTCGCAACCGAGACCACGGCGCCCGCCGAGACGGCGCCGATCGATGCTCCGATCGTGCCCACCACGATCCTTGTCGATGCGCCGGTACCGGAGACGACGACGGCGACGTCGCTGCCCTGAATCAGCCGACTTCGTTGAGCGGTACCAGGGTGAGTTCGGGCTCGTCGGCCAGCAGACGCTGCAGCCGGTAGCGGTTCTCGAACAGCGCCACCGTGGCACCATCGCTGCCGCGGCGCAGGATGCGGATACCGCCGATCTCGCGCAGGCGATCGGCGCTGGCCGCATCGGTGGCCCGGATGGCCTGATAGGGCGAGCCGGTGAGTTCGATCGGTGCGTTGAACTCGCTGCCGAGGCGGTGGGCGAACACCTCGAACTGCAGCTGGCCGACGGCGGCCAGCACCAGCGACGCGTCGCCCATGTCGGGGTCGCGCAGCACCTGCACGACGCCCTCCTCTTCGAGCACCTCGAGGCCTCGGCGGAACTGCTTCGACTTGCTGGTGTCGAGCGGGCGGGCGCCCGTGAACAGTTCGGGAGCGAACGACGGCAGGCCGGGGAACGTGACCGGGGTGTGCTCGTACAGCGTGTCGCCGATGCGCAGGTCGGTGGCGTTCACCAAGCCCACCACATCGCCCGGGAACGCCTCTTCCACCGTCGAGCGCTCGGCGCCGAACACGGTGGATGCGTACTTCGTGGCGAAGGGGCGGCCGGTGCGGGCGATGGTGAGCGTCATCCCGCGTTCGAATCGGCCGCTGCAGATGCGGGCGAACGCCAGCCGGTCGCGGTGGGCCTTGTCCATGTTGGCCTGCACCTTGAACACGAACGCACTGCAGTCGGAGTCGACGGATCGGCCCACCCCCGCAGCATCGGCTCGAGGCGACGGCGGCGGCACGAGTTCGACGACGGCGTCGAGCAGATGCCTCACCCCGAAGTCGGTGAGCGCCGAACCGGCGAACACGGGCGTCGACGACCCCGCGAGGAACGAGGGCATGTCGAGACCGGCGCCGACCGCATCGAGCAACTCGCAACCGTCGAGCGCCTTACGCCATGCGGAGCCCAACGTGGCGCCGGCCTGGTCGAACGACAGCAGTTCCTCAGGAGCCATGGTGGCGCTGCGGGCCGTGCGGGTGAACTTGCTGAACACCTGGCGACGCCGGTCGATCACCCCGACGAAGTCGTCGCCGTCGCCGACCGGCCAGGTGATGGGCGTCGGCCGCAGATCGATCTGCGTCTCGATCTCGTCGAGCAGTTCGAGCGGATCGCGGCTCGGCCGGTCGAACTTGTTGAGGAATGTGAGCACGGGCAGGTGTCGCGACCGGCACACCTCGAACAGTTTCAGCGTCTGCGGCTCGATGCCCTTCGCCGCGTCGAGCACCATCACCACGGCATCGACGGCGGCGAGCACGCGGTAGGTGTCTTCGCTGAAGTCGCGGTGGCCGGGGGTGTCGAGCAGGTTCAGCACATGGTCGCGGTAGGTGAACTGCATCGCCGCCGACGTGATCGAGATACCGCGTGTCTGCTCGAGCTCCATCCAGTCGCTCGTGGCGCTGCGCCCACCCGACTTCGCCTTCACCGACCCCGCGGTGACCACCGCACCGGCGTTCAGGAGGAACTTCTCGGTGAGGGTGGTCTTGCCCGCGTCGGGGTGGCTGATGATCGCGAACGTGCGCCGGCGCGCCGCTTCGGTAGAGACATCGTTGACCAGCACCACCCTGCGAGCCTACCGAGCGATGTCGGTCGGCCCTGGCTCGTCATCCGCCGTTACGGGGTGCCGAACCGACCGTCGACGTGGTCGCCGATGTGGTTCCTGCCGCTGCTGCACCTGCAGACGCAGTACCCGGTACGGCAGAGGTGGCGGGAGGTGCCGACAGGTTGATCGACCCGGTGGGCAGATCGCGAGTCGTCGAGGTGAGCAGGTGCAGCGCACCGCCGACCTTCACCGACGCATCGGCGAGTGCCCGGCGCAACTCGGAGAGCGACGCATCGGGCCGGGCCCGAAGGGCGTTGGCCAGCACACCGGTGACCGCTGGCGCCGCATACGACGTCCCCGAGCGCAACACGATGTCGCCGTTCGCGATCACGGTGGGCACGCTCACACCCTGGGCGAACACCGTCACCACCTTGCCGGTGTTCGAGAACGGGGCGAGTTGGTCGGTGCCGAGGCCCGAGCCCACCGTGATGACGTTGTCGTAGATGGTCGAGAACGAGGCGGGCCAGGCAGGGCGGAGCGTGAGGTTGAAGCCTTCGTTGCCGGCGCCGGTGACCACCATCACGCCCGCATCCTCGGCGAGCGAGATGGCGCGTTCGAGCACCTCGACGCTCGACCGGCTCACCCCGCTCTGGGTGATCAGCGAGATGTTGATGATGTCGGCATCGTTGGCCACGGCGTAGCGGATGGCTGCGGCGACCGCCGACATCGCCACCGAGCCGTTGCTCCGGCTCACCTTCAGCGGCATCACCGTGGCGTCGGGTGCCACGCCCATGATGCCGTAGCCGTCGCGGGCAGCAGCGATGATGCCGGCGACCTCGTTGCCGTGATCACGGTCGGCTGCAGAACGTTCGGGCGCCACATCGCCGTCCTGCCGCCCGAAGTCCCAACCGCGGCAGTCGTCGACGAACCCGTTGCGGTCGTCGTCGGCACCGTTGAAGCAGTCCTCGTCGATGTTGCTCCACCACTGGCGCGAGAGCTCGGGATTGCTGAGCGTGAACCCGGCATCGATGACCGCCACCACGACGGGTGCGCCGGACGGACCTCGAGCGGGCGTCGTACGAGACGGAGCGTGGCCGGTCGTCGCAGCCAGGTGTGAGGCCGAGAACGGCTGACCGGCGGTTCCCGCGTAGCTGAGCAGGAGGTCGGCGGTGCTGGCCTGCACCCCCGGCAGGGTGTCGAGCTCGTCGAGCGCCCGGTCGGCACTCACGCTCAGCATCCCTGGCCCGATGCGCACGACCTCGCGTACGCCCGGCATCTGCTCGAGTCGGGCGATCAGATCGGCCTCCGATATGCCCGCATCGACCTCGACCGCCGACTCGACCGACGGCTCGACACCGGGTGCTGCGGTCTCGGGCTGGGTCGAGCCGTCATCTTCCACCCCGGTGTCGACGAGACCGTTCACGGTGTGCAGATAGCGACGGTTCGCCGGACCGATCAGACCATTGCGGTCGACCACGATGACCCGGCTCGCCAGTGTGTCCTGGTAGGACGACATCTTGGTGCGTTCCGCCGGTGTCGGGATGCCGAGTGAAAGGCCCTGCGCCGGCACCGTGACCCTGTCGACCGACCCATCGCTGCGCGTCACCTGGGTGGGGCCCGGGTCGAGCGTCTTGCCGGTGGGCGTGTTGAGCACGGGCATGCGCGTCGGCTGATCGAGGGGTGGTGCTCCGGGCAGCGCAGCGGCCGGGCCGGGAACCACGGTCTCGTCGGATGCAGGCGACGACGGTCGACCCGACGGTGCGACCAGATCGGGCGATGCGGTGCCGGTGTTCGGCGCAGCGACGACATAGTGCTGGTAGTTGTCGCCCCAGTCCGTTCGACTCGGGCCCTCCGCCAACCCACCGGCTGCCCCCGGTGCATCGTCGGCCGGCAGCCGACCCTGGTTGCTCCAGATCTGCTCGCTCGACAGCAGCCCACCGCCACCGACCGGATCGGTTGCCGAGTCGTCGCCGCGCATGCGGCCGCTGTTCGACTCGTCGATGAGTGAACGCCGGAGATCGCCGTCGGCGCCGCCGGCTTGCTGTGCTGTACCGCCGACGGCCGAGGTGCTCTCGGGCAGGATGAGTTGACGCAACAGCGACTGGATGCTGCCGCCATAGCCGAGACCCATCGTGAGAAGAAACAGCACCGTGAGCAAGGCGGTGGTGAGCCGGTAGACACGTTCATCCTCGAGCCGGTTGAGCAGCGGGATCGACGGCAGCGGAACGGATGGGAGGCGCACGACACGGCGTTGGCGACGCGCCACTGCAGGAGCGGCAGTCGGTGCCTCGACCTTGGGCTGCAACTCCGCAGCGCGCGTGGTGGCGGTTGCAGCAGCCTGACGGGTCTGCTTGACGACGTCACGAAAGGCGCGCGGATCGAAGGCATCGTTGTCCCTGATGATCACGACATCGTCGAGTGACGCCACGTGCGGTTCTCCCGGATCGAATACCACGGAGCGTGGTGAGCTGACCCGGAAATGACCGTCCAGTACATCCGTCCTTGACGCCAGCAAGACACTGGGTGGAACCCGGGGAACGCGGGGGAGTCAGCCATCCCCCGTCGGGGGATGGCTCAGGCCCTTGCTAGGTTCCGTGCATGGACATCGGCTTGGTCATCTTCCCCACCGACAAAGGCATCCAACCCGTCGAACTCGCCCGCGAGGCCGAGGCCCGCGGGTTCCGGTCGCTCTGGTTCCCCGAGCACTCGCACATCCCGGTGTCGCGCCGCACTCCCTGGGGTGGCCGCGAGGGCGCGCCACCGCTGCCCGAGGAGTACTGGCGCACCCACGACCAGTTCCTCGCGCTGGCAGCGGCTGCAGCGGTCACCACGTCGATCAAGCTGGCCACCGGCATCACCCTGGTCGCCCAGCGCGACCCGCTGTGGTTGGCCAAGGAGGTGGCCACCATCGACCAGTTGTCGAATGGCCGCTTCCTGTTCGGGGTGGGCTACGGGTGGAACCACGAGGAGATGGAGAGCCACGGCGTCGACATCGGCCGTCGGCGCAAGGTGGTGCGCGAGAAGATCCTCGCCTGCAAGGAACTGTGGACCCGCGACGAGGCCAGCTTCAGTGGCGAGTACGTGAACTTCGAGGCGTCGTGGGCCTGGCCCAAGCCGGTGCAGCAGCCCCATCCGCCCATCGTCGTGGGTGCCTCACCCACCGACCTCCACTTCCGCCACATCGTCGAGTACGGCGACGCATGGATGCCCATCGAGGGCCGCTACGCCATCGTCGACCAGTGGCAGCGCCTGCAGGCGTTCGCCGCCGATCACGGCCGCGACCCGGCCACCCTGCAACTGGGTGTGTTCGGCCCCAAGCCCACCAGCGAGCACCTCGCCGAACTACGCGATGCCGGCACGTCGTTCGTGGCGCTCGGCCTGCCGGCACTCGACCGCGACGGCGCGCTGGCGGCCATGGACCGCTACGCCCCGCTGGTGGCCGAGTTCAACACCTGAGCCGGGCCGGGCCGAGGGGGCGTCAGCCCTCGGCGACCAGGAACGGTTCGACCTCGGCCTGCGGGCGGCCATCGGCGGCCAGGCCCGCGAGGATGTAGCGGTCGATGAGGCGGTGGAACAGGCGCAGGCGCGCCTCCTGATAGTTGCCGAAGCTGACAGTGCGCTTGCCGCTGCTCTTCAGCCCGGCCTGCACCTTGGGCAGGTTGGCCATGTCCTGCTCGAACACGGCGGCGAGGCCGCCCATGCCCGGCGCCTCGCTCCACGACTGCTCGAGGGTGAGCACCGTGGTGGGTGCCGGAGCCGGGCGAGCCCCGTCGGCAGGCACCGGTGCCATACGGATGACGTCCATGAAACACGTGTCGGGCGTGCGGCCCGGGCGCCAGCGGTAGACAAGCGGCTGGCCCACCCCCGCCCACGGCGCGAACGCCGGGAACATGTTGTAGAGGATGGCGTCGAGCATCTCGGTGTCGGACACCTGCGACAGATCGGCGCCGTACACGCCCGACAACCGGTCGCGGAAGATGCCGGCCACCACGCTGCGGGCCGACTCGCCCTCACCGATCTCGGGCGCAGTGGCACCCTTCGAGCGGGCCGAGAAGGCCAGGTAGGCGGCCGCCACCTGCTGTTCGCTGAGTGGATCGGACAGGTGCGGGCTCTGCTCGGCGAAGGCGTTGACGAACCGGGTGACGTGCGGATCGTCGGGCCAGATGGAGTACTCGCTGTTCGCGTCGGCCGAGAACTCGACGATCTGCGGATGGGTGGCGATCACGTGGTAGGCCTCGGCGAAGGCCTCCATCACCACCTTCCAGTTGGCGGGCACCTCCTTCACCGCGTGGAAGGCGACGTAGCGCTGCTCGAAGTCGAACTGCGGGAAGTGCTCGACGAGCACCCGGGCGTAGGTGTCGAACGGTTCGGCGGCCGGGTCGAGGTTCACCATCACGAAGCCCTGCCAGATGGCCACCTGGGCCTCGGGCAGGTTGCGGCGCGCCGGGTCGCCGGCCACATGCGGGAAGTCCCACTCGCAGGGCAGATCGGCGAGGTTGCCGTCGATGTCCCACGTCCAGGCATGGAACGGGCAGCGGAACGACGCCACGCGGCCGTCGTCGGTGCGCAACTTGGTGCCGCGGTGCAGACACGCGTTGTGGAAGGCACGGATGCGCCCGTCGGAGCCGCGGGTGACCAGCAGCGACTCGTCGCCCACGTCGTACACCACGTGGCTGCCCGGCTTGGGCAGTTCGTCGACATGGCAGGCCATCTGCCAGGTGCGCCGCCACACGTAGTCGTGCTCGAGCGCAGCGAAGGCAGTCGAGGTGTAGCGACTCTTCGCCACATCGGCCGAACCCTGGTACTGGTACGACGTGCTGCGCAGGGCCACGGGAACGTCGCCGGTGTCGCTGGCGACGAGTTCCTGGTAGCTGGGGCCGGCGCTGCGGGCTTCGCCCGGATTGGTCGCGGTCATGGCGACGACGGTACCGCGCCGCGACCGTGGCTGTCGGAGCGAGCGTCCGCCTGGGCGCTGCGTGCTGGGCCCTCAGTCGTCGACTGCCACGACGACGCCGTCGCGCAGCACGGTGAACTGACGTGTGGGATCGGATTGAGGTGTGCGCCGGCCCGTCGCCGTGTCGATCGCCTCGGCACCATCGGGTGCGTACTGGAGGATGTAGCTCTTGCGCACGGCATCGGTGCGGTTGGGGCCCGTGCGGTGCGGGGTGAGCGACGAGAACACCACCACGCTGCCCGCGGGCGCCTCCACCGGCACGGCACCGGTGCCGTCGGTGAGGCACGGGAAGCCCACGGGGGTCGCCTCGTGCACGAGCGTGCCACCGCGGTGCAGGCCCGGCAGGATCCACGGGCAGCCGTTGTCGACGGTGGCATCGACCAGCGGCACCCAGCAGGTGAGGTACTGCTGCGGCTCGACGAAGGTGTACCCGTTGTCCTGGTGCCAGGGGAACTCGCGGTTCGGTTCGGGCTTCTTGTACACGGCCTGGTCCCAGTACAGGCGCACGTCGGGGCCGACGAGGTCGTGGCAGATGCCCACCAGTGCAGGGTGACGGGCGAAGCGCCGCGCCGGCTCGCACCGGGCGACGAGATGGATGGTGAAGGTGATCTCGTCGCGGGTGGCCACCTCCATGCGCACACCGTCGATGTCGCGTCCGTAGGTGGGCGAGAAGACCTCCAGCCGGTCGATCGCCTCGCGCACCTCGGCGAGAGCGTCGGCATCGATGACGTCGGGCACCAGCACGAAACCCTGTTCGTCGAACTGGCGCACCTGCTCGGTGGTGAGCAGCTGCGGCGTGCGGTTGACCGGTTCCCAGGTGAAGTCGACATTGGCCGGATGGGGCCGCGGCTCGATGACGGTCATGGCTGCTCCGGTGTCGTCGGGGTGGCGGGTTCGGGGCTGGGTTCGGTGGCGGGTTCTGGGCTGGGTTCGGGGCTGGCTTCGGTGGCGGGTTCGGGGCTGGCATCGGGGTGCTTGCGGGCCCGGCTCGGTGCCACCCGGGTGGCCTCACCGGGCATCTTCGGGTACTCGGGCGGCCAGGGGGCATCGGGTAGGCCGGCGTCGCGGTCGCGGCGGGCGAGGGCCAGCAGCGACTCGAGCGACTGCGGATGGTCGTCGATGTCGTGCCACGGGTCGCCGTCGGCGGCCAGCCGGGCGGGCACGGTGTGCACGGTGAGTTCGTCGGGCACGATGCGCTCGAGTTCGGCCCAGGCGAACCCGCACGACACCGGCGCCATCTCGCGGGCCCGCACCGACCACGGCGCGAACACCGTCTTGTGGGGCGCGTTCTGGTTGAAGTCGACGAAGATGCGCGCGCCGCGTTCCTCCTTCCACCAGGCCGCGGTGATGAGGTCGGGCCTACGCCGTTCGAGTTCGCGGGCCACTGCCACCGCAGCGGCGCGTACGGCGATGCTGTTCCACAGCGGCGCGAGACGCACGTACACGTGCAGGCCACGGCTGCCCGTGGTCTTGATGTACGACCGCAACTGGTGCTCGTCGAGCAGTCGCTTCGTCTCGGCGGCGGCTTCGCGGGCCATGGCGAACGTGGTGCCCGGCCCGGGGTCGAGATCGATGCGCAACTCGTCGGTGTGCTCCGGGTCGGCGGCCCGCACCGGCCACGAATGGAACCCGATGCAGCCCAGGTTCACGGCCCACACGAGGTGGGCGATGTCGGCGATGACGAGTGCGTTCGACGGCGTGCCGTAGGGCGTGCGCATGACGGTGGTGGTGAGCCACTCGGGCGCACCGGAGGGGATGCGCTTCTGGAAGAACGACTTGCCACCGGCGCCATCGGGGAAACGCTGCAGCATCACCGGTCGGTCGCGCATGGCGCGCATCACCGTGGACTCGACGGCCAGGTAGTACTCGACCAGGCCGAGCTTGGTCACCCCCACTGCCGGGAAGAACGGCTTGTCGGGGTTGCTGATCGCAACGGGTCGGCCGGCCAACTGCAGCACCACCGGCTCGCTCATGGCGCCTCACCCATGACCGCACGCTACCGTCGCGGGCCATGGGGACTGTGCAGTTGCGGGCGCCGATGCAGGGCACGATCGTGTCGGTCGACGTGGTGGTGGGCCAACAGGTTCGTGCCGGTCAGCAGGTGATGCTGATCGAGTCGATGAAGATGCACCACGCCATCGAGGCCGACGCCAGCGGTGCCATCGACACGCTGCTCGTGGCCGTCGGCCAGACGGTGGCCGAGGGTGAGGCGGTGGCGATGCTCGCACCCGGCGAGGTGACCGTGGTGGAGGTGGTCGAGACGGTCGACGACGACCCCGACCGCATCAGACCCGACCTGGCCGAGACGCTTGCCCGACACCGCTTCGGCCACGACGAAGCCCGCCCCGACGCCGTGGCGCGTCGTCGAGCAGTCGGCCGGCGCACGGCCCGTGAGAACGTGGCCGACCTCGTCGATCCAGGCAGCTTCGTCGAGTACGGTCCGGTGGTCATCGCCGCGCAGCGCCGTCGTCGACCGGTGCAGGAACTGGTCGAGCGCACACCGGCCGACGGCATGATCGGCGGCGTGGGCACCGTGAACGGGCACCTGTTCGACGGCCACGCTGCACGAGTGGTGGCGATGTCGTACGACTACACCGTGCTGGCAGGCACGCAGGGCACGCAGAACCACCGCAAGAAGGATCGCCTGTTCGAGGTGGCCGAACAACTGCGCCTGCCGGTGGTGTTCTTCACCGAGGGCGGGGGAGGCCGGCCGGGCGACACCGACCAGACGGGTGTGAGCGGTCTCGACTGCCTCGCCTTTCTCTACTTCGCCGAACTCAGCGGGCTGGTGCCGCTGGTGGGCGTGAACGCCGGCTACTGCTTCGCGGGCAACGCTGCCATCCTCGGCTGCTGCGACGTGGTGATCGCCACCGCCGATTCGAACATCGGCATGGGTGGCCCGGCGATGATCGAGGGCGGCGGCCTGGGCGTGTTCGCGCCCACCGAGATCGGACCCATCGACGTGCAGCGCGCCAACGGCGTGGTCGACATCGTGGTGGCCGACGAGGCCGAGGCCGTGCAGGTGGCCAAGCAGTACCTCGGCTACTTCCAGGGCCCCGTGCCGCAGTGGGAGGTGCCCGATCAGCGCCAGCTGCGCCATGTCATCCCCGAAGACCGGAAACGCAGCTACGACGTGCGCGCTGTCATCGAGGGCATGTTCGACACCGGTTCGGTGCTCGAACTCCGCCGCGACTTCGGTCTGGGCATGGTCACCGCGCTGGCACGTGTGGAGGGCCGACCGGTGGGCGTGATCGCCAACAACCCCAACCATCTGGCCGGGGCCATCGACAGCCCGGGGGCCGACAAGGCAGCCCGCTTCATGCAGTTGTGCGACGCGTTCGACATCCCCATCGTCACCCTCGTCGACACGCCCGGGATGATGGTGGGCCCCGAGGTGGAGCGCACGGCGCTGGTGCGGCACTGCACCCGTCTGTTCGTCACCGGGGCCAACGTGTCCGTGCCGATGGTGAGCATCGTGCTGCGCAAGAGCTACGGCCTCGGCGCGCAGGCGATGATGGGCGGCAGCACCAAACGGCCGCTGGCCTGTGTGGCCTGGCCCACCGGCGAGTTCGGCGGCATGGGGCTGGAGGGCGCGGTGCGCCTGGGCTATCGCCACGAACTCGAGGCCATCGCTGACCCGGCGGAACGCGAGGCCACGTTCCAGCAGATGGTCGACCGCATGTACGAGCACGGCAAGGCCGTGAACGCAGCGTCGCACTTCGAGATCGACGACGTGATCGATCCCGTCGACAGCCGACGCTGGATCGCTACTCTGCTGGCGGCAACGCCACCCCCTACGCCACGTGCCGCGAAGAAGCGGCCCAACATCGACACCTGGTGAACCCCATGCGCATCGACGCCATCGAACTCCGCATCATCGACCTGCCGTTCGTCTCGCCGTTCAAGACCTCGTTCGGCTCGCAGGAGACGAAGACCTCCATCATCGTCACCGTGCGCAGCGAGGGGGTGGAGGGCTACGGCGAGAGCACGATGGACCCGCTGCCCACCTACCGCGAAGAGACCATCGAGGGTGCACTGGTGGTGCTGCGCGGCCGGATGGTGCCCTGGCTGCTGGCCAACGACATCGAGCATCCATCGGTGCTGCTCGACGCGTGGGCCGACACTCGTGGCAATCCGATGGCCAAGGCATGCATCGAACTGGCGGTGTGGGACTGCTGGGCGCGCCAGCAGGGCCTGCCACTGCGCGAGGTGCTGGGCGGGAACCGCACCGAGATCCCCGTGGGTGCCAGCTTGGGCATGACCAGCCTGGCGGGAACGCTCGACAGCGTCGAACGGCATGTCGCCCAGGGCTACAAGCGCATCAAGCTGAAGATCGAACCGGGGTGGGACGTCGAGCTGCTCACCGCGGTGCGCGACCGGTTCCCCGACATCGAACTCACCGTCGACGCCAACTCGGCCTACACCCTCGACGACGTCGAACTGCTGCGCAGCCTCGACCGGTTCGGCCTGCACTACATCGAGCAGCCGCTGAACTACGACGACCTCACCGAGCACGCTGTGCTGGCCGAGCAGATGGAGACGCCGTTGTGTCTCGACGAGTCGCTCACCTCGGTGGCTCGCACCAAGGCGGCGCTCGACCTCGGGGCGTGCAGTGTGGTGAACGTGAAGGTGTGCCGTGTGGGCGGCCTCGAAGCGGTGCGGCGCATCCACTCGCTGTGCACCGATCGCGGTGTGCCGATGTGGTGCGGCGGCATGCTGGAAACCGGCATCGGTCGGGCGCACAACATCCACCTCGCCACGATGCCCGGCTTCGTGTACCCGGGCGACACGGCTTCGGCCAGCCGCACCTACGCTCGCGACATCGTCGAGCAGCGGCTCGAGACCACCGACGGCATCATGCCGGTGCCCGCCGGTGCCGGCATCGGCGTGACGCTCGATCGGCCGTTCCTCGACAGCGTCACGCTGTCCACCGAGGTGTTCCAGCGGTGAGCGGTGCGGCCGATCCGCTGGCCGGCCTCGAGTTCCGCGAACTGCGCCATGCCGATGAACTGGCGGCACTGCCGCCCTTCGAACGACGTATCTGGGGCGGCGACAGCGACCTCGTGTCGGTGAACATGCTCGTTGCCGTGGTGTCGGAGGGTGGCGTGGCGCTCGCTGCGTTCGACGACGGCGAGATCGTGGGCGCCGTGTTCGGGTTCCCCACCTACGAACCGGCGGTGCTGCATTCGCACTACATGGCGGTCGACCCCGCCTACCGGCGCCGTGGCCTGGGCATCGCCCTGAAACAGCAGCAGCGCCAGTGGTGCCTCGACCGGGGCATCACCGCGATGCGCTGGACGTACGACCCGCTGCAGTTGGCCAACGCTCACCTGAACCTGCAGGCGCTGGGTGCCGCGGGTGTGGCCTACCACGTGAACCACTACGGCACGCTGGGCGGCATCAACGGCGAGTTGCCGAGCGACCGAGTGACGGTGTGGTGGAATCTCGTCACCCAAGGGGCCGACCGGCCGACCGCCACGCTGTCGATCGAGGTGCCGCTGGCGACGGCCGACGACATCGCCGCGTCGAACCAGGCCGCGCTCACCGCTCGGCTGGCGGTGCGCGCCGAACTGGCCGAGCGACTCGGTAACGGGTGGCTGCTGGTGGGCGTCGACCGCGAGGCCCGCCGCTACCACCTTGCGCCCAACGCCTGAACCTTCTCGCAACGGGCGATCGGTCGGGCTCGGCTTCTCGGCGAGGTTTGGTTTCTCAGCGGAGAAATCGGGTTCAGCGGTAGCCGATGGCGATGAGGCAGTCGTCGACGTGGAGTGGGTCGCCGGCCCAGTTACCGATGTTGCCGGGTGCGGTGGGAGCCGGCGGGGTGTGCGTGATTCGGGGTATGGGCCGGTCGACGGGAGAACCGTCGGCTCGGGTGACGGTGAGCGTGCGGTCGGGGTGCAGGGTGAGCACGAGCTGGTCGAGATGGACGCGGCGATGGTGGAACCAACAGAGGCGGACGAGGTTGCGCAGGCGCGTGGGGCCGCCTTTCAACCGGTCGATCACATGGTGGGCCTCGAACGCGCCGGCGTGGTTGCAGCCGGGGAACTGGCACGTGGTGTGGCGGAGCGCAAGCCATCGCCGCTGGCCGGCACTGGGCGACTTCTTCAGGTCGATCTGGACGGGCCCGGTGGGGTAGCGGAGCAGGGTGGTGACCGACCCGTCGCAGGCGAGCGCGTCGAGGATGTCGGGGTTGATGGCGGGGCCGTTGTCGAGATGAGTGGCGCCATCGGGCTCGAGGTGAGCGATCACCTGCGCGGGTGTGTGGCCGCCGCCGGTGACGAGGTGTACCAGCGTGTCGGCGGCACTGGTGGCCCACCGCTGCCCGGCCACCAGCGGTGTGGCGTTGCGCACGGTGTCGATCAGCTGGCGGGCCCGGTCGGCAGGAAGGCGCACCTCGAGCACCATCGAGCCGTCGGCTTCGGTGTGCCAGGTGAAGGCGCGTTCGTCGAGCTGCCGGGCTGCGTCGCGGCCGGTGACCGTGCGAGCTGCCGAGGTGAGTTTGGCGACCTGATTGGCGGTGGCGGCCTCGGCGATGGTGGCCCAGTTCGCCTAGTCGTCGGGTGTGGCGACCCGGGTGAGCTCGCGCACCTTCGACCACGACAGCCGCCCGGCAGCGAGCGCGGCCTCGATGGTGGGCAGGGCAGGCAGGGCGCGAGCGACACGCAGGCGTTCGGTGGCAGCGGTGTAGCCGAGGCCGCACTTCCACGACAGCCAGTGCTGAGCGGACGTGCACTCCCAGGCGGCCCATGCCTGGCGTCGATCGAACTCGGCGAGGACGGCCAGCATGCGAGCGGTACCCGAGGCCTCCCACTCGGCGTGGCTGACCAGCTCGGCCTCGAGGTGTTCGCTGGGCATGGTGGCCGGGTCGGGCAACGACGCGGGTGACGGGAGACCCGGCGACGGCTGGGTCGATGACGCATGACCCGGTGAGGCTTGGCCCAGCGTGGCCTGGCCGGGCGTGGCCTGGCCGGGCGTGGCCTGGCCGGGCGTGGCCTGGCCCGGGGAAGCGACGGCCGATGACGAACTGGCGGGTGAGTGCGAAAGGAGGTGGGTGGCGTGCGTCATGCCGACCATCGTGCCGAGGGGGTGTGCGAGGGTTTCTCCGCTGAGAAACCGAGGTCACTCGCTCCAGCAGATCGTCGAGCACTCAGTCCAAGACGGCGTCGGCGAGTTGGGGGAACACCCGCCGCACCTTGGCGAGCAGCCAGTCGCCGTACACACCGTGGAACTCGGTGAGGTCGGCCTGGTCCCACCGGGCGACGCGTTCGGCCGGGGCCACCCAATCGTCGTCGAGCGGTAGCGGCTCGACGACCGCGTTCCACGACGGGTCGAGGAAGAACGGCAGCGAGATGCGGTCGTGGCCGGCGTGGTTGCGCACCCGGTGCGGTGTGCTGCGATAGCGGCCACCCGTGAGCCGGTCGAGCATGTCGCCGAGATTGCAGATGATCAGATCGGGGTCGGGGTCGACGAGCACCCAGCCGTCGGCGGTGCGCACCTCGAGGCCCGGTGTGCCATCGTGGGCGAGCAGGGTGACGAGGCCGTAGTCGGTGTGTTCGCCCACACCCCACCGATCGGCTGCGCCATCGGGGTGCGGTGGGTAGCGGAAGATGCGGAACAGCACCGTCGGGTCGGCCGTGAGCCCGCTCGCGAACCAGTCGGCGCGCAGGCCCAGTGCCTCGGCCATGGCGGCGAGTACCCGTTGACCCAACGACTCCATCGCTGCCATCCACGCAGTCACCTCGGTGGCCAGTTCGGGCACGTGCTCGTGCGGCCACAGGTTCGGGCCGTGCAGCGGCAGGCTGCTGGGTGGCAGTTCGCGGCCGACGTAGAACCCTTCCTTCAGATCGGGCACACCCGAGGTGAGTTCGTCGCCGAGCGGGAACCAGCCGCGCCACGCCGTGCCGCCGCGGGCAAGGCTCACCTGTTGCTTCGCTTCGGGCGCGAGCGCGAACAGGCGACGCGCCGCGTCGAGCAGGCGCTCGCGGGTGTAGGACGTGATGCCGTGCCCGGTGAGAGCAACGAAGCCGTTGCGGCGGCAGGCTGCGTCGATCAGCGTCGGCGCATCGGCGGCGCCGATGTCGACCACCGGAACCGCGGATGCACTGTTCGGAACGGCGCGCTGCACGGAGGAGATCGTACTGTGACGGCCGTGGCGCGGAACCTGTACGTCGGCTGCCCGATGTGGGCGCATCGGCCATGGGTGGGCCGCTACCTCCCCGCTGGCACGCCGACCGGGAGCGAGCTGGCGGCGTACAGCAGCCTCCTGAACGCGGTGGAGGGGAACACCACCTTCTACGCCAGCCCGACACCTGCGACGGTGGCCCGCTGGGCGACGCTAGCGGCGCCCGGATTCCGCTTCGTGTTCAAGGTACCGCGCGAGATCACCCACGACCGGCGACTGCGCGACGTCGACGCACTCGTGGCGGCCTTCGTCGATCTCATGGCTCCGCTGGGGTCGATGCTGGGCGGGATCACCCTCCAACTGCCCGCATCGTTCGCGCCCGGCGACCTGGGCGCCCTCGCCGCCGTCCTGCAGCGGGCACCGACGGGTGTGCGTTGGTCGGTGGAGGTGCGTCACCTCGACTTCTTCGCCGGATCGGCCCGCCTCGCGCTCGACCGCATGCTCGAGCGGGCCGGGGCCGAGCGCGTGTTGCTCGACTCGCGGGCGCTGTTCGCCCAGCCGCCCATCAGCGACGCGGGCCGCGACGCCTGGCAGGCCAAGCCCCGCGTGCCCGCGCTCACCGAGGCGCTCTCCGATCAGCCGGTGGTTCGCTTCATCGGCTCGGATCACGGCGATCGCACCGACGACGGGCTCGACATCTGGACCTCGATCGTGAGCGAGTGGATCGCCGAAGGCCGCACACCCACCTTCTTCGTGCACACGCCCGACAACATCGCCTCACCCGCCCTCGCCCGGTCGTTCCACGCTGCCGTCGTGGTTCGCCGACCCGAGGTCGAGCCCCTGGCGGCGCCGCCAGGAGCAGAGGTCACGCCCCACCAGGACTCGCTGTTCTAGTCGGCGCGGGTGTGGTTGCGCGAACATCGGTGTCGTGATCGACCGCGACCGACTTGCTGCGCTGCTCGACGCCGAACGCTCCCGCTTCGTCGACCTGCACCCGGCATCGGCCGAGCGTGCAGCGACAGCGGGTGAACACCTGCTCGGCGGTGTGCCGATGCCCTGGATGAACCGCCTTCCCGGATCGTTCCCGGTGTACTTCGCCGAGGCCAAAGGGGCGCGGATCGTCGACGTCGATGGCAACGAGTACGTCGACTTCTGTCTGGGCGACACCGGCGCCATGGCCGGTCATGCGCTCGACGCCGTGGCCGAGGCCCTGGCCGCGCAGGCGCGCCGCGGCATCACCACGATGCTGCCCAACGACGACGCCCCGTGGGTGGCGGCCGAACTGGCTCGGCGTTTCGGCCTGCCCGTGTGGCAGAGCGCGATGACGGCCACCGATGCGAACCGGTTCGTGCTGCGCTTCGCCCGCCACCTCACCGGACGCACCCAGGTGCTGGTGATGGACTGGTGCTACCACGGCACCGTCGACGAGACCTTCGCCACCCTCGACGCCGAGGGCCAGGTGCAGCCTCGCCCCGGTTCGATCGGCCCGCCCGTGCACCCCGGCCTCACCACCAAGGTGGTCGAGTTCAACGACGTCGACGCGCTCGCGGCTGCCCTGGCCGACCACGATGTCGCCTGCGTGCTGATGGAGCCGGCGCTCACCAACATCGGCATCGTGCTGCCCGACCCCGGCTATCTCGATGCGGTGCGCCGCCTCACCCGCGAAGCCGGCACGCTGCTGGTGATCGACGAGACCCACACGATCTGCGTCGGCCCGGGTGGGGCCACAGCGGCGTGGGGGCTCGAGCCCGACTTCGTCACCGTGGGCAAGACCATCGGCGGGGGTATGCCCGTCGCCGCCTACGGGATGACTGCCGAAGTGGCGGCAGCACTCACCAGCCCGGTGAAGCACGACACGATCGACACCTCGGGTGTGGGTGGCACGCTCACCGGCAACGCGCTGGCGATGGCGGCGGTGCGGGCCACGCTGTCGTCGGCCCTGCGCGACGACGACTTCGCCCACATGGTGCCGCTCGCCACGGCGTGGACCGAGGGAGTGCGCGCCTCGTTCACCGCCGCCGGGCTGCCGTGGCACGTGCAGCAGCTCGGTGCCCGCGCCGAGTACTGGTTCTGCCCGCCGCCGCGCAACGGCGCCCAGGCCGCAGCAGGGATCGACGCCGACCTCGACCGGTTCATGCACCTCTGGGCGTTCAACCGGGGCATCGTCCTCACCCCGTTCCACAACATGGCGCTGTTCTCGCCGCACCACACCACGGCCGATGTCGACCGGCACACCGAGGTGTTCGCCGCAGCGGTCGAGGAACTCACCCGATGAGCGCTCGGTGACAGCGATCGAACTCGTTGCAGTGGCGGGCGCCGTGTTCGTCGCGGCCCTGGTGCAGGTGCTGTCGGGCTTCGGGTTCGCACTGCTCTCGGTGCCGCTGATGACGCTGGCGGTCGACACGCGCGAAGCAGTGGTGATCAGCACCCTGCTGGGCATGGGCGTCACCACGTGGCAGGCGTGGCACCTGCGCGAGCACGCCGTGAAGCCGTTGGCGAACCGACTGATCGCTGCCGCCTACGTGGGGATGCCGCTCGGGCTGTTCATCTTCATATCGGTCGACGACAAGGTCCTCCGGCTCGTGCTCGGTGTGGCGGTGCTGGTGGCGGTGGGCCTGCTGATGGTGCGCGTCGACCTGAGCGGAGCACCGAAGTCGTTCGACCTCGGGCTGGGGTTCGTGAGCGGTGTGCTGAACACCTCGCTGTCCACCAATGGGCCGCCGCTCGCCTTCGCACTGCAGGCCCGCAAGCTGCAGCCCGATGCGTTCCGGGCCACCATCAACCGCGTGTTCGCCTTCAGCAACATCGTGGGCGTGTCGCTGTTCCTCATCGCCGGGAAGGTCACCGCGCACGGTCTGCTCGGGGCGGCCGTGGCGTTGCCGGCGCTGTTCGCCGGGCAGCTGTGCGGCTATCCGCTGCGGCGTCACATATCGCCCGAGCGCTTCCGGGTGCTCGTCCTCGTGCTGCTGGTGGTGGCGGCGTGCAGTGCCATCGCCTCCGCACTGCGATGATGGCGCCGTGAACCTGACCACGCCGTCGCCGCTTCCCCGCAACGTCGTGGTGGTGCTGCTCGATTCGTTGAACCGGCACATGCTCGGCAGCTACGGCGGTACCGAGTTCGCCACCCCCAACCTCGACCGGTTCGCCACCCGTGCCACCCGGTTCACCCGTCATGTCACGGGCTCACTGCCCTGCATGCCGGCACGCCACGACATCTTGTGTGGCGCGCTCGACTTCCTGTGGCGGCCGTGGGGGTCGATCGAGGCGTGGGAACGGTCGATCACCGCCGACCTTCGCGAGGCGGGCGTGACCACGATGCTGGTGACCGACCACCCGCACCTGTTCGAGACCGGCGGCGAGAACTACCACACCGACTTCGGTGGTTGGGACTACGTGCGTGGCCACGAGGGCGACCCGTGGAAGACCTGGCTCGACCCGTCGTGGATCGGTGTGCCGTCGCCGCCGGCACGCGAGGCGGCGTGGTTCTGGCAGCGGCGTCTCGGCGATCTCGCGCCGCACATCGATCGTGCCTACGACCGCACGCGCACCCACTTCCGCACCGAAGACGATTTCCCGGGCCCGAAGACGATGAGCGCTGCCGCGGCATGGCTGGCCGATGCGGGGACGAATGCCCGCGACGACGAACGCTGGCTGCTGTTCATCGACGAGTTCGACCCCCACGAGCCGTTCGACACCCCTGCGGAGTGGACCGGTCGGTACGAGAACGAACCGTGGGAGGGTGAGCGGCTGATCTGGCCGCCCTATGTGGTGGGGGGTCGGAGTGCCGGCATGCTCACCGACGGCGAGGCCCGGCACATCCGCGCCAACTACGGCGCCAAGCTGTCGATGATCGACCACTGGTTCGGCCGGGTGCTCGATGAACTCGACCGCAGCGGACACTGGGACGACACGGCGGTGATCGTGTGCACCGATCACGGTCACTACCTCGGTGACGAACGGGTGAACGGGGCAGGGGAGCGGGTCGACCTGTGGGGCAAGCCGATGGTGCCCCAGTTCGAGCCCTTGGGCCACACACCGCTGCTCGTCCACTGGCCCGGCGCGGTCGCCGGGGGCACCTGCGATGCGCTCACCACGGCGGTCGACCTGCACGCCACGTTGGCCGACGTGTTCGGCGTGTCGGCAGCGCACCGCACCCATGGGCGATCACTGGTGCCGCTGCTCACCGGTGAGGCGACTGCGGTACGCGAGTGGGCGGTGGGCGGGGTGTTCGGCAACTGGGTGCAGGTGACCGACGGTCGCCGGAAGTACGCCCGGGGGCCCGAGGGCGACAACCTGCCGCTCAGCATGTTCTCGAACCGCTGGAGCACGATGCCCGTGCACGTACGCGGGATCGTCGAACTGCCGCCTCCCGACGAGCGGGCCTGGCTCGATCGCATGCCCGGCAGTCGGGTACCCGTCATCCGCCAACCGTTCGCCGCGGGCGATGCGTTGCCCTTCTGGGTGGGTCGCGGGCACAGCGGCCAGCACCACCTCTACGACATCGATGTCGACCCCGACGAACGCGAGAACCGCCGCGGCGAGCAGGTCGAGCGGGAGATGATCGATCTGCTGCGCACTGCGCTGGCCGAACTCGAGGCGCCTGTCGAGCACCTCGCCCGGCTGGGCCTCAGCGGCTGAACCAGGCCATCCAGGCGTCGAGCGAGCGCGGCTTGAACACGTAGTTGGTGTCGCGGATGGCAGCGATCGTCTCGCTCGCCGGCATCGAATAGCGGTGGCCGGGGAACACCACGGTGTCGTCGGGGAGCGACGCCAGCTTCTGCAGGCTGTGGTACATGTCCTCGGGGTTGCTGCCCGGCAGGTCGGTGCGGCCGCACCCCTCCAGGAACAGCGTGTCGCCGCTCACCAGGCGGCTGTCGACATGGAAGCACTGGCTGCCCGGTGTGTGCCCGGGGGTGTGCACGAGCGCGATGTCGATCTCGCCGACGCGCACCACGTCGCCGGGGTCGTGCTGGGCGAGGTGGGTCTCGTCGATGCCCGTGGTGCGCATCACCCAGCGGGCCTCTTCTTTCTGCACGTGGATGGGGCAGTCGCAGCGTTCGAGCAGGCGGGCGACGCCCTCGATGGTGAAGCCCATCATCGAGCCGCCCACGTGGTCGGGGTGGTAGTGGGTGGCGAGCACGCCGGTGCAGCGCATGCCGTCGGCCTCGACCGTGTCGAGCAACTCGTCGACCGCATAGGCCGGGTCGACGAGTACGCACTCGCCCGTGGCGCGATCGCCGATGACGTAGACGAAGTTGACCATCTGCTGGGCGACCGGATCGCCGACGGCGAAGTCGCGGCCCGAGAGCAGTTGGCGGAAGTAGAGGCGGTCGGAGTCCACGAGCCGATGGTAGTGCCGCGAGGGGATCGCGGCGATGGGAGCGCGGCGATGGGAGCGCCGCGATCGGATCGTTGCGGTGGGAGAGCAGGGTGCCCCGTACGATGGGCGCCGATGTCGGTCGATCGTCTCGAACAGCTCACCGCCGGCCAGCAGATCCCCTTCGGTGGCGATCGGGTCACCACCGTGGGGCCCGAGCTGGCGGCAGCCTTCGCGCCGGGCGACCGGCTCGTCGTCGTGCACGAGACCGGAGATCTGCTCCACATCCCGCGTGCCGAGCACCGGATCGTCGACGGGGCGGTGGCGGCTGCCCGCCACGCGTTCGGTGCGCTCGCCGGCGCGACCGACGAACAGATCTCGACGTTCTTCGACGGGTTCGCCACCCGTCTGGCCGACGACGACGTGTTCGCACCCATCGCGGAGGCGAATGCAGCCGATGTCGCATCGGCCGAGGCCCGCGGCCGCTCGACCACCCGGTTGATGCTGTCGGCCCCGATGCGGCAGGGCATGGTGGCGGGCCTGCGCACCTGGCAGCACACCGCCGGCCGACGAGATGGGGCGATCACCTCGGTCGACCACGGGAGTTGGCTGGTCGAGACACGCCGTGCGCCGCTCGGTGTCGTCGGGTTCGTGTTCGAAGGACGGCCGAACGTGTTCGCCGATGCCACGGGGGTGTTGCGTACCGGCAACACGGCGGTGTTCCGCATCGGCAGCGATGCGCTCGGCACGGCGCGGGCCATCATGCAGCACGCCGTCGTCCCGGCATTGCGAGAGGCCGGCCTTCCCGAAGGGGCGGTGCAGTTGGTCGACTCGGCTGCCCATGCCGCCGGATGGGCACTGTTCGCCGATCACCGCCTGGGGCTGGCCGTTGCCCGCGGGTCGGGTGCTGCGGTGGCGCAACTGGGTGCGGTTGCCCGCCAGCACGGTGTGCCGGTGAGCCTGCACGGCACAGGCGGAGCGTGGATGGTGCTGGCCGCCGACGCCCACCCCCACGACGTGGCCGGTGCCGTGCGGCACTCGCTCGATCGCAAGGTGTGCAACACCTTGAACGTGTGCTGCGTCGAGGCTTCGGCTGCGGCCGCATTGGTGCCGGTGGTCGTGGCCGCGGCCCAGGCTGCAGCGGCGGCGAACGGCGCCACGCCGGTGCTGCACGCCGTCGGTCGGGCCTGTGCGTTGCTGCCCGAGGCCACTGAGCAGTCGGCCGACACACTCGGCACCGAGTGGGAGTGGGAACGCAACCCAGAGTTCACCGTCGTCGTGGTCGACACCATCGACGAGGCGGTGCAGTTGTTCAACGAGTACAGCCCGCGGTTCGTCGCCTCGCTGCTCGGCGGCGATGCCGCGACGCAGCAGCGGTTCTACGACTCGATCGATGCGCCGTTCGTCGGGAACGGTTTCACCCGCTGGGTCGACGGCCAGTTCGCGTTCGACCAGCCCGAACTCGGTCTGTCGAACTGGCAGGCGGGTCGCCTGTTCGCCCGCGGTGGGGTGCTGTCGGGCGACTCGGTGTTCACGGTGCGCACCACTGCCACGGTGCGCGACCACGATCTTCACCGCTGATGCGCCACCATGGGGCGATGAGAGCCACACGACGGGCGGCGTGGACCACCTGGGTGCTCTGCGGTGCGCTGGTCGCTGCAGCCTGCTCGGACGATCTGTCGGTCACCGCGGTACGAGCCGACCGGACCACTTCCACCACGTCAGCCACCATCGCGCCAGCAGACACCGTGCCGGCAGACACGAGCCCCGAGACGACAGCGCCCGCTCCGACGCAGCCCGACGCGTCGGCCCCCGCCACCACGACCGTGCCCACCGACCCCGACGGGGTGGGCGACCTGCTGTACCCGTCGCTCGGCAACCCCGGTGTCGACGTGACCGACTACGACATCACCCTGGGCTACGACCCGGTCGCCGACTCGATCGCCGCCTCGGCGACGCTGACGATCGTGGCCACCGAGTCGCGCCCCCAGTTCACCCTCGACGCCGTCGATCTGGCGGTCGACTCGGTGGTGGTCGACGGCACCCCGGCCGGGTTCACCGTCGAGCCGGAAGAGTTGCGCATCGACCCTGCGACGCCGCTCGAGGCGGGTCGGTCGTTCACCGTCACGGTCGAGTACACCGCGGCCCCCGACCCGATCGGGGCCGGAGGGTCGCCGGCGGGCTGGTTCCACACCGACATGGGTGCGTACGTGCTGAACGAACCCGACGGGGCACGCTCGTGGCTGCCGTCGAACGATCACCCGAGCGACAAGGCGTCCTACACCTTCCGCCTCACCGTGCCCACCGGCTCGACCGCGGTGGCCAACGGTGCACTGGTGTCGAGCACGCCGAGCGATGACGGCAGCACCACGACCTGGGTGTGGCGACAGGACCAGCCGATGACCACCTACCTCATCCAACTGCTGGTCGGCGACTACGAGGTGATCGACAGCGTCAGCCCCGATGGGCTGCCCCTGGTGAGCGCAGTGCTGCGCAGCGATCTCGACGGTGTGCAGCCCTGTCTCGACACGATGGTGCCGCAGCTCGACTTTTTCGTCGACCTGTTCGGCCCATACCCCTTCGATCGCTACGGCATCGCCGTCACCGACAGCTTCCCCGGACTCGCCATGGAGACCCAGGGACGCTCGCTGTTCAGCCGCGGCGACCTCGATGTGTGCGAACCCGACTACATCCAGCAGCTGCTGCTGAGCCACGAGTTGGCGCACCAGTGGTTCGGCAACTCGGTGAGCCCCGCCAGGTGGCAGGACATCTGGCTGAACGAGGGGTTCGCCACCTACGGCGAATGGCTGTGGCTCGATCACATCGGCGAACAAGATCTCGACGGCGCTGCCGGCCGGGCGCTCGCCGACCGGCAGCTGTATCCGGGCCGCCCCGTCGCCGCACCCTCGGTCGACGACCTCTTCAGTGACAACTCCTACCGTGGCGGTGCGATGGTGCTGCACGCACTGCGGCGCACGGTGGGTGACGACACGTTCTTCGAGACGCTGCGGCGATGGGCAGTCGACAACGCCGGTACTTCGCGGACCACCGACGACTTCATCGCCTTCGCCGAGCAGCTGGCAGGCCGCGACCTCGATGAGCTGTTCGACACCTGGCTCTACACCGCCGCGGTGCCGGCGAGGTTCCCGGAACCCGCCGGGTGAGTTGCGCGGCCCGGGTGGTCGACGCACAGTCGCTGTGGCCATGACTCCGCCGCCCGTCCACGCCCCGTCCGTCCTCAACCACGTCTGCCAGCGAGAGCGCAGTCTCCACGACCCTGCCGTCCGATCCGATCGGACCCGACTGCAGGACCTGCTCCACCCCGACTACGTCGAGTTCAGCTCGAACGGCCAGCTGTGGTCGCGCGACGCCGTCATCGACGCGCTCACCACGCGCCCTGGTTCGGTGGCCGCCGTCTCGGTGATCGACATGGCCGCGAAGCAGGCCACACCCGACACCGTGATCGTCACCTCGGTGACGCAACACGGGCTGCGCCGCTCGGTTCGCAACACGGTGTGGATCATGCACGACGGCGCGTGGCGGATGCGTCTGCACCAGGCCACCGCGATCGGCTGACCGGCTACCAGCTCCGGGCCGTTGTCAGTGCCCGGTGACCCGACCGAGGACGGCGCTGCGCCACCGCTCGGGTCGCTGGTGGCGGTCTTCGTAGCGATCGGCGCCCACCGGCATGCGCACCATTGCGTTGATGCCCAACCAGCGCAACGGCTCGGGCTCCCAGCGGCGCGACCGGTGTGCCACCCAGGGCAGCGACACCAGGTCGGAGTCGGCGCCGGTGATCAGGTCGGCCAGCGTGCGCCCGGCCAGGTTGGTGGTGCCCACGCCGTCGCCCACATAGCCGCCGGCCCAGGCGATGCCCGTGTCGCGGTCGAGACCGACCGAGCAGTACCAGTCGCGAGCCACCCCGACCGGCCCGCCCCAGCGATGGGTGATCGCTGCGTCGGCCAGCGACGGGAACAGTTCGCGCAGTGTGTCGGTGATCGCTGCGTGCACTCGCGCATGTCGGTCGAACTGGGGGCGGATCGCCGACCCGAAGTGGTACGGGGCGCCGCGGCCTCCGAAGGCGATGCGGTCGTCGGCGGTGCGTTGGCCGTAGATGACCAGACGACGGGCGTCGGCGAAGGTCTGCCGCTCGGCCCAGCCGACCTCGTCGAAGAACGACGGCGGCAGCGGCTCGGTAGCGATCATGAGCGAGTAGATGGGCACCATCGCCCGGCGGTGCCCGGCGAGGGTGGGGGTGAACCCCTCGGTGCAGCGCACGACCACCTCGGCGGTGAGCGTGCCGCGATCGGTGACCAGTCGGTGCGGCTCGATGGCGGTGGCCCGGGTGCCTTCGTAGATGCTCACCCCTCGCGCCTCGACGACACGAGCCAACCCACGAACCAACCGCGCCGGATGGATGGCCGCACAGTGCGGTGTGTAGGCGCCCCCGAACACCGAGGTGGTGGCCAGCATCGCCCGGGCTTCGTCGGCGCCGAGCCAGCGGTAGTCGTCGTCGGTGAACCCGTGGTCGTGGTAGTCGGCGATGTCGGCCTGCAGGCGGGGCACCTGAGCCTGGTTGCGTGCGAGGGTGATCGTGCCGCCCTTCACGAAGTGGCAGTCGATGCCCTCGCGTGCCGCAGCGGCGCCCACCTCGTCGACCGTGTGGTGCATCTCGCGTTGCATCCGGATCGCGTCGTCGCGACCGTGCGTCGCCTCCATCGCGGCGAACCCCATCGGGAGCAGCGCCGAGCACCAACCGCCGTTGCGGCCACTCGCGCCGAATCCGGCGAAGTCGGCCTCGACGATGGCGATCCGCAGCGACGGATCACGTTCGGTGAGGTAGTAGGCGGTCCACAGGCCCGTGTAGCCGGCGCCGATGATGGCCACGTCGACTGCGGCGTCGCCGGGGAGGCCCGCTCGTGGGGTGAGATCGTCGTCGGCGGGCAGGGTTGCGTGCCAGAGGGACAGATCGCGGGACGACATCGGCCCGAGCGTATCCGCGCACCTGCGCGCCGACGGCCTACGCTGACGCGATGAGCCAACTCCCCGGCCAGCCCCCGGCGAGCTACCGGCCCGTGGTCGCGTATCCGGCCGGCTGGTACCCCGACCCCTGGATCGCCGGGGGGATGCGCTACTGGGACGGCAGTTCCTGGACCGCGCAGGTGGCCATGAAGGTGAAGCCACCCAAGCCCCCTCACCAGCAACTACCACTGGCGGTGGCTCTCGCCACGGTGTTCACGCTCCTCGCATCGCTCGTCGTCAGCCGCTACCTCATCGAGTGGCTCGCCGGGTACGGCTGGTCGATCGTGGTGTACGTGCTGCTCAGCGCCGTGTTGGGGTACGGCCCCTCGCTGCTCGTGGGGCGATGGGCGAGCCGGCGGTGGGGCACCGGGTCGCTCCGCGACGATTCGGGGTTGTACCTCCGGCGGATCGACATCGGCTGGGGCGTCGTCACGTGGCTCGCCTGCATCGGCACACAACTCCTCGTCGCCGTCATCGTGATCGCCCTCGGCATCCCGTTCATCAGCAACACCGAAGACATCGACGACCTCTCGGCCAGTCGTGGCTACATCATCTCGCTGCTGGTGGTGGCGGTGCTGGTGGCACCGCTGGTGGAGGAGATGCTGTTCCGCGGGCTGCTGTTCAGGGGCCTGCTGAGCCGGATGGGGGTCGTGTCAGCCGTCGCCGTGCAGGCGGTGCTGTTCGGGCTGGCGCACTTCGACCCGAGCCGGGGGACGGGCAACATCGGGCTCATCATGGTGCTCACGGGCGTCGGAGCCGTGCTGGGTGTCGCCGAGTTCCTGATCCGGCGCATCGGGCCGACGATCATCGCCCACTTCATCATCAACGCCATCGCGATGACCGTCGCGCTGTTCGTCAACAACTGACGGCGAGGTTGTCGATCAGCCGCACATCGCCGAACCAGACGGCCGTGACCAACAGCCAGGTGCCGCGGCGCAAGGGTTGGTCGACGGGGGCGAAGGTGGAGGGGTCGACGAGGGCGAGGTATTCGAGGCGGGCCAAGGGCTCGGCCTCCACGTGGGTGCGGGCCGCTGCCACCACGGCGTCGGGATCGCGTTCGCCGGCAGCCACCAGGCCGGCCGCTGCCGACAGCCCCCGCCAGATACAGCCGGCGGCGGCGCGGTCGGCCGGTTGCAGGCGAGCGTTACGGCTGCTCATCGCCAGGCCGTCGGCCTCGCGCACCGTCGGCAGCCCGATCAGTTCGATCCCCAGGTCGAGGTCGACGGTCATCCGCCTGATGATGGCCAGCTGCTGGGCGTCTTTCTCGCCGAACACGGCCACGTGCGGTCGGGTGGCGGCGAACAACTTGGCCACGACGGTGGTGACGCCGCGGAAGTGCCCGGGCCGGTGCTCGCCCTCGAACCGGTCGGCCAGTGTTCCCGGCTCGACGTGGGTGTCGAAGCCCGCCGGATACATCGCCGCTGCCGTGGGGGCGTAGACGGCATCGACCCCGGCGGCGCGGCACCGGTCGAGGTCGTCGTCGATGGGCCGTGGATACCGTTCGAAGTCGGCGGCCACGTTGAACTGCAGCGGGTTGACGAAGATCGTCACCACCACCACATCGGCATGAAGGCGGGCTTCGTCGACGAGGGCGAGATGCCCGGCGTGCAGCGCGCCCATGGTGGGCACGACGCCCACCCGCCGTCCGGCGATGCGGTGCGCATCGCTCCAAGCCTGCATCGCGGCAGGAGTGGTGACGACGTCCATCGGGCGATCGGTTGTGCGCGGGGTCAGCGGAACGAGTGCTCGTCGTCGGGCCACTGGCCGCGGTGCACCTCGTCGGTGTAGGCCGCAACGGCACCGATCACGTCGTTGCGCAGTGCGCCGTACGCCTTGGCGAAGGTGAACGTGCGCTCGGAGAGGCCGAGCACGTCGTGCAGCACCAGTACCTGGCCGTCGCAGGCCACACCGGCGCCGATGCCGATGGTGGGAATCGACACCTTCGCGGTGATCTCGGCGGCGAGATCCATGGGAACCCCCTCCACCACCAGGGCACAGGCGCCGGCCTGCTCGACCGCGTGTGCGTCTTCGAGCAGGCGCTCACGACCACCCGGGTCGTAGCCGGCGTCGCGGCCCTGCACCTTGTGGCCGCCCATCCGGTGGTAGCTCTGCGGGGTGAGACCGATGTGACCCATCACGGGGATGTCGACACGGGTGATGGCGGCGATCGTCTCGGCCATGTGCAGACCGCCTTCGAGCTTCACACACTCGGCGCCCTCCTTCATGAGCCGGATCGCGCTGGTGAGACCCTGCTCGGGGCTCACCTGGTAGCTGCCGAAGGGCAGGTCGCCCACCACCAGTGCCTTGGTGCGGGCCCGGGCCACGATGCGCACGTGGTAGGCCATCTCGTCGAGGTCGACCGGGATGGTGTTGTTCACACCCTGGACCACCATGCCGACGCTGTCGCCGACGAGGATGACGTCGATACCGGCGAGATCGACTAGACGGGCGAAGGTCGAGTCGTAGGCGGTGATCATGGCGATCTTGCCGCCGGTCGCCTTCATCTGCCCGAGATCGGGCACGGTGACCTTCTTGCGGTTGGCGATGGTGGACGACGACGGAGAGGGGTTGGCGTTCAACGAGTGGACCTCCTCGGTGCCGGACCGCGATCCGGTGGGAACCCAGGGCGGATGACCCTGACGCACGAGGGAACCTAGCGAGGGTTCCCGCTCTTCCCCCAACCAGGCGCCAAGGTTGTCGCAGGAGTCACGCCTCGGTCGGGAATGCCGAGGGGCACAGATCGCGGTAGGCCGGTGGGCCACCGCGATGCGAGCGGGCACCCACGACCGCAGCGGTGCAGGCGGCGGCGAAGCACTGGGCGCCGGCCTCGAACACCCGGTTCAGTGCGATCGCTCGTTCACGCCCGCTCGCATCGGCCGGCGCAGCAGGCCGATCGCCTGTGGCGAGTGCGAACACGGTGTCGCCGTCGAACAGTGAGTGGGCCGGCCGCACGGCGCGGGCCAGTCCGTCGTGGGCGACGATGGCGAACTTCGTGCACTCGGCCTTGGTGAGTGCAGCCGACGTGGCCACGACACCGATGGTGGTGTTGAGTGGCGTGACCCGCGGCGCGATCGCTGCTGCCAGGGCATCGCGCTCGGCGCGCGTCGGTCGACGCAGTGTCTGTCCCGCGAGCTCCCACGGCAGGCCGGCGCCGGGGTCGACGACGGTGCCCGCCGCATTCACCACGGCGATCGCACCCACCACCGTGCCGTCGGCGAGACGGGTGCTGGCCGTGCCCACCCCGCCCTGGAGGCCGCCGGCAACGGCACCCGTGCCCGCTCCGACCGCCCCGATGCGCGGCGGGCTGCGCCGTGCTGCTCGGGTGGCTCGGGCGCCGAACTCGGCGTCGGGCCGGTTGGCGAACACACCGCCGCGGCCGAGGTCGTAGATCACCGCTGCCGGCACGATGGGCACGACGTCGCTGCCGTCGATACCCACCGGGAAGCCGATGCCGCGCTGCTCGAGCACGCGCATCACTCCGCTGGCGGCGGCCAGGCCGTACGCGCTGCCACCGGTGAGGCAGATCGCATGCACCTGTTGCACCATGTTCTCGGGCCGCAGCAGATCGGTCTCGTGCGTCCCTGGTCCGCCGCCGCGCACGTCGACCCCGGCCACAGCGCCGGCGGGCACGACGACAACGGTGGTGCCGGTGCGCCAACCGCGCGTGGTCGACTGGGCGTGGCCCACCTGAACGCCCTCGACATCGGTGATCGAGCCGAGGCTCAGGCTGCGGCGAGCCACCGCTCCTCGTTGAACGTGCGCCACACGCCGATGGCGGTGATGTAGGCAGGGCAGGCGAGCAACAACACGGTGCCCCACCAGTGCCGGTCGGGCGACACGGCGGCCATCGCCAGCACTGCCACCAGCCACAACACGGTTGCCGTGACGGTGACGGGTCGCAGGTAGCGCACCTTCATCGGGTGCACGAACTTCCAGTTGCTCAGCTGCGACAAGCCCAGCACGGCGCACACCACGAACACCACCGTGGGCGGGGCCTCGAGCAGGTACAGCGTGGGGATGGCCATGTTCCACTCGCCGGGGAACCCGTTGAACCAGTGGTCATCGGTCATCTGATCGGTGCGCGACATCCACAGCGCGCCCACGAACAGCACGAACGCGCCGACGATCAGCGACATCCCTGGCGGCAGCATCCCGAAGCGATGCAGGAAGATGACGGGGATGACCACGCAGGTGACGAAGTCGACGATGAGGTCGAGCGCATAGCCGTCGATCCGCGGGACGTGCTCGGTGACCGACCAGGCACGGGCGACGGGGCCGTCGATGCCGTCGAGGATCATGGCGACGACGAGCCACAGGATCGCCTCGCGGGGCTGGTTGTCGGCCACGGCGATGATGCCGAACATGCCGCAGATCGCCCCACTGGCCGTGACGCAATGCACCAACCACCCCTTGGCGATCGGGTGGCGGAGTGCGGTGGTCGGATCGGGAAGTACGGTCATGGAGTGTGGTGGCTCCGACACCGAGTGTCGAAGGTCCCGACATCCTAACCCGATCGGCACCTACGAAGGGGTGCACGCGTACGGTGACGGCTGTCCTGCAACTCGCGGCTATCGTCGGCGTGCCGGTCGGGATCGACCGCATTCCACGCAGCAACGACGGGGGGTCGTCATGAGGGTTGGCATCACCATCGGCGGGCAGCATCCGCTGCCGGGTACCGAGATGCAGTTGCAGTTGGCCGAGGCCATGAACGCCGAGTCGGTGTGGTTCCCCGATCACATCCTCGGTGTGTTCCATCCGGCGCTGTGGCCCGACATGGCCTACTCGAAGATGGCCGCCGACCCCGACGCGTTCTACGACCCGTTCGTCATCTCGGCCCTCATCGGGCAGAAGACCGCGAAGCCCGTGGGCATCAGCGTCACCGACACGGCCCGCCGCAAGGCCGCCGACCTCGCCCGCACGGCGCTCACCCTGCAGCACCTGGTGCCCGGCGGCTTCATCCTCGGCGTCGGCTCGGGTGAGGCCGAGAGTCTGGTCACCTTCGGCTACGACTTCTCCACCCCGGTGGCCGACTGCGAGAAGGTGTTGCGCGAACTGCGCAGCCTGCTCGACACCGGCCGCATGCCCGACGACATGGGCCTCACCGGCCGCATGGGCATCCCGCTCGAGAGCGAAGCGGGCAAGCCCGAGGTGTGGGTTGCCGGTCACGGGCCGCGCATGCTGCGTCTCACGGGCCAGTACGGCGACGGCTGGATCCCGGCCTGGCCGATGACCCCCGAGGAGTACGGCCAGAAGCGCGCCACGATCTTCGACTGGGCAGCTAAGGCAGGTCGCCCGCCGCTCACGTGCAGCATGCTGCCGTTCGTCATGCTCGGCGAGAGCAAGGAGTACATCGCCGACCTGATGGAGAAAGATCCGCTCGGCAAGTTGTTCGCCCTGTTCTGCCCCGCCGATGTGTGGGCCAAGCGTGGCTACAAGCACCCCTTCGGCGACGACTGCAAGGGCTTCATCGACCTGATCGTGCACGACCTCGACCCTGAGGAACTGCGCGCCCTTGCCCCCGAGCTGCCGTTCGAACTGGTGGAAGACGTCATCTTCCTCGGTAACGCCGACGACGTGGCCGGTCGCCTGTCGGGCTACGCCGACAACGGCATGGATCACGTGGTGCTGTGCAACCTCACGGGTGTGGTCGGCGGTATGGAAGAGATCGAGGGCAACATGGCCCAGTTCTTCCAGCTGCGCGCCATGCTCGACAGCATGTGACCCGGCGTCACGACATCGCCGGCGAATGGATCCGGCGCAGTTGGGAGGCCATCGGTCGATGGGGTGCCATCGGCCCCGAAAGCCGTACCGGCAAGCGATTCGGTCGGTTCGGCGCGGGCAGCATCATCTGCTTCCCCACGAATACGGTGTTCAACGAGCGCTACATCCACATCGGTGAGGGCACGATGATCGGGCCGAACATCACGCTGTCGGCGGGCATGGTGCCCGGCCAGCAGTGCCTCAGCGATCCGGTGGTGCGCATCGGCGACCGGTGCCTGATCGGCAAGGGCAGCGGCATCGTCGGGCACTACTCGATCGACATCGGCGACGACGTGTGGACCGGTCACCACGTGTACATCACCGACCAGAACCATGGGTATTCCGACGTCGATCTACCGATCTCGCGCCAGACCATGCCCGAGCGGCCGGTGTCGATCGGCGACGGTTCGTGGATCGGTCACGGCACCGTGGTGCTGCCCGGGGCCACGATCGGCCGCCATGTCACGATCGGCGCCAACTCGGTGGTCACCGGCACGATCCCCGACTTCAGCGTCGCAGTGGGCAACCCGGCCCGTGTGATCAAACGCTACGTCGACGGCCAGGGCTGGGTGAAGGTCGACTGAACCCGGCCGGGTTCAGATGGCGCCACCGGTGAGGTCGCTCGGCGGAGCGCACGACTTCATCTCGTTCACCGTGGTGAAGTCGATGATGACGTTCGACACCGGCCCGCCGTCGACCTTGGTCTCGCCGTAGGGGCGCAGATCGAACTCACGCAACCGTGCGGTGTAGACCCGCCGGTCGGCGATGACCGTGCGGTAGTACTGCTCGTAGTCGGCGACCAGCGACTTGTCGCGGTCGGTGGTGAGGGGCAGGGCAACCACATCGTCGAGCGCCGCCTCGATGATGTCGGTGGCCTGGTCGACGAGGTCGGCCCGCTCGACGGCCTGCTCGGGCGTGGGTTCGGCGATGTAACCGGCCGTGGTGTCGACCAGGCCTCGACGCTCGGTCTCGGCGGCCCGGCAGATCTGTTCCGCTTCGGCTCGCCAGGCATCGTCGTCGACCCGGTAGGTGGCCTTCTTCGACGCGAAGAAGAGCGCGTACACCCACATCGCCATGAGCAGTATCAGGGCGATGGCCACGACATACCGCCACGGCGAACGGCGGCCCGGCGTCGGCTGGGGGAGTGGTGTTGCGGCGTGTGACGCGGTGTCGGTCACGACACACGCTCCGGCCGGTACGAGACGAGCAACTGCACCACGCCGGCGCCGACACCGAGCACGGCGGCGACGATGGCGCCCGACCAGGCAGTGGGTTCCCCCACCCAGTCGAGAGCGTGATCGATCGAATAGCGCCCCGGCCCCATCGCAGCGATCGCCCACGCGGCAACGGCGATCGACGCGCAGTACTCCCAGCCCTGGTTGGGCAGGAAGACGAAGAAGCCCACCTTCCAGTGGGCCACCACGATGGCCACCACCATCACACCGATGATGCCTGCCGCAGCGAGCGGGGTGAGCAGTCCGGCGGCCAGCAGCACGCCGGCCCCCATCTCGGTGACTGCAGCGATGCGGGCCTGGGCGGCCGGCCACTTCATGCCGATCGAGGCGAACCAGCCCACCGTGCCCTTGATCCCGCCCTTGCCGAACATCTTGTTGTAGCCGTGGTAGGCGAAGAACAGGCCGAAGACCACGCGCAGTACGAGCATTCCGAGGTCGAACTGGGGCATGTCGCCACGGTAGTGGGCGAAGCGGTGCGTGCCACCGGCGAGTGGGTCGGAAACCCCGGCGGGTCGCGGGTGGTGCCGTGCTAGAACTCTCTGTCGTGTCGACCGTGGTCGTTCCCTCCACCGCGGCCGAGCGGCCCCATCACCTCCGCGACGGTGCGCGGTTGGTGAGGTTGCTCCTGCGCCAGCGGCACCACAAGGTCCTGTTCGCCACAGCGGTGGGCGGTGCCGTGCTGTTCGCCACCTGCACGGTCGTCTCGTCGGTGGTGATCGGTGCGATCACCGATCACATCATCCGGCCCCGATTCGTCGAGGGTCATGTCGACACCTCCACGGTGGTGGGCCTCCTCGGTCTGCTCATCCTGGTGGGCGTCGTACGCGCCGGGGGAGTGGTGGTGCGCCGCACCTGGGCGGGACGCACCAACTGGGGCGTCACCGAATCGCTCACCGCACAGGTGATCGACCGCGTGGTCGCGCAGCCCGCACCCTGGCACCGGCGCCAGAACACCGGCGACGTGATCACACGCGCCGGGCCCGACGCCGAGGCGGCGAGTGCCGTGCTCGGCCCGCTGCCCTACGCCACCGGCACGGTCGTGCTGCTGGTGCTGGCCGGGCTGTGGCTGGTTGCCACCGACCTCGTGCTCGGCACGGCCGCAGTGCTCGTGTTCCCGGTGCTGGTGGTGCTGAATGTCGGCTACCAGCGCCGAGTGAGCGGTTACTTCGACCGGGCCCAGGACGAGATCGGCAAGTTGAGCGCGGCCGTGCACGAGAGCTTCGACGGAGTGCACGTGGTGAAGGCGTTCGGCGCCGAAGGCCGCGAAACCGATCGCCTGGCGGTGATCGCGGCGCGGCTGCGCAACGCCCGGGTCGAGACGGTACGCCTGCGCAGCACCTTCGAGGCGCTCATCGACTTCGCCCCCAACCTGGTGAACATCGGCCTGATGGTGGCAGGCGCCTACCGGGTGCGCAGCGGTGCGATGACGCCGGGAGAACTGCTCAGCTTCGTGTTCCTGTTCACCCTGCTGGTGTTCCCGCTGCGACTGATCGCCTATGCGCTCAGTGAACTACCGCGGTCGCAAGCAGGGTGGGGTCGGATCCGCCAGTTGCTCGACGAACCGCTGGAGGTCGATCCCGCGGCGAGCCTCGAACGGTCGGTCACCGCCGAGATCGAGCTCGACGATGTCTGGGTGAGCCACGACGGTGACCGGTCGGTGCTCTGCGGCGTGTCGGCCGTCATCGCCTCCGGTTGCACCGTGGCCGTCGTGGGTGCCACGGGGGCGGGAAAGACCACCCTGGTGCACACGCTGGCCGGACTGGTGCCGCCGACGAGCGGGCGGGTGCGGGTCCCGGTCGACTCGACGGCGCTGGTGTTCCAGGAGCCGTTCCTGCTCGCCTCGTCGATCCGCGAGAACATCGCCCTCGGCGCGGCAGTCGGCGACGACGACATCGCCGCCGCGCTCGCGGCCGCGGAAGCCGCGTTCGTGCACGACTTGCCCGATGGTCTCGACACCGTGGTGGGCGAGCGAGGAGTCGGTCTGTCGGGCGGTCAACGCCAACGCATCGCCCTGGCTCGGGCCCTCGTGCGCCGACCGGCGCTGCTGCTGCTCGACGACACCACGTCGGCGCTCGACCCCACCACCGAGGCCAGGGTGCTGGCCAATCTTCGCGCCACCCTCGGGCACACCACCGTGGTGGTGGTGGCATCACGGCCGTCCACCATCGCTCTCGCCGACGAGGTGCTGTTCCTGGTCGACGGCTGTGTGGTCTCGCACGGCCCGCACGAGCAGTTGCTGGTCGACAACGGCAACTACCGCGAGCTGATGCAGGCCTTCGAGCACGACCGCGACGGCCTCGAGGCCGACGGGAGGTCGTCGTGACCGAGCCGATCAGTCGCTTCTCGGCGGTCGAGACGATCGGCCGCGGTGTCGAGGCGGCACCGGTGTTGCGCAGTGGTTTCGGCCTCACGCTCGGTCTCGCCATGGTCGGCGCAGCCGGCCGGGTGGCGTTGCCCATCCTGGTGCAGCAGGCCATCGACCGGGGGTTCCGCACCGACGGCGATCGGGTGAGCGTCGATGTGCGCACCGTGTGGGTGCTCGGTGTGCTGGCGCTCGTCGCCACCACCATCGCCACCCTTGCCCAGCGGGCGGCGGTGAGGCGACTGGGTGTCCGGAGCGAGGAGGCCCTGTACGGCCTGCGGGTGCGCCTGTTCGAGCACATCCATCGGCTCAGCATCGCCGACCACAACGAGGAGCGGAAAGGTGCGCTCGTCGCGCGCGTCACCAGCGACGTCGAGACGCTCACGATGTTCTTCTCGTGGGGCGCACTGGCCTGGCTGCTCGACGGCACGCTCATGCTCATCGTGGCCACCGTGATGGTGGCCTACGACTGGGTGCTGGCCCTGGTGGCGTTCGTGGTGGCGGCACCCTTGGCCTATGTGCTGAAGCGTGTGCAGCACCACCTGGTTCGCGCCTACGAGCGCGCTCGCGTCGACAACGCCGAGGTGCTCACCACGGTGAGCGAGGTGGTGTCGGGCGCCGAGACCCTGCGGGTGTACGACGCCGGCACGCGCTACGCCGACATCACCAAGCGGGCCAGCACGCGGCGATCGAAGTCGTTCGTGCGGGCGGGCACGATCGGCGCGTTCCTGTTCCCGTCGGGCGAGGTGTTCAGCGTGCTCACCGTGGCGGCCGTCGTGGCGGTCGGCGTCATCCGTGGCCCGGCGAGCGGGCTCACCGTGGGCGCCATGGTGGGCTTCGTGTTCCTCACCTACCGGTTCCTCGAACCGATCGCCGAGTTCACCGAGGTGATCGACCAGACCCAGACCGCTGTGGCAGGCCTGCGGCGGGTGCTCGGGGTACTCGACATGCCCATCGGCCCACCCGAACCGCGTCACCCGCAGGCGTTGCCCGCCGGCACGCTCAGCGTCGACATCGAACACGTCACGTTCACCTATCCGGCGCGAGGCGACGACGACGAGGGGCCGGTGCTGCTCGACGTGACGGCGCACATCCCCGCGGGTCAGCAGGTGGCCCTGGTGGGCGAGACAGGCTCGGGCAAGACCACCCTCGGTCGTCTGGTGGCGCGCCTCGCCGATCCATCGGTGGGCGTGGTGCGCGTGGGCGGTGTGGCGCTCACCAACGTGGCGAACGACGAACTGCGCAGCCGCCTCGTCGTGGTGCCCCAGGAGCCGTTCCTGTTCGACGGCACGATCGCGTCGAACCTCGGCTTCGCCCGCCCGGGCCTGTCGTTCGACGACATCGAACGGGCCGTGTACGCGCTCGATCTGGGCGACTGGATGGAGAGCTTGCCCGAGGGACTCGAGACCGAGGTGGGCCAGCGCGGTGCGGCGCTGTCGGCCGGTGAGCGACAGTTGGTGGCGCTGGTGCGCGCCTCATTGGTCGACCCGTCGGTGCTGGTGCTCGACGAGGCCACGTCGTCGGTCGACGCACTCACCGAGGTGCGCCTCACCCGCGCACTCGATCGACTCGCCGAGGGGCGCACGACGATCGCCATCGCCCACCGCCTGTCGACGGCGGCCCGCGCCGATCGGGTGCTGGTGCTCGACCACGGTCGACTGGTGCAAGACGGTCCGCACGCCGAGCTCGTCGCCGAACCCGGTCCGTACAGCCGGATGTACACCGCCTGGGTGGCGGCTACCAGCGCAGGCTGACGTCGGGCGTCAGTCGGTGACGTCGACGAGCACCTTCACGGCGCTCGACGGGTCGTCGGCCAGCCGTTCGATGGCCGCCGGAAGATCGGCGAGGGCGACGGTCGAGTCGTGCAGCGGACCCACCTGCACCGCCCCGTCGGCGATGAGGTCGATGGCCTCGCCGAACTCGTGGTGCAGATAGCCGAGCGATGCCACGACGGTGACCTCCTTCAGCAGCCACGAGCCGGGCGACATGGTGGCCGTTCCGCTGGCGAGGCCCACCAGGTTCACCCGGCCGCCGCGGCGCACCAGGTCGACCGCGCGCTGCACGGTGGCGGGCACGCCGGCGCATTCGAACACCAGATCGGCGCCGGCCCGCCCGAATCGCTCGGTGGCCTCGTCGGGGGTGAGCGCCTCGTCGGCGCCCACCGCCAGGGCCAGGTCGCGACGGTGTGCCGACGGCTCGATGGCCACCACGTGCGACGCGCCCAGTGCCGCGGCGCACTGCAGGGTGAGCAGGCCGATGGGGCCGCAGCCCTGCACGATGACGGTCTCGCCCGACTGCGGCCGGCTGCGCAGCACAGCGTGCAGCGCCACCGTGGTGGGCTCGACGATGGCGGCCTCGTCGTCGCTGAGCCGACTGCCGACCGGGACGAGCCGGGTGGCGTCGAGCGCGATGCGCGGGGCGAAGCCGCCGTGGCGCGGTGCCAGCGGATCGCGGCCGATCATGCCCAGGAACGCGTGGGCGCAGTAGGCGCTGCGCCCGCTGCGGCACTCGGCGCACCGGCCGCAGGCCGGCGCGATACCGGCCACCACGCGTTCGCCTTCACCGACCGCAGTGACGTCGGTGCCGACGGCAGCCACCGTGCCAACCCATTCGTGGCCACAGATGGCCGGGTTGTACGGGTCGGCGCCGAGGAAGCCGTGCAGGTCGGTGCCGCAGATGCCGCAGCGGGTGATGTGCACGACGGCGAGGCCCGGCCCCACCTGCGGCTCGGGCACCTCGACCAGCTCGAAGCGGCGTTGACCGGTGACGAGCCCGGCGCGCATCAGACCGGTTCGCTCTCGGTCGATGCCGGTGCCGCAGCCCAGTCGATACCACGACGCAACAGGGTGTGGAACTCGTCGAGTTCCCAGGCGCCCCGCTCGATCTTCGGCCAGTACATGCCGTTGAACGGGGGAGCGATCATGTCCCAGTGCCCACGGCAGTGGCCGAGCGTGAGGTAGAGCACGCACCCGTCGCCCAGTGGCCGACGGTACATCACCAATCGGGCCTCGTCGTGGGGCCAGTCGCGCTCGGCGAAGCCAGGCCCGGTATCGCCGGTCCAGTGCGTCTCGAGCAATGGCTCGATGGCGCCGTGGTACTCGCAGAGGTACAGCTCGTCGTCGGCCTGGAACGGCTCGATCCCGGCCACCAACGGGTCGGCCTCGGCGCCCGGCGACACCGACACCGTGTAGGGCGCAATGGGCGGGTGCGACAGGAACTGGCTGCCGAGGGTGTCGACGAACGTGGGGAACGCACGCGGCGTGGTGAACGACCCCTTGCCCAGCGCCTCGGGCGGATCGATCGCCGAGTTCGTGCCGTGCAGCGCGAACCAGCGCCCGCCACGCTCGACCCAGTTGCGCATCGCCTGCTGGGCGGCCTCGCTGGGGCGCACATTGCAGGTGTAGGTGATCAGCACATCGGCGGCCTCGAGCAGGTCGAGGTCTTCGAAGTGCGACGACACCGTGGTGCGCAGATGCGGATGTTCACCGAGCAGTTGCAGCACCTGCAGGCGGGCGTAGTCGAAATCGTGCCACCAGCCGCCACAGACGAAGTGGACGTTGATGCGCCGGGTCATCAGCCGAGAGGCCTAGAACTTGATGCGCTTGGTGTAGCCACCGTCGATCACCAGGTTGGCGCCGGTGATGAGGCTGGCGGCCGGGGAGGCCAAGAAGGCGATCGCGTTGGCGATCTCGCGCGGGTCGCCGAGCCGCTTCAGCGGCATCTTCGCCACTGTCGCGTCGTAGAAGGCGGTCATGTGGGTCTTGATCGTGTCCCAGTTGCCGCCTTCGAAGAACACCGGGCCGGGCGACACGATGTTCACGCGGATGCCCTTGGGGGCGAGCGACTGGGCGAGGTTGTTGGCGTAGGCGGTCATGGCGGCCTTCATCGGGCCGAAGCTGCCGGGCCCGGCGAACTCTTCCTGCGCAGCGATCGAGCTGAGGCACACGATGGCGCCGCCGCCGGCCGCCTCCATCGCCGGGGCGATCACCTCTTGGGCACGCACGAGGCCGAGCACGTCGAGGTTGAGGTTGTTCACCCACGCCTGCTCGCCACGCCCGCTCGCTGCCGACATGTTGTGCACGAAGATGTCGCAGCCGCCGAGCTGCTCGACAGCGCTCGCCAGCCAGGCCTTGTAGGCGTCGCCATCGGCTGCGTCGATGCCTGCGCCGTAGGCCTTCACGCCGGTGGCGGCCAGTGCAGCAACTGCCTCGTCGACGTCGCCGCGGGCGCAGATGGCGACATCGCAGCCCTCCTCGGCGAGCAGGTGTGCCGTGGCGAAACCGAGGCCGCGCTTGCCGCCGGTGATGATCGCCTTCTTCCCCTTCAGACCCAGATCCATGGTGTACCCCCGGTGTTCGGCTCGGGTTCGAACTCCCGAGTTGGGCGGAGCATAGGGTGCATCCATGGCGGTACGACGAGTTGCAGTCATCACTGGTGCGGCATCGGGGATCGGTCGGGCATGCGTCGAGTTGTTCACCGAACGCGGGTGCGGGGTGGTGGCGGTCGATCTCGACGGCGCCGACTGGTCGTGGCTCCCGGCTGGCGCCGAGGTCGAGACCGTGGCGGGCGATGTCGCCGACGAGGCGGTGGCGGCCGCGATGGTCGCCGCTGCGCAGACCAGATGGGGTCGCCTCGACGTGGCGGTGCTGAACGCAGGGGTCGTGGGCGGGCCCGGGTTCGAGGAGCCCGGTGCGCTCGACCGGCTCGACCGGGTGCTGGCCGTGAACGTGCGTGCGGTGGCCGCGGGCATCCGCCACGCGGCGCCGGCGATGCGAGCCACCGGTGACGCACCGGCGATCGTCGCCACGGCGTCGACCTCCGGGTTCGGAGGCGATCCGCGCAACTTCGCGTACAACGCGTCGAAGGCAGCGGTGATGAACCTCGTCCGCGCTGCGGCCATCGATTACGGCTCGCTGGGCATCCGCGTGAACGCGGTCGCCCCGGGCCCGGTCGAGACCGGGATGACCGCCCGCCTGCAGCAGGCCCCCGCGATCCACCGGGCCATGGCTCGCCGCATCCCGCTGCAGCGGTGGGGCCAGCCACGCGAGTTGGCCGAGGCCGTGTGGTTCCTCACGTCACCGGCGGCGAGTTTCGTGCACGGCGTGGTGCTGCCGGTCGACGGCGGACTGTCGGCCGACGCAGGACATTTCGAGCTACCCGAGGTCGAACGGTAGCGGTCCGGTCACCTTGTCGATCCGGCAGCGCAGCCGATCGGGCTCGATGGCTCCAACGAAGGCAGACACGGTGAACTGCGCCGTCTCGCCTGCCTGGAGCGGCGCCACATCGGTGCGGGCGAGCGCCAGTTCGGTGCTGCTCTCGAGCAGCGACACGCGGATGATGTAGCGGCGCGTCTGCACGGCACTGTCGGTGGTGATCGTGCCGGTGGCGACGGCCGTGGTGTCGTCGAGACGGCACTCGTCGATGGCGATGGTGAACTCGCCGGGCTCGGTGTAGCGCTGGATCTCGCGGAGTGCGTCGCGGGTGTTGGCGACGCCAACGGTGGACAGCACGAGGGCCAACACACCGGTGACGACGCCTGCCATCGCGGCACGAGGGCCCGACCCTGTGCCGGTGCTGATGCGATGCATGGCCAGCACGCCCAGGCCCAGCGCGCCGAGGGCGGCACCCACGCCGACGATCACCAGGAACGGCAGCCAGGCCAGGGCGACACCGGTGAGGCCGAGCACCAACGACGCGATGGCGAGTCCGCGAGGCGGCTGCGATGAGGTGGCTGCCTGGGCCGGCACCGATGCGGCAGTGCCGAACGGATCGATCGAGCGGACGCCGCTGGTGGCGACATCGGCGGTCCAGCTGTCACCGTTGAACCAGCGGAACTCGAAGCGGCCCGTGGGGTCGGGATGCCAGCCTGCCGGTGGCGGCGGGCTCGGCGGCGGCGGGCTCGAGGGCGGCGGGCTCGACGGCGGTGGGGAACCCGACGGCGACGGGGGAGCGGCGCTCACGACGCGTCCGGCCCTCGCTGTTCGGCGACGGTGCGGGCCCACCGGTAGTCGGCCTTCCCGCTCGGGCTGCGCTCGACCGTATCGACCCACACCACCCGCTTCGGCGCCTTGTACGCGGCCAGTCGACCACGCACGTGTGCGATGACGGCGTCGGCGACCGCCGGGTCGGGGTCCGCCGAGCCGGGGGCCCGCGAGGCCACCAGCGTGACCGCCTCACCGAAACGCGGATCGGGAATGCCCACCACCGTGCAGTCGAGGACTGCCGGGTGCGAGCGTGCGGCCACCTCGACCTCCTCGGGGTACACCTTTTCGCCGCCGGTGTTGATGCACACCGAGCCGCGGCCGAGCAGGTGCACGGTGCCGTCGGCGTCGATCGTGGCGTAGTCGCCCGGCACCGTGTAGCGCACGCCGTCGATGGTGCGGAACGTCTCGGCGGTCTTGGCGTCGTCGCCGAAATAGCCGGTGGGCATCGGACCGCTGACGGCCAAGCGACCCACGACCCCCGAACCGCGCTCGGCGGGTCGGCCGGTGGCGTCGTCGAGCACCACTGCGTTGGGTGGGGCGGTGAACACGGCGGTGTCGGCCGGTGCCTGACCGGGCATCGTCATCGAGATCGCGAACGGGCCGCCCTCGCTGGCGCCGATCATGTCGATGATCACGATCTGCGGGGCGTGGTGCTGGAACGCCCGCTTGTGCTCGGCCGACAGGGTGGCCCCGGTCGACACGATGCGCTGCAGCGAGCCGAGCCGATACGGCGACCCGGCGGTCGCGGCGGCCTCGAGTGCGGCCACCATCGGGCGGGCGAAGGCGTCGCCGACGATCGAGATCTGGGTGACGCCATGGTGTTCGACGAGCCGCCAGAGCTCGTCGGCGTCGAAACGCCGTCCGCCGAGCAGCACCACCGTGCCACCCATCACGAACGCGGAGATGGCGAGGAACAGCGCGGTGCCGTGCATCAGCGGCGGGGCACACAGGTTGACGGGGCTCTTGTCGGCCGCGTTCAGCGCAGCGGCAACCACTCCCACCTGCTCGGACGTGGTGGGCACCTCGAGGCCCGCCGACACGTAGCCCGTGAACGCCAGCGCGCCGAACAGGTCGACGTGCCGCCACATCACGCCCTTGGGCAGGCCGGTGGTGCCGCCGGTGTACAGGAACAGCATGTCGTCGCCCGAACGCTCGATGGGCGCTGCCGGCGCGGCCTGGTCGACCACCTCGTGGTACCACCGTGCTCCGGGGAGCAGCGGCGACCCGTCGTCGACCTGCAGCAGGACGCGCAGGTGCGGGGCGCGATCGGCGACACCGGTGAGGCGGTCGCCGAGTGAGCCGTGGAAGACGAGCACCTCGGCCTCGGAGTTCGACAGGATGTACGCCACCTCGTCGGCGAGATAGCGGTAGTTCACGTTCACCGGGGTGGCCCGCACCTTGAACGCCGCGAACACCGACTCGAGGTACTCGGGGCAGTTGTAGAGCAGTTGCGCCACCCGGCTGCCGGGCCCGACGCCCAATTGCTCGAATGCCCCGGCAAGACGGGCGGCGCGGTGCTCGAGGTCGCGCCAGCGCATCTGGCGGTCGCCCACCACCACTGCCACGTGGTCGGGTTGGGCCGCGGCCAACGCCTCCCACAGCGTGGCCCAGTTCTCCGACAGTTGTGCCATCGTTCACCCTCCTTGCCCGGCCGACCGTGCCTGGCGGAATCGTACGGGCACCCTACGATGCTGGGGTCATGGAACCGAGATCATGGAGATAGTCCTCATCCGCCACGGCGAGCCCGAATGGTCTCGCGACGGCTTTGCCGTCGGCAACCCGCCGCTCACCCAGCGCGGCCACCACCAGGCCGCGGCGATGGCCGACCACCTGCGCGACGAACGCTTCGACGAGGTGTTCGTGTCGCCGCTGGTGCGGGCCCGTCAGACGGCAGCGCCACTGCTCGAGACCCTCGGCCTGCCCGAACGGATCGATCCGTGGCTGGAGGAGATCCGCAACCCGATGTGGCACGGCACACCGCAGGAGAAGGTCGACGAGGCCTATCGACAGCAGAACGCCAAGGTGTCGCACGAGCGGTGGGAGGGCATCCCCGGCGGCGAGCACCCCCGCGACTTCGTCGCCCGCATCCGGCTGGGCTGCGAGTTGTTCCTCGCCGAGCGCGGCATCACCCGGGTGGAGGGCGATCTGGCCGTCTGGCAGGTGCCCGAACCCGAGCGGCGGATCGCCTTCGTGGCCCACGCCGGCACCAACTCGGTGATCATCTGCACCCTGCTCGGCCTCGCACCCACACCGTGGGAATGGGACCGCTTCGTCATCGGCCACGCCACCGTGAGCCGGTTGCGCACCCTGCAGCACGGCGACGGGTACAGCTTCAGCCTCATGTCGCTGTCGGAGGACGAGCACCTCGCCCGCACCGACCGCACGTTCTGACGATGCCCGGCGGGGCGCCCTTCCGGGTGCCCGGCGGGGGCGCGGTAGGGTGCGCTCATGAGCGCCACCGAGATCGACCCCGACAAGCTGAAGCTGTTCTCGTTCCAGGTGTTCACCAAACTCGAAGGGGCCGTCACGGCGGGGATGATCCACCTCGGCGACCAACTCGGCCTGTACGGCGCGCTGCGGTCGGCGACGCACGAGCTCACCTCGGGTGAACTGGCCGCGGCCACCGATCTCGCCGAGCGTTGGGTGCGCGAATGGGCCTACAACCAGGCTGCAGCAGGCATCATCACGGCGGCCACCGATGCCGACGGCACAGTGCGCTTCTCGCTCACGCCCGAGGCGGCGGTGGTGCTGGCGGCCCCCGACCATCCGGCCTACGGCATGGGGATGTTCCACCGTTTGCCGCAGACCATGCGGGCGGTCGAGGAGATGCCCGAGAGCTTCCGCAGCGGGGTGGGGCACGACTACGACAGCCACGGCCCGCAGGGTGCGGTCGGGATCGAGCGCAGTTTCGAGCCGTGGAACCGCGCCTTCCTGCTCCCCGTGGTGCTCCCTGCCCTCGACGGCGTGGTCGACCGGTTGCGCAAGGGGGCAGCCGTGGCCGATGTGGGCTGCGGTGCCGGCGGTGCCGTGTTGTTGATGGCCAAGGAGTTCCCCGCCAGCACGTTCACCGGCTACGACATCTCGCACTACGCGCTCGGGCGGGCCCAGCAACGTCTCGACGAGTCGGGGCTCACGAACGCCTCGTTCCACGACCCGCGCGACCAGGGGTTGCCCAGCAACGGCTCGCTCGACTTCGTCACGACGTTCGACTGCATCCACGACATGACCCATCCGCAGGAGATGATGGCCGCCATCCGTTCGGCGCTGAAGCCCGACGGCACCTGGCTGCTCGTCGACATCAAGGCCCAGGACAGTTTCGAGCAGAACGCGAAGAAGAACCCGATGGCCGCGCTGATGTACGGCATCAGCGTGCTCAGCTGCATGTCGTCGGCGCTCAGCGAGGAAGGTGGCGCCGGCCTGGGAACGCTGGGGCTGAGCGAGAACCGCGCACGCGAGATGGCCGAGACCGCCGGGTTCACCCGGTTCCGGCGGCTGCCGGTCGAGCACTCGGTGAACGCGTTCTACGAAGTGCAGCCCTGACGGAACCGAGCCCGGAGCGGAGTCACTCGATCATCTGCAGGCGCCGCGACGCGAACAACCACTGCCCGCCGGTGCGCCGGTAGGTGTCGTGGTAGACGGCGATCCGCGACACGGCGTCGCCCTTCGCCGGCTGGAGGCGTTCGTAGATGGTGACCCGGCCGATACCGGTGCCGCCGTCCTCGTCGACCTCGAACACGCTGGCACCGGGCGACTGCACCACCCACGAGAACATCTTCATCGCCTTCAGCCAGGTGGCGAGGATGGCTTCGCGGCCCGACACCGTGGCCCCGGGCCGCAACTCCCACTCGGCGTCGTCGGCCCAGGTGGAGGCCCACACGTCGGCGTCGTTGCGGATGACCCCGTCGCAGTAGCGGGCGATGAGCTGGGTGAGTGCGGTGTGGGTTGCAGCCGCGGGCGGACTGAGGTGCGGCGCTTCGGGCATCGACTCGCTGCCGACGAAGTGCGCCAGGCTGAGGCCCACCTCGGCGGCCGCAACGGTGCGCACGTGGTCGATCAGCTGCGCCCGGTCCATCATCCCCTCGTGGGCGGCGAACTGCACGGCGAGACCGTCGACGAGCGCAGTGAGCCGGGTGGTGGTGGCCCGCGGCGAGGGGCAGACGAACTCGCCCGTGGCCACACCTGCTTCGAGCACCCGCAGCAACAGGGCATCGGTCTGCTCGTCGAGCTCTTGGCTGATCCGCTTCATCATCGGGTTGCGCAGCGCCTCGCCCCACGCGTCGATCCACAGCATCCACTCGACGTCGTCGCTGCCCTCCGGCACGTAGTTCTGGATGATCCGGTCGAGTTGGGCGAGCGCGCTCGGCGCGCCGGCGATCTCGGCCTCCATCTCGGCGACGTCGTTGCGGGCGTAATGGGCGAAGGCCTCGGCGAGCAACTGCTCTTTCGAGTCGAAGTGGTAGTGGATCAGGCTGCTCGACACGTCGAGGCGTTTCGCCACGTCGCTGATGCGCGTGCCCGCGAAGCCACGTTCGATCACCACCTTGCAGGTGGTCTCGAGGATCTCGTTCCGGCGCTCTTCGACAGTCTGTTTCTTCACCGCTCGGCACGTTACCGCCCGTGCCTGCTCCGGTGGGACCCGGCGGGCCGGAAGTGTCTAGCGTTCACCTCGTGTTCGCTCTTCCGGCCCGATCGGGGTGGCCGGACTGATCCCGTGGGGGTGTGGTGATGTCGACGCTGTCGATGTTCGATCTGTCCGGCAAGGTGGCGCTGGTCACCGGTGGTTCGATGGGCCTCGGGCTCACGTTCAGCGATGTGCTCGCTGAAGCCGGTGCCGATGTGGCGCTGACGGCGCGCAGCGCCGAGCTGCTCGAGCAGAACGCTGCCGGGCTGCGCGAGCGGCACGGCCGGAAGGTCACCTGCCACGCGGGCGACGTCACCTCGGTCGAAGACGTGCAGCGCGTCATCGCCGAGACGCTCGAACAGCACGGCCGCATCGACATCCTGGTGAACAACGCAGGCATCAGCGACCTGCGCGGTCTGCCCAGCGAGTGGTCCGATCACGAGACGTTCCGCCGGGTGGTCGACGTCGACCTGTTCGGCGTGTGGTGCTTCACCCGCGAGGTGGCGCCGCACATGCTCGAGCGTGGCAGTGGCTCGATCATCAACATCGCCTCCATCCTCGGCAGCGGCGGCAGCGAGTTCGTGAACCCGTGGTACTACGCGGCCAAGGGTGCCGTGCTGCAGCTCACCAAACTGCTCGCCGTCGAGTGGGCCGACCGCAACGTGCGCGTGAACGCCATCGCCCCCGGCTACTTCGTCACCGAGATGACCAAGCCGCTGTTCGAGATGCTGGGCATGGCGCCGTGGATCGAGAGCCGTACGCCGATGCGCCGCCTCGGCGACCCCGAGCAAGACCTGCGCGGCCCGCTGCTGTTCCTGGCCAGCGATGCGTCGAGCTACGTGAGCGGCCACAGCCTGATGGTCGACGGTGCGTTCGATGCCAGCCGTGGCGCCTGGCAGATCGCCCCCAGCCACTTCTCGTGGAACAAGGACCAGCCGCAGGCCGGCACGCCCTACGCCGGCCTGGTGCCGAACACGTTCGAGCAGTGGAAGATGGGCATCCCCGGCATCCACTACCCGATGCCCGAGGCCTGATCCGCGATGGCCGACGAACTCTCGCTCGATGCCGTGAAGGCGCACGGTACGGCGCTGTCGCCGTGGGCGCACATCGCCACGATCGGCGCCGACCAGCAGCCCGACGTGGTGCCCGTGCACCCGTGCTGGGAAGGCGACACGCTGTGGATCATGTGCGGTCTCGACTCGGTGAAGGTGCGCAACATCGCCCACAACCCCCATGTGGCCCTGCACTGGCAGGTCACCGAGGTGGGTGACGGCCTCGAGGTGTGGGGCACCGCCACCGTGCACGCCGATCTCGACACCAAGCGCCGGCTGTGGAACGGCGTGTTCGACTACGACCTGAACCTGTTCGCGCCGGGCGGGCCCGACGCCTCGCCCGAGACGGCCTTCATCGCCGTGCGCCCCAGCAGGGCGATGTACATGAAGGCCTACGGCATGGGCGGCACCACGCGGTGGACGGCGTCGTGAGCGGCGACATCACCTTCGCCGAGGTGCGCGCCGACGCCGAGCGGTACGGGCGCATCGCCTATCTGGCCACCACGTCGTCGAGCGGCACGCCGTATGTGTCGCCGGTCGCAGTGGCCTGGGTGGGCGACGACCTCGTCGCCTTCCTGGCCACCAACGAGGCCAAGGTGGCCAACCTGCGCGCCAACCCGAAGCTCTGTGTGCACTTCGCCGTCAGCGAAGCCACCGACTGGGACAGCTGCATCCTGTGGGGCGATGCCCAGGTGGTCGACACCACCGAGGGGCGACGGGCCCTGTGGGACCAGATGGGCTACGACCTGGCGATGTTCGAGCCCGGCGGCCCCGAGGCCGACACCCATGTGTTCGCCGTGCTGCGGCCCACCAAGGCCGTCATCATGCGGATGTACGGCATCAAGGGTCGCTCCACCTGGCGCGCGGCATGACCGGGCGGCTCACGTCGCTGTCGCGCAGCGTGGCCGGCAAGCGGGTGCTCGTCACCGGAGCAGCGTCGGGCATGGGGCGGGCCACGGCCCACCTGTTCGCCGACGAAGGTGCTCGGGTGGCGCTGTGCGACCTCGACACCGAGCGGCTCTTCGCCGTCGTCGACGAGATCACCGAGGTGCACGGCCCCGACGCGGCCGTCGGCTACGGCTGCGATGTGGCCGACCACAGCGCGCTGCGCAAGCTGGTGGGCGGCGTCGTGCAGGCCGGGGGTGGCATCGACGTGCTCGTCAACAACGCCGGTGTGTCGCTGCCCAACTCGGCGTTCCAGGACGACGAGTCGTACGAGACCAACTGGGCGCGCACACTCGACATCAACCTCACCTCGCACTCCCGCCTGGTGCGTCTGTGCCTGCCGTACCTCCGCGAGGCCGAGGGTGGTGGCCGGATCGTCAACATCGCGTCCACCGAGGCCATCGTCGCCACCGCCGGGATGACCGCCTACGCGGCCAGCAAGGCGGGTGTGGC
>JBEIIG010000018.1:0-55153 GCA_040380855.1 Acidimicrobiaceae bacterium | reverse complement strand
CCGGGCCAGCCGGTCCATCACGTGGTAGAGCCGGTCGATCTCGGCCTGGGCGCCCGGTCCGTCGCGGTGGCGCCGGTCGATACCGGCCACGTCGATCGAGAGCGTCATCATCGTGCGCCGGGCGAGCGGCAGCAGGTCGGCGGCGCCGGCAGCCACCGCCGGGGCCATCACCTCGTGGATGATCGCCGGGATGACGTCGCGTTCGTAGAACGTGAAGGTGTCGCGCCGGAACAGCCGGTTCTCGAGTCGACGGCGGTCGAGGTGGGCCTGGCCGTGGAGGTTGACGATCACCCCGTGCATGAGGTGTTCGCCCTCGTCGTACAGCGCCTGACGAAGGTCGCGTTGCCGGTACGCGTCCTTGGCATCGGCATGCGTCGTTAGGACTATCACAACTACCTCCTGAACGAGTACCTTATGCGGTCGATGAGCGATCCGTCCGCCTCCGCGTCGACCCGTTCGCTGCTGGTCACCGGTGGCGCCCGCGGCATCGGCGCCGCCATCGCATCGGCCGCCGTCCGTGCGGGCTACCGGGTGGCCGTGGTCGATGTCGACACCGCCGATACCAGGGCCAACGGGCATGTCAACGGGCACGCGAACGGCCAGGCGAACGGCACGGCTGGTATCGAGTACTTCACCTGTTCGGTCACCGACGAAGCCGCTGTCGAGGCAGTGCTCGACGCGTTCGGCACTCCCGACGTCGTCGTCAACAACGCCGGCATCGTGCGCTTCGGGCCGCTCCTCGACCAACAGCTCGACGCCATGCGCGCCGTGCTCGACGTGAACCTCCTCGGGGCGTTCGTCGTGGCCCGCAGTGCGGCTCGTCGCTGGATCGCCGAGCAGCGCCCCGGGGTGGTGGTGAACCTCACCTCGATGAACGGTGTCGCCGCCGGCCCGAACGCGGGCGCCTACGGCGCGTCGAAAGCCGCGCTGGCACTCATCACCTCGCAGATGGCCATCGAATGGGGCGCCCACGGCATCCGCGTGAACGCCGTCGCCCCCGGTCTCATCGACGCCGGTATGTCGGCCCCCATCTACGCCGACAGCGCCACCCGCGAGGCCCGCGAGTCGAAGGTGCCGCTCGGCCGCCTCGGCACCGCCGCCGACATCGCCTCGACGGTGCTGTTCCTCGCCTCGCCCGCCGCCGCGTACATCACGGGGCAGAACATCGTCGTCGACGGCGGCGTCACCGGTTCGCTGATCGCCCATCTCCCACGGCCCACGTCGGTCGATTCGGTCGGGCACCGCGGGTGACCACTGCGCTGCTGGTCAGCGGTGGGCCCGACTACGCCCACGACTTCCGGGCCTCGGCGGGCGCGCTCGTGGCGGTGCTCGACGACATCGGCATCGCCACCACGGTGGTCGATCACCCCGACGCCGTGGTCGACCTGCTGCCCGGTTCGTTCGACCTGCTCGTGGTGAACGCGCTGCGCTGGCAGATGACGCACGAACGTTACGACGCGATGCGCGCCGACTGGGGCTACAGCACTCCCGCCGCGACGCGCAGCGCGATCAGCGCGTTCGTGGCCTCCGGTGGCGGTCTGCTGGGCAGCCACACCGCGTCGATCTGTTTCGACGACTGGCCCGAGTGGCGCGATGTGCTGGGCGGCGCGTGGAACTGGGAGCGTTCGTCGCACCCACCGGCGGCGCCGGTGCACGCCCGGGTGGTGTCGGCCGAGGCAGCACTGCACCCGGCAATGCGCGGTGTGTCGCCCGAACTGCACCTCGTCGACGAGGTGTACGGCGAGGTCGACCTGGCTGCCGGCTGCGAGGTGCTGATGGTGGCGCGCCGCACCCCCGACGACCGCGACCAGCCGGTGGTGTGGGCCCATCACTTCGGTGCCGGCAGGGTGCTGTACGACGGGTTCGGCCACGACGCCGCGTCGATCAACGATCCGCACCACGCCGCGCTCATCCAGGCAGCGGCGCGCTGGTGCACCGAGGAGTAACGATGAGAGCGGTCGAGGGGATGAGCGTGCTGGTCACCGGCGGTGGCTCGGGGATCGGCGAGGGTACGGCCCGGCACCTGTGCGCGCAGGGCGCGCTGGTCACCATCTCGGGTCGCCGGGCCGACAAGGTCCAGGCCGTCGCGGCCTCGATCGGGCCGGCGTGCCGTGCCGTGGTGGGCGACGTCACCGTCGACGCCGACCGGCAGGCCATGGTGGCCGCTGCCATCGAGCACGGCGGTGGGCTCGACGTGCTCGTCAACAACGCCGGCAACATGTACCGCGGCCCGTTGGCCGACCTCGAGGAATCGAAGCTGATCGAGGTGTTCCACGCCAACGTGATCGGCGGCATCATGCTCACCCAGGCGGCGCTCGACGCGTTGCGGGCCGCGCAGGGCGCCGTCGTCTTCATCGGCTCGGTCCACTCGCAACGTGCGTTTCCCGGCGTGTCGCCCTATGCCGCCACGAAGGGTGCCATCGAGACGCTCACCGGAGTGCTGGCCGCCGAACTGGGCCCGCAGCAGATCCGTGTCTCGTGCGTGCGCCCCGGCGGGGTGTTCACCGAGATCAACCAGCGAGCCGGCTATCTCGACGACGCCAGCGCCAAGGCCCGCCTCGACGGCCTGGCCCCGGCGCACGCGCTCGGCCGACTCGGTACGGTCACCGAAGTGGCCGAAGCGATCGAGTACCTCGCCCGTGCCGAATGGGCGACGGGCAATGTTCTCACCATCGACGGTGGCCTCGGCCTGGGGGTCACGAATGCATGACGACCGGTTCACACGGCAAGGGGGGCCATATGGCTGACGAACTGCAGGTCCACACGATCACCACCTACGACGAGGCCAAGGAGGCCTACCGCCAGAAAGACCTGCGCCAAGCGTTGTACGACGCCGGCGAGGTGATCATGGCCGATGTGCTGGTGAACCTCCACGGCACGGGCCACCGCGACCGGCGGCGGCTCGAGAACCGCCTGTTCCGGCGCGAGACGTTCGAGTTGTACGAGCACACGCTGTTCCCGCCACTGATCGCCGAGACGTTCGCGCCACACGCGGCCGCAGGCAAGGCCGAGCTGGTCGACCTCGGGCACCAGTTGATGATGAACCTGGCCGCCTTCACCGCCGGTGTCGACCGGCCGCTCGGCACGGCCGACGAGACCTTCCGGCTGTACGACTACCTGAAGGTGTTCATCGAGGGCGCCACGCTCGCGCACTACACCGGCGACAAAGACGCCAAGCGCGCCGAGGTGGCGGTGAAGGTGGCGGCGTTCGACGCCGAGTTCGTCGCCCCGTCGATCGCCCGCCGCCGGGCGCTGAAAGACGCCGGCGAGGCGTTGCCGAAAGACGTGCTGTCGATCCTGCTCGACAACCAGGACCAACTCGATCTGCCGCACGAGGTGATCCTGCGCGAGGTCGCGTTCTACCTGCTGGCGGGCGCGCACACCTCGGCCACCGCGTTCACCCGGGTCACCCACAACATCCTCACCTGGCTCGAGGCGCACCCCGACGACATCGACGCCGTGCGCAACGACCGCCTGTTCGTGCAGCGCTGCACGCACGAGACCATCCGGTTGCAGCCGTCGAGCCCGGTGGCCATGCGCTGGGCGCTCGCCGACATCGAACTGAAGAGCGGGCGGGTCATCACGGCCGGCTCGAAGGTGGTGATCGACCTGCTGTCGGTGAACCGCGACCGCAGCGTGTTCGGCGACGACGCCGAGTCGTTCGACCCGCGGCGCACCACTCCCGAGGGTGTGCCCGGCTACGGGTTGTCGTTCGGTTCGGGCATGCACGCCTGTATCGGTCAAGACCTCGCGGCCGGTCTGGTGATCGACCCCGACACCGCAGCCGACGACCACCTGTTCGGGCTCGTACCGCAGGCCGTGCAGGTGCTGTTCGACCACGGGGCGCGCCGCGACCCCGACAACCCGCCGGTGATGGACGAGTCGACCACCCGCCCCTACTTCGGGCGCTACCCCGTTCTGTTCGAGCGATGATCGCCGCGCGCCGCCGCGTACAGCGCGGCGGCCCGCTCGAGCGGCCCGAGTCGCGCCGCCAGCTCGTCGCTCTGCACCTCGACGCTGCGCACGGTGCCTGCATCCGGTACCGCCAGCAGCAGGTCGAGTGGCAGCGCTCCCTCGCCGGGCGCGAGGCGGTGGTGCCGCGCCTCGTCGAGCAGGTCGACCGGTGCGAGCAGGGGTGCGTCGCACACCTGCACCCAGCCGAGGCGGCCCGACTCCACCACGGCGCGCAGTTCGACGACGCCCTCGCCCAGGCGGGTGTGGTGCAACACGTCGACCACCACGGTGGCGCCGGTGGCGGCCGCCATCTGCACCGCGTCGGCCGAGCGGCGCGGCGTGGTCCAGGCCATGTACTCGAGCCCCACCGTCACCCCGGTGGCCCGGGCCCGCTCGACCACCCGGCCGAGCTGGTGCACGGTGCGGTCGCGGCCCGCCGTGTCGTCGGCCAGGTCCGACACCACCAGCACGAAGCGAGCACCCACCTCGGCGGCGGCGTCGATCAACGCCCCCGCATCGTCGTCGCCCGTGCCGATGCGGTGCACCTCGACATCGTGCACGAACAGGCCGAGGTCGCGCAGCCGTCTCGCCAGGCGGCGCAGGCCCGCCGTGTCGAGCGCGTGGTCGTGACTGAGGCGCAGTCCGATCCCGTCGAAGCCCGCCGCTGCCGCCGCGTCGGCCAGCGTGAACGGATCGGCGTCGAGCAGACTGCCGGCAGCCAGGCACAGGGGAGCACGCGTCACGGTCGCCACCCTAGGGTGCGCACGATTCCGGGGAGGAGCCGCCGATGATCGATGTCCACGCCCATGTTGTGCTCGAAGGAGCCCTCGGCTGTGCCGGGCACTACGGCCCCGAGCTGGGGGTGGGGCCCGAAGGGCGGCCGCGGTTCCGGGTGGGGAACTATGTGCTCGACGGGGTGAACTACCGCAACAGCCCGTTCATGGACGTGAACCTGCGCCTGGCGATGAACGACCGCCTGGGCATCGACCTCCAGGTGCTGTCGCCCAACCCGATCACCTACTTCCACCACATCGAGGCCGAGATCGCCGCCGGGTTCTGTCGCTGGCACAACGACGAGATGGCAGCGATCGTGGCCGCGCATCCCGACCGGTTCCGTGGCTTCGCCCAACTGCCGATGCAAGACGTCGATGCGGCCGTCGCCGAACTGCGCCGCGCCGTCGACGACCTCGGCCTGGTGGGGGCCTACATCGGCACCGATTTCGGGCGCACGTTCGACGACCCGGCACTCGACGCGCTGTGGGAGACCGCCGTGGCGCTCGACGTGCCGGTGTTCATCCACCCGGCACCGGCCGGTATCGACGGCCCGCTGCGCGACCCACGCGTGCGCAACTTCGACCTCGACCTGTCGCTCGGCTTCCTCTACGAAGAGACCCTCGCGGTCGCTCATCTGGTGTACGGCCGGGTGCTCGAACGGCATCCGGCGCTCGACATCTGCCTGTCGCACGGTGGGGGAGCAGCGGCGTTCATGGCGGGTCGCCTCGAGCACCAGGGTCGCACCCGTCCCTGGGCGCGCGAGGCGCCGGTCGACTTCGGTGCTGGGCTGCGACGGCTGTGGTTCGACCAGCACGTGCACGACGACCAGGCGTTGGTGCTGCTCACCGCGCAGGTGGGTGTCGACCGCCTCGTGGTGGGCACCAACCTCGCTGGTTGGGATGCGCCCGGCTCACCCGACGAGATCCCCTACCGGCCCGAGTACGACGTGAACGCCCGTCGTCTGCTTCGCCTCGGTGCCCGGTGATGCAGGCTCAGAGTTCGATCTCGACGCCGTCGCGCGCCACATGGATGGCGCCGTTGGGGCAGGCGCGGGCGATGCGCACGAGTGTCTCGTCGTCGGGCAGCGTCGCGGCTGGGTCGATGGTGGCCAGTTCGTCGTCGTCGAACCGGAACAGCTGCGGCGCGGTGGCGATGCAACGCCCCGCGCTCACGCACTCGGCCTGGTCGATCCAGATGTGCATCCCCGAGGTCTCGGCCATGGCGCCCAGGGTACTGCGATGAGGCGCGCGGTGGTCACCGGCGCGGCCCGCGGATTGGGCGCCGCCATCGCCGCACGCCTCACGCTCGACGGGTTCGACGTGGTGCGCCTCGACGTGGAGGCCGCCGACGGGGTGACGGTGTGCGACGTCGCCGACCGCGCCGCGGTCGATGCCGTCGCCGCCGAGGTGGGCCCGGTGGAGGTGCTGGTGAACAACGCCGGGATCTGGCGGTTCGGGGCCCTCGAGGACGTGGCCCCGGCCGACTTCGAACGGGTGCTGGCCGTGAACCTCGGTGGCACGTTCCACTGCACCCAGGTGTTCGGTCGGGGCATGCTTGCCGGCGGGCAGGGCAGCATCGTGAACATCGTGTCGATCGCCGCGGCCGCCGCCAACCCGAGCGTGGGCGCCTACTCGGCCTCGAAGAGCGGGGTGCTGGCCCTCACCCGCCAGACCGCGCTCGAATGGGGTCCGCGTGGTGTGCGCGCCAACGCAGTGGGCCCGGGCCTGGTGCCCACGCCCGGCACCGGCACCGTGTACGACGATCCGGTGGTGCACGAGGTGCGTGCGGGTGCCGTGCCGCTGCGGCGCCTCGGCACCGACGCCGACATCGCCGGTGTGGTGGCGTTCCTGGTGGGGTCCGATGCCGCCTATGTGAACGGCCAGGTGCTGTATGTCGACGGCGGGCTCAGCCAGGCGTTGATGACGCTGCTGCCGCGCCCGCCCGGGGTGCCCGGGCCTCAGACCGCGTTGGCCGCCCAGCCGCCGTCGACGTAGAGCACCTCGCCCGACAGGTACGACGCACGCGGCGACAGCACGAACTCGACCACTTCGGCGATCTCGGCCGGTTCGCCCACCCTGCCGAGCGGTACGCGCCCGGTGAGCCAACGCACCTGCGCGGGGTCGGCCAGGCGTTCGGCCGCCATCGGCGTGTTCACCGGGCCCGGTGCGATCGAGTTGGCCCGCACGCCCAGCGGCGCGCCCTCCAGCGCGACGGCCCGGGTGAGTGCCACGATGCCGCCCTTCGACGCCACGTAGTGGGCCTGGCCGGGCACGGCGATGGTGGCGTTCACCGACGCGATCGTGGCGAGGGCCCGTGGCGTCGCCGGGTCGGCGGTGGCCTGTCGCAGCAGCCCGCGCGCCGCCAGCCAGGTGCCGGTGAGGTTGACGCGCAGATGGCGTTCCCATTCGTCGAGCGAGGTGTCGACGATCGACGAGCGGGTACGGATCCCGGCGCAGGTGACCATCCCGTCGAGCTGGCCGACACGGGCCAGCACGTCGTCCCAGGCGTGCTCGTCGGTGACGTCGAGGGCCAGTACCGCATCGCCGCCGCGCACATCGGCACCGACCACGTCCCACCCTTCACGCGCCAGCACCTCGCAGCACGCGGCACCGATACCCGACGCCGCGCCGGTGACCAGCACCCGTCGCGCCCCACCGCTCACGAGCGGCCGACGGCCTGCATGGCGCGGTCGTAGGTGAGCACCTCGGCCGCCCAGTTGCCCACCTTCTCGCCCGCGATGCGGCCCCGCTCGGGCCAGGGGGCAGTGAGGTCGACTTGGCGGCCGCGACTGATGACGTGGCGCAGGCGGCGCTTGTCCTGGAGGATGCGCACATTGGCCGTCGGGTCGCCGTCGACCACCAGCACATCGGCGCGGTAGCCGGGCGAGATGACGCCGAGCTGGCCGTCCATCCGCATCGCGAAGGCGTTGTTGCGCGTGGCGCACGAGATCGCCTCGACCGGCGACAGACCGAGCACGTCGACGAACACCTCGAGCTCGCGGGCGTGCCAGTGGCCGTAGGGCGTGAGCGCGAACCCGCTCTCGGAACCGCACAGGAGGCGCACACCCTCGTCGTAGGCGGTGCGCAACTTCGCTGCGGTGGCCTCGATCTCGCCCCGGAAGATCGACGTCATGCCGTTGCTGGCACCCACTGCGTCGCCGTAGTCGGCGAGGTTGGCGAGGAACGTGAACGTGGGGCACACCGCAGCGCCCGACGCGATGACGGCTTCGAGCGCCTCGTCGTCGAGGAACGAGGCGTGGAGGATGAGGTCGACCCCGGCGCGGGCTGCGTCGCGGGTGGACGTGGCATTGCGGCAGTGTGCGGTGACGGGCACCCCGAGGGCGTGCGCCGTGTCGCACACCGCCTTCATCTCGTCGAAGGTCCACACCTGCAGTTCACCCATGTGGGTGGGGATCGACCCGGTGGCGTGGATCTTGATCCAGTCGGCGCCGTACTTGATCTGGCGGCGGGTGGTGGTGACCATCTCCTCCATCGTGTTCACCACCGCGGCGTAGCCCACCTCGCCCTCGTCGGGGATGAGCCGCCCTGCCGTGCCGCCCACCGAGGTGAGCAGCGCCTGCACGCCGGTGGCCATACGCGGACCTTCGAACAGCCCGGCGTTCAGCGCGTCGCGCACCTGCGGCCCGATGCCGTGCACCGTGTCGGGGTCGAAGAAGGCGGTCACGCCGGCCCGCAACAGCTTGGGCAGGTTGAACGCAGTGACCAGCGCCGAGACCACGGGTGGGCGGTGGAAGAACAGTTCGTCGTTCGACTGCACGTCGTCGAACGTGCTGTGGCAGTGGGCATCGATCAGCCCGGGCATCACCGTGCAGCCGCTGGCGTCGATCACCGTGGCGTCGGTGGGCACCTGCTCGTGCAGGGTGCCGGTGCTGCCGACGGCGACGATCTCGTCGCCGCGGAGCAGCACGTCGACGCCGTGCACGCGGTCGCTGCCGGTGCCGTCGATGAGGTCGCCACCACGGATGAGCACGGAGGTCGGTGACGTTGCCATGGGTCTCACGCTCCCTGAGAGGGTCGATCCGGCCGAAGGGCCGCTGCCGCAGTTGTATTGCCGCGATTGCGTCGTCAGTACTCTAGCGACGCCCGTGCGACCGGTCGGGTCGGACGGACGGCTGTACTGCGCCCACCCCGGCCGGGTGTGACAGGCTGGTCGCACCAGCCAGGTCGGAGGAGTGTGCGATGAGCGACGAGCAGGCGAGCGAGGGCGGAGCATCGCTCGACGCGAGCGACACCATCATCGGCGTGTCGTTCGACGACCGCTTCCGCGCCGCCGAGTTCGTCACCGCCATGGGTCGTCTCGCCAGCCGCCACGAGCTGGTGCTGAAAGACATCGTGCTGGTCACCAAGGCATCCGACGGCACCACCCGGGTCGAGGAGTCGACCGATCCGTCGACCGGACGGGCCGCGCTGTCGGGTGCGCTCTGGGCCAGCTTGTTCGGGTTGCTGCTGGGCGGCCCGGTGGGGTGGGTCGCAGGCGGGGTGGTGGGCGCCGGAGTTGGTGCCATCACGGCGAAGGCGGTCGACATCGGTGTTCCCGACGAATGGGTCACCTGGTTCCGCGAAGCCGTCCGACCCGACACCACCTCGGTCGTCATCCTCACCAGCGACGTGATGGTCGACCCGTTCGTCGCCGAGGCGCGTCGGTTCGCCGGCGGCCACCTGGTGTTCGCCAACATGGCGCCCGGCATCGTCGACCGCATCCGGGCCGCCTTCGACGACGGACAGGCCGCAGGCCGATGAACGAGTCGCCGCGTGACAGCGCTGGAGGCTCCGGGGGCGCCGGGGGAGCGGTGGTGATGGTCCTGGCGGTCGTCGCTGCGATCGTGGGCCTGCTGGTGGTGCCGTCGCTGCTCGCCGACGACGACAGCGGTTCCGACACCACGACGGAGTCGACCGACACCGTCGCCACCACGACCACCTCGGCGCCGGTGCTCGACGGTGCGTGCGGCGAGGTGCACGCCGGGCACAACGCCGCCATGTGGGACCCCACGTCGGCCGACGAGATGCTCGACGCCGGGTGCCCGTGGCCGTATGCGCCGTTCGAGGTCGCCGTCGACGGTGGCACCGAGAACCCCAACCTCGGCGCCCTGTTCGAGGCCCGTCGGTACAGCGATCTGTGGGATGTGTTGCAGGAGGCGACGATCGGGGTGTGCACCGTCGCCCCGCTCGCCGATGCGCCCGCCGACGGCTTCACGTTCGGGTTCCGGTACACGGTGCAGGCCGGCGGCTGCTCGGCGGGCGACGACACCGTCGACCTGGTGGTACGCGAATACGTCACCCGCGCGTGGCGCGACACATCGGCGGCCACCCTGGCTGCCACGAACGCTCCGGTGGTGGTGTTCGGGCGCTGGGCGCTGTACGTCGAGGGCGACGACGACTTCACCACGAACCGGCTGTTCGAGACGCTGGTCGGCCTCGGCGCCGTCACGGTGGCGCCCGCGGCCTGACGGTCCGCTTGACGGATCGGCCCGTTCCGGGACGGTCGTGACGGTCAGAGCGGTCGGTCGCGCGAAGGAGCCTCCCATTCGACGTCACGTCTCGGTCCGGGTGTTCGTGTCAGCAGTGCTCGCTGCCTCGTTCGTCGCGCCTGTCGTGACGGGTGGGGGAACCGCCGCGGCGGCCACGACGATCGTCGAGACGACCAAGCCCACGGTGGGTCCGCGCGGGGCGATCGCCGTCATCGGCGACTCGGTGATGGTGGGCTCGGCGATGGAGACCAGCGGCTGGGGTCCGTCGGTGCAGCAGTTGCTCGTCGAGCGTGGCTGGGGCCCCATCCGGGTGCGTGCCGGTGTCGGGTTCCAGACCGGTCGGCTGAACCCGAGCGATCCGGCCAACAACCTCGCCGTGTGGCTGTACGACCAGCGCCGTTCGGGGTTCGACCCGCCCGTCGTCGCCGTCAACCTGGGCGCGAACGACATCAAGGCCTGCCGTGGTTCGTCGACCTGTGCGCTCGCCAACGTGCGCTATCTCATGGACGTGATCGGACCCGGCCGACAGGTGTGGTGGCCGCTCATCACGATGACCGATCAGGCCGAGGCCAACGCGTGGAACTCGGCCCTCCAACTGGTGGCTTCGCAGCGGTCGAACCTGGTGATCTGGGACTGGCCCACCGCGCAGATGGCCAATGGCGTGAAGATGTCGTCCGACCGCATCCACCTGGCCAACGCGTCCGCCTATCGACAGCGCAGTCGGTTGATGGCCGACGACATCAGCGCCCGCATGGGTGCCGCCCAGCGGGTGGGTGGCGGTGCTGCGCTGCCTGCGTCGTCGACCCCGCTCGAGTACAAGCCGGTCGGCCCGCAACGCTTGATCGACACTCGAACCACGGGTGGTCGGCTGCCGAGCGGTGGCGTGCTCACCGTCGACGTCGACGCGCTGGCGCCCGCTGCGGCCGACGCCGGTGCAGTGGCCGTGAACGTCACAGCGGTCGGGGCGGCGGCAGTCGGCGGACTGACGGTGTACCCGTGCGGCGCTGCTCGTCCCGTCACCTCGAACGTGCAGTACGGCGTCGGCAACCCGCGAGGCGGGCACACGACGTCGTTGCTCGGGGCAGGCGGCACCCTGTGCGTGTTCTCGTCGGCGTCGGCCGACGTGATCGTCGACCTGCAGGGTGTGTTCACCGCGAGCGGTGGCGCACGCTTCACGCCCTCAGCCCCAGCGCGAGTGCTCGACACCCGGAACACCGGCCGCAAGTCGGTGCTGCCGATCGCGGCCCCTTCCGGCGCGACCGCAGTGGCGCTCACGCTCACCGTCACGGGCTCCACGGCCGGTGGCTTCCTCACGGCCTACCCGTGCGGCACACAGCCGCCGGTGGTGTCGAACATCAACTTCTCTGCGGCAGAGACCGTGGCCGGCGCAGCCTTCGTGCCGGTTGGATCCGACGGGACGGTGTGCGTCTACACCAACGTGCCCGTCGACGTGATCGTCGATGTGACCGGTACGTTCGGCGCGGGTGGCGGCCTGCGCTTCGTGCCGGTCGCATCGACGAGAACACTCGACACGCGCGACGGCACCGGTGGCTGGCGCGGTGTGCAGGCGAAGGGTCAGGTGCTCGACATCGTGGCGGCGCCGGCCGACGCCGTGGCGGTCACCGGCGTCATCACCATGGTGGGCCCGCTCGGCAGCGGCTACCTCACGGGCAGTGTGTGCGGTGCGGCGGCGGGGCAGACCAGCTCGGTGAACGCCTCGCAGGGCCAGACCATCGCCAACTCGCTCACCGTGGCGCTGTCGACGGGTGGCACCGTGTGCATCAACTCGTTCTCGGCGACGAACACCTTGTTCGACACGACGGGCTGGTGGACTACCTGACCCCTGCCGGTGGCGGTGCTCAGCGTCGCCGGGCAGCCCGGGCGGCGGGGTCCTGCCCGTAGAAGTCGGCGAACACGTCGTAGAGGCCCGGATGCTCGTCGCGCAGCGGCACCGGCTTGCTGAAGAACGTCTCGGTGACGACGGCGAAGAACTCGCCGGGGTCGGTGGCGGCATAGTCGCGCACCACCGCGTCGGTGCCGCGCTGCAGCCGCTCGAACACGTCGGTGCACACGTCGACGAACCGGTCGCGGCGGTCGGGCTCGGGGATCGGTGGGGTGCCGTCGATCACCCCGTCGAGCATGTCGAGCTGATGGGCGAACTCGTGCATCACCACGTTCTGTCCGCGCTCGGGGTGGCGGGCCTCGTAGGCGAGCGTCGACCAACTCAGGAGCACCGGCCCCCGGTGGTGCGCCTGGCCGGCCACCGGCAGCGGCCCGTCGGCCATCAACCCGCCACCGCTGGCGCCCACCGATCGCTGGCCCCTCAGCACGACGGTGCTGCGGTGCACGATGATCGACTGCACCCTGCTGAACACGTCGACACCGGGTTCGAGGTCCATGCCCAACACCAGCAGACAGGCCTGCGCAGCGACCAGCACGCGCACCTCGTCGGTGACGGCGAACCCCTGGGCCGCCTCCCAGCGGCGGTCGTAGACGAAGGCCTGCACGAGCACTTCGAGCCGGGCGCGCTCGGCGGCGTCGAGCGACGGCCACAGCCCCCAGCGTCGTTCGAGCACCGAGCGCCACGCGTCGGGGAAGGGCTCGCTCAGCGCCCGGCGTCGCCGCCCACGCGGTGTGCTGAATCGCATCGTCGCCTCCCTCCCTCCGTCGTCCGTTCGCGGTCGCGCCTCGGCCACTAGTGTGCCGCCGATGGCCGCCCGCATGACCGATCGCACCCAGGTGAGCCGGAATGTCCGCTACGTGCCCGGGGTCGACCACCTCCGCGGTCTCGCTGCCGTGCTGATCGTGCTGTACCACGGCTACCAGCAGTTGAGCGGCCGAGTGTTCGTTCCAGCCGCCAACCCCTTCGAAGCCGTGCTCATCGAAGGACATACCGCTGTGGCGCTGTTCATGGTGCTCAGCGGCTTCATCTTCACCTACGGCGCCTTGGACCACGACCTTCAGTACCGGCCGTTCATGGTCAACCGACTCCTGCGCATCCTGCCGATGTACGTCCTGGTGGTCGTGCTCGGTGTGTACACCCGGCCGGAGGGCTACTCGTTCACCGGTCTGCTCCAACTGTTCACGCTGCAGGGCACTCCGCCGATCGCCGAGTCGAACCTCGGACCGTTCAGCGCCCTCCTGTGGACCATCTCAGTCGAGTTCGCGTTCTATCTCATCTTCCCGTTCCTGCTGATCTTCCTGCGCACCTATGGCCCGCGTTACCTGGTGGGCTTCGTGCTGATGATGAACATGCTGCGCTTGCTCGGGGCCGGCTTGAACCCGGAGGCGACACGCGACCTGGCCTACAGCTCGATCCTCGGCCGCATCGACCAGTTCCTGATCGGCATGTTGATCGGCTGGTTCGTCGTGCGCCGTTCACCGTCGCTGTCGGCAGCCCGCGCCTGGAGTGCGGTGGTGGTGTCGATCGTCGGTGTGGTGGTGGCGCTGAACCTCTACAACCGCGCCGGCAGCTGGTACGACACGGGTACGTGGAAGGCGATGTGGCCGTCCGCCGAGGGGCTGGTGTGGGGCGCATTCATCGTGTCGTGGCTGCTCGCCTCGCAGTACATCCGCCCGGCGATCTCGCGGGTGCTCGTGCTCCCCGGCATCGTCAGCTACTCGGCCTATCTGCTGCACTACGCGCTCGTGGTGATCCTCATCGATCGCGATCCCGTGGGCATCGCCGGTTCGGGCAGTTGGAACTCGCTGGTGAACACGCTGGTGTTCATCCTGCCCGGCACGTTCGCCATGGCGACGATCACCTACCTGATGGTCGAGCGACCCTTCATGCAGATGCGCCGCCGCTACCTCCGCGACCCGGTTGCAGATCGTCGCGAGTGATGTGCACCGTCTCGCGGCTCGCCAGCGCGTACTCGCCCATGGCGGCGTGAGTGGCCGACAACAGTTCGGGGTCGACAGCTTTCCACTGCGCCCGGTCGGTCCAGCGCACGATCACCTGTACCTCCACCGTGCCTGCCGTGTCGTCGTGGGGTTCGGTGATCCAGACCTCTTTGCCCAGGTAGCCCGGTTGTGCCGCCAGCATCGCGTCCCACACGGCTGCGTCTGCCGCCAGCCAGTGATCGAGCAGTTCGTGTGGCACCGTGAAGGTGAGTTGTTCGATGATCACGATCAGGGGTCCTCGGTCTCGACGATGGCCGGCGCGGCGGTTGGTGATGGTAGTGAGCCGCGGCGATCGACACCGGCTACGGTCGCGCCCGGGGAAGTACCACGAGGTGTTGGGGGTGGATCATGACGACTCGGCGTTCGGTGATGGCAGTGCTCGCTCTGGTGGGTCTCGGTCTGTCGGCCTGTACGGAAGCCAAGGACGACGGATCGGCAGGAGGGGCCACCACGGCGGCGCCGGCCAGCACGGCTGCGCCTGCCACCAGTGCGGCACCCGACACGACGGCCGCTGGTGGCGAGACGACGATGGCGCCCGAGACCACGGCGGGCCCCACCACGCTGCCGGCACCCAGCGGTGAGCCCTTCGTCGTGGGCGTGGTGAACACCGAGGGTGCTCCGGGCCTCGACTTCCCCGACTTCACGAATGCGTTCAAGGCCGCGGCCGAGTACGCCAACACCGAACTCGGCGGCTTCGGCGGCCGGCCCGTGCAACTCGAGATCTGCATCTCGCAGGGCAGTCCCGAATCGTCGCAGGCCTGTGCGCAAGACCTGGCGGCCAAGGGTGTCGACCTGGCCATGATCGGCCTCGACATCTTCGTCGACTACCCGACGTTCAGCGCCGCCGGTATCCCGGTGATCGGTGCCGTGCCCATCCTGCCGCCCGACTATTCGGCCGACGCCGTCTACATCACGGCCGGCAACCTGGTGGTGCAGGGCAGCACGGCCAACGCCATCACCAACCCGAAGTACCTGGGTCTGAAGAGCGTGGCCATCATCGCCAACGACGCGGCGGCCACGGTGTCGGCCCTCGCGTCGCTCGAACCGGCGCTCGTCAAGGGCGGTGCCTCGGTGGTGGTGGTGAAGGGTGGCGAGACCGAGACCGACGCCGGCTATCGCTCGCTCATGCAGCAGGCAGCGGAGAGCAACCCCGAGGCGATCATCTCGCTCTACGGGCAGGCCGGTTGCGTGGCGCTGATGCGGGCACGCGTTGAGCTGGGCGTCACGGCACCGGTGTTCTCGAACACGGCGTGCCTGGCCGACCGGGTGATCGAAGCCGTGGGCGACGACGCCGTCGGCTGGTACTTCGCGGGCTCGACCGGCGGGGTGGAGACCGACGACAGCAAGACGATGCGCAACTACGTCGCCGGTGTGACGGGCGGTACGCCCGAGGAAGTCGATCCGTTCGGCTTCACGTCACTCGGCTGGCTCGAGATGCTCACCGTCCAGCGAGTGGCCGCAGGCATCGGTCCCGACGTGACCGGGCTGGCGATCATCGACTCGTTCCGGTCGGGCACGGCGCTGCTGTGGGGCAGTGACGCGCCGCTCGAATGCGGTTCGGTGGCGTCGCTGCCCGCCGTGTGCTCGTTCGCCATTCCGTTCGCCGAGTACACCGCCGACGGTGCTGCTCCGGCCTTCGGTGGTGAGAACATCTCGGCGCTCGACGTGCTCGACGTATGAGCGCCTACCTGGCGGCTGCGGTCGCCGGTATCGGCGCCGGGGCGGTCTCGGCTCTGCTCGGCCTGGGCCTCGTGCTCACCGCCCGCGGCTCGGGTGTCATCAACTTCGGCTTCGGTGCCCTGGCCGGATGGTGCGCGTACACCTACTACGACCTGCGCACCAACGCCCGCTACCCGTTGCTCGTCCCGGGGCCGTGGCGCGACATCTCCTTCGGTGAGGGCGTGCAGATGACCGTCGCCTCGGCGATGGCCATCACGCTCGTCACCGCCGCGCTGATCGGCCTGATCAGTTACCTGCTCGTGTTCCGGGCGTTGCGCCGCGCCCCGGTGCTGGCGAAGGTGGTGGCCAGCGTCGGCATCCTGCTGGTGCTGCAGGGCATGATCGGCGTGCGGTTCGAGGGTGCCAGCGTGAACCTGCCGAAGGTGTTGCCTAGCGGGGTGATCGAACTCACCGACGAGATCCTGCTGGCGAAAGACGCGATGTGGCTCGCCGTCATCGCAGTCGTGCTGGCCACTGCGCTGTGGGCGCTGTCGCGTTACACGCGCACCGGTCTCGCCGTGCGTGCAGCCTCGGAGTCGGAGAAGGGGGCGGTGCTGCTGGGCTTCGAGCCCGACCGGCTGGCGCTCATCACGTGGGTGCTGTCGGCGCTGATCGCCGGCATCGTGGGCATCATCGCTGCGCCGCTGTTCGAACTCACCCCGCTGCTGTTCACCCAGTTGCTCATCCCGGCGCTGGGTGCCGCCTTGATCGGGCGGTTCATCTCGTTCGGCTGGACGGCGGCCGCCGGCCTCGGCATCGGCATGGTGCAGGCGATGGCGTCGCCGCTGCAGCAAGACCTCGACTGGCTGCCGCGCACGGGTGTGCGCGACGGGTTCGTGTTCCTTGCGATCGTCATCGCGATGGTGCTGCTGGGCAAGCGGTTGCCCACCCGCGGCTCGATCGACCAGGGTCGCATGCCACCCGTGGGGTCGGGTGCGGTGAACCCTCCGGTGGCGTTCGGTGGGGTGGTGCTGGTGGCCGCCGGATTCCTGCTGCTGCCCGACGCGTGGGGCCTGGCTTTGCTCACGTCGGTGCTGTTCTGCGGCCTGGCCCTGTCGCTCACCGTGCTCACCGGCTACATGGGCCAGATCTCGCTCGCCCAGATGGCCATTGCGGGTATCGGCGGGTTCAGCCTGTCGCGGTTGGCCGAACGATTCGGCGTGCCGTTCCCCATCGCACCTCTGCTGGCGGCGGCAGTGGCCGCCGTGTTCGGGGTGCTGGTGGGCATCCCTGCGCTGCGCGTGCGCGGCGTGAACCTGGCCATCGTCACTCTTGCGGGCGGTATCGCCATCCAGGAGTTCGTGTTCAAGAACCCCGACTTCGTGGGCGACGTCACCACGGGTGGCGCGAAAGTGCCCGCACCCACGCTGTTCGGCTGGAACCTCGGCCTGCGCAGCGCCACCGACCCGTATCGACCGGTGTTCGGGGTGTTCGTCACGGTGGTGGTGGCGGTGCTGGCGCTGCTGGTGGCCAACGTGCGCCGCAGCAGCACCGGGCGACGCATGCTCGCAGTACGGTCGAACGAACGGGCCGCGGCCGGGGTGGCCATCGGCACGGCGGGCACGAAGTTGTTGGCGTTCGGCATCAGCTCGTTCGTGGCGGGCCTGGCGGGCTGCCTCATCGCCTACCGGTTCGGTTCCATCAGCGACACGTCGTTCGGGTTCTTCGCCTCGCTCACCCTGCTGGCCTTCGCCTACCTGGGCGGTATCAGCAGCGTGTCGGGTGCCGTGCTGGCCGGGTTCCTGGCCGCCGACGGCATCGGCTTCAAGCTCATCAACACCGGATGGGACAAGCTGGGCGTCGACTTCGGCCGCTGGACGGTGCTGGTGGGCGCGATCGGTCTGGTGATCACGGCGGTGCAGAACCCCGACGGCATCGCCGGTGCGGTACGCCGCGTGCGCCAGCGGCGCACTCGCCGCCGCCCGGCGGCAGCGCAGGCCAGCGCTACTGCTTGATGTCCTGGCTGCGCAGTTCGGCGATGCGCTCCTGCAGGAACGAGAACGCAGTGCGGCCCTCGGCCAGCACCACGTCGTCGGCCGGGTGCAGGAACAGCGGCATCGAGATGCGGCTGCGGGTGGCGCTGTCGCCCGTGGGGTTGGTGACCCGGTGGGTGGTGCTGGGGTAGTAGCCGCCGCTGGCGAGGTGCAGCATGTCGCCGGAGTTGATGGCGAGGCTGCCGAAATCGCACGGCACGTCGTGCCACCTGCCCGCGAGGTCGAGCACCTGCAGGCCGGGCTCGTTCGAGGCGGGCAGCACAGTGAGCAGGTTGATGTCTTCGTGGGCCGCCGCCCGCACGGCGCCCGCCGGCTCGTCGCCGCGCAGCGGCGGGTAGCGCAGGATGCGCAGCAGCGACCGCTTCGACCCGGCCATCATCTGGCTGAGGGGCACCGAGAACTGCTCGGCCACCTCGGCGGGGGTGTTGGCCTCGACCCAGCCGAGCAGGGTGTTGGCGATGTCCTTCGAGCGCTCGGCGAACTCGAGCGCCTTTCGGCTCACCTCGGTGGGGTACTGGCCCCACGGGTACACATGGAAGAACTCCTTGAGGTCTTTCACGGTGTTGCCCTTGGCGGTCTCCGACACGTCGGGTCCGAACCAGCCGTCCTGGTCGTCGGGGGTGAAGCGGTAGGCGTACTTGGCATCGCTGTCGAAGAACGCCAGCCATTCGTCGTAGATCTCCTGCACCAGCGTCTCGGGCAGGGGATGGTTCACCAGCACGGCGAAGCCGGTCTCGCGCAGCGACCGGGTGAACGCCTCGGGCGCATCGGATGCCTGGTAGTCGACGACGGCAACGTCCATGCCCCGAGGCTAACCCCGACGACGATTTCTCACGTGGAAAACCGGGGGGGCCGGCTCAGCCGACGATGTTCACCATGCGGCCGGGCACGACGATGACCTTCTTGGGCGCGTTGCCGCCGAGTGCGGCCTGCACCTTCGGGTCGGCCAGGGCGGTGGCCTCCATCGTGGCCTGGTCGGCGTCGGCGGCCACCATGATGCGCGACCGCACCTTGCCGTTCACCTGCACCGGCACCTCGATCGTGTCGTCGACCAGCAGTGTCGGGTCGGCGACGGGGAACTGTTGATAGGTGACGGTGTCGGTGTGGCCGAGCAGGTGCCACAACTCCTCGGCCAGGTGCGGTGCCAGCGGGGCGAGCATCAGCACCAGCCGGTCGGCTGCTTCACGCGGGCAGCCGCCCAGCTTGGTGAGGTGGTTGTTCAGTTCGATCAGCTTGGCGATGGCCGTGTTGAAGCGAAGGTTCTCGAGGTCGTTGCGCACACCGTCGATGGTGCGGTGCAGCACCCGCTCGGTGGCATCGTCGAGTACGGGTAGGTCGGTGCGCAACGCGCCGGTGTCTTCGTCGACCAGGTTGCGCCACACGCGCTGCAGGAACCGCAGCATGCCCACGACATCTTTCGACTCCCACGGCCGTGAGGCGTCGAGGGGCCCCATGCTCATCAGGTAGAGCCGCAGCGTGTCGGCGCCGTAGTCGGCGCACACCTCGTCGGGCGCGACGGCGTTCTTCAGGCTCTTGCCCATCTTGCCGTACTCGCGGGTGACCGGCCGGCCCTCGAAGAAGTGCTTGCCGTCGCGCTCTTCCACACCGAACGCGTCGACGTACATGCCGCGCTCGTCCTGGAACGCTGCAGCCAGGATGTAGCCCTGGTTGAACAACCGGTGGTACGGCTCGGGCGAGCTCACGTGGCCGAGGTCGAACAGCACCTTGTGCCAGAAACGGGCGTACAGCAGGTGCAGCACGGCATGCTCGACACCACCCACGTACAGGTCGACACCGCCCGTTCGGCCGTCGGGCTGCGGCCCCATCCAGTAGCGCTCGACCTCGGGGTCGATGAAGGCCTGGTCGTTGGTGGGGTCGCAGTAGCGCAGTTCGTACCAGCAACTGCCTGCCCACTGCGGCATCACGTTGGTGTCGCGCCGGTAACGCCTGGGTCCGTCGCCGAGATCGAGTTCCACCCACACCCACTCGGTGAGTCGGTCGAGCGGACTCTCGGGGTTGCTCATCGCGTCGTCGGGGTCGAACGTGCGCGGGCTGAAACTGTCGGTGGGCGGCAACTCGAGCGGGAGCAACTCGTCGGGCAGGGTGTGGGCATGGCCGGACTCGTCGTACACCACCGGGAACGGTTCGCCCCAGTAGCGCTGGCGGCTGAACAACCAGTCGCGCAACTTGTAGTTGACGGTCGCCTCGCCGCAGCCGTTGGCCTCGAGCCATTCGTTCGTGCGCCGCTTGCCGGTCGCCACGTCGACGATGCCGTTCAGGTCGAGGGTGCCGTTGGCGCTGTTCACGTAGGCCGCGTCGCCCACGAATGCCTGGGGCCACGTCGACGTGTCGAGCGACGGGTCGATGCCATGACCGGCGAACCACGAAGCAGGCGGCTGCTGGATGGCAGGAATGGGCAGGCCGAACTGGCGGGCGAACTCGAAGTCGCGCTCGTCGCCACACGGCACGGCCATGATGGCGCCGGTGCCGTAGCCCATCAGCACGTAGTCGGCGATCCACACCGGGATCTGCTCACCGTTGATGGGGTTGGTGGCGTAGGAACCGGTGAACGCGCCGGTCTTGGTCTTGTCCTCCACCTGGCGGGCGATGTCGCTCTTGGCGCTGGCCTGGCGCCGGTACTCGGCCACGGTGGCGGCCTGGTCGGGCGTGGTGAGCGCGTCGACCAGCGGGTGCTCGGGCGCCAGCACCATGAACGACGCGCCGAACAGCGTGTCGGGACGGGTGGTGAACACGGTGATGGTGCCGGCAGGGGAGGAGAAGTGGACGCGCGCACCCTCGCTGCGCCCGATCCAGTTGCGCTGCATCGCCTTGATCGAATCGGTCCAGTCGAGCAGGTCGAGGTCGTCGACGAGGCGATCGGCGTACGCCGTGATGCGCATCATCCACTGGCGCATGTTGCGCTTGAACACCGGGAAGTTGCCGCGGTCGCTGCGCCCGTCGGCGGTGACCTCCTCGTTGGCCACCACCGTGCCGAGGCCGGGGCACCAGTTCACGGGCGCCTCGCTGATGTAGGCCAGGCGATGGTCGTCGAGCACGTCGGCCTGTTGGCTCGGGCTCAGGTCGGCCCACGGCCGGCCGTCGGGTGTGGGCCGGACCCCGGAGCGGAACTCGTCGACCAGTTCGGCGATGGGCCGGGCCACCTTGCGGTCGGCGTCGTACCAGCTGTTGAAGATCTGGGTGAAGATCCACTGCGTCCAGCGGTAGTAGTCGGGGTCGGTGGTGCTGATGCTGCGGCGCGGGTCGTGCGACAGGCCGAGGCGGCGCAACTGGGCGCGGATGTTGGCGATGTTCTGGTCGGTCGTGATGGCCGGATGCTGACCGGTCTGCACGGCGTACTGCTCGGCGGGCAGGCCGAACGCGTCGAACCCCATCGTGTAGAGCACGTTCTTGCCCGTCATGCGGTGATAGCGGGCGAAGATGTCGGTGGCGGTGAAGCCGAGCGGGTGACCCATGTGGAGGCCTGCACCGCTCGGATAGGGGAACATGTCGAGCACGAACAACTTGGCTTGCTCGCGAACGGTGGGATCGCCGAGCGGCCCAGCCGGGTTGGGGGTCTCGAAGGTGTGGTGCTCGTCCCACCAGTCCTGCCAGCGCAGTTCGATCTGCTGGGCGAGCGCGCCGGTGTAGCGGAAGGCCTGCTGATCGTTCTGCTGGGGCTCGGAAGGGGGCTGCTCGCCGGTCGCATTCATGGTGCATGGATTCTACGGACGGGCCGGTCGGCACTACGGTTTCACTTCATGACTGCAACCGACCCGCAGCCGATGTCGATCGTCGAGCGCCTCGTCAGCGCCGCCGACCGGCCCACCGGTGTGCGCTTCGTGGGGCACTCGGTGGCGCCCGAGACCGGCGACGCCTTCGTGCCCTGGGCCCAGATCCACGACGAGGCGCGGGTGGTGGGTGCCGCACTGCAGGCCCGCGGCCTGGTGCCGGGCGATCACGTCGCCATCCTCGGGCCCACCAGCCGCTCGCTCATCACCATCATCCAGGGCTGCTGGCTGGCGGGCTGCGCCAGCATGGTGCTGCCGCTGCCCATGCGCATGGGGTCGCTCGACGAGTTCATCTCGAGCACCCGCACGCGCATCCGCCACGGCGACGCGAAGTTGGTGCTGATCGACGACCTGCTCGCCGACTTCTACGAGACCGCCCCCGGCGACCCGCCCATCGAGCCGATGCGCAACGTGCTGCCCGGCGTGGCCGGCCAGGCGAGCGGCGAACGGCTCGAGATCCCCTCGCGCGACCCCGAGCGCCTCGTCATCCTCCAGTACACGAGCGGCTCCACCAGCGAGCCCAAGGGCGTGATGATCCCCGACCGGGTGCTGGCCGCGAACATCGACGCCTGCTGCATCGCCGCCGAGTTGAGCCTGGCCGAGGTGATGGTGTCGTGGCTGCCGCTCTACCACGACATGGGGTTGGTGGGGTTCTTGTCGATCCCCATGACCCGTGGTGTGCAGCTGGTGCAGGCTGCGCCACAGGACTTCCTCGCCCATCCGGGCAACTGGATGCAGTGGATCAGCGACTGGGGTGGCACCGCCACGGCCGGCCCCAACTTCTCGTGGGTGCTCGCCACCCGTGCGCTGAAGCGGGCGAAAGACCTCGACCTGTCCACGCTCACGTTGGCGCTCAGCGGCGCCGAGCCGGTCGACCCGGCAGCGGTTGATGCGTTCTGCCAGGCGGCGGCACCGTTCGGCTTCAAGCCGGGCAGTGTGTTCCCGGCATTCGGTATGGCCGAGGTGGCCATCGGTGCCTCGTTCCCGAAGCGACATGTGGGCCTCGAGACCGACTCGGTCGACCGAGTGGTGCTCGAACGCGACCGCATCGCCAAGCCGTTGGCCATGGCCGATGCCGACGAGGAACTCGACGTGCGTCGCTTGCCGCTGCTGGGCACTGCGGTGCCCGGGCTTGAGCTGAAGGTGGTCGACCCCGAGACCCGCGAGGAACTGCCCGAACGGCACGTGGGCGAACTGCTGCTGCGCGGCACATCGGTCACCCCTGGCTACTACAAGCGGCCCGACGCCACAGCGGCGCTGTTCCACGACGGTTGGCTGTGCACCGGCGACCTGGCCTACCTGCTGAACGGTCAGCTCATCCTGTGCGGCCGCATCAAAGACGTCATCATCGTCGGTGGCCGCAACGTGTTCCCCGAAGACATCGAGCGCGCGTGCGGCACTCTCGACGGGGTGCGGGCCGGCAACGTCATCGCGTTCGGTGTCGACGGCTACAAGGGCAAAGAGACCGTGGTGGTGGTGGCCGAGGTGCGCCTCGCCGCCGACAGCGACGCCACACTCGACGACGTGCGCCACACCATCCACCACCGCACCCTCGAGGTGTGCGGTCTGCCGCCACGCGACGTCATGCTGGTGCGACCGGGCACCCTGCCGAAGACGTCGAGCGGCAAGCTGCAGCGGGCCCGGTGCCGCGAGCTGTACCTGGGCGAGCAGCTCGAACTGGCGTAGCCATCACCCCCGAGCCGCCGTGGCAGGATGACGGCATGAAGGTCGTCTACACGCCAGCCCACCTGAAGCACGATCCCCACCTCGAACTCGAGGCCTCGAACGCGCACAGCCCGTTCGAGCACATCGGCCGCGCCGAGAACATTCGCGAGGTGCTCTCGGCCGACCCGGCCTACGAGTTCCTGTCGCCCTCCGAGTGGGGTACGGCACCCATCGACGCCGTGCACGACCCCGGCCTGCACCGCTTCCTCACGTCGGCCTGGGCCGAGTACCAGCAGGTGCGCCCCGGCACGCGCGAAGTGGTGCCCGATGTGTTCTTCCGTGCAGGGCTGCGCAACAAGATGGCACCGCGCGACGAACCTGAGTCGATCTACGGTCGGCTCGGCTGGTGGTGTTTCGAGATCACCACACCGCTCACCGAGGGCACCTACGAGGCGGCTCGTGGCGCGGTCGACACGGCGCTCACCGCCACACAGTTGGTGCTCGACGGCGAGCGGGCCGCGTACGGGTTGTGTCGTCCGCCCGGGCACCACGCCACCACGTCGCTGTACGGCGGCTACTGCTTCTTCAACAACGCCGCCATCGCCGCCCACCACATCGCCAGCACCACCGGCACCAAGGTGACCGTGCTCGATGTCGACTACCACCACGGCAACGGCACGCAGGAGATCTTCTACGACCGCGACGACGTGCAGTACGTGTCGCTGCACGGCGACCCGGCACGCGCCTACCCCTACACCATCGGCTACGCCGACGAGACCGGCACGGGCCGCGGCCTCGGCAGCAACCTGAATGTGCCGCTGGCGGCCCGCACCGACGACGATCACTACGTGTCGGCCCTGGCCTCGGCGTGCGAGCGCATCGCTGCGTTCGGCCCGAGCACGGTCATCGTGTCGCTCGGCCTCGACACGTTCATCACCGACCCCATCTGCGACCTGGCCGTCACCGGCGACGGCTTCGAGCGCAGCGGGGCCATCGTCGGTCAGTTGGGCCTGCCCACGGTGGTGCTGCAGGAGGGTGGCTACGACGTGAGCGCGCTCGGCGAGAACGTGCGCCGCTGGCTGGTGGGCCTCGGCGGCTGATCGGCCGCCGGGCCTGGTCGTCAAGATGTCGGTCGGCCGGACGGTCGGGGGCATGCCGCCCGCCACGGTCAGACCCGTCATCGCCCTCGTCGTCGCCGTCGCCCTGGCAGGCTGCGGCACCGGGCTCTTCCCACAGGCCGCTGCCGACGCTCCGGCTGCCGCCTCGGTGGCCACGACTGCTGCCACGCCGCGCACCTCGGCCGCCACCACCACCTCAGCCGTGGTGATGACCGCTCCGCCGCCGGTGCCGACACCGCCCACCACGCCCGCTCCGCCCACCACTCCTGCGCCGGCGACGACGCTTCCGCCTGCACCTGCGCCGATGACCGTGCAGGCCGCCCCGGCCACCACGGTTGCGCCGCCGATGCTGCCGCCACCGCCCACCTGGGCGCCGTACACACCGCTGGCGGCCCAGGTGGGACCGTCACCGCTCACCGGGTCGGCGCTCGACGAGGCGACGAGCCGACTGCCGGTCGTCGTGGTGAAGGTCGACAACGCCCGCGGGGCCCGCGGTCAGTGGGGTCTCGACAGCGCCGACGTGGTGTTCGAGGAGAACGTCGAGAGCCTCACCCGGTTCGTCGCCCTGTTCCATTCGCGCCGCCCCGGCGAGGTGGGGCCGGTGCGCAGCGCGCGCACGGGCGACCTCGCCCTGCTCGCCGCGTTCAACCGGCCGGTGCTGGCGTGGAGCGGCGGCAACGCCGGCGTCACCGCATGGGTGCGGTCGGCGGCGTCGGCCGGTGTGGTGGTCGACCTCTCGGCGCAACTGCGCAACGGCTGCTATCGCCGCGACAAGAAGCGCAAGGCCCCGCACAACCTGGTGCTGTCGATGCAGTGCGCCACCGATCGGGCCGTTGCCGCAGGTGCCGGTTCACCGCTGGCCCTGTGGTCGTTCCTCCCAGCGGGGCAGGCGCCCGTCGGTACGCCGACCGACACGATCGACGTGAAGATGGACGGTGTGAAGGTGCGTTGGGTCTGGGACCCGGCGACGGCCCGCTATCTGCGCCACCAGGACGGTAAGCCGCATCTCACTGCAGCCGGTGTGCAGATCGGCGCCACCAACGTGGTGGTGCTGGCGGTGCCCCACCTGCCCAGCGTGGTCGATGCCCGCACCCCCGAGCCGCAGACCGTGGGCACCGGGACCGTGGTGGTGCACAGCGGTGGGATGGCCCGAGCCGGTACGTGGACCCGCACGTCGGCGTCGACCGGGTGGACGTTCACGGCGGCCGATGGTTCGACGATCGGCCTGGTGCCCGGCACCACGTTCGTCGAACTCACCCGCGCCGGCTGAACGTCAGGATGCGGGCAGCATGGCTCGCAGACGCTCGACCCGGTGGTCGGTGGCGCCGAGGTAGCGGCTCAGCACGCCCAGCACGCGGTCGATGTCGAGCGACCCGGCGGCCAGCATCTCCTCGAGGTCGACCCAGTCCTTCGAGCGGTCGAAGTACGCCTTGAACACGGCGAGGTCGGAGCATCCGAGGAACGCCACTTCGCTGCCGCCGAAGGGTTCGCGGCGCGTGCGGTGTGCTGCCTCGCGATGGAAGTCGGTGGTGTCGAGGAACACGTCGACCGGGGTGGTGTCCCACCACAGCCGCACCTGCGCGTCGGCTACCGCTCGGGCCACGTCGCGATCGTCTCGACGCACCGGTGCGGGCAGCGCCGCCAAAGCGGTGGCCGCCTGGTCGGCATCGACGAAGATGTTCACGTCGATGTCGACGATCTTGTCGACCAGCGAGGTGTGAGCGCGACCACGGCATCGAACCCGGCCGCGTCGAGCAGGCGATCGAGGGTGTCGACACTGGGCGTGATGCGACCCGCCTCGTAGGCGGCGAGTGTGGCCGGCGACGTGCCCGCCCGGCGGGCGAGTTCGCGGCGCGACAGGCCGCTGCGGCGGCGGGCTTCCACGACGAGAGCTGACGCGTGCACGGGCGCAGACCAGCAGCCCGATATCAGATCTGATGCCGGAGCGGGTGTCAGATCTCGCTGCGGGCGGTTCAGCCGGCCTGCAGGGCGGCCATCACGGGCGCCCAGCGCTCGGGGGCGCTCTTGTAGGGGGCGTAGAAGCTGATGCGCTGGATGACGTCGCCGTAGCGGTGCAGCAACTCGGGTGCCACCCGCTCGGGCTCGCCCACGACGGCGAACGCATCGAGGATCTCGTCGGTGATGAGGTTGCCCATCTCCACCCACTTGCCCTGCTTCGACAGGGTGTTCAACTCGTCCTGCAGGCCGCCCCAACCGTGGATGTCGAGCACACCGCGATAGGCAGGCGTCGAGCCGTAGAAGGCGATCTGCTGGCGGGTGCCGGCAGCGGCAGCGGCCATCTCGGCCTCGTTGTTGCCGGTGACGACGAACGACGGCCCGACGATCTCGAAGCCCTCCAGGGTCTTGCCCGCCTTGGCCCGGCCACGGGCGAGGGCCGGGATGGTGACCTCGCGGAGGTACTTCTCGGTGGTGAAGCCGTGGCAGATGAACCCGTCGCACACCTCGCCGGCCACCTCGGTCATCAATTCGCCCACACCGGCGAGGAACACCTTCGGCGTACCGAACCCGGCCAGGTCGGCGCGGTCGGGGGTGAAGAACGGGGTCATCAGGGTGTGGGTGTAGAAGTCGCCACGGAAGGCGAGCGGGGTGCCGTTCTCCCACGTGTCCCAGATGGCGCGCATCGCCAGCACCATCTCGCGCATGCGGGCCGCAGGGTGGCTCCACTCCATGCTGAAACGCTTGGTGATGTGCGGCTTGATCTGGCTGCCGAGGCCGAGGATGAAGCGGCCCTTCGAGTAGGCCTGCAGGTCCCAGCCGATGTTGGCGAGGATCATCGGGTTGCGGGCGAACGCCACCGCGATCGAGGTGCCCAGTTCCAACGTCTCGGTGTGTTCGGCCGCGAGCAGCAGCGGGAAGAACGGGTCGTGCGCCGTCTCGGCGGTCCAGGCGCCGCTGTAACCGGCGGCCTCCAACTCTTTGGCCTGAGCCGGTGCCTGGTGCAGGTCGTTGCCGATGCCTCCGTCGACGCGCATGGTGTTCTCCTCACGAGATGGGCCTGGTTGTGGTGCGAAACCTAGACCGGCGACCGCTCAGAGTCCGAGTCGGTCAGGTGTCCTGGTCGCGCAGGAAGCGTTCGACCTCGGCCGCGAGTTCGTCAGCGCTCGGCAACTCGGGCGACACGAGGCCCGGCCCACCGGCCCCGGCAGCGTCGTGCTCGAGTGCTGCGTCGTAGAGCGACTCCATCTGGGTCACCATCGCCTGGTGCTCGTGGTTGGCGGCCACGAGTTCGTCGATGCGCTGGCGCATCGCCGCGGTGTCGCTCCGCAACACATGCGTGTCGATGCGCACACCGGTGAGCGCAGCGAGGCCGTCGATCAGCGCCACCGACGCGCCGGGATACGCCATCGCGCCCAGATAGTGCGGCACCTGGGCCCACAGGCCGATCGCGGGCAGGCCGAGGGCGTCGAAGTGGTGTTCGAGCACGGCACCCATCCCGGCGGGCACGTCGAGCGTGCTCTTGATGTACGGCACCGCAGCGAGCATCGACACCGAGGGGGTGGTGCACGACAGGCGGCTCGGGCGGGTGTGCGGGCAGGCGAACGGGTAGGCGCCGAGGAACACCACCTGGCTGGTATCGAGTGCCACCGCCAACTGGCCGACGGTCTCGGTGAAGCGATGCCAGTTCGAGTCGGGTTCGGCACCGCCGAGCAGCACCACGTCGCGTCCGTCGGTGGTGCGGCCGGCCTTCATCACGGTCTCGGGCCAGACCAACCGGGTGTTCAACCCCTCGCGCAACTCCATCGTGGGCCGCCGGGCGCGGTAGTCGAGGAACAGGTCACCCGAGAACGTGACGAGCGGTCGGGCCTCGATCGCTGCGTCGATCGCGGCCCATGCGGCAGCGGCGGCACCGCTCGCGTCGATCCAGCCGGTGAACATGCCCACCAGCACCGGCGACTCGAGCGACGGCAGTGGCTCGTGAAGCCGGTAGGCGTCGGTCATCCGAGCGACTCCAGTGTGGCGAGCGCCTTGGCTGCGGCGCCGTCGACCTGCAGTTTGAACGGTTCGAGTTCGGCCGGATCGCGCTGGCCCAGGGCGCCGCCCAGGTAGCGGGCATACACACCTTCGAGGATGCAGGCCAACTTCCAGTAGGCGAAGCTCACGTAGAACGGCAGTTGCGACAGGTCGCGGCCGCTCACCGCCGCATAGCGCTCGGCCAGTTCGGCACGGTTCGGGAAGCCGGGGGCAGTGGTGGCCGAACCGGTCCAGGCCGAGGCGTCGTCGTCGGGTCCGGTCCAGTACACCTGCAGCAGGCCCACATCGGCCAGCGGGTCGCCCAGGGTGCAGATCTCCCAGTCGAGCACGGCCACCACGCTGCCGTCGTCGCCCACCATGCAGTTGTCGAGGCGGTAGTCGCCGTGCACGATCGTGGCCGGGCCCTGCTCGGGGATGCGGCGCAGCAACTCGTCGTGCACGGTGTCGACGGCCGCCAGGTCGCGGGTCTTCTGCGCGTTCCACTGGCCGTACCAGCGCTTCAGCTGGCGAGCGATGTAGCCCTCGTGCTTGCCGAGGTCGGCGAGGCCCACGGCGTCGAGGTCGACGGCATGGATGGCGGCCATGGTGTCGACGATCGATTCGCCCGCATGGCGTCGCGCGGCGGGCGCCAAGACAGCCTCGGCAGCGGCCCGGTCGCGGATGACATGACCGTCGACGAAGCCCATCACGTAGAAGGGGGCGTCGTTCACGGCCGGGTCGTCGCAGTAGCCGAGCGCGGGGGCGACCGGAACGGCGCTGTGCTGGAGCGCGTGGATGATGCGGTGCTCGCGACCCATGTCGTGCGCGCTCGCCAGCCGGTGCCCGAGCGGTGGGCGGCGCAGCACGTAGCGCGCCCCGTTCGCTCCGGTCACCCGATAGGTGAGGTTCGAGTGCCCGCCGGCGATGACGTCGAAGCGGAACGGGCCCGCTGCGCCGTCGATGCTCGACTCGAACCAGTTCGTCACCGCAGCGACGTCGACGCCGGGCACCGCGTCGGGCGCGGCCGGGGTGGTCTCGGGGGTGCTCACGCCGCCCACCGTACCGATGGTCGGCCCGTGAACGCGAACGCTGCCCCGCATGTCGCCGTGTCCGGGCATCGTCCGCCTACCCTGGCACGACGTCCGGCGCGCCGCGCCCTGCCACCATGTCCGACCCGACCGACTCCACCGATCCACGCCCGCCCGACACCGGCCTGCTCGACACCGGCGAACTCCGCCGGGTGCACACCTCGGCGCGCCCGATGGGACAGCAGCCGGCGCTCGACGGCATCAGGGCGCTGTCGGTGACGATCGTGATCCTCTACCACGCCGGGTTCACGTGGATGCACGGCGGTTTCTTCGGCGTCGAGGTGTTCTTCGTCGTCTCCGGGTTCCTGATCACGGCGCTGCTGGTCGACGAGCGTGCCGCGAACGGCAGGGTGTCGCTGCGCGGGTTCTGGGCGCGTCGGGCACGCCGACTGCTACCGGCGTTGTTCGTCATGCTGCTGGCGGTGTCGTTGTGGACGGTGCTCGTGGCCACCGAGCACATCACCCAACTGCGCACCGACCTGCTGCCGGCCATCTTCTACGTCTCGAACTGGGCGCAGATCTTCGGCGACGTGCCCTATTTCTCGCCGGCGGTGCCGCTGCTGCGCCACCTGTGGAGCCTGGCGGTGGAGGAGCAGTGGTACCTGCTCTGGCCGCTCGCCTTCGTGGGGCTGCAGGCCGTGTTGCGCGGCAGGGCGCGGTTGATCGCCGCGGTGCTGGCGCTCGCCGCGGTCGGGGTGATGGTGTGGTCGGCCTGGCTGGCCGGCTCGGCTGAGGCGCTGCTGTCGTTCGCCGGTCAGCGTGTCGACCGGTTCAACTTCCTCTACCTCAACACCTTCACCCGGTCGAGCGGGCTGCTGCTGGGCGCAGCAGCAGCGCTGGTGTGGCGCCCGTGGGCGCGCGACGTGGCGGGCGGTCGAGCTGCAGTCGTGCGCTGGGCGGGCGACGGCATCGGCGTCGCCGCCATGGCGGGCATCGTCGTCATCGCGGTCACCCGACCCGAGGGCATCCTGGCCGACCCGTCGCTGTACCGCATCTGGCTCCCCGCCGTCACGGTGCTGTCGCTGCTGGTGGTGGCTGCAGCTGTGTCACCCGGGGCGCGGCTCACCCGTGCGGTGTTCGGGTGGCGGCCGGTGGTGCTGGTCGGCCAGCGCAGCTACGGGCTGTACCTGTGGCACTGGCCGATCTTCGTGTTCCTCGACGTTCGCTCGGAGCACTGGCGGGTGCTGCCAGCGTTGGCGCTCACGATCGCCGTGTCGGAGGCCTGCTACCGGTGGGTCGAGCGGCCGGTGCGAAGCGGTGCCGCGACGCGCTGGTGGCGGGCGGTGGCCTCGCCCGACGAGCGCCTTCGCCGCAACCGCATCGCGCTCGCCGCCGGCAGCCTGGTGGTGCTCGTCGGGTTCGCCGCCGGGGTGCGCCTGGCCAAGGCCGATCCGGTCGATGTCGCCCAGGGCGAGGTCGACGCCGTGTTCGATGCCCAAGTGGCGCTCGAGGCGACGCCGTCGTCGACCACCGGCACCACGGTGGCCGGCGTCGCCGGTGCGGTGTCGACCGTGCCGTCGGCCTCCACCGTGCCGGCCTCGACCACCAGCACCAGCACCACGTTGCCCACCCTGCCGCGCCGCACCGTGATCGTGGGCGACTCGACCGCGCATTCGCTCGCCATCAACGCCCCCAACGGCATCGGGGTGTTCCTCGACCTCAGCGACGGTTCGGTGAGCGGCTGCGGTGTGCAGTCCGACGGCCGGGTGCGCTCGGCACGCACCGGCTTCAACCGGTCGTTCGACGACTGCGAGGGTTGGGAGCAGCGCTGGGCGAAAGCAGCCGAACGGCACGATGCCGAACTGGCGATGGTGGCCATCGGCGCCTGGGAGGTGTTCGACGTGGAGGTCGACGGCCGGCTCATCGCGTTCGGCACCCCCGAGGCCGACGCCCGCATCACCGCCGGGCTGCAGCGCGGTATCGACGCGCTGCGCTCCGTGGGCACGCATGTGGCACTGATCGAGGTGCCGTGTATGCGACCCCAGGACGTCGAGGGCGCCGGTGTGCCTGCGCTGCCCGAACGGGGCGACGATGCGCGGGTGGCCCACCTCAACGACCTGCTCCGCGAGGCCGCGGCCGCCAACCCCGACTCGGTCACGTTCGTGGCCGGTCCCACCGCCTGGTGCACCGATCCCACCATCGCCAGCAGCCTCGCCTACCGCTGGGACGGCGTGCACGTGTACGACGAGGGCGCGAAGTTGGAGTTCGAGGCGATCACCTCGCCGCTGCTGCAGATTCCCCTTTAGCCTCAACCCATCGTGATGATCGAACGCGACCCGGCACGCCTGGCCGACCCCTACGACGTGGTGGTCGTCGGTGGTGGCATCACCGGTGTGTGCGTGGCCCGCGAGGCCGCCGGCCGGGGTCTGCGCACGCTGCTCATCGACAAGTCCGACTTCGGGCACGGCACCAGTTCGGCCACCTCGAAGCTCATCCACGGCGGTATCCGGTACCTCGAGACCTACCAGTTCGGCGTGGTCCGCGAGTCGTTGCGCGAGCGGCGGGTGCTCGCCCTCGCCGCCCCCCACCTGGTGAGCCAGCAGCGCTTCCTCATGCCCGCCTGGCGCTGGAGCAAGCCGCCTACGGCCCTCATCGGGGCCGGGGTGGGCCTCTACACAGCGCTCGGGTTCGACCGCAACCGGCAGATGCCCGCGGCGATGCGCATCCCGCTGCCGCGCTGGATGGGTCGCAAACGCCTCCTGCAGGCGGTGCCGTGGATCGACCCCGACGGGCTGCAGGGTGCGTTCGCCTATCACGACACGTTCAACCTGCACCCCGAACGGCTGCTCCTGGCCCTGCTGCAGAGCGCGGTGGCCGAGGGCGCGCAGGCGTTCAACCACGTCGAGGCCATCGGGTTCGTCACCGAACCGTCCGCCGACGGCACCGTGTCGGTGCGCGGTGTCGAGGTGACCGATCGCATCACGGGTGCCACGCACCGAATCGCGGCTCGCACGGTCGTGAATGCGGGCGGCCCGTGGATGGACCTGGTGCTGCAGCGGCTCGGCCGACCCATGGGGGTGACGGTCAACCGTAGCAAGGGCGTGCACCTGCTCACCCGGCCCGTCGGCGGTGCCGGACAGGTGAGCGACACGGTGTTCGCCCGGGCGCGCAGCGGCCGTCACGTCATCGTCTCGCCGTGGCAGGGCCACTCGTTCATCGGTCCCACCGACACGCCGGTCGACGACACACCCGATTCGGTGCGCGCCGATCACGACGATGTCGAGCTCATCCTGGCCACCGTCAACGACACGATCTCGGGTGGTTGCCCGAAGCTCACCCTCGACGATGTCGAGGCCACGACGGTGGGCGTCCGGCCGCTCATCTCCGAAGCGGGCAAGGACTCGTACACCACCAGCCGTCGCCACGAGCTGTACGACCACGCTCCGTCCGGGGTGCGCAACCTGTGGTCGATCGGTGGTGGCAAGTGGACCACCGGCCGTGCGCTCGGCCACGAGACCGCCGAGGCACTGGTGCGTTCCGAGGCGCTGCGCGGCCTGCCCCTGCGGCGCTTCGACACGCGTCGCGAACCGGCGTTCGGCGCGTTCGGCTGGGCCGAAGATGCCGAGCCGTTCCTGGCGCAGGCAGCAGCTGCCCGCCCGGCGCTCGGCCTCGACCGGGCGGTGCTCACCCATCTCGCCCGGCTCTACGGCACCGAGTACATCCGGGTGCTCGACCTGGTCGAGCGCGATCCGCAGTTGGCGCGTCGTGTGTCGGACCGGGAGGGATGTCTCGACATCGCCGCGCAGGCCGTGTACGCCGTCACCCACGAAGCAGCCCAGACGCTCGGCGACGTGATCGACCGGCGCCTCGTGCTCGGCACGCTCGGACAGGTCGAACGCGGCGAGGTCGAGCGGGTGGCCGTCGCCGTCGCCCCGGTGCTCGGCTGGTCGGTCGAGCACACGGCCGCCGCGGTCGACGCCGATCTGGCGCGTCGCGCTGCCATCGTCGCCCGCTGGCGTCGGTAGCCTGGCGCAATGGCCATCGACGTCACCGACGCAACGTTCGAGCGCGACGTCATCGAACGTTCGCTCACCACCCCCGTCATCGTCGACCTGTGGGCGCCCTGGTGCGGCCCGTGTCGCACGTTGGGGCCGATCCTCGAAAAGGTCACCGATGCCACCGACGGCAAGGTCGTGATGGTGAAGGTGAACGTCGACGAGAACCCGGCCATCAGCCAGGCGTTCCGGGTGCAGTCGATCCCGGCGGTCTACGCCGTCGCCGGTGGCCAGGTGATCGACGGGTTCGTCGGCGCCCAGCCCGAGCACCTCGTCGAGCAGTTCGTGGCCGGCCTGCTGCCATCGGCCGACGACGACGAATTCGTCCGCCTGCTGGCGGCTGGCGACGAGGTCAGCCTGCGTGCAGCGCTCCAGATGCAGCCCGACAGCGAAGACGCCATCGTGGCCCTCGGCGAGTTGTTGGTCGAGGGCGGCCGCAGCGACGAGGCGTTGGCCCTGTTGGCCCGCATCCCCGAGACCGAGCGCACTCGACGCGTCGCTGCGGCGGCACGGGTGCACCTGCCGCCCGACGACGATCACGACGCCACGCTCACCGCATTGCTCGACCTGGTGAAGACCGACGACGAGGCACGCCAGCAGTTCGTCGACATCCTCGAGTTGATGGGGCCCGACGATCCCCGCACGGCGCCGTACCGCCGCAAACTCGCCTCGCGTCTGTACTGACGCCTCTTCGACGCAGGTAGCGTCGCTTCCGCTTCCCCCGATGCACGCGGCGCTCGCGCGCCCTGGCAGGAGGAGCACCGGTGGACGCGTTGCCGCCCCGCCCCACACCCGCGTTGCCGCTCGGTCAGCGGCTGCGCGACTGGATCGAATGGTTCGGTGTCGCCCGTCTCGCGGTCGGGGCCTGCAGTGTGCTGGCCGTCGTGCTCGGGGGGTACTGGCTGCTGCGGCCTCCGGCTCCACCGGTCGAGGCGGGCCTGCCCATGGCCGCTGGTGCGATCATGCCTGGCAGCGGGTCGGCGCCCGACACGTCGGCAGCGTCGGCGGCCGTTGCGCCGGTGGCCGGCGCCGGGTCGCCTGCCGCTACCGCCGTGCCGGCGACGATCGTGGTGCACGTCGCGGGCGCCGTGGCGTCGCCCGGCGTCTACCAGTTGCCCGGTGGTGCGCGGGTGGTCGATGCGGTCGCTGCTGCGGGCGGGGCTGCCGGCCAGGCACGCACCGACGCAGTGAACCTCGCAGCGCCCCTGCACGACGGCGACCGCGTGTACGTGCCCACTGTCGACGAGGCCTCGCCGCCGCCCGCCGGTGTGTCGGGTGCCGCTGGCGCACCGGCCGCAGCCGGGCCCGTCGGACCGATCGACCTCAACACCGCCACGGTCGACGAACTCGACCGCCTCCCCGGTGTGGGCCCGGCCACCGCTGCCGCGATCGTCGCCTACCGCGAGGCCCACGGGCCCTTCGCCTCGGTCGACGCGTTGGCCGAGGTGCGTGGTATCGGGCCGGCCAAGATCGACGCGATCCGCGAGTTGGTCACCACATGACCCGGGTCAGAGCAGGCTGCGGCCGAGCACCAGGTTGGCGGCGAGCAGGCCGACGGCGGTGCCCGTCCACACGGCCAGCAGCATCCACGCGTACTCGCCCCAGAAGCGTGCCCACCGTGGCTGGCCCGACCGGGTGGCGCGCAGCGCGGCGAACACGCCGATCAGCAGCCACAGCAGTGCGCTCGCTCCGACGGCCACCAGGATCACCCCGGTGCCGGTGCGCAGCGGAACACCGGCCATGGGCAGCGCCGGTGCCGCCAGCATGGCGAGCACGAACCCGCCGATACCGCGTCCGGCGCTGGTGCTGTCTCGCTCCACCATCACGGCGATGGCCCCGAGGAACGCAGGCAGGATCAGCGCCACGACCGGCCCGGTGCTGCGGATCGACCGCCGAACGCCGACGACCTCGGGCGACACAGGGCGCGGTGCCGGTGCCGGTGCCGGTGCGGTCGCGGCGCCAGCCCGTGCCGGGCGGGGTGCTGCCTGGGCGCCGGGAACCGTTGCGGCCCACAGCGGATCGGCGGCAGCCGGTACCGGCCGTGGTGCCGACGTGGGCGTGGCATCGGGTTCGCGGTCGGCGTCCCACTGGCGCTCGAGCGCTTCGAGGCCGCGCAGATAGCGATCGTCTCCGGTGCGGCCGTCCATGAGCCCAGGCTACGAGGCGCGGCCCGACGGGTGGTGGCAGCCCTTCGGCGATGGCACTGCGGTGGTGGTGGCTGTCGCAGCGGTGGTGGGCGTATGGCAGGGGAGCGTCGCCGTGTCGGCCCTGGCCGTCGCGGCACTCCTTGCCAGGCGGCGGGTCGACCTCGTCGTCGTGGTGCTGATCGTCGGGCTGCTCGCCACCTGGCTCGGCAGCCGGGCCTGGCAGGCGGTCGAACCCGACGCGCTCGGCCCGTTCCGCGGTTGGGCGACGGTGGTGGGCGACCCCGAACCGGTGGGCCGGTCGATGCGCGCCGTGGTGGAGGTGGAGGGCGAGCGGTTCCGCGTGCAGGTGTACGGCGCCGACCGCCAGCGCCTCGCCCGACTGCACGACGGCGAGCAGGTGCGCCTCGTCGGTGAACGTGTCGCCCTGGCCGGGGCGCGGCCGCGTGTGGCGCAGGTGCGTCACATCGTGGGTGAGTTCCGAGTGCAGTGGATCGGCGATGCGGCGAGCGGAGCGCCGCTTCGCCGTGCCTCGAACCGGCTGCGCAGCACGCTGCAGGCAGGCGCCGAACGCACGATGGCCGCCGATCAGGCGGCGTTGTTCACCGGTCTCGTCATCGGCGACGACACCAGGCAGTCGGCAGCCCAGGTCGACGAGTTCCGCGCTGCGGGCTTGTCGCACCTGATGGCGGTGTCGGGACAGAACGTCGCGTTCGTGCTGGCGTTGGCAGGGTTCGGGCTGCGGCGACTGTCGCGCTGGTGGCGACTCGCCGCCACCCTGGCACTGATCGGGTGGTTCGTGGTGCTCACGCGGGTGGAGCCGTCGGTGGTGCGCGCCGGGGCGATGGCGGCGTGGTCGGCCGCCGGTTTCGCCCTCGGCCGCGAGCACACGCCGTTGCGAGCCCTGTCGCTGGCTGTCACGGCCCTGATGCTGATCGACCCGTTGCTGGTGTGGTCGGTGGGGTTCTGGCTGTCGGTGGGTGCCACCGCCGGGGTGTGCGTCGTGGGGCCGGTGCTCGCCGCTCGCCTCGGTGGCCCGACCTGGCTGATGGAACCGCTGGCGGTCACGATGGGGGCCCAGGTGGGGGTGCTCGTGCCCAGCGTGCTGGTGTTCCACCGCCTGGTGGTGCTGGGCCTGCCGGCCAACCTGCTGGCGGTTCCGGTGGCCGGCCTGGTGATGCTCTACGGCATCCCTGCGGCCCTGGTGGCTGCGGCGGTGCCCGATCCGCTCGCCGAGGTGATCATGCTGCCCTGCGAGGCCGGCACCCGGTGGATCAGCACCGTCGCGGCCCTGTCGGCGCGGCTGGCGCCCAGTGGCACCGTGGCGGTGCTCGTCGGCGTCGCCCAGGCGGTGCTGCTGGTCGTGCTGCTGATCACGCGTTGGCGCGACCCGGTGGCGGCTGTGCGACGATGAGGCCACATGGCTGTCCATCTGGTCACCGGTGACGACGAGATGCTGCTGTCGAGCGGCATCCAGGAACTCGTCCACGCCCTGGTGGGCAGCAACGACCGCACCCTCATGGTCGACGAGTTCGACGGCGGCGAGTACGAACTGCGCGATGTGGTCGACGCCGCGCTCACCCCGCCGCTGTTCACCGAACGCCGGGTGGTGGTGGCACGCGCGATCGGCCGGTTCGGTGCCGACGACGTGGCCCCACTGCTCGCGTACCTCGCCGACCCGATGCCCGAGACCGACCTGGTGCTCGGCGGTGGTGGCGGCAAGATCCCCAAGGCGGTCACCGACGCGCTGAAGCAGTGCGGCGCCAACGTCATCGACACGGCACCACCGTCGCGACCGAAGGATCGGGCGGGCTGGATCGCCGAGCAGTTCCAGGCAGCGCACCTGCATCTCGACTCGGCGGCGATGGCGCTGGTGAGCAGTTGGATGGGTGAGGACGCGGGCCGACTGCCCGGCGTGATCGACACCCTGGTGAGCGCCTACGGCACCAGCGGGCGGCTGACCCGCGACCAGGTGGCGCCATTCCTCGGTGAGGCGGGCGACGTGCCGCCGTGGGATCTCACCGACGCGATCGACCGGGGCGAGACCACCGTGTCGCTCACCCTCGTCCACCGCATGATCGACTCCGGTGGCCGCCATCCGCTCGCCGTGATGTCGATCCTGCACAGCCACTACACCAAGCTGCTCAAGCTCGACGGCGCCGATGCCCGCGACGAGGCCAGCGCCGCCGCAGCGATGGGGATCAAGCCCGGTTTCCCGGCCCGCAAGGCCCTCGAGCAGTACCGACGGCTCGGCAGTGGTGGCGTCACCCGGGCGATCGGTCTGCTCGCGCAGGCCGATCTCGACCTGCGCGGCGCCAAGGACTGGCCCGACTCGTTGGTGATCGAAGTGCTCGTCGCGCGTCTGTCGAAGCTGGTCGGCGCCCGGCGCTGACGAACGCTCGCGACATCAGCCCGGACGCGACACGACCCGGGCGTGTGGCCCGGGCCGTGTTCGGCGTTCGGTTGCGGCGCCTGGCTCAGCCGGCGGCGTTGATGCGCTTCATCAGGCGGCTCTTGCGGCGAGCGGCCTGGTTGGGGTGGATGATGCCCTTGGCGGCGGCCATGTCGAGCCGCTTCACTGCCATGCGCAGCGCCTCGGCGTTGTCGGCCGTGCCAGCGGTCTTGGTGGCGGTCTTCACGCGGGTCTTCAACTCGCTCTTGACGGCCTTGTTGCGCTCGGCAGCCTTCGCGTTGGTGAGGTTGCGCTTCTTCTGGCTCTTGATGTTGGCCACGCTGGGAATCTCCTGACGATCACTGGTCGCGCCCGACCCGGTTGGGCGCAGAGCGACGCTCGATACTACCAGCGACCGGTAGAGTCACCACACCCCCGAGCGCTCGAAGCAGCATGGACCTCGCCCGCATCCGCAACTTCTCGATCATCGCGCACATCGATCACGGTAAGTCGACCCTGTCCGACCGCATCCTCGAGATGACCGGCGCAGTCGACGCCCGCGAGATGCGCGCCCAGTACCTCGACTCGATGGACCTCGAGCGCGAGCGTGGCATCACCATCAAGGCCCAGAACGTGCGGGTCGAGTGGAAGGGCCACACCCTGCACCTCATCGACACGCCCGGTCACGTCGACTTCGGCTACGAGGTGAGCCGGTCGCTGGCCGCGTGCGAGGGCGTGGTGCTGGTGGTCGACGCCGCCCAGGGCATCGAGGCGCAGACCCTCGCCAACTGCTACCTGGCGCTCGAGCACGACCTCGAGATCGTGGCGGCGCTCAACAAGATCGACCTGCCCGCCGCCGAACCCGACCGCTATGCAGCCGAGATCGAACAGGTGCTCGGCATCCCCGCCGACCAGATCCTGCGCATCTCGGCCAAGACCGGTGTGGGTGTCGACCAGTTGCTCGACGCGGTGTGCGAACGCATCCCGGCCCCCCAGGGCGACCCCGACGCGCCGCTGCAGGCACTCATCTTCGACAGCCAGTTCGACCAGTACCGCGGTGTGGTCAGTTCGGTGCGGGTGATGAACGGCCGGATGACCAGCGGCAGCCGGTTGAAGTTCATGCAGACCGGCGCGCTGCACGAGATCATCGAGATCGGCGCCCGTCGCCCGGCCCCCACGCCGCTGCCCGAACTCGGCCCCGGCGAAGTGGGCTATCTCATCGCCGGTATCAAAGACGTGGCCGAGGCCCGCTCGGGCGAAACCGTCACCACGGCGGCCCACGGCGCCACCGAGGCCCTGCCGGGGTACCGCGACCCGAAGCCGATGGTGTTCTGCGGGCTGTACCCCATCGATGGCGACGACTTCGAGAACCTGCGCGAGAGCCTGCAGAAGCTGAAGCTCAACGACGCCTCGGTCACCTACGAGCCCGAGTCGTCGGGGGCGCTGGGGTTCGGGTTCCGGTGCGGCTTCCTCGGCCTGCTGCACATGGAGATCGTGAAAGAGCGTCTCGAGCGCGAGTTCAACCTGGCGCTCATCGCCACCGCTCCCAGCGTCGAGTACCGGGTGCACAAGACCAACGGCGAGATCGCCCTGGTCGACAACCCGGCCGATCTGCCGATGCCGCAATCGATCGACTACATCGAAGAGCCCTACTTCCGGGTCAGCATCATCACGCCGAAGGAGTACACCGGCACGCTGATGGACCTGTGCCAGAGCCGGCGCGGCCACATGACCAAGCTCGAGTACCTGTCGCCCGAGCGTGTCGAGCTGCACTACAAGATCCCGCTCGCCGAGGTGGTGGTCGACTTCTTCGACCAGATGAAGAGCCGCACCCAGGGCTACGCCAGCCTCGACTACGAGCTGAGCGGCTACGAGCGCAGCAACCTGGTGAAGGTCGACCTGCTGCTGAACAGCATCCCGGCCGATGCGTTCAGCACCATCGTGCACCGCGACAAGGCCTTCGCCTACGGCAGTCGCATGTGCGAGAAGTTGAAAGAGCTCATCCCGCGCCAGATGTTCGACGTGCCCATCCAGGCGGCCATCGGCGGCAAGGTCATCGCCCGCGAGACCGTCAAGGCCAAGCGCAAGGACGTGCTCGCCAAGTGCTACGGCGGCGACATCTCGCGCAAGCGCAAGCTGCTCGAGAAGCAGAAAGAGGGCAAGAAGAAGATGAAGTCGATCGGGCGCGTGGAGGTGCCCGGCGACGTGTTCATCTCGGCCCTCAAACTCGACGACTGACTCCGCCTCGCGAGCGTTGCTAGTGTCCACCCTCGACCAAGGGGGATGTGATGGCAAGTCCGCAGGCAGACGCGTTCCACGCCATGGTGCGTGCGTATCGTGAGGCAGCGCTCGGTGGTGGCGGCGCGGCCACGCCGACGATCGACGAGATGCGCGCCGGGTCGGAAGCCACGCTGGAACAGGTCGGTGTGATGCCCGAGGGCGTCACGATCACCGACCTCACCGTCGCCAACGACCGGGCGGCCATCTGGATCGACGGGCCCGGTGCGGTCACCGATGCGGTGGTGCTGTTCCTGCACGGGGGCGGCTACATCATGAACTCGATCCGCAGCCACGCCAAGTTGGCGGCCGGCATCGGTGTGGCGGCCGGGTGCAGGGTGCTGTCGCTCGACTACCGCATGGCTCCCGAGAACCCGTTCCCGGCAGCGGTCGACGACGCGCTGGCGGCGTACCGGTGGTTGCTCGACCAGGGGTTCTCGGCATCGCGCATCGCCATCGCCGGCGACTCGGCCGGTGGTGGGCTCACGGTGGCAACGGCCCTCGCCGCCCGCGATGCCGGCCTGCCCCAGCCTGGTGCGCTCGTCACGATGTCGCCCTGGACCGACCTCGAAGGTGTCGGCGCCACGATGAGCACGCACGCCGAGCTCGACCTCATGATCGACGGCACATCGATGGTGAACGTCGCCATGATGTACGTGGCCGGTGCCGATGTGCGCAACCCGCTGATCGCCCCGATCTACGGCGACCTCACGGGCCTCGCCCCGCTCTACATCCAGGTGGGCGGGCACGAGGTGCTCCTCGACGACTCGACGCGCCTGGCGGTTCGTGCAGCGCACCACGGGGTCGACGTACGGCTCGATGTGTTCCCCGAGATGCAGCACGTCTTCCAGAGCGCCTTGGGGATGTTGCCCGAGAGCGACGACGCCATTCGGCGTATCGGCGGCTACCTCGGCGAACACCTCGGCATCGCCGACTGAGGTTCCCCGACCGCGGGGCTGTGGCCCGGAGCGGGTAGACATGCGGGTTCATGGCTGAGTCGCGGATGTTCCGTTCGTTGCGGCATCGCAATGCGCGGCTGTTCTTCGTCGGCCTGATCGTCAGCAACATCGGCACATGGATCCAGTCGACGGCCATGTCGATCGTCGTCTACCGGGTGAGCGGTCGTGGCACCGACGTGGGCATCAACCTGCTGTGCCAGTTCCTGCCGATGCTGCTGCTCGGCGCATGGGCCGGGGCGGTGGCCGACCGGGTGAGCAAGCGCAAGATGGCGCTCGTCACCCAGACCGGGATGGGCGTGCAGGCGGTGCTGCTGGGCGTGCTCGAACTCACCGGTCACATGTCGCTGCCGGTCATCTACGTCCTGTCGCTCGTGCTCGGCGTGCTCGCCGCACTCGACAACCCGGCCCGCCGTGGTCTGGTGGTCGAACTCGTCGAGCGCGACGAGATCACCAATGTGCTGGCCCTCAACACCGCGGTGATGACCGGCTCGCGCATCTTCGGCCCGGCGCTCGCGGCCGCGCTGGTGGGCCCGCTCGGACCGGGGTGGTTGTTCATCATCAACGGCGTGTCGTTCCTCGCCATCGTGTTCCCCATCGTCGCCATCGACGCCTCGGCACTGCACCGGGCGCCGCCCGCTCCGCGTGGTGGTCGCCCGGTGCGCGAGGCGCTGTCGTTCATCCGCCGCGACCACACGCTGTTCGTGCTGTTCTGCGTGTTCACCGTGGTGGGCACGTTCGCGTTCAACTACTCGGTGTCGCTGCTGAAGATCGCCGATGTGCGCTTCGGCGACGAGCGACTGTTCGGGTGGCTGCTTGCCGTCACCAGCGTGGGCAGCGTGGTCGGCTCGCTGTTCACCGCCGGCCGCCCGAAGGTCGACATGCACTACTTCTTCACGGCTGCATTGTTGCTGGGCGCGAGCGGTATCGCGCTCGCCTGGTCGCCGTCGGTGTGGGTGGCGTACGGCATGGCACTTCCCCTCGGTGCAGGTGGCGCAGCGATGATCGCGGCGCTGAACGGCATCACCCAGATGGAATCGCCGCCCGACATGCGCGGCCGTCTGTTGGCGCTCGGCGCCGTCGCCTTCCTGGGCACCACGCCGATCGGTGCGCCCATCACCGGCTGGGTGGCCGACCGGGTGAGTGCCGAGTGGAGCCTGGCCTACGGCAGTGCGATCACACTGCTGTGCGTGGCCGGGGGAGTGGTGTGGTATCGCAGTTCACCCGCCGGTGAGGTTCCAGCCCGTCAGCACCAGGTCGCCGCGCCGGTCCTCGATCACGGCGATGCTGGCGGTGTCGTTGTAGAACGTCCCGGCGGCGCCTAGGCCCAGGCCCAGCAGGCGAGCGGTCAGTGCCCGGCTGAGGTGGCCGTGGGTGAAGGCCACCACGATGCCGCCCGGCGCCACTCGCTCCATCTTGGCGATGAACGAATCGCAGCGGGCGGCCACGGCTGCCGGGCTCTCGCCCCCGGGGCAGCCATGGGTGAACAGGTCCCAGTCGGGGCATTCCCCGCGGATCTCGCCCACGGTCAGGCCCTCGTACTCGCCGTAGTCGACCTCGGCCAGCATCGGCACCGGCTCGGCCGCCAGATCGGGCAACGCCAGTTCGGCGGTCTCGACGGCGCGAGCGAGCGGACTGGTGTACACCGTCGGTTCGCCCCGCCCGCCCCGTTCGACGCGCTCGTCGAGGATCCGGCGCAGCAGCGGCCGCAGTCGGCGCGTCTGGTCGCGGCCGAAGTCGGTCATGTCGATATCGGACCGACCGGTGTGCCGTCCGCTGCTCGACCAAGCGGTGGCGCCGTGGCGGATCAGCAGGATCATCGCCGGTCCAGGATGTGACACGGCGCCACACTAGGTGACAGGGTCGGGCCGATGGCGCGTTCACTGCTCTGGTTCCGGCGCGATCTGCGCATCGACGACCACCCGGCGCTTGCCGCCGCACATGCCGCCGGTGAGGTGGTGCCGCTGTTCGTGGTCGACCCGCGGCTGATGCACGGTGCCGGTGCGGCCCGACGGGCGTACATGACCGCTGCGCTGGCCGCGCTCGACGAGTCGCTCGGCGGCGCCCTGGTCTACCGACACGGCGACCCGGCCGAGGTGGTGCCGGCGCTCGCTGCCGAGGTGGGCGCCGACGCCGTGTACGTCAGCCGCGACTTCGGGCCCTACGGCCGAGCGCGCGACGCAGCGGTGGCCCAACGGCTGAGCGCCGAGGGGCGGCGCCTCGTGGGCGTCGGCAGCCCCTACGCCGTCGACCCGGGCCGGGTGAACAAAGCCGACGGCACGCCCTACGCGGTGTTCACCCCGTTCTCGCGGGCCTGGCTGGCAGTGGGTGCCGACACGTGGCGCGCCCCCGTCGACACCCCCTCGCTGTCGGAGATCGCCTGGTTCGGTGCACCCGATGTGCCGTGCGACGGGCCGCCACCTGCGGTGCCGATGTCGTTCGCGTTGCCGCCGCATGCGCCTGCCGAGGTGCACGTCCAGTGGGAGGCGTTCCGCGACGGTTCGCTCGACACCTACCACGACCGGCGCGACCTACCGGCTGTCGAGGGGACCAGTCGGTTGTCGGCTGCCTTGCGGTGGGGTCTCGTCCATCCGCGCTCGCTTCTGGCCGAACTGCGTCCCGAACGGGCGCACGAGGTGTTCCGCTCCGAACTCGCCTGGCGCGACTTCTACGCCGATGTGTTGTTCCGCCGTCCCGAGACCGCCTGGAAGAACCTCCAGCCGTCCATGGACGCGATGCCCGTCGACACCGATGCAACGGCCCGGGCCCGGTTCGAGGCCTGGTGTGCCGGACGGACCGGCTACCCGATCGTCGATGCCGGGATGCGTCAGCTGCTGGGGTCGGGCTGGATGCACAACCGGGTGCGGATGATCGTCGCCAGCTTCCTCGTGAAGGACCTGCACCTGCCGTGGCAGTGGGGGGCTCGGCACTTCATGACGCATCTGGTCGACGGCGACCTGGCGTCGAACAACCACGGCTGGCAGTGGGCGGCGGGCACCGGCACCGATGCCGCGCCGTACTTCCGCGTGTTCAACCCCACCAGCCAGTCCGAACGGTTCGACCCCTCGGGCGACTACATCCGTCGGTGGGTGCCCGAACTGGCCGACCAGTCGTCGGCGACCATCCACCAGCCGGGCCTGCTGCGTCCCGACAGCTACCCGGCCCCGATCGTCGACCACGCCGTCGAACGCGATGAAGCACTGCGCAGGTACCGGACACTCCGGGCGAACACTCGCTAGCCTGTGCCGCACACCAACGAGGCCAGCCCATGCTTGACGAGCGCAAGACAGCCATTCTGCGGGCGATCGTGCAGGAGTACATCGCCACCGCGCAACCCGTCGGCTCGGGTCACGTCGCGTCCATGGCCGGGTTGCAGGTGAGTTCGGCGACGGTACGCAACGAGATGGCGGTGCTCGAACAGGAAGGCTTCCTGGTCCAGCCGCACACCTCGGCTGGGCGTATCCCCACCGACAAGGGCTACCGCTTCTTCGTCGACCATCTCACCGAGCCCGGCCTGCTCGACTCGGGCACCCAGCAGCAGGTGGGTGCGTTCTTCGACGCCACACATGTGCGTCTCGAAGAACTGCTGCACCGCACCTCCAACCTGTTGGCCACGCTCACCACGCACACGTCGCTCGTGGTCGGGCCCGCGGCCGATCGGGCCACCATCCGCTCGATCCAGGTGGTCGGTGTGTCCGCCCGGGTGGCGGTGGTGGTGGCCGTGCTGTCGAACGGATCGGTCGAGAACGAGACCATCGAGTACGCAGGCGATCTGTCCGATGCCCGACTGGCTGCCGCGTCGGCGCATCTGCAGCGCACCCTGGTGGGCGGTGCCATCGAACAGCGGGCCCTGCCCAGCAGCGGCGACGCACAGGTCGACGATCTGTGTGCCGCAGCCCTCGGCGCGCTCACCGCGGCCACCGAACAAGAGCCCGTGTTCGTGGGTGGCGCATCGGTCGTGGCCCGCTCGTTCGAGGCGGTCGAGACCGTGCGCACCGTGCTGCAGGTGCTCGAGCAGCAGTACGTCATGGTGTCGTTGGTGCGCGATGTCATCAGTCGCGGCCAGTCGGTGGCCATCGGCGCCGAACACGGTGTCGAACCCCTGGCGGCGTGTTCGGTCATCGTCTCGCCGGTGGTGGTCGATGGCGAACACGTCGGCACCGTGGGCGTGCTCGGCCCCACCCGGATGAACTACCCACGTGCGATGGCAGCCGTCGACGTGGTCAGCGAGCGGCTCAGCCGCCATCTCGCCGACGGGGCGGGCTGACCGATGGCCGACTACTACGACCTGCTCGGCGTGCCGCGCAATGCGAGCCCCGACGACATCAAGAAGGCCTACCGCAAGCGGGCCCGTGAACTGCACCCCGACGCCAACCCCGACGACCCCAGCGCCGAGGAGCGGTTCAAGGAGGTCGCCCGCGCCTACGAGGTGCTGAGCGACCCCGATCAACGCATGCGCTACGACCGCTACGGCGAGGCGGCCACCGGTGGCGCCGGCGGCCCCAATGTGGGCGACATGTTCGGCGGCGGTCTCGGCGACCTGTTCGACGCGTTCTTCGGCGGTGGTGGGGGCGGTCCTTTCGGCGGGCGCGGTGGCCCGGCCGGCCCGCCTCGCGGGCAAGACCTCGAAGTCGTGGTCGACATCGCGCTCGAACAGGCCGTGTTCGGCGCCACGATGCCCGTCACGGTGCGCACCGCGCTGCGTTGCGATGCCTGCAGCGGTTCGGGTGCGGCCGAGGGCACCCAGCCCGTCACCTGCGCCGACTGCAATGGTCGCGGCCAGGTGCAGCGCGTGCGCCAGAGCCTGCTCGGGCAGATGGTCACCTCGTCGGTGTGCACCCGGTGCAACGGGCTCGGCCAGGTCATCCCCAGCCCCTGCCCGAGCTGTCGGGGCGACGGCCGCACCATCGCCGACAAGACCTATCAGGTCGACGTCCCCGCCGGCGTCGACACGGGTTCGACACTGCGGCTCACCGGTCGCGGTGCGGCCGGGGTGCGCAGTGGCGCGGCAGGCGATCTGTACGTGCACATCCGGGTCGCTCCTCACGAGCGGTTCCAGCGCGACGGCGACGATCTGATGTGCGACCTGCCTGTGTCGATCGCGCAGGCCACGCTCGGCGCGAAGTTCAGCGTGCCCACCCTCGACGGCGACGAAGAAGTGGTCGTACCGCCCGGCACCCAGCCCGGTCTCCAGTTCCTGCTGCGCGGCCGAGGGGTCACCCGGCTGCAGGGGCGTGGGCGGGGCGATCTGCGGGTGCGCATCATGGTGCAGGTGCCCACCAAGCTCTCCGATGCCGAGGCCGATCTGTTGCGCAAGTTCGCCGAGCTCCGCGGCGAGCCGGTGCACAACGAGCTCGGCCTGTTCTCGCGTATCAAATCCGCCTTTTCGTGAACCCGCTGCTGCGTCGGTCGGCGGCCCATGTGTTCGTGGCCTCGCTCGATGCGCCGTCGTTGTCCGATGTCGACGAGCACCACCTGCGGCGGGTGCTGCGCGTGGGGTCCCGCGACGCGCTCACCGTGGCCGACGGCGCCGGACGGTGGGCGCCCGGTGTGCTGACGGCGAACGGGGTCGAGCTCACCGGCGATGTCGTCGTCGAGCCCCGTCCGGTCGCGCGCTGCGTGGCGTGCGCCATCCCCAAGGGCGACCGACCGGAGTGGGTCGTGCAGAAGCTCACCGAACTGGGCATCGACCGCATCGTCGTGTTCGAATCGGCACGCTCGGTGGTGCGCTGGGATGCCACCAAGGTCGGCCGCAACCTCGAGCGCCTGCAGCGCGTCGCGCTCGACGCGGCTATGCAGTGCAGGCGGGTGTGGCTGCCGTCGGTCGAGCGTTGCACCTGGTCGGAGGTGATCGCCCTGCCGGGCGTGGCACTCGCCGATCCCGATGCCACCTGCCAGGTCGACGCCGCTGTCGAGGCCGTCGCCATCGGCCCCGAGGGCGGGTTCACGCCCGACGAGTTGGCCGTGGGGGTGCCGACGGTGTCACTCGGTGCCCAGGTGTTGCGGGTCGAGACGGCGGCTCTCGTGGCGGCCGTGCTGCTGAACGGCGCCCGCCCGACCGCGGCTGTTGGTGGCGCTTAGCGTCAGGATGACCACTCCCTGTTGGCATTTCGCGCGGAACATGGCACTATTGTCACCGGAGGTGTCGCTATCGACACCTCCTCACACTGAGTGCTCGGCGTCCGAGCCGTTCGACCACAGGAGATCGCAATGCGCGAGTTCGATGACGAGGATGTCGAATCCTCGCCCTACAGCCGCAAAGTCGGCGACCGCTTGCGCGTCATCCGGCGGCAGAAGCGGCTGTCGCTGCAAGAGGTCGAAGCCAACTCGGGCAACGAGTTCAAGGCCTCGGTGCTCGGTGCCTACGAGCGTGGCGAGCGGGCCATCTCGGTGCCCCGCCTCGAGCGGTTGGCCAAGTTCTACAACGTGCCCGTCGACCAGCTGTTGCCCCGCGAAGACGTGTCGCTGCCCAACGAGAACGATGCGGCACCGTCGCGCAAGATCGCCATCGATCTGATGAAGCTGAACCAGCTCACCGGCCAGCCGTTCGAGATGCTCGCTCGCTTCTTGAAGATGATCCAGGTACAACGCCAGGACTTCAACGGCAAGGTCATCACCGTGCGTGGCGACGACACGCGGGCGATCGCCGCCATGCTCGACGTCCCCGTCGACCAGGTGGGCGACCGGCTCGACGCGCTCGACCTGCTGTTCCACGGCTGATTCGGGCCACGTCGGCCGTAGGGTCGCACGGGTGAGCAACCGCTCGTTCGGCGTCTACCTGCACATCCCGTTCTGTTCGCGTCGCTGCGACTACTGCGCGTTCGCCACCTGGACCGACCGCGATCACCTGCAGCAGGCCTACCTCGACGCGCTGCGCCTCGACATCGAACGGCACGTCGTCGAACCGGCGACCAGTGTGTTCGTGGGCGGCGGCACGCCCACCCGCGTCGACCCGGCAGGTCTGGCCGCCGTGATCGCGGCGATCCCGCGGGTCGACGGCGCCGAGATCACCGTCGAGTGCAACCCCGACGACGTGAGCGTCGACCTGCTCACCGTCTATCGGGCGGCCGGCGTGAACCGGGTGAGCATCGGCGTGCAGTCGATGGTTCCCGAGGTGCTGGTGTCGCTCGGTCGGTGGCACCAGCCGAGCAACGTCGAGCGGGCCGTGGCTGCGGTGCGGGCGGTCGACATGCCCACCTGGAACCTCGACATCATCTACGGCGGCGCGGGCGAGACGTTGGCCGACTGGCAGCGCACCGTGCAGGCGGTCGTCGCCCTCGACCCACCGCACGTGTCGGCCTATGCGCTCACGGTCGAGGCCGGCACACCGCTCGCCGCCCAGCCCGAACGGCATCCCGACGACGACGACCTGGCCGACAAGTACGAGGCCGTCGACGATCTGCTGGTGGCGGCCGGCCTCGCCAACTACGAGGTGAGCAACTGGGCCCGCCCCGGGCACGAGTGCCGCCACAACCGGCTGTACTGGTCGCAGGGCGACTACCTCGGCTTCGGCTCGGCGGCCCACTCGCACCGCACCGGACGTCGGTGGTGGAACGTCCGCACGCCCGAGCGCTACATCGCGGCCGTGCAGGCGGGCGAGCCCACCGAGGCGGCGGGCGAGACCCTCGACGACGAGACCCGTCGCCTCGAAGGCCTGCAACTGGCCGTGCGCATGCGTGAAGGGGTGCCGGTCGAGGCCCTCGATCTCACCGATCTCGACGGCCTGGTGCGCATCGAGGGCGACCGGGCGGTGCTCACCCGCACCGGGCGGCTGCTCGCCAACGAAGTGTCGCTCCGCCTGCGCTGACTGGTAGCCTCACCGACGCTGTACGGGCGTATAGCTCAGTTGGTTAGAGCGCCACCTTGACACGGTGGAGGTCTCCGGTTCGAGTCCGGCTACGCCCACCAGGTTCCCCGGTCGCCGCAGTGTTCAGCGCAGCGAGTCGCCGAAGCGGAACTCGTGGCTCAACTCGTCGAGGTGGGCCTTCAGCGCCGGGTCGAGCGGGGTGTTCACCGCCACCACCGCTGCGGCGAGTTGTTCGGGCTTCGACGCACCCACGATGGGGCTGGTGATCGTCGGGTTGGCGAGCACCCACTGCATCGCCAGCGTCGCGGGCTGCACGCCGGCGTCGGCCGCCAGGGCGCTCACGGCGTCGACCACGTCGAAGGCCCGGTCGTTCCAGTAACGCTCGCGGTACCGGGCGCCCTGCTGGCCGAGGGTCGTGTCGAACCGGCTGCCCGCCGCGTCGGCGTCGGGGCGGTGCTTGCCGGTGAGCATCCCACCCGCCAACGGGTTGTAGGGGATGACGGCGATGTTCTCGTCGGCGCACAGCGGCAGCATCTCGCGCTCCATCTCGCGGAACAGCAGGTTGTAGCGGGGCTGCACACTGGCGAAGCGTGCCGTGCCCATCGCCTCGCTGCGTCCCAGCGAGCGGGCCAGCTGATAGGCGAGCAGGTTCGAGCACCCGACGTAGCGCACCTTGCCTGCCCGCACCACGTCGTCGAGCGTCTGCAGGGTCTCGTCGATCGGGGTCACCGGGTCCCAGCCGTGCAACTGGTACAGGTCGATGTGGTCGGTGCCGAGGCGGCGCAGCGAGGTGTCGACGGCGCGGATGATGTTGTGTCGCGAGTTGCCCTGTTCCCATGCCCGCTTGCCGGTGGGGAAGAAGCACTTCGTCGCCACGATCACGTCGTCGCGTCGACTGGCCATCCAGCGCCCGATGATCTCCTCGGTGAGGCCCACCTTGTCGGGGTATCCGTTCACCGGGTACATGTCGGCGGTGTCGAAGAACGTGATGCCGGCATCGAGGGCGGTGTCCATGATGGCGAACGACGTGGCCTCGTCGCACTGGGCACCGAAGGTCATCGTGCCGAGGCACAGGCGCGAGACGCGCAGGCCGGTGTTGCCGAAGGGAACATGCTGCATGGCGGCACCCTAACCATCTCGCCGCGGTCGGCTCTGCCAGACTCGCACCGTGGCGATCCTGTTGGCTCTCGGATCGGCGATCGTCTACGGGATCGCCGACTACTGCGGCGGGTGGGCCAGCCGCTTCCACCCAGCCGCCGTGGTCACCCTCATCGGCCAGACCGTCAGCCTGCTCATCGTCGGTGCCCTCGTGCTGCTCGGCGATGCACCGGCCCCGGATGCCGCCACCTTCGCCTGGTCGCTCGGTGGGGGTGTCGCCGGTGCCATCGCTCTGCTGTCGCTGTACCACGCATTCGCCCACGGCGCGATGACGGTGGTGGCGCCGCTGAGCGCCGTGGTGGGTGCAGCCGTACCGGTCATCGCCGGGCGCATCGTGGGCGAACGACCGGCCGGCATCGCCTACATCGGTATCGCCCTGGCCCTCGTCGCGGTGGCGCTGGTGAGCGGCGCGATCGGTACGCGGCACCAGCCGACGCCGCCCCGCATCGCTGCGCTCGCCGCGGTTGCGGGCCTCGGTTTCGGCCTCTGGTTCGTTGCGCTCGACCGGTGCGCCGACGACGCCGGCATGTGGCCACTGCTCATGTCGAGGACGGTGTCGGTGCCCATCATGCTGGGTGTCTGTGTGGCCATCGGGGCTCGGCCGGGCGCGCAGCGTCGGCTGCTGGGTCTGGCGGTGGTGGCGGGTGTGCTCGACATGGCCGCGAACGGGATCTATCTCGAGGCCACCCGGCACGGCCTGCTGTCGCTCGTCGCCGTGATCAGTTCGCTCTACCCGGCCAGCACCGTGGCGCTGGCATTCGTGATCGACCGCGAGCGGGTGAACCGCTGGCAGGTGCTCGGTATGGGGCTCGCTGCCGTGTCGCTCGTACTGGTCACACTCGGGCGAGCCTGAGCCGGTCGGTCCAGCGGGTGGTGTCGACTGCGGCCAGGCCGCGCACGAGCGAGGTGAGTGCCACGGCGTCGTCGGAGGCGAGGTCGGGTATCCGCACCGAATCGGTCGTTCCGGCCAACAGCAGTCGGGCGGTGCACACCCCGGCGCGGCGTTGCCACGGCGACTGCCTGATGGTGATGCTCTGGATGCGGTCGACCGGCACGGCGCGGAGGTGTTCGATCAACACACCGCAGCACGCCACCAGCACGCCGTCGTGCACGGCGTGACCGAGTCGTCGGTACCACGCCCGTCCCCACCAGGTGGCGACCAGCAGTGACAGGCCTGCGACGACGGCGGTGGCGCCGAGCACGACGGTGGCGTCGGCTTCGTTGAGCAGTGCCGACGTCAGGGTGAGTCCGATGGTGGGTGCGCCGAGCCAGATGAGGCGCCGCCGGATCGCTCGGCGGCGGGCGGCAACCGGATGGGCCACGACGTCGAGCGGCAGTTCAGGTCGTCCGAGCACGAGGCCGACGAGATCGTCGATCAACGCCCGGGCACCGATGGGCACGGTCACGCCGGTCGGGTACTGGGTCGACACCCCGCCCGATGCGGTGCGGATCTCGACCGACGCGAGACGCAGCCACCGTCGGGGAATGGTGGCGGAGCGATGGACGAGTTGTACCCGCGGCATTGGCAGCACCGACGTGCGGGTGTCGAGCAGTCCGCGTCGAGCGATGAGGTCGTTGCCCGAGCGGCCGAGTTCGTAGCCGTGACAGCGGAACACCATCACGCCGCCGGCGATGATCGGCCACAACACCAGGAGGGCGACGACGAGCACCACGACGGGGATGCGGTCGGGTTCGACGCTCGTGCCGATACCCCGCTGGAGCAGGTCGAGGGCCTCGGACCCGAACGACACGATGAGCGGTGGCACCAGCAACACCGGTGCGCCGGTGAGGCCGGCCACCACCAACTGCTTGGTGCCGAGCCGCAGCAGCGGCGAAAGCGGCGGTGGTGGGATGTCGGCGGCGGCAACTGCCGAGGCCCCGTCGACGGCAGCGTCGATCGACTCGGTCGACACCCGGCGGCGACCGCGCTCGAGGGCATCGCGGAGCCGTTCGGCCTCGGCGACGGGCAGTGCGTCGAGTTCCACCCGGGTGCCCGCCACACCCGTGCCCGCCAGCTCGATCCTCACCGCCGCCAGATCGGTGGCGCGGTGGCGGAGGTTGCGCACCAGGTCGACCTGCTGCACACGAGCCGGTGACACCACTCGTACCGTCTTGTTCACGATCCCCGACCACACCAGCAGTTCCTCGCGATCGAGGGTGTAGCGGGTGACGTAGGTGCGCAGTGCGGTGGGCACGAGGACCAGTACCAACCCGAGTGCAATCAGCGGGCCGGTCACGCGCCAGTTGGCCAGCAGCAGGAGGAACACCGGAACGACCGCCTGGCGCAGCGCCGGGGCCAACGAGAGGAGCGGCGACAGCGGATGGAGTCGCATCGCATCGGCCGGGGGAGCGAGCGGTCGGGTCTCGTCCATGGTGGCGTGCCCGCTCAGGCGCCGTCGTCGCGGCCGGCGCGCTGCAGCAGCACTCGGCGGATCGTCTCGGCGTCGTCGACGGCGATACCGGGCAGTGTGCCGAGCGACGTGGCCGATGCCGTCCGCAGTGCCAGCGATACCACGCCGTACCGGCGCTGGAGGGGTCCGTGTTCCACCTCGACCTGCTGGATGCGTTGGTAGGGCACGGCCGCAAGCGTGCGCCACCACACGCCGTAGTGCACCTCGAGCGCGTCGTCGCCGAACCGGTAGCGCCACGACCGACAGCGACGGGTGACGAACATCGTCACCAGCGCCGTGGGCACGACGCCGAGCAGCAGGGCACCGCCGACCACGCCGAACCACGGCGACGACGTGGCGTCGGACAGCAGGGTCACCACGGCCAGCAGAGCACTGACCAGCAGTCCGGTGCCGAAGGTGATGCCCCGACGGATCGTCACGACCGCTGGATGGAGCGGGTGCCAGTCGGGCGCGAGCGGGGAGGTGTCGTCGGGTGAGGTCATGCCGAGGGGGGAGTGGCTGCGTCGACCACAGCCTGCGACTCGCGGGCTGCTGCCGCAAAGATACCTTTCGCCATCAGGCTCTGCTCGGCCTTGCGTCGGGCGAGGTAGATCGTCGCCCTGCCGGCGTGGATGGTCGGGTCCTCCGGAGCGGCCGATCCGGCGAGGTCGGCGAAGTGGCACGCCAGGCGCAGGTCGCCGTCGCTCGCGGCCTGTTCGGCGCGGCGCAGCAGCACGTCGGCACCACCGGCCAACTCGGCGATGGCCGTGGCCACCTGCGCGTCGGGCGAGGGCTTCAGCCGTGCTGCGGCACCGTCCCACCAGCCGCCGAACTGGCGCCAGATCCCGCGCACCACGAACTCGGGCTCGTCGTAGAACGGGCGCAGGTACGGCTTGGCCAAGGTGTCGGCGGGCACCGTCACGGTGTGCACGATCGTGTCGAGGGTGGCGCCGCTGTTCATCATCGCGATCACCTCGGCCACCAGGTTCTCGAGGGCCGTGGCCACGTCGTCGAGCACCCGGGCCACGCGCTCGCGTCCGGCGATGGGCAGGCCGTGCGCGGGCAGCAGCAGTTCGGGTTCCTTGGCGATCATCGCCCGCAGCGCTGCCGCCCACTCGATCGGATAGCGCTGCACCTTCTGCGGGTTGCCCGCGTTCGGGAAGTTCCAGATCAGGAAGTCGCCGCTCATGATCCACTTGCGCTCGGGGAACCAGGCCCACAGGTGGTCGTCGGTCTCGCCGCGGGCGTGGTGCAACTCGAACACGTCGCCACCCACCGACACCGTGTCGTGATCGCCCACCACATGGTCGGGGCGGAGCGTGCTCGAGGGCAGGAAGCGCCGGGCGTTCGGGTTGGGGGCGATGCGCGCGCCCGGCTCGTCGACGCCGCCCACCGTCAGGTTCAGGTCGCCGGCCACGCCGCCGAACTGGCGGGCGTTGATGAGCAGGTTCCAGTTGTTGGTGTAGGCGTAGCGGTCGAGGCGCACGTTCACGTTCTCGTGGCCGATGACGGAGGGTGCAGCGTGGCCGTCGCGTGCCGCGGCGGCAGCGAAGAAACTGCTGCCGCCCACGTGGTCGGCGTGGCCGTGGGTGTAGACGATGTGGCTCACCCGTTCGTTGCGCCATCCGCGCAGCGCGGCCACCACGGCTTCACCGGTGTGCACGCCCGACGAGTCGAACGTGACGATGCCTTCCTCGGTGCGCACGGCGACGCAGTGGCTGAAGCTCTCGACCACGGCGAGGTCGTCGGCGATCTCGCTCAGTTCGTTGGTCACCCGGTTCACCGGTTGGTCGGCGACACCGGAGTCGATGATGCGGGCGGAGAGATCGAGCAGGTCGGCCATACGCGGCACCGTAGCCGCCCCGTAGCCACCCCTCTGCGCCCCGCCGCCGCCCCTCCGCTCTCGTTCCGCTCTCGTGCCGCTCTCGTTCCGCCCCCGCGCCGCCCCGCGCCCCACCCCGGTCCGTGCTCGTGGACCCCCACCGGGGTGGTCTCCGCTCACGAAGCCCCGGGCTTCGTGAGCCTCGGCCACCCCAGACGGGGCCGTTGCTCACGGACAGCCCGGCGGCTCAGCGGGGAGTGCGACGGGTTGTCTCTTGACGGGTAGGAAACTTTGCAGTACAAAGTATCCAGAGGTTTGCACCGCAAACCTTATACCGATGACGACAGGGGGAAGCATGGAATCGGAACGGATCGTCGATGCAGGGGAACGACTGATGCTGATCGACGGGCAGCGGCAACGCACCCAGCGCAGCGTGGTGCCGAGCGCAGCGTTGCTCTACGGGGTCTGGGGCGCCGCCTACCTGGTGGCCTACCTGGGGCTGTGGCTGGTTCGCGACAGCGAGTCGGGCTCTGCAGCGTTCGTGACCGGTTACGTGGTGTTCGGCGCCAGCCTCGCTGCGGCACTGGTGGTCACGGCACTGCACATCGGACGTCGCGTTGCTGGTGTCCGCGGCCAGTCGGGGACGGCCGGCCCGCGCCACATACACACCGGGGGAGACGCCCGGCGGGGGTCTGACGCGCGGAGTGGGCCGTTGGGTGCCGCCGCGATAGGAAAGGCGGGGGGGAGGG
>JBEIIG010000017.1:0-57950 GCA_040380855.1 Acidimicrobiaceae bacterium | reverse complement strand
GGCCTTCATCCCGCACGCGGCGTTGCTGCGTCAGGCTTTCGCCCATTGCGCAAGATTCCCCACTGCTGCCTCCCGTAGGAGTCTGGGCCGTGTCTCAGTCCCAGTGTGGCTGATCATCCTCTCAGACCAGCTACCCGTCGATGCCTTGGTAGGCCGTTACCCCACCAACTAGCTGATAGGTCGCGAGACCCTCCTGGTCCAGTGGACCCTTTCGTCAGTGCCCCATGCGAGGCTCCGACGGCATCCGGTATTAGCAGCTGTTTCCAACTGTTATCCCGGAGACCAGGGCAGGTTTCTCACGTGTTACTCACCCGTTCGCCACTGAGCCTTCCCCAGTATTGCTACTGGATGGGCTCCGTTCGACTTGCATGTGTTAAGCACGCCGCCAGCGTTCGTCCTGAGCCAGGATCAAACTCTCCAACAAGAACACACCCGGCTTGACCCGGGACGTTCGCTTGAGAGCCGGTGATGTCACGTGAGGGAATAGCTCACGCTGGATGACACCACGTTCCGGCTGATTGCCTCCGATTGGGATCGGAGGACTTGTGAATTGACAGACAGCTCCAGTCGCAGACACAAGTGCCTGCCACCGTGCTGACCGCACTGGCGTTCTATCTTCTCTTCTGTTTTCAAGGAGCCGAGGCTCGTGCACGCACCGGCGGGCCGGCGTTGGTGCAACTCTCTGGAGCGTTTTCCGCTCTCCGAGGCGAGTGGCTACGCTATCGGCGCCGCCACAGAGCGTCAACCTCCGCGGGAAGATTTTCCGACGACGAAGTCGCGCTTGCCCTTGCGGAGCAGCAGGACGCCCCCGCTGAGCAGGTCGGATGTGCTCAACAGGCCATCGCTGGCCAGCACACGATTTCCGGCGCGCACCGCGTTCTGTGCCAACAGGCGGCTGACCTCGCTGGTCGACTTGGCCACGCCGGCAGCGATGAGCAACTCGTGCACCCGCACTCCGTCGAGGTCGTTCGGGAGCTCGACGGATGGCACCTCGGCGGCCACGACGGCCAGGGCCTCTGGGGAAGCAAGCGTCGGATCGCTCCCGAAGAGGACCTCTGCGGCCTCGGCTGCGGCTCGTGCGGGCCCGGCACCGTGCACCAGGGCGGTGAGCTCGTCGGCCAGCGAGCGCTGCGCCAATCGTCGCTCAGGGGCCTGTCCGTGGCGTTCGACGATGTCGACGACGTCGGACAGCGGTTGCAGCGAGAGCATCTTCAGGTACGTGCCCACCATCTCGTCGTCGGTCTGCATCCAGAACTGGCGGAACTGGTAGGGCGTGGTACGGGCCGGATCGAGCCACACCGCTCCACCGACCGACTTGCCGAACTTCGAGCCGTCGCTCTTCACCATCAGCGGGTGGGTGGCGGCGAAGGCCTGCTTGCCGAGCCGACGACGGATCAGTTCGACACCTGCGGTGATGTTGCCCCACTGATCGCTGGCACCCGCCTGCAACTCGACGCCGTGCGCTTCGAACAGGTGCCGGAAGTCGTTGGCCTGCAGCAGCATGTAGCTGAACTCGGTGTACGAGATGCCGTGCTCGCTCTCGATCCGGCTGCGCACCGAGTCCTTGGCGATCATCTGGTTGACCGTGAAGTGCTTGCCCACGTCGCGCAGGAACTCGAGCATGCTCACCGTCGACGTCCAGTCGGCGTTGTTCACCAGGGTGGCCTGGTACGGGCCGGGCTCGAAGTCGAGCAGGGTCGACAACTGCTGCTTGATGCACTCGACGTTGTGCCGCAGGGTGTCGCCGTCGAGGAGATTGCGTTCCTCGCTGCGGCCACCCGGATCGCCGATCATGCCCGTGGCGCCGCCGGCGAGCGGGAACGGGCGGTGCCCGGCCATCTGGAAACGGCGCATGTACAGCTGTCCCACCAGGTGGCCGACGTGGAGCGAATCGGCCGTGGGATCGAACCCGATGTAGAGCCCGATCGGACCTGCCGCCAGGCGGGCGCGGAGTGCGTCGCGGTCGGTGGTGTCGTGGACGAGGCCGCGGGCCTCGAGATCGGCGAGCAGATCCATAGGTGCACCATGTTGCCAGTTCACGGCTCGATTCCCTCGGCCGATTCACACCAGTAGGGTCGCGGGCGATGACCTCACTCGCATCGCTCGGCGAACGGTTCCGATCGTTCGCCGTCACCTCGGCCACTCGTGCCCCGCTGTACCGGCGGCTCGCCGAGTCGATCGCCGACGACACCGAGGTGATGGCGCTGCTCCAGGCGGCCCCCGAGGAACAGGCCATCCCCGTGCTGTTGTTCGCAGCGGTGCACCATCAGCTGCTCGACGACCGCGGCGCGCCGCTGGCACGGTTCTACCCGAACCTCACGCCCAGCCCCGATACCGGCGACCCGTTCCCTGCCTTCCGTTCGTTCGCCCTCGAGCGCGCCGAGGTGCTGCGTGCCACCATCGCCACCCGACAGACCCAGACCAACGAGGTCGGTCGATGTGCCCTGTTCATGCCGGCGCTGGGTCTGCTCGACGACGAGGTGGGTCCGTTGTCGATGGTCGACATCGGGGCCAGCGCCGGGCTGAACCTGCTGCTCGACCGGTACCGCTACGAGTACGCCCCCGGCGGGTCGGTGGGTCCGGCTTCGCCCGTGCGCCTGCCGTGCAGCATCAGGGGTGCCGTTCCGGTGCCGGATGCACTCCCCCGCCTCGCCGCGGCGATCGGCCTCGACAACAACCCGATCGGCCTCGACGACCACGATGGGCTGCGGTGGCTCGAAGCGTGCGTGTGGCCCGACCAGATCGACCGCTTCGAGCGCTTGGTGGCCGCCATCGACCTCGCCCGCTCGGTGCAGCCGGTGGTGCGGCCAGTCGTGAAGCGCGGCGACGCCGTCGACGACCTCGCCGCGACGGTTGTCGACGCAGCAGCAGCGGGCCACCCGACCGTGACCAACAGCTGGGTGCTCAACTACCTGTCGACCGAGGCACGACGACGCTATGTGGCGATCCTCGACGAACTCGGCCAACGGTTCGACTTGTCGTGGGTGCTGGCCGAGAGCCCGGCCCAGACCGTGGGCCTGCCGATCCCCACCACCGAACCCGCAGAGGAATTGACCGTGCTGTCGGTGGTGCGCTGGCGCGGCGGGAGCCGCGATGTGCGGCGCCTCGGGACGTGCCACCCGCACGGCTACTGGATGCACTGGGAACACAGGGGCGCCTGAAGGCAGCCGTCACTCCGCCAGCCAACGGCGGGGCAGGTCGACCGCCTTGGTGATGCCGATCCTCGGGGTGATCCGTGGCACTACCGGTGGTGCCACACCGTCGTCGACGATGACGGCCTCGCTGCCGTCGAGCGAGCGGTCGATCGCCAACTCACGCGAGAGCCGACCCGGACCACGGGTGCGGCGCGGGTCGACACCGTCGATCAGCACGGATCTGATCAGCACGGCCTGACCATCACCCTCGGCGCCGGTGACCAGATTGAGACAATGGTGGATGCCGTAGATGAGGTACACGTACCACCGTCCGGGAGGCCCGAACATCGCTGCATTGCGACGTGTCGGACCTCTGAACGAGTGACTGGCGGGGTCGTCGGCGGTGTAGGCCTCGACCTCGACGATGCGCGCCGATCGACCGCCGACGAGCAGCACCTTGTTCAGCAGATCCGGCGCCACGACGAGCGCATCGCGCTCAGCGAACGTGATCGGCAACCGCTGCACGCAACTGGTCCACCCGGCGACGGAACCGTTCGAGTTGCTCGGCGACGGGAACCGGGCCGGCACCACCGGGCGTGGTGCGGCGCTGCACCGAGACACCCGGGGCCACCAGCGCAGCGGCCTCGGGCCCCAGCGCAGGATCGGCGGAGACGAGCGCTCGCAGACTGGCTTCACCCGCCAGCGTGCGCCGTACGAGCGCCCCCACGATGGCGTGCGCATCACGGAACGGAGTGCCGCGCTCGACCAGCCACTCGGCGAGATCGGTGGCCGCTGTGGTCTCGGCGTCGGCTGCGGCCTGCATCCGCTCGGGCACGAACGTGGCCGTGGCGATCATCCCGGTGATGGCGCCGAGGGCCAACCGCACCTGATCGACTGCGTCGAACAGCGGCTCTTTGTCCTCTTGATAGTCGCGGTTGTAACTGAGCGGTAGACCCTTCATGGTGGCCAGGAAGCCGGTGAGATCGCCGATGATCCGACCGGCTTTCCCGCGCGCCAACTCGGCGATGTCGGGGTTCTTCTTCTGCGGCAGCATCGACGATCCGGTGGCATAGCCGTCGTCGAGCCGGGCGAAGCCGAACTCGTCGGTGGTCCACAGCACGAACTCCTCGCCGATGCGCGACAGGTCGATGGCGATGAGTGTGAGGACGAACAACGCCTCGGCGACGTGGTCGCGTGAACCGACCGCATCGAGCGAGTTCTCGAAGCGGGCAGCGAACCCGAGGTCGGCGGCGTTGCCGTCGGGATCGAGCGGGAGCGACGACCCCGCCAGCGCACCGGCGCCGAGTGGCGACACGTCGATGCGATCGAGCGCATCGAGGATGCGGTCGACGTCGCGTGCGAGCGCCCAGCCGTGGGCCAGCAGGTGATGGGCGAGCAACACGGGCTGGGCACGCTGCAGATGCGTGTAGCCGGGCAGGTAGACCCCGTCCGCGGCATCGGCCCGCGCCAGCAGCACCGTCTGCAGATCGATCACACGCCGGGCGATCACCATCAGCTCGCGCTTGCACCACAGGCGGACATCGGTGGCGCTCTGATCATTGCGACTGCGTCCGGTGTGGAGCTTGGCCCCCGCCGGGCCGGCGAGTTCGGTGACCCGGCGTTCGACGGCTGTGTGGATGTCTTCGTCGCTGGCAGCGAACGTGAACCGGCTCGACCCGAGCTCGTCGGCCACGATGTCGAGCGCCGCCAACACCTGGTCGCGTTCGAGGTCGGTGATGATGCCCACCCGGGCGAGGCCGCGCACGTGGGCCCGGGAACCCTCGATGTCGTCGGGCCACAGCCGCTGGTCGAACGACAGGCTCTCGGTGTACGCCATCAGCTCGGCGGCCGGACCGCCTTCGAACCGGCCGTGCCACAGCGTCTGGCCGGCCCCGGCTCCCTGGTCGCCGCCACTCACGACAGGCCTGCCAGATCGCGCAGGAACGCCGTGAGCGCCGGGCCACCCAGTTGTTCGTCGGCGACGCAGAGCAGGGTGTCGTCGCCGGCGACGGTGCCGAGGAGGCCTGCCACATTGGCCCGATCGAGCGCCGAGGCGACGACGTGGGCGCAACCCGGCGGTGTACGCAGCACGACGAGGTTGCCCGACGAGCGCACCTCGGCGACCCACTCGCCCAGCACCCTGCGGAGGTGGTCTTCGGGCGCGATCCGCGCCGGCTCGTACTCGGGGATCGCATACACGGTGTCGCCACCGGGGACGCGCACCTTCACCGCGCCGAGGTCGTCGAGGTCGCGCGACACCGTCGCCTGTGTGGCCGAGATGCCCTCGACACCGAGCAGATCGACCAACTGCGGCTGGCTGCTGACCGGGTGTCGGCCGATCAGCCGGGCGATGGCCTGCTGGCGTTGCACCTTGGTGGTCATGGCCGCACTCCGGCCAACCAGGCGAGCGCTCCGCGCGCCGTGTGCATCCGGTTGTGGCCCTGGGCGATGACGAGCGAGCGCGGTCCGTCGATCACCTCGGCCGACACCTCGAGGCCGCGGTAGGCCGGCAGGCAGTGCATGAACCATGCACCGGGCGCGGCATGGGCCATCAGATCGGCGTTCACCTGATAGGGGCGGAAGATCGTGGCCCGCTCCTCCTTCTCGGCCTCGCGCCCCATCGAGGTCCACGTATCGGTGTGCACCACGTCGGCACCGGCGACGGCGACGGCAGGATCGGTGGTCTGCATGATCGACCCCGGGCCGAGCGCATCGATGGACGCCAACTCGTCGGCCGTCGCATCCCACCCGGCGGGGCATCCGAGACGCACGTGCATCCCTTCCATCACCGCGATCTCCGCCAGCGAACGCGACACGTTGTTGTGGTCGCCGACGAAGGCGACGGTGCGACCGCTCAGGTCGCCCAGTACCTGGCGCATCGTGAGCGCATCGGCCAGCGCCTGCAGCGGGTGGCTGTGGTCGCTGAGCATGTTGACGACCGGCACGCTGCTGACGGCGGCGAGACGCTCGACGGTGCTGTGCGCGAACACGCGGGCGGCGATGATGCCGTGATAGCCGGCCATGATGCGGGCCACGTCCTCGACCGGCTCGCGGGTGTCGAACCCGATCTCCTCACCACGGGTGTACACCGGGTGCCCGCCGAGCTGCACGACCGCCATCTCCATGCTGTGGCGCGTGCGGTTCGACGGCTTCTCGAAGATGAGGGCGACACCCTGGCCGGCGAGCGGCGCCCCCAGCGAAGCCACCGGCCGCTCGGCGAGGGCGAGCATCGACCGGACCACCTCGGGGCCGCTGACAGCGATGTCGAGGAACGACTCGGTCACGACAGCACCTCGGCCATGATCGACACGGCTTCGTCGATCTCGGCCTCGCTCACCGTGATGGGTGGAGCGAGGCGGAGCGCCGTGGCGGTGACGGGGTTGACGACCAGACCCCTGCCGAGCAGTTCGGTGTAGACCGCCTTCGCATCGCGTCCACCGTCGAGTTCGGCAGCGAGCAGCAGGCCGTGGCCGCGCACGGATGCCACACCCGGCAGGGCCTCGAGCCGCGAGCGCAGGAACGCACCCCGCTGAGCGGCGAGTGCAGGGGCGTCGATGCGGCGCATCTCGGCGATCACTGCGCTGACGACGGCAGTAGCGATGGCCGTACCGCTGTAGGTGCTGCCGTGATCGCCGGGTTGGAACACGGCAGCGACGTCGCGCTTGGCCCAGATGGCACCCACGGGGAATCCGTTCCCCATCGCCTTGGCCATGGTGACGACATCGGGCACCACGCCCGCATGCTCGAAGCCGAACCACCGACCCGTCCGGGCGAACCCGGTCTGCACCTCGTCGACCATCATCAACAGCCCGCGTTCGTCGCAGAGCCGCCGGATGCCGCGGAGGTAGTCGGCGTCGGCCGGCACCACACCGCCCTCACCCTGCACCGTCTCGATCAGCACCGCCGACACCGTCGGGTCGATCGATGCAGCGAGTGCGTCGAGATCGCCGAACGCGACGTGCCGGAACCCGTCGGGCATCGGGAAGAACGGCTCGTGCTTCGCCGGCTGTCCGGTGGCGGCGAGTGCAGCGAGCGTGCGGCCGTGGAAACTGCCGAGCGCACTCACCACGGCGTGCCGACCCCGCCCTCCGAACTTTCGCGCCAGCTTCAGCGCTGCCTCGTTGGCCTCGGCACCCGAGTTGCAGAAGAACACCTGGCCCGCCTCGCCGGTGGTTTCGCGCAGCAGGCCGACGACGTCGAGCGCTGCACGCGTGGCTGCGTCGTTGGTGAAGAAGTTGCTGACATGGAGGAGGCGACCGGCCTGTTCGGTGATGGCCGCCGTCACCGCCGGGTTGCAGTGGCCGAGCGACGTGACCGCCAACCCGCACAGGAAGTCGAGATAGCGCTTGCCGTCGACATCCCACAGCTCGGTGCCGCTGCCGCGGACGAACATCACCTGGGGTGGGCCGAACACCGGCATGAACGGGCACGCCGGCCCGGCCGCGGTGGTGTCGAATGCGTGGGCGCTCATCTATCGTGCTCCTGTCTGACCATGGTGCCGATCCCCTCGTCGGTGAACAGTTCGAGCAGCAGCACGTGGGGGATGCGGCCGTCGAGGATGTGGGCTCGACGGACACCGCCGCGCACGGCGTCGACACAGCTGGCGACCTTGGGGATCATGCCGCCGGCGATCACACCCTGGGCCACCAGGTCGTCGAGTTCGTCGGGGGTCGTCTGGCGGATGAGGCTCGTCGGATCGTCGACCACCCGCCGCAGCCCTTCGATGTCGGTGAGGTAGACGAGCTTCTCGGCGCCGAGTGCCTCGGCGATGGCGCCGGCCACGGTGTCGGCGTTGATGTTGTACGCCTGACCGGTGGCATCGGTGCCGATCGTCGCCACGACCGGGATGAACTGATCGTCGATGAGGCTCTGGAGGATGACCGGGTTGATCGCCGCCACGTCGCCGACGAACCCGAGTTCGGGATCGCGTGCGACCGCCCTGATGAGCCCGGCGTCCTCGCCCGATACACCGACGGCCACGGGCCCGTGCACATTCAGTGCGGCGACGAGCTGCGGGTTGACCTGCCCGATGAGCACCATCCGCGCGATGTCGACGGTCTCGGCGTCGGTGACGCGCAAACCGTTGCGGAACTCGGTGGTCTTGCCCAGCCGGGTCATCAGATCGCTGATCTGCGGACCGCCCCCATGCACCACGACCGGCCGCATCCCCACGGCCCGCATCAGCACGAGGTCTTGGGCGAACAGGGCGAGAGCGTCGTCGTCGGAAGCACCGGCGAGCGCATTGCCGCCGTACTTCACCACCACGACCTGCCCTGCAAACCGTTGGATGTAGGGAAGCGCCTCGACGAGGACCGCGGCGCGATCGGCGGCGCTCATGGGAACAACCCCACCTTCTGCAGTCCGGCGGTCTCGTCGATGCCGAGCGCGACGTTGGCAGCCTGCACTGCCCCACCGCTGGCGCCCTTGCACAGGTTGTCGATCGCGCAGATGGCCACCACCGTGCCGGTTCGCTGGTCGTAGCGAGCCGTGAGGAACGACGTGTTGGTGCCGAGCGCGGCCTTGGTCGACGGTGAGGTGGGCCGAACCACGACGAACGGCTCGTCGCGGTAGTGGCGGGCCATGGCGGCGAGCAGTTGCTCGCTGGTGGTGGCCCCGGTGGGCCGGGCGTAGCACGTGGCGAGGATGCCGCGGTTGAGCGGTGCGAGGTGCGGCGTGAACAGCACCTGGCATGAACCGGTTGCTCCGCCCGCGGCCAGCGCATCGGTGAGCACCTGTTCGATCTCGGGAGTGTGGCGATGGTCGAGCAACCCGTATGCCTGCACGTCCTCGTCGACCGTGCAGAACTGCGAACTGTGCTTGAGTGCTCGGCCGGCACCACTGACGCCCGTGATGCTGTCGACCACGATGCCGGTGGGTTCGATCAGCCCAGCAGCGACCAGTGGCGCCAATGCGAGCGTCGCCGCCGTGACATGGCATCCGGGCGTGGCGATGAGCGAGGCCCCCGACAGGTGCTGCCGGTACAACTCGGGCAGACCGAACACGGCGGTGCCGAGCGCGGCGGGTTGATCGTGCTCGAAGCCGTACCACCGCGGGTACAGCGACGCGTCCTTGAGGCGGTAGGCGGCCGACAGGTCGACGATGCAGCCGACCCGACCCACCAGCTTCGGAACCAACTCGAGGCTCGCCTCATGTGGAAGACCCAGGAACACCACGTCGACCCCGTCGATGGCGTCGACGTCGAAGTCGGCGAAGACGAGGTCGGGGTAGGCGGCCGTGAGGCCCGGGTACAACGACGAGGCGAGCGAACCGGCCTGACTGTCGCCCGTGGCGACGACCAGACGGAACCGTGGGTGTTGGGCGACGAGGCGCAACAGTTCGGCACCGGTGTAGCCAGATGCGCCGACGATTGCGACGCGCAGATCAGCGTGCATGAGCATGATCATACATGTAGATGCATGTTCATTCAATCATCGCAGGGCGAAGGCCGACTGCTCGACCACCACGCGGATGCGCACTCCTGCTTCGTCGGGATGCGCCAGACGGCACCGACCACCGTCGGGATCGACGATCACCACCGCTTGCGAGCCATCTGCCGACAGATCGGCCACCCGCTCGGCAGCCTCGGCACCCACCAGGCCGGCCAGAACCGACGCGATCCGATTGAGCGCGAGACCACCACGACGGGCATCGGCCACCATCCGTCGCAACTCGACATCGCTCACCTCACCCACCACCAGTCGCAGGTGCTCGACCACACGGGCCAACTCGTCTTCGAGGTTCTGACGCGACCCACCCAGGAAACGGCGTTCGAGCGGGTCGGAGAACGACCGTCGAGCCGCCCGGACCGCGGCGCTGACCGCGGCGGCAAGGTCGTCGCCGAGGCCGCGTTGCTCGAGTGCCGCCTCGAGCCGACGCGACGATGCCCGCAGCACGGCGGGGTCGGCATCGTCGTCGCAGTCGAGCAGGTCGTACACCGACCGCACGGCGACGAGGGCATCGACCTCGTTGGAGAGCACTCGTTCGCAGCGCAGGAGCGCTTCATCGAGCGCGACCGGCGAGACCTCGGCATTCGCCAGCAACTCGAGCAGACCATCGTCGATCGGAGCCAGGCCCGGCGCCTCGAAGGTCGGGTCGGCGAGATCGGGAGCAGGCATCGTGGACGATGCCTGCTCGGGCGACCCGTCGACGGGTTCGACTGCGCCGACGGCAGCATCCGTTGCTGCCGGCTCGGACGGTGAAGCGGACTCGGACCCCTCGACCCACCAGGTGGGTGGTTCGTGGACTGCATCGCCGGACGGTGGCGGCATCCGGTCGCCCGACTCGAACGACAGCGGAGGTTGTTCCACCGTTGGCGGGGTGAGCGCGGAGGCGGCGACGTCGGGGGGCCGCCACGGCGCGGAAGCTACCGCTCCGGGCATCGCGGGCACCGGCACCGGCGGCGACTGCACGGGAACCCGCTCGGCGACGGCGATGTGTGCCGGACCGGGCGTGAGGATCCAGCGGGCATCCCGCGAGGGCATCAGCAAGCCATCGCTGCCCACCGTCAGTTCGGCATCGATGACAGCGCCACCGGCAGGCGCACCCGCGGCAAGCGTCGCCAGCAGGACGGGGGTCGCTGCCCGTTCTCCACCGGGGCCGACCTCGAACCACTGGACGGCGACGACGAGTGCAGCACCCTCGGCCGACCGGTCGGCGTCGCCGCGCGGATCGGCGAACACCGCGGCGGCGACGGCAGGCAGCGCGGTCCATGGTTGCATGACCGGAACCACCTCGGTGCCACGATCGGCGCGTTCGACCAGGACGCCGAGGCCACGCGGTGCGGCTGCGGTGACGGAACAGGGCGCAGCGAGCGCAGCGGTATCGGTGCCGGCACAACTGCCCGCGGCCAGGAGCGCAGCCCCCTCGGCGACGCAACCGGGATCGTCGAGCAGCGTCGGTTCGAGCGGGGGCCAGTGTGCAGCGCCGATCCGGCGCAGACAGGCCACGACCCGAGAGTCGACATCCGGGTTCGACGAGTTGCCCACCAGCAACAGCGCGTCGAACGGGGTGAGCGACATGGCGACCATGCGCTCGACCACGTCGTCGACCACCCGGTCGAAAGCGACCCCCACATCGACCGACGTGCCGACGAGCACCGGGGGGACACCGGCGACGCAGCGCTCGACCACTCCGTCCGGAGCGATGCTCACGACACTCACCGTGGCCCCGACGCGGACGTCGACTGCCAGCACACACCGCGCGTCGTGGAAGGCCTGCTCGACGTACCAGTGCGCTGCGGCGGCCGTCGTCGACGCAACCATGGCCGACACGTCGTGCGGATCGGACACCACCGCCTCGCGTATGGCGCGGCGATCGGCGAAGCCGAACCAACCGGGTACCGACACCACAGCCGACAGCGGCTGCTCATCACCGAGATCGCCCTGGGCCACGGCCTGGAGCACCGAACCCGGCGACAGCCACAGCGGGTGCTCGCCCGCATCGGCCCAATGGCCGAGATGCGATTGACGATTGGCGAACGTCGACCGCAGTCCGAACCGGGCGACGACGAGATCGGGCCCAGCGACATCGAGGCCCACCGGACGCACCTGCGCAAGAACCGGTGCGACTGTCGGATCGTCGTCGATGCGCTCCGTCATCTCACCCATGGTACTCATCCGAGCACCTGACGCTGTCGACCCGAGGCTCACCGGCAGAATGGGGAGGTGCCGACGGACCGAACGACCAAAGGACGCCTCCTGGTGGCGACACCACCGCTCGACGACCCCAACTTCGATCGCACCGTGGTGTTCATGCTCGAACACGACGAGCAGGGCGCGATCGGAGTCGTCCTCAACCGGCCCGACGAGACGTTCCGCGACGTCGAGGCGCTCGCATCGGGAATCGACACTCTCGCCAGTTGGGTGCCGCTGCTCGACGCACCGGGCGGGCTGCACTGGGGCGGACCGGTGGGCGGCGACTCACTGATCGCACTGGCCGAGGCGGAGGTGGGCACCGGCGACGGGTGGGGCGCTGTCACGGCGACGGTGGGCACCGTCGACCTCACCGTGCAGCCCGACGAGGTGGGAGCGTCGATCACCCACCTCCGCGTGTTCCGTGGCTACAGCGGGTGGAGCGAGGGACAACTCGACGCCGAGCTCGACGCAGGAGCCTGGATGGTGTTCGACCACCGCACCGACGACCTGTTCACCGCGGAACCCGACGAGCTGTGGCGGACAGTCGTGCGCCGCCAGGGCGGCACCACCTCGTGGTTCGCCAACGCACCCGACGACCTGTCGGCCAACTGACCACCCGTCAGCTGCGCAGCGAGACGCCCATCTTCGCCACGGCACCCACCACCTTGTCGCGAATCGTCCCGACGTCGGCGTCGGTGAGGGTGCGGTCGGCGGCCTGAAGACGCAGGCGATAGGCCAGACTGCGCGCGTCGGCGGGCACACCCGTCCCGCGGAACACGTCGAACAACGCCAGATCGACGAGCAACCCTGCGCTCGCCTGACGGATCGCTTTGTCGATCCGTTCGGCGGCGATGCCTGCCGGTACCACGAAGGCGAGGTCGAGGTCGGTCGACGGATAGCGGCTCGTCGCCTTCCACTGCGCGATCTTCGGTTCGATCGACAGCAACCGGCTGAGGTCGAGTTCGAGCCAGGCGACACGCTCGGCGACGCCGAACGCGTCGAGCACATCGGGGTGGATCTCGCCCACTGCGCCCACCACGTCGCGGCCGATCGACAATGTCGCCGACCGTGTGGGGTGCAGACCGGGGGGCACCTGCTGCTGGTCGAGACGAGCGCCGACGCCGAGGGCGCGTGAGAGCTCGCGCCAGATCGCCACGGCCGCGGGTGCCTCACGTCCGGCGAACGCCACGGCGAGCCCCTCGAACTCGGGGGGCAGCTCGCCAGTGCGGTCGCCGGGTGGGTAGACGTGACCGATCTCGAACAGTGCCACACCGGGGCGTCGGTGCGACTCGTTGAACGCAATGGCGCGCAGCAGCCCTGGTCGCATCGACGGTCGCAGCACGTCCTCGTCGGCAACCAGCGGATTGGTGATGCGAACTGCATCGTCGGACAGATGCGCACCGACGAGATCGGTGCCACGCAGGAACGAATCGGTGATCGCCTCGGAGAGACCAGCGCCGAGCAGCACCTCACGAACCTGCCGCCGGCGCTGCTGCACCGGACTCAACCGACCGTGCATGGTCGAGTTGGGCACTGCGGTACCGATCGTGTCGTAGCCGTAGTGGCGGGCGACCTCCTCCACCACGTCGATCTCACCATGGCTGTCGGGCCGCCACGAGGGCAGCTCGACGGTGAGCGCATCACCCTGCTGATCGGCCACCCCGTAGCCGATCGGCCCGATGAGCCGCGCGATGTCGTCGCCGTCGAGTGCCGTGCCGAGCAAGCGGTTCACCTGACTCACCCGCACGGCGACCGCACGCTGCTGCGGGTACAACGAACCGTGTCGTACGTCGACCGCGCCCGCGTGGACGACGAGCGACGGACAGGTCTCGCGCAACAACTCGACGAACCTGGCCTGGGCCCGCTCGATGCCGTAGGGGTCGACCCCCCGCTCGAAGCGGCCCGAGGCCTCGGAGCGAAGCCCGACCCGGTTCATCGTTCGGGTGATGGCCGTCTGTTCGAAGAAGGCGATCTCGAGCGCCACGGCGGTGGTGGCGGCGGTGATCTCGGAGTCGAGTCCACCCATCACACCGGCGACACCGATCGGCACGTCGAGGGCATCGCAGATCAACAGATCGTCGGCGCTGAGTGAGCGGGTGACACCGTCGAGCGTCACCATCGTCTCGCCGTCGGCCGCGCGGCGGATCCGGAATCCACCACCACCGAGGGTGTCGAGGTCGTACGCATGGTTGGGCTGGTTCAACTCGAGCATCACGTAGTTGCTCACGTCGACCACATTGTTGATCGACCGCATCCCGGCGGCACGCAGCCGACGAGCCATCCACGCTGCCGACGGGCCGACCTCGACCCCCGACAGCACCACCGTGGTGAACCGTGGGCAGCGCTTGCCATCGACCACCTCGATCGACGCCGACCGGGCCGGGCCGTCGGCCACCAAGCCGGCCGGGCCGGCGGCCACCGGAACACCGAGATGGGCTGCCACGTCGCGCGCCAAGCCGAGGTGGCCCCAGCAGTCGGGACGGTTGCGGGTGAGGTCGATGTCGAACACCACCTCGGTCTCGAGCCCGAGCGCTTCGCCATAGGGGACGCCGATCGGTGTCGACTCGGGCAGGATGAGGATGCCGGAGTGGTCGTCGCCGAGGCCCAGTTCGCGCGCAGAACACAGCATGCCCTGCGACTCGATGGAGAGGATGGGCCGCGGCTCGATCAAGCGCCCGTCGGGCATAGCCGTGCCGGGCGTCGCCAGCGGCACCACATCGCCGGCTGCCATGTTGAACGCACCGCACCAGACATGCCGTTCGACGCCGTCGCCGGCATCGACCCAGACCCGATGCACCTTGGCGGCATCGGGGTGCCGTTCGGTGCGCAGCACACGGGCGGTGACGACACCGTCGACGGTGGAGCCCACGGTGACGACCTCCTCCACCTGCATGCCGAGCCGGGTGAACGTGGCCGCGAGGGCATGCGCCTGGTCGCCGAGCGGAGCCAGGTCGTTGAGCCAGGAAAGCACAGCTTTCATGTCGATCTCCTCAGAACTGCTCGATGAAGCGGATGTCGTTGCTGTACATGTCGCGAATGTCATCGATCGCGTGGCGTTCGCGCGCCATCCGGTCGATACCGAACCCGAAGGCGAACCCGCTCCATTCCTCGGGGTCGAGGCCACCCGCGCGCAGCACGTTGGGATGGACCATGCCGCAGCCCCCGAGTTCGATCCAGGTCCCGTCAGGTCGTTGGATGTCGAACTCGGCGGAGGGCTCGGTGAACGGGAAGTAGTTCGGCCGCAGTCGACTGGTGAACGCGCCACCGAAGAACGCCTTGGTGAAGGCATCGATCGTGCCTGCCAGGTGCGCCATGGTGATGCCCCGGTCGATCACGAGGCCCTCGATCTGGTGGAACACCGGCACATGTGTGGCGTCGGGGGTGTCGCGACGGAACACACGGCCGGGCATCACCATGTAGATCGGTGGCTCGATCGTCTGCATCACGCGGATCTGCACCGGCGAGGTGTGGGTGCGCAGCAGCACCGATCCGTCGTCGCGGTAATCGGTGAACAGGGTGTCGTAGCCACTTCGTGCCGGATGACTGCGCGGCATGTTGAGTGCCTCGAAGTTGTAGAAGTCGGTCTCGACCTCGGGCCCCTCGGCGATCTGGAAACCGAGGCCGATGAACACGTCTTCGAGCCGCTCCCAGGCCTGGGTGACGAGGTGGGCATGGCCGCGGGTGGCGCCGCCGATCGTCTCGGTGAGGTCGAGGCGCTCGGCTTCGAGCTGACGGGCGCGTTCGGCGCGACCCAGTTCGATCCGGCGGTGCTCGATAGCTGCCGACACTGCGGCGCTCGCGGCGTTGAGCGCTGCGCCCGCCACCTTCTTGTCGTCGACCGAGGCCAGGCCGCCGAGCGACGACTTGAACCCGGCGAACACCCCCCGCTTCGACAGCAGTTCCGAGTCGAGCGCGACGATCTCGTCGAGCGAAGTGGCTGCAGCGACGCGATCGAGTGCTTCGTCGCGAGCAGCGTTGACGGCTTCCAACATGGTGATCAGACTTTCATCGATGCCGCGCCGGCGCGGCGGGCTGCGGACGGGACTCGGCCGCGGCAGACGCTGCGACCGGTGGGCTTCCCCCGGGTACCGGTGCCAGGCGCGTCAGCGGACGACGTGCGCAGCCCCGGCGCGTACCCGGGGGTGACGAAATCGGCGTCCGACCATGGGCCATAGATTACCGAGCACCTCGTTGGCGAGCGACTTCGAATACCAGCACGGTCGCCGCCATCGCCACATTCAGGCTCTCGGCGCGACCGGCGTGCGGGATGGTGACCCAGGCGTCGACCGGCGCATCGGGGTCGAGACCGTGCGCTTCGTTGCCCACCACGATGGCGGTCGGCCGGAGGAAGTCGACCGACGAGTATGCGGCGCCGCTGTGCGACGAGGTGCCCACGCTGTGCACACCCTCGATGGGCAGCACCTCGGTGAGGGCACGATCGACCACCAGCAACGGGATGGAGAACAGCGCGCCTGCCGACGAGCGCACCACCTTCGGGTTGAACACGTCGACCGAACCGGCGGTGAACACCACTGCGTCGGCCCCCGCCGCCTCGGCCGAGCGCAACAACGTGCCGGCATTGCCCGGATCGGCGATGCGGTCGCCGACGAGCACGAACGTGCACCGGCTCAGCAGCGCCGCGTCGCCCACCCGGCGCCGCACCACGGCGAGCACCGGCTGCGGGGTCTCGGTCGACGCCACCCGCTCGATCACCCCTGGTCCGAGTTCGAACGTCTCGACACCGAGGTCGTGTTCGACCGTGTGACCGGCGGCCACGAACAGCGAGTCGATCTCCCAACCGAACTCGGCGGCCGCGGCCACCAGCGGCCACCCTTCGACGACGAATGCACCTTCGTCCAGACGCGCACTGCGGCGCCCCAGGAGGCGCCGCAGTCGTTGAACCTTCGGGTTCGAGGCCGTGAGCGGACTGCTCAGAGCGCCGCCTTCGCTGCGGCGACCAACTGGCCGAACGCGTCGATGTCGTGGACGGCGAGGTCGGCCAGGTTCTTGCGGTCGACCTCGATACCGGCGGCGTTCAGACCAGCGATGAACCGGCTGTAGCTCATGTCGTGGATCCGGCATCCGGCGTTGATGCGCTGGATCCACAGACTGCGGAACTCGCCCTTCTTCGCTCGGCGGTCGCGGAACGCGTACTGGCCGCTGCGCATGACCTGCTCGTTCGCGGCGCGCACGGAACGGCTCTTGTTGCCGTAGTACCCCTTCGCCCGCTCGAGCACCTGCTTGCGGTGCTTCTTGGAACCTACTGCTCGCTTCACTCGTGCCATGGTGGTGCCTCCTTCTCAGCGCTCGCCCAACAGGCGCTTGATCTTGCGTGCGTCGCCCGGGTGCACGTCGACGGTGCCATCGAGACGGCGCGTGCGCGTGGAGGGCTTCTTTTCGAACAGGTGCTGCCGGTTCTGCTGCAGCCGGCGCAGTTTGCCGGTCCCTGTCTTCTTGAACCGCTTCGCAGCGGTCTTGCTGGTCTTCATCTTGGGCATGACTGTTTCCTTCGCGTGGGTGGCCACCTCCATCGGGTGGCGCATCGGGGTACGACCACAGCGCGGTGGCCGATCGAGCAGCGACCTGCTCGGCGATCAGGTGGACTCGGCAGCGTCGGCGGAGGCGACCGGTTCGTTCACTGCCTCAGCCGGTGCTTCGTCGGGCTTGGCGTCGCCCTTGTGATCGTTCTTCTTGTTGGCGGGTTTCTTGTCGGGAGCCAGCACCATCGTCATGTTGCGGCCTTCGAGACGGGCGTAGGTCTCGACCTTGGCGAGCGAGCCCAACTGTTCGACGACCGCATCGAGGATCTTCGAGCCGAGCTCGGGGTGTGCCATTTCGCGGCCTCGGAACTGCAGGGTGACCTTCACCTTGTGCCCGTCGTGCAGGAACTCCTGCATGTGACGCACCTTGGTGTCGAAATCGCCCTTGCCGATCTTCGGACGGAACTTCACTTCCTTCACCGAGACCTGGAGGGTCTTGCGACGTGACTCCTTGGCCTTCTGGCTCTCCTCGTAACGGAACTTGCCGTAGTCCATGATCCGGCAGACCGGTGGTGTGGCCATCGGCGCGACTTCGACGAGGTCGAGGTCGAGCTGGCGGGCCATCGACAAGGCCTCGGGGAGGGGCTTGATGCCGAGTTGATCGCCGCTCGGGCCGATGAGGCGTACCTCGCGGGCGCGGATGCGATCGTTGTACCGGTGCTCGGGTTGCTGCGGCGGTGCTATGACCGTTCACTCCTGTGCAATGGGCTTGTCCTCCCAGTCGGGTCTGCGGATCGATGCAAAGCCGCAGACACGACGAGGACCGACTCGAACTGACGGAACAGGATCGAGCGGCCACACCGCATCAGACGACCCGGACGCACACGATGCCGGCGACCGGACGGATCCGGGACGGACAGGGTGGCCGGGTGGGAGCGAACCCCACTTTGCCTCGGTTGTCGGGCGGTAGGGTAACACAGATGGACGCGGAAACCACGGCTGCCAGCGGATTCGGCGACGACCACACCGGCGACCAGTTCGGCGTCGGCGAGTACGACGACCGGCTCGACGACCAGTACGACGAGGCCCGCGGGTTGCTCGACGATGCCCGCCGCCGAGTGCGCGAGGCACCGGCCCATGTGGTGATCAGCAACCATGTGATGGGCCTGTACGAACTGGCCGCCATCCACCTCTCCGACGCCGAACCCGACCTCACCCAGGCGCGGCTGGCCATCGATGCCGTCGGCTGCCTGGTCGAGGGCCTCGGCGATCGCCTCGGCGACGATGCACCGGTGCTCGCCGAGTCGCTCAGCACCCTGCGGCTGGCCTACGTGCAGGTGAGCGCCCGGACGAACTGAAGCGCCCCACTGGGGCAGCGCGCACCCGGTCGCCGCGCACGGTCACTCCCTCGGCAACGAGGAGTGCCGCTTGATCGGCCTCCAGGCCGGGTACCAGACGACCGACGGCGTTGACGACACGCCACCACGGCACGTCGGGGTCGTCGCTGGAAGCGAGCACGTGGCCGACGAGCCGAGAACGGCCGGGCAGGCCTGCCACCTCGGCGATGTCGCCGTAACTGCTCACCTCGCCCTCCCCCAGTGCCCGCACCACCGACAGGATCCGGCGGGCGGGATCGGCGATCATCGCGGACGGATCGCCGTGGCCTCGTACCGACCGAGTGTGGCGAGCAGGTCGAACACGACCGCAGCGCCGACAGCGATCGACCGCGAACCGTCGGCGATCGAGATGCAGTGGAACGGGAACCTCCGCCCGTCGGCCGTCGTCACCTGCCCCAGCCCGACGGCCTCGTCGAACGATGCGACGGTGCCGTGCAGGTCGGTCCAGGAGTCGTCGGCCATGGCTCAGGCGATGATCTTCGAGATCGGCAGTTCGAGGATGCCTGTCGCGCCGGCATCTTTCAAGGCAGGGATGAGACGGTTGATCTGGTTCTTGGCCACCACCGTCTCGACCGCGAAACCCCCGTCGCCGGCCAGTTCGCTGACGGTCGGCGACTTGAGCGACGGGAGCAGACCGAGCACGCCGGGCAGGTGCTCGACGGCCACGTTGAGCTTCACGAGCACCTTGCCACGCGCCTCGAGGGTGCCGTTGAGCAGGGTCATCAACTGCTGCATCGCATGACGCTTCGCCGGATCGGCGTATGCGGCCGGATTGGCCACCACCTCGGTGTAACTGACGAGGATCGTGTCGATGATGCGCAGACCGGCGGCGCGCAGGGCACGGCCGGTCTCGGTGATGTCGACGATGCAGTCGGCGATATCGGGGATCTTGGCCTCGCTGGCGCCGTACGACAGTCGCACATCGGCCTCGATGCCCTTGGCGGCGAAGAACCGCCGCGTCAACTCGGGGTACTCGGTGCTGACCCGCAGCCCCTGCGGCAGGTCGTCGACCCGCTCGACCGGCGAGTCGCCGGCCACCGCCACCACCACCCGGATCGGCAGCGACGTCGCTTTCGAGTAGCGCAGCTCGCCGAGACCGACCACATCGGACGCGGTCTCCTCGACCCAGTCGCGACCGGTGATGCCGATGTCGAACAGCCCTTCGGCCACGTACACCGGGATCTCCTGCGGGCGCAGGATGCGGACCTCGCTGATGCGCGGGTCGTCGATCGTCGCCTTGTAGTCGACCGACGACGAACGCGCAACCGTGAGGTCGGCGCTCTCGAACAGGTCGAGCGTGGCTCGTTCGAGCGAGCCCTTGGGCAGGACGAGTCGTAGCACGGGACGCGAGGCTACCGGCCCGGTAGCGACGAACCCAGGGCGTTGAGCGTCGCGTGAGTTCAGTGTTCGGTGGGTTCGGCGTGGAGCAGCCGCAGCGCATGCGGCAGCACGTCGAGGACGGCGGCCAACTGCTCGACGCATCCTTTCGGCGAGCCCGGGGTGTTGCAGATGATCGCGTTCCCGCGGATACCGGCGATCCCCCGCGACAGCCTGCCCAGGGGGTTCACCAACCGCATCGCCTCGGCCAGACCCGGTGCCTCTCGCTCGATCACCTGCCGGGTTCCCTCGGGTGTCTGGTCGCGCGGGGCGAACCCGGTGCCACCGGTGGTGACGATCAGGCCCGCAAACCCGTCACACATCGACGCCAGCACGGCAGCGACAGCATCGGCTCCATCGGCAGTCACCCGGTGCTCGACCACCTCGAAGCCTGCATCGCCGAGCTGCGCCACGAGCGCAGCACCGCTCAGATCGTCGCGAGTGCCGTGCACGACGCCGTCGCTCACGGTGAGCACCTTGGCGACAAGCGGGTTGGCGGAGGAGGGGTTCGCAGCGCTCATGGGACGCGACGGTAGCGAATGAGCACCATGCCGTCGGTGTCGTCGTCGTGGGGCAGCACGCGCCAGCCGTGCCCGAATCGCCGCCACGTGCCGACAGGCCGGTCGTCGATCACACCGAACCCCGCGGGCACCGGGTGATCGACCGATTCCGCCGCCGTCACCGTGCAGACGCTGTAGGTGAGCGACCCGCCGGGCCGCACGAGCGACGCAGCGGCAACCAGCAGTCGGCGCTGCAACACCACCAGGTCGTCGACGTCGCGGGGACCGATCCGCCAGCGAGCGTCGGGGCGGCGACGCAGCGCGCCGAGACCCGAGCACGGCGCGTCGAGCAGCACATGGTCGAACGCAGCCGGACGGAGGCCCGGCACCGTACCGTCACCGACGACCACGGCCACCTCGGCGCCGAGCCGGACTGCGTTCGAGCGCATCAGACCGGCGCGCGCGAACGAGAGGTCGTGGGCCACCACGAACGCCCCGGTCGCACCGGTGCGGGCCGCCATGGCGATCGCCTTGCCCCCGGGCGCGGCTGCCATGTCGAACACCACCTCGCCCGCACGAGCACCCACCGAGGCAGCAACCCACTGCGATGCCCGGTCCTGGGTGTAGCCGTCGTCGCGGACCGACACCGGTGGAGGCTCGTTCATCCGCTGCATGGCAGGCTCGGCCTCGTCGCCGAGTTCGACGACGAGGCGATCGAACAACCACTGCGGATAGCTCAGTTCGGTGGCTCGATCGGGCCATCGCATCGGTGTGGCCGCCACCTTGCGGAGCACCGCATTGACGAAACCACGGGCCGACCGGGGTGCCAGCGACACCGTCTCGCCCACTGCTGCATGAGGCGCCACCTGGGCGAACACGAGCTGATAGGCCCCGAGGCGCAGCACTGTGCGCACGAGCGGTTGGGGTTCGGTGAGCACGAAGCGGTCGACGAGGGCGTCGCAAGCGCGGCGGTAGCGCGTGGTCCCATAGACGAGGTCGGTGACGAACGCACGGTCGCGGGTGTCGAGCCGCGCCGACGCGAGTTCGGCCGGCACGACCAGATTGGCGTACGCACCCTCGTGGTCGATCCGTTCGAGGCAACGCAACGCGACGGCGCGCGCACTGGTCATGTGCCCAACCGCTCGCCGGGTACCGGCCGCACACCGCGGGCGAACGCGTCGAATGCCATCGGCGCCTTGCTCTCGGGTTGCACCGTCACCAGCCGGAGCCCGCCCACCGTGTCGCCGACGAGTTCGTCACCGACGGCACCGGGCTCGACGAGGTCGGCGGCGAGCACCTTCAGTCGACGGCCGCGGAACGTGGTGAAGGCGCCGCCGACGCGGATCACGCGGTGCCGCTCGACCGCTGAACGTCGCCAGTCGAGGCAGAAGTCGTCGGCGTGCAACTTCGAGGCGTAGGTGGCGTCGCCGTGCTGCTCGTGGGTCTCACCGAGGCCTGCGCGGAGATGATCGACCAGCAGCGCGGCACCGATGTCGACCAGCCAGGCGCGAAGCTCGGCGGCCGTGGTGTCGGGTCCGATCGTAACCTCGGTGCACCCGTAGAGCCGACCGGTGTCGAGTCCTTCGTCGAGGTGCATCAGGCACACTCCCGTCTTCTCGTCGCCGGCCAGGATGGCCCGCTCGACCGGTGCAGCACCGCGCCAGCGCGGCAACAGCGAGAAGTGGAGATTGACCATCGGCAACGCGGCGAGGGCATGAGGACGGATCAGCTGCCCGAACGCCACGACCACACCGAGGTCGGCACCGAGGCCGAGCGCGTCGTCGACGTTGTGCAGTACCGGCAGGCCGAGCGCCACCGCTGCACGCTTCACTGGGCTCGGCATCAGCTCGCCCCCTCGGCCGCGGCGTTTGTCGACCCTGGTGACCACCGCCACCACCTCGAAACCGGCCTGCACCAGCGTCTCGAGCGGGGGCACGGCCATCTCGGGCGTCCCGAAGTAGATCAGACGGCGGGGATGCACCGGGGTGGCGGTCACGGACGGGCGATCGGTGCTGGTTCAGCGCAACCGCAGCCGACGCTTGGGCGCCGCCGTGGCTGCCCCGGCGACGATGCGCTCGTACTCGGCCAACGCTTCTTTCCGCTGCTCGGGCGACATCCGGTCGAACATCAGCACACCGTGCAGATGGTCGAGTTCGTGCTGGAACAGCCGACCCTCGAGACCATCGGCCTCCACCTCGAAGGTGTTGCCGTCGAGGTCGAGCCCGCGCAGCAGCACCGTCTCGGGCCGCAGGATCTCGGCGTACAGACCGGGGATGCTGAGGCAGCCCTCGTCGTAGACCAGTTCGCCACTCGACTCGACGATCTCGGGGTTGATGATGACGAGCGGCTCGTCCTCCATGTCCCACACGAAGATCTGCTTCTGCACACCGATCTGCGGTGCGGCGAGGCCGATGCCGTTGTCGCTCGAGTACAGGGTGTCGAACATCTCGTCGACGAGCCGCGCCACCTTGCCGTCGATGTCGGTGACCGCAGCTGCCTTCGACTTCAGCACGGGATCGCCGAAGGTGCGGATCGTGTAGGCCATACCTGCAAGGCTACTCAGGCAGATGCCTCACTACTTCGACTCCGAGCCGACGGCGGCATCACACCCGGTCGAGGTGACCTGGTCGCTCCCCGACGGATCGCTACGCATCGTCACCGACCACGGCGTCTTCGGATACGGCCATGTCGACGCCGGCAGCAAACTGCTGCTCCTCAGCGTGCCGCCACCACCGCCCACCGGGCATCTGCTCGACCTCGGCTGCGGCGCCGGCCCCATCGCGCTCGCACTGGCACGCCGGGCTCCCGAGGCGACCGTGTGGGCGGTCGACGTGAACCGGCGTGCCCGTGAACTGACGGCGCTGAATGCTGCCGCCAACGGCATCGACAACGTGCGGGTGGTGTCACCCGACGAGGTCCCCGGCGAGATCGAGTTCGCTGCCATCTGGAGCAACCCCCCGATCAGGATCGGCAAGGTGGCCCTCCACGAACTGCTCGGCACCTGGCTGGCCCGTCTCACGCCCGACGCCGATGCGCACCTGGTGGTGCACAAACACCTCGGTGCCGATTCGTTGCAGCGCTGGTTGAACGAGCAGGGCTACCCCACAGCGCGGGTCGCCATCGGCGCCGGCTACCGGGTGCTCCGCGTGTCGCGAGCCGACTGAACCCGTTCTGTCGACCAGCAGTGCTGGAACAGGAGTTCCAATTCGTTCAAGGTTGGCGCGTAGTGTGTCGAAGGACCTATGTGGCACATGACATGGCAGCCGAGCTCGACGTCGAGGCGCACCTGTCACTGCCGCGCTGGTCGCCGCCGGTCTCCGAACGGCCGGTCGAGCCGATGACACCGCCCGCGCTGTCGTCGAACGACCGGGTCGTACTCCTCGGCCTGTCGCTGGCGATGCGCGACATCATGCCCGGCGATCCGCCTGCTCCGCGATGGCTCCAGGTGTGGCGGCTCGTGAAGTGGCTGTTCCGCTGGTGCGGTTTCACCATCCCGATGCTCGGCATCACACTGCTCGCAATCGTGCCGGGCAACCACTGGCCCACTGCATTGATGGTGGCCTACCTGGCAGGACAACTGGCGGCCATCGGATTCGCCATGTGGTATCGGCGCCACAACGATCACCATCCTGAGCAGGCGCTGCGATGCCTGACCGCGATCTCGCTGTGGCTGGGGATCGTGCTCGGCCTCATGCTCCGTCCGGCACTCCAGTCGAGCGACCCAGAACGCTACGCATTGGTCTGCCTCATGTTCGCCACCGTCAGCGCCGGCGTGAATGCCCTCGTGACCGCCGGCGTGCCGCGCACGTACGACGCGTTCATCCTCACCGCCCAGGTGTTGTTCATCGTCCAGTTCCTCGCAATGGGCACCACCTACTTCCGTTGGCTCGCGATCGGCACAATGGTGACGGCCGTGTCGATGGCAATCGTTGCCCGCCAGATGCGGGCCATGCTCTCCGAGGCGCTCCTCCACCGCATCGAGCAGGGCGACACCAGCGAACGGCTGAGGCACGCCATCGCCCGGCTCGACGAGATCGCCGCAACCGACGACCTGACCGGCCTGCCCAACCGGCGCCGTTTCCTCGACCAACTCGAACGCCACATCGAGGCCTCCGAGAGGGCGCCCGCCTGCGTGATCATGTTCGACATCGACCACTTCAAGGACATCAACGACACCTTCGGCCATGCGGTCGGCGATCAGGTGTTGCGACGGGTGGCCGACGCTGCCCGCATGGTGCTGCGGAACCACGATGCCATCGGGCGCGTGGGAGGCGAGGAGTTCGCCGTCGTGTGTCGAGCGCGTTCGGAACGAACGGCTGCGGTGGTCGCCGAGCGGATCCGCCAGTCGATCGAGGAACTCGTCCATCCCGAGTCCGAGCACCTCCGCGTCACTGCGTCGTTCGGGATCGCGCAGGTCCGGCCGGGGTCGGCGGCGACGGTGGCCCTCGACCATGCCGACACACCGCTCTACATCGCCAAGAGCAAGGGCCGCAATCGGGTGGAGCTGGCAGGCTTCCCGGTGCCTGAATGGCCGGCTGCACAGAGGAGCGAAGCCGAACGGCGCCAGTCGCACCTCAACGCGTGACGCACACCCCGGCGAGGCTGGCGATCGCGCTGGTTCGGCGAGGCTCGCGGACCACATGTGCGTCGAGGCCGTTGGTGCAGTACCCCAGGCTGAGCCCGCTCACCGGATCACCCCAGGCGATCTGACCTTTCGCACCGTTGTGCCCGATGGTGAGTGGCGACACGGTCCGACCCATCCCGCGCAGGTTGCTGCGGCCGTCGTCGCCCGCCTGGACCAGACCGAGGGTGCGGTTGGCCGGCACACCGGTGAGCACATCGGGCAGTCGGTTGCGCACATGGTTGCGGACATCGGAGATGACATCGTCGCGCCACATCCCGCCCGGGTTGTGCAGCACCGCCTGGTAGTAGAGCGCCAGATCGGCCGCTGTCATCACGCCCCCGCCGCCCGGTACACCGACGGCCTGCACCGCAGGGTCGTTGAACCCGAGCAACGCCTCGTCGGTGACCTCACCCACGGGCAGGCTCGACACACCGAACACCGCTTCGATCTCGTCGGGTCGCGCTGCCTCGCCCACGACCGACAGAGGTGCTGCCCCCACGACACCGAGGACTCGCGGCAGTCCTGCCGGCGTGGTGACCCGGTCGGCCACCACCTCGCGGTAGTCGCGTCCACTCACCCGCTCGATGATCTCCGCCAACACCCAGTGAGCCGACGTGGCGTGGTACTCGTAGGCCGTGCCCGGCTCCCAGTTGAGGCGCCACCGGCCGAACGCGGCACAGCGGCCAGCGCTCGTGGCACCGTCGAGGGCGCGCATCGGGGCGTAGGGGAAACCCGACGTGTGCAACATCACCTGCTCGACCGTGATGGCCTGTTTGCCGTTGCTGGCGAACTCGGGCACGTAGCTACTGACGGGCTGCGCCACGTCGACCGATCCGTCGCCGATGAGCGCCCACATCGCACCGGCGACGAAGGCCTTCGTCGCCGAGTAGACCACGTAGCGCGTCGATGTCGTGGCCTCGCCGAACGCCTCGAACACGATGAGTTCGCCGTGGCGGGCCAGTGCCACCTGGGCGGAGGGCAGCAGTCCGTCGTCGACCTCGCGCCGCGCCCGACGCACCAAGGCCTCCACCGCGGCCCGATCGATCCTGCCCTCGCCCGTTGCCGATGTCATCGACGTCCTCCCTGCGCCGATCCGGCGTGCGGTCGGTCGCTGGGGGCGAGACTACCGACGCGCCGGGTCGACCTCGACACGCAGGCGGTCGGCGGGTCGCTCGACTGCACCGAGATGCTCGGCGAGCTCGTCCCATGTCGAGGCACGCACCAGGTAGCCGTCGCCGTCGGCCGCAGCAGGCACGTCGAGGCCCGCAACGAAGGCGCTGGCACCGGGCCCGCTCACCCGGGCCAAGGCGCCGAACGGGGGCAACCCGAGCATGCGCCGACGGGCCGCCTCGGCGCGCGCGACCACCCCTGGGTCGGCATCGCGCAGGGCTCGGATCACCTCGTGCTCGGGCATCGTCGTCTGCACGAGCAGAAGGCCACCACGTGCTCGCGGTCCGAGCAGCCGCGCCGCACGCACACACAGCGCCAATGCCTGCTCCGCGGCCCGGTACCTGGGTGCCAGCAGCTCGGCATCGAGGTCGAGCAGGGCGACGACATCGGCTTCGCCGACGCGGTGCAGCACGGCCTCGGTGCCGACGAACACGTCGGCCCCGACGAGATGCCCGGTCTCGGACGAGGAACCCGATACCGCCAGCACAGGTCGAGCGGCAGCCGCCTCGAGTTCGTCGCGTAGTCGGGTCACACCTGGTTTCACGGTGGCGAGCGCGGCCGAGCCACAGGCCTGACACACCGGAGGCCGCGAGCTGTCGCACCGTGCGCATCCCAACGCACCGTCGTCGCGCTGCGCGACCGCTGCGTCGCAGCGCTCGCAACGCAACAGCGTGCGGCACTGTCGACACGCCAGCAGGCGCGCCCTGCCCACCACGTTGTGGACGCACACCACCCGTTTGGAGCGATCGCGGATCGCCTCGATGAGCGGTGACGACACGAGGCTCCGCTTCCACGGCTCGTCGTCGCGCCGGTCGACCACCACCACCTCGGGCCAGCCGGCGCGCTCGGCCTCCGGTTCGGGCCGCATCCACCGTCGGCCCGACCAGTGCAGGGCGCTCACCGTCGGGCTCGGCGACACGAGCACACACGGGATCCCCAGTCGGCGTGCCCGCTCGATCGCCACATCACGAGCGTGCCAGGTCGGTGTGCGTTCCTCCTGGAGCGCCTCGTCGTGTTCGTCGAGCACCACGATGCGCCGGAGGTCGGCAACCGTCGCCCACACTGCACTGCGACCACCGAGCACCACATCGGCGGCTCCCCCGGCCGCCACGGCCCAGTTGCCGGGCAGCAGCGCGGCGGTGCGGCCGCTGCGCCGGACGCGTTCGGCCAACTGCCGTGCCGCATCGACCGACGGGTGCACGACGAGGGTCGACCCCTCACCGACAGCGTCGAGCACCAGATCGAACAGATCGTCGGACGGGCACACCCGGATGACCCCACCACCGTCGGCGAGCAGGCGGCCGACACCGGCCGCTGACGGCACCACCGGCACCGGCTTGGTGCCCGGCGTCGGCAGTTCGCGCACTGCGCGATGGGGACTCGCCGTGGCGAGCAACGGGCGCAGGCGGCCCGCGACCCAGCGGTGTGCAGCCCACGTGGCCAACTCGATCACCTCGGGCGACGGACCGAACCCCGACCACGCCGCGATCGGCAACAGGCGATCGCCCGACACCGCAGGATCGGGTTCACCGAGTCGCACCACCCAGCCCGCGACACGGCGGCCGTGCAACGGGACACGCACCATCGATCCGACGGCGATGCGCTGGCGAAGGTGATCGGGAACGAGGTAGTCGAAGCGCTTGTCGAGGCCGGTGACGTCGGGAACGACCGTCGCCGTCAGCACGCTGTCAGCCGAGGCCGACTTCACTCGTGAAGGCGTCGAGGCGCGACAGGTGCTCCCAACTGAAGTTGGGCAGGTGACGACCGAAGTGACCGTAGGCGGCCGACTCGCGGTAGATCGGGCGCTTGAGGTCGAGATCGCGCACGATCGCGGCAGGCCGGAGGTCGAACACCGCACGGACTGCCCGCTCGATGACCGCCGGATCGACGGTGTGCGTGCCGAAGGTCTCGACGAGGATGCTCACCGGGTGCGCCATGCCGATGGCGTAGGCCACCTGCACCTCGCAACGCGACGCTGCACCCGACGCGACGACGTGCTTGGCGACCCACCGGGCCGCGTACGCGGCGGAACGGTCGACCTTGCTGGGGTCTTTGCCGCTGAAGGCACCGCCGCCGTGGCGGCCCATACCGCCGTAGGTGTCGACGATGATCTTGCGGCCGGTGAGGCCGGTGTCGCCGTGGGGCCCACCGATGACGAACTTGCCGGTGGGGTTGACGTAGATGTCGTAGCCGTCGTCGGCGAACTGCGACGGCACCGTCGGCACGATGACCTGTTCGATCAGGTCGGGGCGGATGACCGTGTCGCGGTCGATGCCGTCTTGGTGTTGGGTGCTGATGAGCACCGACGACAACCGCACCGGCTTGCCGTTCTCGTACTCGAAGGTGACCTGGGTCTTGCCGTCGGGCCGCAGATAGGGCACGGCGCCGGTCTTGCGCACCTCGGCGAGACGCTCGGCGAGGCGGTGCGCCGTCCAGATGGGAAGGGGCATCAGATCGGGGGTCTCGTCGCAGGCGTAGCCGAACATCATGCCCTGGTCGCCTGCGCCCTGGCTGTTGAGGTAGTCCTCTCCGGCCTTGCCACCACGCACCTCTTCGCTGGCATCGACACCCTGGGCGATGTCGACACTCTGTTCGTCGATGCTGACGATCACCCCGCACGTGTTGCCGTCGAAGCCGTAGGCCGCGTTGTCGTAGCCGATCGAGTTGATGACGCCGCGGGCCAGCTTCGGGATGTCGACGTAGGCCGACGTGGTGATCTCGCCCGCCACCACGCACAACCCGGTGGTGAGGAGCGTCTCGCACGCCACCCGGCCGTGGGGTCTTCGGCCAGGATCGCGTCGAGCACGGCGTCGCTCACCTGGTCGGCCATCTTGTCGGGATGGCCCTCGGTGACGCTCTCGGAGGTGAAGGTGAACTTGCTCACAGGGTGAGTCTCCTCGGTGACGATCAGTCGGCGGCTGCGACTGCACGAATGGCTGACACGCTATCCAGAACGGTCGCAGCGATGGCGCGCTTGTCGCGCAGCGACACCGTCAGCGGGGCCGCGTCGGGGCGGAGCAGCGTGACGGCATTCGTGTCGTGCTGGAAGCCGACCCCCGGTGCGCTCACGTCGTTGGCCACCACGAGGTCGAGGTTCTTCCGACGCAGTTTGCTCTCGGCGTTGGCGAGCAGATCGGAGGTCTCGGCGGCGAACCCGACGAGCACCTGACCGGGTCGCTTGACCGCCCCGAGCCCGGCCAGGATGTCGGGTGTGGGTTCGAGCACGATCTCGGGCACGCCGTCGTGCTTCTTGATCTTGCCCGGGGCTGCCGCGGCCGGGCGGAAGTCGGCCACAGCAGCGGCCATCACCACCACATCGGCGTCGAGGGCCAAGTCGTTCATCGCCGCCTGCATCTGGGCGGCGGTCTCGACCGGCACCACGGTGACGCCCGACGGTACCGGGAGTTCGACGGTGGACACGAGCGTGACCCGGGCCCCTCGGGCAGCGGCTTCTGCGGCGATGGCGTAGCCCTGCTTACCGCTGCTGCGGTTGGCGATCACCCTCACTGCGTCGATCGGCTCGCGAGTACCACCGGCGCTCACCACGACGTGCACACCTGTCAGCGGCCCACCACCGAGCACGGTGTCGATCGCCGCCACGATGCGCTCGGGCGCGGCCAGTCGGCCAGCGCCGACGTCGCCCCCGGCCAGGCGGCCCGCCTCGGGCTCGACGACATGCACACCACGCCGACGCAGCAGCGCCAGGTTGTCCTGCACCGCCGGGTGCTCCCACATCTCGGTGTGCATCGCCGGGCACACCACCACCGGGGCACGGGTGGCGAGCAGCGTGTTGGTGAGCAGGTCGGTCGACAGCCCTGCCGCGTAGGCCCCGAGCAAACGGGCGGTGGCGGGCACCACCACGATGAGATCGGCTGTCTGCCCGAGCCGGGTGTGCGGGATGGGCTGGGCTTCGTCCCACAGGGTCGATTGCACCGGCTCGCTGCAGAGCGCCGACAGCGTGGTTCGCCCGATGAAGTGTTCGGCACCCTTGGTCATCACCGGCACGACGTGCGCGCCGGCGTCGACGAGACGACGGCAGACCTCGACCGCCTTGTAGGCGGCGATTCCGCCGGTCACACCGACGACGATCCGACGTCCGGCGAGCATCGGCCCTGCTCCGGCCTGTCGCTCAGCCAGCGACGTCGTCGGCCTCGTCGGCGGCCTCGGCAGCCTCGTCGGCTTCCTCGACCCGCACGATCTTGCCGGCGGCGATCTCTTCGAACGAGATGCTCAGCGGCTTGTGGCCAGGCCCGGTGACGACCTGCGGCGGCACCATGTGGCCGAGGCCGTCGCTGAGCGAGTTGATGTACGTCTGGATCTGGCGTGCCCGTCGAGCACCGAGCGTGACGAGGCTGAACTTCGAGTCGACCGTCTCGAGCAGATCCTCGATCGGCGGGGTCATCATCGTGTCGTGCGTGCGCTGCATGTCAGTCTGGTCCTCCTGAGGGGCACGGCATCCTACCTGCGATTCCGTGCGACTGGCGTGATCAACCCGGTCGGCCTCGATGGGCTCCGATGATGTCGACCATCTCGTCGACCGTCCGGCTGAGGTCGTCGTTCACCACGATGTGGTCGGCCAAGGCTCGGCCGATCGGCTCTTCCTCTTCGGCCTTGCGCACCCGTTGGTCGACCTTGTCGTCGGGGTCGCCGCGGCCGCGCAGACGCCGGGCCTGCTCGTCGCGCGACGGGGGCAGGATGAAGATCAGCACTGCCTCGGGGTGCAGCGCCTTCACCTGCCGGGCACCGTCGACTTCGATCTCGAGCACGATGTCGCGGCCCGCGAGATCGCCATGTGCCAGGTCGGGGACAGGGGTGCCGTAGTAGTTGTCGAGGAACGACGTCCACTCCAGGAACCCGCCCGCTTCGATGCGGTCCTCGAACTCGGTGCGCGACACGAAGACGTAACTGTCGGGCGCCTCGCCCGGGCGCTGCGCCCGCGTCGTCCACGACCGGCTGAGCCACAGCCCAGGGTCGCGTTGGACCAGAGCCCGAACGATGGTGCCCTTGCCGACCCCACCGGGGCCGGAGACGATGAAGATCAGTGGGGCCGAGGCCGCCATGGCCTCACCGACTCACTTGCCGAGATGCTCGAGCAGCGAGGCCTTCTGCTGCTGGCCGAGTCCCTGGACACGGCGGTTGTCGGCGATGCCGATCTCTTCCATCAGCTTGCGCGCCTTCACCTTGCCGACGCCGGGGAGCGATTCGAGCAGCGAGACGACCTTCAACTTGCCGATGGTGTCGTCGTTCGAGGCCAGGGCCTCGGCGAGCGAGATCGAGCCGAGCTTCAAACGGTTCTTCACTTCAGCGCGGGCCGTCCGGGCCTCGGCAGCCTTCGCGAGTGCTGCGGCGCGCTGTTCAGGGGAGAGTGCTGGGGGTGTAGCCATGGCTCCACCATAGCCGTGGCACTCCCGCGCGGGCAGGCATTGCCGGGGTGACGTTCAGCCTGTCCGGTGGGCACCACCGGTGAGCAGGGACAGCGCTGCGAACCGTCGCGACACAGCCCAGTCGGTGAGCTCGCGGAACACCCCGGCGGCGGCACGTGGATCCGCGAACGTGGCCGTTCCGACGCCCACGGCCGACGCTCCGGCGAGCATCAGCTCGGCTGCGTCCCACCCCGTCGACACCCCGCCGAGCCCCACGATGGGCAGATCGGGGTGGGCCACGTGCACGTCGTACACCACACGTACGGCGACCGGATGGATTCCGCGCCCGGACAGACCGCCGCCGCCTGCGCCGAGCGCGGGCCGCAGGGTGGTCTCGTCGATCACCATGCCGAGCAGCGTGTTCACGAGCGTCACCGCTTCGGCGCCGGCTTCACGCACGGCGCCCGCCACCTCGACCACCCGATCGGTGTTGGGGCTCAGCTTCGCCCAGCGCGGCCGACCGCATCCTTCGGTGGCGGCGATCACCGTTGCCGACAGATCGGCGTCGTGGGCGAAGATGCCCCGTCGGCCTTCGAGATTGGGGCACGACAGGTTCACCTCGACCGCCACCACCCCGTCGGGGGCAGCGGCGATCAGGTCGGCCGCCCGCCGGTAATCGTCGATACTGCGACCCCAGATGCTCGCCACCACACGCGCTCCCGTGTCGAGCAAGCGGGGCAGTTCGTCGTCCAACCAGTGCTCGACACCCGGGCCCTGGAGGCCGACGGCGTTGATCATGCCGAAACCGGCGGTGTGCACTCGCGGCGACGGATTCCCGGCCCACGGGTAGGGGGCGAGCGACTTGGTGACGACCGCACCGAGAGCAGCGAGGTCGAGGTAGTCGGCGAGTTCGGCGCCGTACCCGGCGGTGCCCGATGCCAGGAGGATCGGGTTGGCGAGTTCGATCGACCCGACACGCACCGACGTGTCGAGGCCAGCCGGCGGCACGAAGCCACCACGACGCGCCGCACCCGGGCTCACTGCGTTGCGCTCACCGGGCGTGGTACTCCTGTAGCGAGCGGACCGCGATCTCGCGGCCCGCCTGCTCGGCCATGCCCTGCACTGCGGCCAGCGCCGCCTCCACCGTGGTGACCGAACTGACATGATGCGAGTTGGCGGCTTTGCGGATCTGCTCGCCGTCGGTGCGTCCGCCACGCCCCTGGGGGGTGTTGATCACGAACACCACCTTGCCGTCGGCGATCAGATCGACGGCCGTCAGCTCGGCGCCCTCGCTCACCTTGCCCACCATCAGGTCGACGGCCTGACCGAACCGGGCCAGATAGGCAGCCGTGCCCTGTGTGGCGGCGATGCCGAGACCGAGTTGGCGGAGTCGTTTGGCGACGACGATGCCGGCCGGCTTGTCGCCGTCGGCGAGCGACAAGAACACGGTGCCGGTCGACGGCAGCACGGTGCCAGCGGCGAGTTCGGCCTTGAAGAACGCCTTGCCGAACGTCGAGTCGATGCCCATCACCTCGCCCGTCGACCGCATCTCGGGGCCGAGCGCGGTATCGACCTCGGGGAAGCGACTGAACGGCAGCACGGCCTCCTTGATCGCCACATGGCCGTGCTCGGAGGGTGTGCGCAGCAATCCCTCGGCACGGAGTTCGGTGAGCGTCGCGCCGAGCATGACGCGAGTGGCCACCTTGGCCAGCGGCACGCCCGTCGCCTTGGCGACGAAGGGTACGGTGCGACTGGCCCGCGGGTTGGCCTCGATGACGTAGACGGTGGTGCCCGAGACGGCGAACTGCACGTTGATCAGCCCACGAACATCGAGCGCGCCCGCGATCGAGCGCACGTAGGCCTCGATCACCTCGACCACCCACGACGGCAGGGTCTGGGGCGGGATGGCGCAGGCGGAGTCGCCACTGTGCACGCCGGCTTCCTCGACGTGCTCCATCACGCCGCCGATGAGCACATCGCCGGTGTGATCGCGAATCGCGTCGACATCGACTTCGGTGGCGTCCTCGAGGAACCGGTCGATCAGCACCGGCCGCTCGGCCGAGAGGCCGCCCTCACGGCCCAGGCTGCCGAACCCGGCCAGTTCGGCCATGGCGCGCGCCAGGTGGTTGCGGTCGTGCACGATCTGCATGGCACGGCCGCCCAGTACGTAACTGGGGCGCACGAGCACCGGGAAGCCGATCCGGTCGACGATCTGCAGCGCCTGTTCCAGATCGGTCGCCGTGCCGCCCGGCGGCTGCGGGATCTGCAACTCGTTGCACAATGCGTTCCACTTCTCGCGGTCCTCGGCCAGGTCGATCGACGCCGGCGACGTGCCCGCGATGAGGTCGACCGGCAGCAGGCCCGCCAGCTTCAGCGGAGTCTGTCCGCCGAGCGACACGATCACCTTCGGTGCCACTCCCCCGCTGGCACGCTGCTCGGCTGCGATGACGTTGAGCACGTCTTCACGCGTGAGCGGCTCGAAATAGAGACGGTCGCTGGTGTCGTAGTCGGTGCTGACCGTCTCGGGGTTGCAGTTCACCATCACGGTCTCGTACCCGGCGTCGCGCAGCGAGAACGACGCGTGCACACAGCAGTAGTCGAACTCGATGCCCTGACCGATGCGGTTGGGGCCGCTGCCGAGGATGATCACCCGCGGACGGTCGCTCGGCCGCACCTCGTCTTCGTCTTCGTAGGTGCTGTAGTGATAGGGCGTGCTGGCGTCGAACTCGGCTGCGCAGGTGTCGACGGTCTTGTAGGTGGGGATCACCCCAGCGGCCTCGCGGGCCGCTCGCACCGTCAACTCGTCGACCTGCCAGAGATGCGCGAGCTGAGCGTCGCTGAAGCCCAACCGCTTGGCACGCCGCCAGGCGCGCGTGTCCATCGCCGTCGGACCGGTGGCGGCCAACACCTCGCGCTCTTCGTGGATGAGGCTCATCTGGTCGAGGAACCACGGGTCGATCCGCGTTGCGTCGTGCACCCGGTCGATGCCGAGACCACGCCGCAGCAACTCGCCCACCTGCTGGATGCGGTCGGGGGTCGCGACCGAGGCCGTGGCGAGCAAGGTGTCGTCGTCGATGGCAGCGAGCTGCTGTTCGGCCGGGTCGCAACCCAGGCCGAACCGGCCCTGCTCGAGCGAGCGCAGCGCCTTTTGCAGGCTCTCGGGGAACGTACGGCCGATGGCCATCACCTCACCGACCGACTGCATCTGGGTGCCCAGCACGCCGGTGGTACCGGGCAGCTTCTCGAACGCCCAGCGGGGCACCTTGGTGACCACGTAGTCGATGCTCGGCTCGAAGCTGGCCGGCGTCATCTTGGTGATGTCGTTGGGGATCTCGTCGAGGGTGTAGCCGACCGCCAACTTGGCCGCCATCTTGGCGATGGGGAACCCAGTGGCCTTCGACGCGAGCGCCGAACTGCGCGACACACGCGGGTTCATCTCGATGACCACCTGCTCGCCGGTGAGCGGGTTCACGGCGAACTGCACGTTGCTGCCGCCCGTCTCGACACCGACCCGCCTGATGCAGGCGAAGGCTGCATCGCGCATCTGCTGGTACTCGACGTCGGAAAGCGTCTGCGCGGGCGCCACCGTGATGGAGTCGCCGGTGTGCACGCCCATCGGGTCGACGTTCTCGATCGAGCAGATGATGACGCAGTTGTCGGCGCGGTCGCGCATCACCTCGAGTTCGTACTCCTTCCAGCCGGCAATGCTCTTCTCGATGAGGATCTCGCTGATGGGGCTGGCCTGCAGACCGTTCGACGCCACCTTCTCGAACTCGTCGAGGGTGGAGGCGATCCCGGTGCCGCGGCCACCCAGGATGTAGGCGGGCCTGATGATGCATGGCAGGCCGATCTGCGCCACGACGGCACGGGCCTCGTCCATGGTGTGAGCCGTACCGCTCGACGGCACTGCGAGGCCGATCTCGATCATCGCCTGCTTGAACTTCTCGCGGTCCTCGGCGGTGGCGATCGCCTCGGCATTGGCGCCGATCATCTCGGGGGTGCCGGGCACGCCGATGATGCCGCGCTCGAACAGGGCCATCGCGGTGTTCAGGCCGGTCTGGCCGCCCATCGTGGGCAGCACGGCGTCGGGCCGTTCGCGTTCGATGATGCGCGCCACGACCTCCCAGGTGATCGGCTCGACGTACGTGGCGTCGGCGAAATCGGGGTCGGTCATGATCGTGGCCGGGTTGGAGTTCACGAGGATGACTCGGTAGCCCTCCTCGCGCAGCACGCGGCACGCCTGGGTACCCGAATAGTCGAACTCGCAGGCCTGACCGATGACGATCGGGCCCGACCCGATGATGAGGATCGAGTGGATGTCGGTGCGCTTGGGCATCTCAGGCCACTCCCCGCTCGGGCGCGATCAGATCGGCCGGATGGGCATCGGCGTGCCGCGGTCCGCCCATCAACTCGGCGAACATCGCGAACAGGTACTTGGCGTCGTGCGGGCCCGGGCCTGCCTCGGGGTGGTACTGCACGCTGAAGGCGGGCACACCGGCGACCCGCAGGCCTTCGACGGTCATGTCGTTCAAGTTGAGGTGCGTCACCTCCGCGCGGCCGGCGATCGATGCAGGGTCGACGCAGAAGTTGTGGTTCTGGCTGGTGATCTCGATGCGGCCGGTGGCTTCGTGGCGAACCGGGTGGTTGCCGCCGTGGTGCCCGAACGGCAACTTGAACGTCTCGCCACCGATGGCACGGCTCAGCAGCTGGTGCCCCAGGCAGATACCGAACACCGGCACCTCACCCAGCAGGCCGCGGATGGCCTCGACCGCATAGCCCACCTCGGCCGGGTCGCCGGGGCCGTTCGACAGGAACACACCGTCGGGCCGTCGGGCGAGCACTTCGGCGGCGGTGGTGGAGGCAGGGACCACCTCGACACGACCCAGATCGGCGAGGTCGCGCAGGATCGAGTGCTTCAGCCCGAAGTCGTAGGCGACGACGAGCCGCTCGCCTGCGCCGACCGTGTACGCGGTGGCCGTGGTGACCTCGGCGACGAGGTCGATACCGTCGGTGCCGGGCTCGGCTGCTGCAGCAGCCCGCAGCGCCGACTCCGATGCGGTGCCGAACGCGCCAGGCATCGCGCCCGTGTCGCGCAGCAGTCGGGTGAGGCGCCGGGTGTCGATACCGCCGATGCCGCTGATGCCGTAGTGCGCCAGCATCGCGTCGAGCGAGGCCACCGCACGTTGGTTGCTGTGACGACGGGCGAGGTCGCGCACCACGACACCACGGCAGAAGGGCCGCCGCGACTCGAAATCGCTGGCGTTCACGCCGTAGTTGCCGATGTGGGGATAGGTGAAGGTGATGATCTGGCCCGCATAGGACGGGTCGGTGATCACCTCCTGATAGCCCGACAACACGGTGTTGAACACCACCTCACCGCTGGCGATGCCGTCGGCGGGTTCTGCGCCGAGCAGTTCCCCCTCGAAGACGCTGCCATCGGCGAGAACCAGGGCTGCGGGCCGGATCATGAGAGCGATCCTACCTGCATGACAATGCAGCGTGATGCATGATAACTCAACGTGATGCTCCTGCCGTCTGGGCCTCTCCGGACCCGCTTCACGGCATCGCCGACCATAGCAGACGCCTGTTCGCGCACCGCATCGACGCCGACACGTGCGCTGATCGCTACCGTGGCGCCATGCGCGTACACGTGTTGCTCGTGTCGCAGTACCACTTCGTCGCCGTCGAGCCCGTGCTCGCCGAGCTCGACGAGGCCCGCCGCGCGCTCGCACCGAGCGGCGTGCACCTCGTGGCGACGCTCGTCGGCGAACCGCAGCCGCACGTCCGCCGTGCTGCACTCGCCACAGCCGGACACCTCGGCCTGCAGCTCGACATCATCTCCATTGCCGAGCCGGCGATGGTGGCCGGGCTGCGCGCCGGCCTCACCCATGCGCAGGGTGATCGGCCCGTGGCCATCGTCTCGCTCGACGCCGACGGCCAGCACGACGCCCGGCAGATCCCCGATCTCCTGCGCAGTCATCTCGCCCGTGGCAGCGGGCTCACCATCGGGTCGCGCTGGACCCGAGGTGGCTCGTCGCCCGGCACCGGCGTGGTGCGCAGCGTGCTCAGCCGCATCGGCAATGCAGCGACGAAACTCGCCACCGGGGCTCGCGGGGTGAGCGACTCGACCACGTCGTTCCGGGTGTACCACCCCGATCTCGCCCACCTGCTGGTCGGGGAACCGTTACCCGACGAACCCCACGGTTTCTTCTCGGCGACCGTGGCGGTGGCGCAGGCCTACGGATTCGCCGTCGACGAGGTGCCCATCGTGTTCAGACCGCGCTACACCAGCGGGTCGGTGGGCGGCGACGACCTACGCGAGTTCGTCTCGAGCCTGCTCCCGGTGCGTCGGCACGTGCGCAGCATCCGCCGGTCGATGCGCTCGAACCAGGCGCTGTGGGCACAGCGGTCACCGCGGCTGCGCGCTCAGGCGGCCACCGGCGAATCGCTGTTCGCCGCCACCGAGGAACTCGGCAATCTGGCCGACGCCCACCGCTTCAACGCCTGGATCGTCGACGAACTCGCACCCCATCTGGGCCACCACGTGCTCGAGGTGGGCGCCGGTGTGGGCGCGATCGCCGTCAGGATCGCGGCTCGGGGTCATCGGGTCACCGCACTCGAACCGGCCGACAACGTCTACCCCGACCTCCTGCGCCGCACCGCCGACGAATCCGCCGTCGAGGTGTTGCCGATCACCTCGCAGCAGTTGCTCGCCACACGAACGGCGGAGCAGTTCGACTCCGTCGTGTACGTGAGTGTGCTCGAGCACATCCGCGACGATGTGGCGGAACTGGGCACCGCCTACTCGCTGCTGCGACCGGGTGGCACGCTGGGCATCTTCGTGCCAGCCGCGCCGTGGCTCTACGGCAGCCTCGACTACAAGTCGGGCCACTACCGACGCTACGACCGGCCACTCCTCCGTCAGGCGATCAGCGACGCCGGCTTCGAACTCGTCGACATGCACTACTTCGACGTCGCAGGCGTGCTCCCCTATCTCCTCATGTATCGCGTGCTCGACGTGAAGTCGCTCGATTCCGGCTCGTCGGCCGTCTACGACCGGCTCATCGTCCCCGTCAGCCGCGTGATCCAGCGCTGCATCCCCTCCCCGGCGTTCGGCAAGAACCTCGTCGCCATTGCCCGCCGACCGGACATCGACCGCTGAACAGCAGACCCGACGCCGGTCAGGGACCGCCGGTGTCGATCTCGCTCGTGCGTTGGTAGAGCCGCCACCACTCGTTCGCGTCGACGAGCGTGAACGCCGGTGCCTCGAGGTTCCACACCGCCTGATCGTCGGGTTCGAGTGTGGCGGGCAGCACCACGAAGTCGACCCGATCGGCCGCCGGCAGCCGCTGGTACGCGAGCGAGTCGTCGACCCCGTACAGCTCGGCCGAGAACGGCGTGGGGAACATGTAGATCTCCTTGCGCCGCGACAGGTGTGCTGTCACCGAGTACTGAGCCGCCACGACGGCATCGTCGGGGATCTCGTCGATGATCTCGCGGGCCGCCACTGCTACCGGGTGGTCGGGCGGCCACGAGTAGGGCAGGTCGCGGCTGAACGGCAGCGCACCCCATGCCCAGCCCGCCCACAGCGAACTGACGGCCACCGCCAGCACCAGCAGACTGCGCCACTGCTCGGCCACCTTGCCGATCGCGTACACCGTGCCCAAGATGATGGCGGGAACAGCGATCAGGGCGTAGTGGTACTGGATCTGGTACTGGTACCAGAAGGTGCTGAGCATGTTGGCCGCCAGCACCCCGGTGCTGATCAGTGCAACGCTGGGTCCGGCGAGGAACACCCAGGCCATCGGCATGGTCATCTGCCAGAAGTAGAACGGTCTGTTGTCGCTCAGGTAGTGCCGCACCACGTCGAGCGGCTGGGTGAACACCGCTTTGAGCAGCCCGAGCGGCCCACCGAACGGCACCCGCCAGGCGTTCCTGGTAGGCACCCCCATCAGGCTGCGCATCATCCCGTACATCGCCACGAACATGAACCCGAGGCTGAACACGACCGTCAACAACCCGCGTCGGACGTCGCGCTTTGCAGCCACCCAGATGCCGAGCGGCACGATCACCAGCGACACATCTTCTTTCACCAGCAGCGACAGCACCACGAAGACCACGTAGAGCCGCCACCGTCGCTCGACCGCGGCATAGATGGCCATCCCCACGAAGAAGGCGATGAACGAGTCGGGGTGGTAATTCTCGCGGTTGGTCCAACTGACCGCCGGGTGCAGCAGATAGCAGGCCGCCATCACCCAGGCCAGCGCCTCGTTGGCGAGCAGCCGGCGACCGAGGAGGAACACCGGCACGGCGCCGAGCGCAATGAACAACGACTGGGTGAAGAACAACGCGCCGGCGCTCGGGAACACCCAGAACAGCGGCACGAGGAACACCAAGATGAGCGACGAGTGATCGCCCATCAGATTGCGACCCATCAGGGTGACGAAGGGCGCCTCGAACCGCGACATCAGCCAGATGCCCTGGTCGTAGAGGCCGTAGTCGTAGTTCGACGTGCCGAGGCCGTGGTGCACATCGAGCGTGACACGGGTGAAGTAGGCGGTGTAGCCGGCGATCAACGCGACCACCCCCCACTGCCAGATGGTGACCACTTGCAGACGTGCCCACCACCGGCGGTGCATCTGGTTCAGCCGCCCGTCGACTCGTCGCCGCTCTGACGCAAGGACGGGACCATCGCCGCCAACACTCCGTTGACGAAGCGGCCCGAGTCGTCGGTCGAGAACCGCTTGGCCAACTCGACGGCCTCGTCGATCACCACGGCCACCGGTACATCGGCGCGGGCGATCAGTTCGTAGCCGGCGATACGCATGACGGTGAGGTCGATCAGCGGCATGCGAGCAAGGGTCCACCCCCGGGCATGGGTGGTGATCGCCGTGTCGATGCGCTCGCGGTGTTGTTCGACCCCGAGCACCAGGTCGCAGGTGAGCGTGTCGGGGCGCACCACCTGGGCGTCGAGCACCGCCTGGGCACCGACGCCCTTTGCGGCGACTTCGTAGAGCAACAGCAGGGCGCGCTCGCGCGCCTCGGAGCGTTGATCGCCCTGGAGCCCGAGCGGGCGCTCGCGCCGTGACCGGCCGCTCGCCATCAGACGCGAGTGATGTAGTCGCCCGAGCGGGTGTCGACCTTGATGCGGTCGCCGATGTTGACGAACAGCGGGACCTGGACGACCTTGCCGGTCTCGAGCGTCGCGGGCTTGCGGGCGCCGCTCACCCGGTCGCCCTGCAGCCCGGGCTCGGTATCGGCGACGGTGAGCTCGACCGAGGCCGGGATCTCGACCGTCACGATCTCGCCGTTGTAGTAGGCGATCTGGGCGATCGCCTGCTCGACGAGATAGTCGGCGGCATCGCCCAGCTTCGCCGGGTCGACGTTCATCTGCTCGTAGCTCTCGGTGTCCATGAAGACGTACTCGTCGCCGTCGCGGTACAAGAACTGCATGTCCTTGCGATCGAGCACCGCCTGCTCGACACGCACACCGGCGTTGAACGTGCGCTCGAGCACGGCCCCGGTGCGCACGTTGCGCAGCTTCGAGCGGACGAAGGCTCCGCCCTTGCCGGGCTTCACGTGCTGGAACTCGACGACGTTGAACAGGCCGTTGTCGAGTTCGAGGGTGATCCCGTTCTTCAGATCGTTGGTGCTGATGGCAGGCATGGTGAGTCCTTGGGAGACTGGGTGAGAACTCGGCAGCCGTCCGGGGTGACCTCGACCAGGTCTTCCACGCGTACGCCACCGAAGTCACCACGATAGACCCCCGGTTCGACGGTCACCACGTCGCCGACCTGCAATTCCCATCCTCCGGCCCGGTTGATGAAGGGGTCTTCGTGGATGAGCAGTCCCACGCCGTGCCCGGTGCCGTGACTGAACCATGGGCCGAATCCGGCCTCGGTGATGACCGTGCGGCAGACCGTGTCGAGTTCGGCCGTCGACAACCCGGGGCGCACAGCCGCGACCCCGGCCCGTTGTGCAGCGAGCACCACGTCGTAGACCTCCTGCTGCAGCGCAGTGGGCTCGCCCACGACGAACGTGCGCGTCATGTCGCTGTGATACCCGTCGACGAGTGCCCCGACGTCGATGATCACGGTGTGCCCGACCTCGATCGGCGTCGACGTGGGCCGATGGTGCGGCAGCGGGGCATTGTGCGGCCCGGTGGCCACGATGGTCTCGTAGCTCGGGCCGTCGGCGCCGAGGGTGCGCATGAGGTGTTCGAGCGCATTGCGCACCTCGGCCTCAGTGAACCCACCATCGAGGGTGGGCGCCACCTGGGCCAGCGCCGCATCGGCGATCGAACACGCAGTGGCGATCCGCTCGATCTCGGCCGGCGTCTTGCGCCGCCGCGCGCGCTCGACCACCCCGACGGTGGGCGCCAGCGGTGCGCTGCGCAGGCCGGAGAACTCGACGTACTGCTGATGCGTCACATGGGCCGACTCGAACGCGATCCGGTCGACCGCGTGTACTGCGTCGGCCAGGAGCGCTTGCATCTCGGCATGCGTGGCACCGACCACCACCCGCCCGTCGACGCCGGCGGCAGCGAGTTGCCGCTCGGCCTGCTGCCCGTAGCGACCATCGGTGACGAGCACGATGCCGTCGGGCAGCAGCACCACCCAGCCGTTCGAGCCGCTGAACCCGGTGAGCCATCTGATGTTGGTGAGGTCGGTGACCAACAGCGCCTCGGGTTGCTGATCGTGCGTGTCGAGCGACTGCAGCACGCTGGCAGCGCGCCCCGAACAGTCGATCGGTGTCATCGGTCCACCCGAGCGGCGATCGCCTGCACCGCGAGCACATAGCCCTGCATCCCCAGGCCCACGATCGAGCCCGTGGCGACCGGTGCCACGACGCTGGTGTGCCGCCACGGCTCGCGGGCATTGGGATTGGAGATGTGCACCTCGAGGATCGGCCCTTCGAACGCGGCCAGCGCGTCGTGGATGCTCCAGGCGTAGTGCGTGAACGCACCCGGGTTGATGACGATCGCTGCGCAGCGACCGCGTGCCGAATGAATGCGATCGACGAGTTCACCCTCGTGGTTCGACTGGAATGCCTCGACGGTGAGGCCGTGTTCGCCAGCTGCTCGGGTGACTGCGTCGACGTAGTCGTCGAGCGTCGCCGATCCGTAGATGTGGGGCTCGCGCTGGCCGAGCAGGTTCAGGTTCGGACCGTGGAGCAGGCAGATGGTGGCCACATCTCCATCGTGACACCCTCCGGCCGCCGAACCCATGCATTTGCGGCCGCGCCGGACTGGAGGCTCAGGACGCCGACACGACCCGGGGCTGGAACGGAGTGGGCGCCGCCGCCTGGCCGGCAGGCCGGGTGTTGTCGTGCGCACCGCCGTTCAAGAAGACGAGGAGCCGTTCGAGCGGCATCGGTTTGGCGATGCCGAAGCCCTGCACGAGGTCGCAGCCGAGCACACGGAGCCGTTCGAGCGTGGCCATGTCCTCGACACCTTCGGCGACGACACGCAGCCCGAGGTTGTGGCCGAGATCGATCGTCGATCGCACGATCACCTCGTCGCGCTCGTCGGACAGCATGTTGGTGACGAAGCTCTGGTCGACCTTCAACTCCGACGCAGGCAGCACCCGGAGGTAGCTGAACGACGAGAACCCGGTGCCGAAGTCGTCGATCGACAGATGGGCACCCAAGCGACGCAACCCCTCTGCCGTCTCGAGGCTGCGGGGGCCGTCGGCCAGCAGCGCCGACTCGGTGATCTCGAGGGTCAGCTGGTCGGCGGCCACGCCGTTCTCGGCGAGGATCCGCTCGACCCGGCCGACGAGCTTGTCGTCGAGCAGGTCGATGGCCGACAGGTTGAGCGACAGGTCGAGGTGGTGCCCCAGATCGTTGAGCAGCCGGATCGTCGAGACGCACTTGCGCAGCACCTGATCGGTGAGCATCGTGATGAGGCCCGTGTTCTCGGCCAGCGAGACGAACTCGACCGGAGGAACCATGCCGCGTTGCGGATGGTTCCAGCGCACCAACGCCTCTGCTCCGACGACCCGGCCGCTGGCGAGGTCGACCTTCGGTTGGAAGTTCACCTCGAGGTGGCTGTGCTCCAGCGCCACCTTCAGGTCGCCGAGCATCGACAGCCGTTCGGGTGTACGACGGTCGATGTCGTTCCGGTACAGCTCGACACTCGAATGGGTCAGCTTCGCGGCGTGCATGGCGATGTCGGCGCGCCGGAGCATCACGGCAGCGTTGCTGGCTCGATCGGGGCAGAGCACAGCGCCGACGCTGAGCGTCACCACCACCTCGAAGTCGTCGAGCACCAGACGACGTTCGGCCACGTCGACCAACTGCCTTGCGCGATCGAGCAACTGCGCCTCACCGTCGACCCGGAGAAGGATGCCGAACTCGTCGCCGGCGAGGCGGGCGAGTACGTCGCCGGTCCCGAGCCCCGAGTCGAGCCGGGCCACCAGTTCCAGCAGCACGCGATCGCCGACCTGGTGCCCGAGCGTCGAGTTGACCTCGCGGAAACGGTCGACACCGAACATCAACAGCCCGATGGTGCCCGTGGGGTCGCCCGCGTCGAGCACCTCGTCGATCGTCCGCTCGAACTGGATGCGGTTGGGCAGGCCCGTGAGCCCGTCGTGCCAGGCCTCGTGCTGGAGTTGTTCGTGCAGGACTGCGTTGCGCAACGCCAGCGCCAGGCGGTCGGCGATGGTACCGGCCCTCACGAGATCGGCGTCGTCGAAGTGCGCGGCAGCCCCGTGCCGATCGCTCACGACCAACACGGCGACGAGCTCGTCATCGTCGTACACGGGAGCCACGATCGCGTTCCCACCGTGGAGATCGAACGAGGCGACGGTCTCGGAGTCGAGCAACACCGCCTGACGCCCGTCGAGCACGTCCCGCCAGTGTTCGTCGACACCGTCGACCGGCAGACCGTGCAACGGTTCGCCGACCGATGCAGCGACCGTCAACGTGCCCGTCGTCGGCTCGCACGTCAGCAACGCCACTCGCTCGGCACGGAGCAGCCGCTGGGTCTCGACCACTGCGATGCGTGCAAGTTCGTCCCGCTCGAGGGTGACACCCAACGACGCCATCAAGCCGTTCACGTCGACGAGATCGCGGAGCCGCTGTGTGGTCTGCACGTTCGTCCGGAGCACCTTCCAGACGCCGATGACCGGCAGCAGCAGGCTGAACGCCAGCACGGGCCAGGCCACCGCCAGCCCGGTGGCGAGCGTTGCGGTGACCGAGGCGATGAAGACGCGCGGCGCCCCGTTGCGCACCTCCTCGCGGAGTTTCTCGAGGAAGTGGCCTTCAAACACCCCGATCGCCACGATCACCAGCACCGCATCGATCACGGTGATCATCGACACGGCGAGGAACAGCCAGACGAACCCGACCTCGCTCCACTCCTTTCCGTCGACGAGTGCATGGAAGACCGTGAATCCGGTGGCCAGACTGAAGACCTGCAGTCCGAGGTTGTACAGCACCTTCACATATCGCTGTCCGATGACGAGCATGAACACGATCACGCTGGTGGCGACCCTGACCAGCAACGCGGTGCGCAGGTCGAGGAACATGAGGCACAGTGCAGTCGGCACTTCGGTCAGCGTGAGCGTGAGCGCCTCGCGTCGGTACTCGACGTGCAGCATCAGTTGCTCGCCGGCGATGAAGCAGCCCCCGATCACCAGTGCCACCCACCAGGGTTCGGGTTTCGGGGCCGGGATCGACCACACACCGAGCAGCGCCACGATCAGGCCGGCGACGAACAGCGAGCCGCCGACGATGCCGATGACGAGCGAGCGACCCACCGGAAGGGCCACGCGCGGACGCAGGCGCAACGAGATCGTTCTCACCTGTTCGGCATGTCGCTCGGCGTTCACGTCACCCTTTCAGCACGATGTACCCGTCAATCATCGGCACCTCACCCGACGCTCTTGAGCGCAAACGCGAAAGAACCCCCGCGAGCGGGGGTTCTTTCGGATCGACACTGTTCAGCGACTGCGGGCGGTCAGGTCCAGCCTGCGGTCGTCCATCGGGCGCCGTCCCACGACGCATCCGTCCACCGCGCACCCGTCCAGCGCGCTCCGAGCCACGACGAGCTCGACCAAGCGGCATCGGTCCAGCGGGCACCGGTCCACCGGGCACCGGTCCACGACGCACCGGTCCAGCGGGCACCGGTCCAGCGGGCACCGGTCCAACGGGCGCCGAGCCACGTACCACCGGTCCACCGTGCACCGTCCCACGTGCCTGCCGTCCACCGGGCACCCGTCCAGCGCGCCCCGGGCCAGGCGGCGCCGTTGACCGTGATCTCGCCTTTCAGTACGGAACCGTTCACGGTGACGAAGGTGCCGCCACGAGCGGCGTCGAGCGAGCCGGTGCCGGTTGAAGCCGGCCAGGTCTGTGCGACGTTCGACAGGGCAGCGACGTTCGCGCGGTCGACCCGCAACAGACCCTTGCCCGAGTACTTCGGCGACTTCGGCGTGATCTTGGCGCCGTCGGCAGCCCCCATGATGATCGCCTTCACCTGGTCGGGCTTCAACGTCGGTCGGGCGCTCAGCAACAGTGCCACCGCCCCCGAGGTCACCGCGGCCGCCTGCGACGAACCGCTGCCCTTGAACAGGTGGGGATTCACATAGCCCTCGGGGTGCTCGAGGTCGATCCGGCTCCCGGGCGCCCGCAGCGACACGATCGACGCGCCGGGCGCCGACACATCGGGCAGGCGACCGCTGCCCCACGACGACCAGCTCGGCACCGAGAACTTCTTGTTCTGCACCTGCGCGCCCGCCACGGCGATCACGTAGGGGTCGGCTGCAGGCATGTCGAGGTTGCGGTCAGCCTTGCCGTCGTTGCCGACCGAGGTGACCACGACGATGCCGGCCCTCCACGCCCGCTCGACGGCGAACGCCAGCGGATCGGTCTGATACCCGAGCGTCGAGCCGCTGCCGTACGAGAGGTTGATGACCCGGATGTTCAACGCAGCAGCATTCTCGACCACCCAGTCGACACCCGCGATCACTTGGGTGACGTCGACGGAGCCGCTGTTGTCGCCCACCTTCACCGACACGATGCCGGCATCGGGCGCCACGCCGAGGAACCAATCGGGACGCTTCGCTGCGGTCTTCGGGTCGGCTCCCGGATCACGGCCGGCGATGATGCCCGCCATATGTGTGCCGTGACCGTACGTGTCGCGGAACTCGGCCTCTGGCACACCCGCCTCACCCGACAGATCGACCATGGCGACCACCTTGTCGGCGCCCGACAGGGCGTTGACCGGGGCGACGCCGGTGTCGATGACCGCGACATTCACCCCCTTGCCGGTGATGCCCTTGGCCCACAGGGCCCGGGCACCGATCTGATCGACCACGTTGTACATCGACCCATCGGTCAGCGGCACACCGGCCGCCGACCCGGTCGACTGACCCGTCGTGTTGGCAGCGGCCGACGAGGCGATCGCCATCGGGAGCCCGATGGCAGCGATGGCCGTGATGGCGACAACCCGGCGGGTGAACTGGTTTCGAGGGCGGCGGTGAGCCTTCGACAACTGCATGACTGCTCCTTGGCGGTAGGGACGCAGTGTCGACAGTTCGGCCCCTCCGGGCGGGCCGCAGCATCTGGTGGCGATCTTGACCGACAACAGACGATCGACGCCGCTCGCAGCGGCGGGACGTCAGTACTGCGTCGACTCGCCCGGCTGAGCCAGCCTGCCGAGTGTCGGCGCCGACGAGATGTCGAGCGGGCGCGTCAGCGGCTTCCACGCTCCGTCGACCCCTGCCCGGGCCACTTCATGACCACTCGTCGTCAGCCACGCCACGAACCGGCTGAGCGGCATGGGACGCGAGATCCCGTAGCCCTGGGCCAGGTCGCAACCCAACGCGCGTAGCCGTTCACGGGTGGCTTCGTCCTCGACGCCCTCGGCAGCCACCCGCAGGCCGAGGTTGTGGCCGAGATCGATCGTCGAACGGACGATCACCTCGTCGCGGGTCTCGTTCAGCAGGTTGGTCACGAAGCTGCGGTCGATCTTCAGTTCCGCAGCGGGCAGCATGCGCAGATAGCTGAGCGACGAGAACCCCGTGCCGAAGTCGTCGATCGAGAGGTGGGCTCCCATCGCCTGCAACGCCTCGGCCGTCTCGAGCGCCCGCACGCCGTCTTCGAGCAGCGCGGTCTCGGTGATCTCGGGCGTCAACTGATCGGCAGGGACGCCCTGCTCGGCCAGACAGCGGGCCACGCGATCGACCAGGTCGAGGTCGAGCAGATCGAGCGTCGACAGGTTCAGCGACATGTCGAGACGGAAGCCGATGTCGTTGAGCAGACGGAGGGCAGAGGTGGCCTTGCCCAGCACCTGATCGGTGAGTTCGGTGATGAGCCCGGTGGTCTCGGCGAGCTGCACGAACTCGAGCGGCGGAACGAACCCGCGCGTCGGGTGTTCCCAGCGCACCAGCGCCTCGGCGCCCACCACCACCCCGGTGACGAGATCGATCTTCGGTTGGAAGTGGACATCGAGGTGACAGTGCTCGAGGGCCGCTCGGAGATCGGCGAGCAACGACAACCGTTCGGGTGTGCGCTGGTCGATCTCGACCCGGTACATCTCGAAGCCGCTGTGGTGCTCCTTCGCCCAGTGCATGGCGACATCGGCCTTGCGCAGCAGTGTTGCCGGATCGGCAGTCGCCCGACCGCTCTCGGCGGCACCGATGCTCACATCGATCACGAGCTCGGCATCGGGCAGCCGGAACGAGTCGAGCGCCACCGTCAACAGCCGCTCAGCCATCGACGAGGCCGCATCAGGGGTGTCGTCGACCAGCAGCAGCGCGAACTCGTCGCCGGCGACACGCGCCAACGTGTGGCCTTCTCCGACCAGGTTCCGCAACCGCGCCGTGATCTCTCGCAGGATCTCGTCACCGACGTGGTAGCCGAGCGTCTCGTTCACCTCTCGGAAGCGGTCGATGCCGAGCATCAGGATCGACACCGACGACGTCGTGTCGGCGGCCTCGAGTGCTTCCCCTACTGCCCGTTCGAACGCTGTCCGGTTGGCGAGGCCGGTGAGGCGGTCGCGCCAGGCCTCCTCCTCGATGTGCTCGTGCAGCTCGGCGTTCTTCAATGCCGACGCCAGACGGTCGGCCATGGCCCCGGCGCGCAGTGCATCGTTCGGCTCGAATCGGGCGTTCGGGCCGATTCGGTCGCAGACCACGAGCAGACCGAACGACTGGTCGTCGTCGCGGACCGGCGCCACGATCGCGTTGGCCCCCTTCGCCCCGAGCTCGATCCCGAGGCCAACCATCGCCGCCGGGTCGAGCACGACCGCCGCGGCGCCTGCGACGAACGCGTGCCACCGCGGGTCGCCGATCTGCGTGGGCAGGTCGCCCAGCGGCGAGCCGACCGACGCAGCGACCCAGGCTGTTCCGGACGGCCGCTCGAACAACACCACGGCCGCACGATCGGACCGCAGGATGTCCTGTATCTCGACGATCGCCATCTTCGCGATCTCGTCGCGGTGCAACGACCGCGACACCGAACTCGACAGGCGGTGCAGCGCCTCGAAGTCGCGCAACTGCTGCGCTGCGAGTCCGTGCCGACGCAGCAGCATCCAGATCGCTCCGAGCGGGATGAGGCCGATCGCAGCGAGGTCGGGCCACCACAGGCTGAAGCAGGCCAGCAGCGTCGCTGCCACACTGCTGACCACCACCATCGACACGGTCGACCGAAACTGCTGCACCAGTTTCGACAGCAGGTCACCCTCGAACAGCGACACGACCAGCGACACGAACACTCCGTCGACGATCGTGGCGAGCATCAAGGTGAGCGCCATCGACACCACCATCAGATCGCCGAAGCCTTGTTCGTCACCCTGGAGGACGTGGAAGACGAAGAACGCCAAGACGATCTCGAAGGTGAACAGGCCAGCGTTGAACACCAGCTTGTACCAGGTCGGACGACGGGTCAGGGCGACCACCAGCAGGCTGCCCACCAGACGGGCGACGATCGTCTGCCACACACCGAGGTAGAGCAACGCCATCGCCGTCGGCAACTCCGACATCGCATAGGCCATGGCCTCGCGTCGGTACTGGACGTAGAAGACCATCCGTTCGGCAGCGGCGAAGGCCAGGGCGATCGCCACCACGGTCCACGGCGGCGCCGCCACCCAACTCGTCGTCATGTCCTCGTGCAGTCGCACACCGACCAGGCCGAGACCGGTCAGTACGACCGCCAGCCCCACCACCACCGGCACGGGGTGCCGCCGTATCCACGCGAGCCTCATCGATTCACGACCAGGCGGCGACCGGCCACGACACACCGGCCCACGACACACCGGCCCACGACACACCAGCCCACGACACCCCGGCCCACGACACCCCGGTCCAACTGGCACTCGCCCACGACACACCAGCCCACGACACCCCGGCCCACGACACCCCGGTCCAACTGGCACTCGCCCACGACACACCGGCCCACGACACACCGGCCCACGACACGCCGTTCCAACTGCCGCCGGCCCAGTCAGCTCCCGCCCACGACACACCGACCCACGGGGTACCGAGGATCGTCACCTCACCCTGCAACACCGTGCCGTTGAGCAGCACGTGTGCGCTGCCGCGACTGGCCTCGAGCGAACCGAGCCCGGTCGACAACGGCCAGCTCTGCGTGACCTGCGGGGTCGCAGTCACCGCCGCCTTGGCCACATCGAGCAGACCGCTCCCGGAGAACTTCACAGCCCTGGCGGTGATGGCCTTGCTGTCGGCAGCGGTGGTGAGCAATCCCTTCACCTGATCAGGGGTGAGCGCGGGACGAGCGCTCAGGATGAGGGCAGCAGCACCCGACACCACGGCCGCGGCCTGCGAGGAACCGCTGCCCTTGAACAACGCCTGGCTGACGAATCCTGTCGGGTGCTCGACGTCGGCGAAACTACCCGGATTGCGGAGCGACACGATCGAGGCGCCGGGTGCCGACAGATCGGGCGAGCGCTCAGAGTCGCCACTCGAGGCCCAATCGGGCACCTTCCATTGCCCATTCTTCCGTTCGGCGGCGCTGACGGCGATGACGTACGGATCGCGTGCCGGCATCGACAACTGACGTGCGGCCCTTCCATCGTTGCCGACCGCAGCCACGACGACGATGCCGGCCTTCCAGGCCCGCTCGACAGCGTATGCGAGCGGGTCGATCGTGTACGGCTGCGTGGTGTCGGTCCCGTACGACAGGTTGAGCACCCGGATGTTCAGCCGAGCTGCGTGCTGCACGACCCAGTCGATACCGGCGATCACCTGCGACACGTCGACCGCTCCGTTGCGGCCGGCCACCTTCACCGACACGATGCCCGCGTTCGGCGCAACCCCGAGGAACCACTCGGGATGCGTAGCAGCAAGCGCTGGATTCGCTCCCGGATCGCGTCCGGCGATGATGCCTGCGATATGGGTGCCGTGGCCGTAGGTATCGAGGAACCGGGTCGCCGGGTCACCCGACTCGCCTGAGAGGTCGACCATCGCCACGACCTTGTCGGGCCCGGACAGCGCCGGCACGTCGGCGACGCCGGTGTCGATGACCGCGACGTTGACGCCCCGGCCGGTGAAGCCCTTCGCCCAGAGGCTGCGGGCGCCGACCTGATCGACGACGTTGTACAGCGAGCCGTCGGTGAGCGGCACTCCGGCCGCCGATCCGGAGAAGCCGGCAGCCGACACCTGGTCGACGGCCAGTGTCGAGACACCGAGCAGGCTCACCACTGCTGCAGCCATCCACCGCGAGAACCGTTGCGTCGAGCCTGCGCCCGCGCTCGTTGCTGTCGTCTTGATCACGTCTTGACCCTCCGCGGTCGTGGTGTTGACACCATCGTGTGACGCATCGTGGCCGACGAACAGTGCCGAAGGGCAGACAAGGCCGTACCGGATCAGGAGGACAAATGTACCTGTTTGTGGTCAACTGACCACAAACAGTGGTAATGAGCCCAAGCCGACCGCATGGCGCGGCAAACGACCGGGTGTCCCGCTCGAACCCACGAGCCAGACGACCTCACACGGTCTGGGTGCGTCCCATCACGGCGAGCGCTTCGCGGGCGGCCGCCGGATCGACACCCGCCACCACCTCGACGCCGTTCACGCCGTCGAGGACGAACGTGAGGCTGTCGAGGGCCTTCTTGTCACGGGCCATCAGACCGAGCAGGCGGTCGTGATCAGCGCCAGCGGGCAGTGCCGTGTCGAGGCCGTAGGTGTCGGCCACCACGGCATAGTGCTGCTCGACCCGGGCACGGTCGATCCGGCCGAGCACCTCGGCCAGATGCGCTGCGTACACGAGGCCGATCGCCACGGCCTCGCCATGAGCGAGCGTGTGACCCCGCTCGATCTCGAGCGCATGGGCGAGCGTGTGCCCGTAGTTCAGCAGGGCGCGACGGCCGCCTTCGCGCTCGTCGGCGGCCACCACCTCGGCCTTGATCTGCACGCACCTGGCCACGCGGTCGGCCTCGTCCATGGCCAGCAGGTCGTCGCCGGTGAGGAAGTGGTACTTCGCCATCTCGCCCCGGCCGCACCGCATCTCGCGCTCGGGCAGTGTGGCCAGCGCATCGAGGTCGCAGATCACGCCACTGGGCTGCCAGAACGCGCCGATGAGGTTCTTGCCGCCGTCGTCGCCACGGCCACCACCATCGCCTGCCGTGTCCTCGGCGGCGAGGTTCACCCCCGTCTTGCCCCCGATCGCAGCGTCGACCATCGCCAGCAGCGACGTGGCGACGTGCACCACCGGCACACCGCGGTGCCACACCGACGCAGCGAAGCCCGCCACATCCGTGACCATGCCGCCGCCGACGCCCAGCACCACGTCGTTGCGGGTGATGCCGGCCCGGGCAAAGCCTCGGCAGAGCGACTCGATGGTGGCGAGTGTCTTGTGCTGCTCGCCGTGGCCTATCTCGAACACCTCGAACGGGATGCCGGGGTCGATGTCGAGTGGAACACCGGGTTGGGTGACCACCGCCGCTCGCTTGGCCGTCGAGGGCACGAGTGCCCCCAGCTCGCGGCGAGCGCCGTGGCCGACGACGACCTCGTACGAGCGCTCACCCAACGGAACCCGTACCCGACGTGGCGCCGCGCTCATCGCAGCACCGCCTCGGCGACCTCGGTGGCAGTGCGGCCGTCGACACGAACGATCACATCGGCCACTTCCCGGTAGAGCGCTTCGCGGTCGGCGTGCATGCGCTGCAACGTACCGGCCGGATCGTCGTCGAGCAGCGGTCGGTGGCCGCCACCACGAACCCGCTCCACCAGCGTCGCCGGATCGGCGCTCAACCACACCACCCTCGCCCCCGACGCGCTGAGTGCCGCACGGTTCTCGGGCCGGAGCACCACCCCACCGGCCGCGGCGATGACCGCCGGATCGGTCTCGGCGAGCGACTGCACCAACACCTCGGTCTCGAGCGACCGAAACGCGTCCTCACCGTCGGCTGCGAAGATCTCGCGCACCGTCCGACCCGTGCGGGCCTCGATCACGGAATCGGTGTCGACCACGCGGCGTCCCAACCGATCAGCAACGATGCGCGCCACGGTGGACTTCCCCGAGCCCATCAGGCCGACGAGCACCAGGTGCTGGTCGGCTCCGATCACGACGACCGCAGCGACGCCGTGAAGGCGTCGGCGTTGCGGACGAACTCGCTCACACTGTCGCCGCCGAACTTGCGCTGCGCCTCGGCGGCCAGTACCAGTGCCACCATCGTCTCGGCCACGACGCCCATCGCCGGTACGGCCGTGACGTCGGTGCGCTCCTTGAAGCTGACGGTCTCCTCCTTGGTGACGACATCGACCGTCTTCAACGTCGGTCGGTTGAGCGTGGCGAGCGGCTTCATGGCCGCCCGCACCACGAGCAGCTCACCCGTGGTCATCCCACCTTCGGTGCCACCGGCGAGCGAGCCCTCGCGGCGGTAGTCGTGCGCCACCGCGTCCCACACGATCGGATCGTGTGCCTGGCTACCGCGGCGGCCGGCGACCTCGAAACCGTCGCCGATCTCCACACCCTTCACGGCCTGGATGCTCATGATCGCCTGGGCCAGCAGCGCATCGATCTTGCGGTCCCAGTGCACGTGGCTGCCGAGCCCCACCGGAACACCGTAGGCGAGGATCTCGACCACACCACCGAGCGAGTCGCCGTCTTTGGCAGCCTCTTTCACCTCGGTGATCATCGCTTCCTCGGCACTGGTGTCGAAACAACGCACGGGCGACTCGTCGACCCGGCCGAGGTCGGCCATCGTCGGACGCTCGACGGCCTTCGAGCGCGCAGCCCCCATCTGCACGACGTGCGACAGGATGTCGATCCCGAGATGCCCGAGCAGCTTCTTCGCCACCGCGCCGGCAGCCACCCGGGCCGCCGTTTCGCGGGCGCTGGCACGCTCGAGCACGTCGCGCGCGTCGGTGAAGCCGTACTTCTGCATGCCCGCCAGATCGGCGTGGCCGGGACGGACCTGGGTGAGTGGCTCTTTCGTGGCACCCGGCGCGGGCGACATCTCGTCGTGCCACTTGTCGCTGCGGAACCACTCGCTGTTCTTGATCTCGATGGCGACCGGTGAACCGAGCGTGCGACCGTGCCGTACACCGCCCACGAGGGTGAGCTCGTCCTGCTCGAACCGCTGACGCGGGCCCCGGCCGTAGCCGAGGCGCCGACGGGCCATCTCGGCCTGGATCTCGTCGACGGTGATCTCGAGGCCGGCCGGGAGACCCTCGATGATCACCACGAGGGCCTGCCCATGTGATTCGCCGGCGGTGAGATAGCGCAACATCGCCGGTCAGGCTATCTGCCCACGGGCAGCGAGCTCACGAAGCGCCGCAGCGCGCATCGTCGCCGTATCGGGGAGCCGACCGAGCCACAGCTGCTGCTGCAGGGCCGCCTGGTGCACGAGCATGCCCAGACCGTCGACCGTTGCCGCGCCCACCGCACGGGCCGCCTTCAGCAGCGGTGTGTCGAGCGGGTGATAGACGAGGTCGGCCACCACCTGACCGGCGCGCAACAGTGCGGGATCGACGGCGAACTCGGGGACTCCGGCCTGCCCCACCCCCATCCCGACCGACGTGGCGTTCACCACCACATGGGCCGATGCGATGTGCGAGTGGTCGCCCACCAGCCCGACGCCTCCGGCGAGCAGCGCTGCCTCGGCCGCCTTGCCAGCGGTCCGGTTCAACACCGCCACCGAGGCTGCCCCCGCTCGACCCAACGCGTCGATCACGGCGCGCGCGGCGGCGCCCGCACCGACGACGGCGATCGCGAGGCCCGCCGGGTCGACCCCCGCCTCGCGGAGCGAAGAGACGAAGCCGGCACCGTCGGTGCTGTGGCCCTCGAGGCGCCCGTCGGCACCTCGGACGATCGTGTTCACGCTGCGCAGCGAGGCCGCGGCAGGTGCGAGCACGTCGACCGCTTCGGCGATCGACTCCTTGTGCGGCATCGTGACCGACAAACCGCCCAGTCCGAGGGTGCGCATGGCCTGCAGCGCGCCTGCAGCCTCGCCCGGGGCGACCTCGAACGCGGTGTACACCCAGTCGACCCCTGCGGCCTCGAAGGCGGCGTTGTGCAGCGCCGGCGACAGGCTGTGCCGCACCGGCGAGCCGATCACCGCCGCGACGGTGGTGGCACCGGTGATGGCACGGCTCACAGCAGACCGTCCGCCAGCGCCTTGGCCACATTGGCCTCGTGCTGGGCGAGGGTGACGGCGAAGGCGTGGCGGCCGTCGCTGTCGGCGAGGACGTAGTAGAGGTACTGGCAGTCGCCCTTCGGCAGGCCCTTGCACAGCGCCCCGCCCTCGGGCGGGGTGGGGGCAGGGTCGAGCACGGCCTGGATCGACGCCCGACCCGGATTGGCGATCGGGGTGGGTGGCAACCCGGTGTACAGGTAGGTGTTGTAGAGCGTGTCGATCGCCTTCAACTGGGCAAACGGCAGCGCGGGGTCCTGCTGGTAGAAGAGCGTGGCGTCGATCTGCAACGGCATGCCCATCCGCAGACGGTTGAGGATGACGCGGGCGATCAGCGGTCGGTCGGCATCGACCTTGGCCTCACGTTCGACCATCGAGGCCACGATCATCACCTGGTAGGCCGTCAGACCTTGGACATAGCCCTTGACGACGATGTCCTCCTGGCGCCCGACGCGTTCCATCATGGCCACCATGCGCGCCGCCACCTGCGCCGCCGATTCACCGTTCGACACCTGGTAGGTGTCGGGGAACAGCAGGCCCTCCAGGCTGGTCACACCCTCGGGCTGCAACTCCGAACGGACCGAACCGTCGGAGGTGACCCGCAGGAAGTCGCTGGCCAGCAGGCGCGGTACACGCCCAGCGAGACGGTTTGCCATCTTGCTCACCGTGAACCCCTCGGGGAACGTGACCGAGGTGAACGTCTGCTCGGGCGGGGTGGCGAGCACCTGCATCAGGTTGCCCATGTGATCGAGAGGCCGCAGCACGTAGTAACCGGGGGTCAGTTCGAGTCCGCCCTGGCGTTCGACGTACCAGCGGAACACGGCGTCGTCGACGATGAACCCCTGTTCGCGCAGCCGCAGGCTCAGCGTGTCGATCGTGTCGTCGGCGCGCACCTCGAAGGTGACCGGCGTGCTGGCCTCACCGCTCGGGTTGATGCGGTGCAGATACCACCACCCGACCGAACCCGCTGCGATGATGGCCGCCACGACGACGAACGCCACCAGCGCGACGAGCCATTTGAACGGCCACCGCGACGCACGCACCACTTCGACGACATCCACCTCGGCCGACTCGGGCTGGTCCCACGGGTCGTCGTTCCAGTCGTCGAGCGTGCTGCGTCGGCGTTCGAGCAGGCTCATCGCCGCGCTCCCCCGGCTTCGAGCCAGGCCTGCAGCATGACGGCCGCGGCCACCTTGTCGACGACCTTTCGACGGTCCTGCGCCTTCATCTTGAACGTCATCAGCGCTGCGTCGGCCGTGCTGGTGGTACGGCGCTCGTCGTAGGTCTCGACCGGCACGCCCACCACGGTAGCCAACGCCTCGGCCTCGGCGACCGCGGCAGTCGCGGCCGGGCCGGCGGTGCCGTTCATGTTCAACGGCAGGCCCACCACCACCACATCGGCCTCCTCCTCGGCCACCAACGCAGCGATCCGCCGGTGATCGGCCCGCCGGTCGCCGGTGCGTTGCAGAACGAGCAGCGGCGAGGCGATGGTGCCCGAACGGTCGGTGACCGCCACGCCGATACGCTTCGACCCGAGGTCGATGCCGAGCGCACGCCTAACCGGCAATGGCACCCCGGGCGATGCGCAGCGCTTCGTCGAGCCCCTCGGGGTTCTTGCCGCCAGCCGTGGCGATGTCGCCCTTGCCGCCGCCACCGCCGCCGACGGCCTTGGCAGCGTCCTTGATGAGGTCGCCGGCCACCCGGCCCGATGCCGCGGTGACCGCGGCGACGAGCGACACACCACCGGTGGCCGACACACCGCCGAGCACCACGATGTCGACCCCGGCCTGGCGCACGGCGATGGCGAGGTCGCGCAGATCGCCGGGTGTGAGCCCATCGACCCGCTCGACCAGCGCTCCGTCGACCGCCGCGCCTGCCAGCTCGCCGGCCCGTCCGGCCGCCAACTGACCGCGCAGCGCACGGACCTCGTCCTGCAGTGCCTTGATCTCGTCCATGCGGCGCTGCACTCCGTCGACCAGCGTCTCGGCGGTGGCGCCCACCAGGCGCGCCGCGTCGGCGATGAGCGTCTCGTCGCGTTGCAGCAGCGTCAGGGTCTGGGTGCCGGTGACCGCTTCGATACGGCGCAGGTTCGAGCCGATCGAGCTCTCGGCCACCACCTTGATGATGCCGATGTCGCCCGTGGCACGTACGTGCGTGCCGCCGCACAACTCGATCGAACTGCCCGCTTCGAGCACCCGCACGATGTCGCCGTACTTGTCGCCGAAGAACGCCATCGCGCCCATCGCCAACGCCTCGTCCTTGGTGGTCTCGAAGGCGCGTACGGGCGCGTTCGACAGCGTCTCGCGGTTGGCGATCGCCTCGATGCGGGCGATCTCGTCGTCGGTGACAGCGGCATAGTGGGTGAAGTCGAACCGCAACCGATCGGGTCCCACCAGCGAGCCGGCCTGCTTCACGTGCTCGCCCAGCACCTGGCGCAGCGCGTGGTGCAGCAGGTGGGTGCCGGTGTGGTTGCGCCGGGTGGCATCGCGGCGGACCGCGTCGATGGTGGCGGTCGCCTCGACCCCGGGATACAGCTCGCCGCTCACGATGCGCGCCACATGACGGCGCACACCGGGCAACGCGAACGTGGTGTCGAGCACCTCGGCCACACCGGTGTGGGTGGTGATGGTGCCGGTGTCGCCCACCTGGCCACCGCTCTCGGCGTAGAAGGGGGTG
>JBEIIG010000016.1:0-58944 GCA_040380855.1 Acidimicrobiaceae bacterium | reverse complement strand
GCCGGATCGTGCGACAGGTCGGCGTCCATCTGCACGCAGATCTCGGCTCCTTGCTCGATGGCATGGCGGAGACCGAACCGATACGCGGCACCGAGGCCGTCTTTGCTGGTGCGCCGCACCACTTCGACGTTGCCCATCGTGGCCCCGAGACCCTCGGCGAGGTCGGCGGTGCCGTCGGGGCTGCCGTCGTCGACCACCAGTACCTGCGCAGCGGGGAGCACCAGGCGCACGGCCGACACCAGCGTCTCGATGTTGCCGGCCTCGTTGAAGGTCGGGACGACCACCGTGACACGCATGACCGCCGAGGCTATCCCCCGGTCTCCCCCCTCTCGCCGTCGCCGACCCCCTAGATTGGTGCCGTGGAGCAGCCCGACCGCCCCTTGTCCGCCATTCCCTCCCCTGCCGCTCGGGTCGCCGCGTTCGTCGCGATCCTGCTCGGAGGCGCCGCCGGTGGGCTCATCGGCTACACGCTGGTCGACGTGCAGTGCGACGGCGACTGCGGGTTCCCGCTCGGGCTGGGCGTGTTCATCGGTGCCGTGGTTGCGGCGGCCGGCATGAGCATCGTGGCCGTGTTGGTGTTGCGCGCCCAGGGCGAGTGGCGCATGGTGCAGGCCGATCAGGCCCAGCGCCGTCCCGGCCGATGAGTGCCGAACTGCTGCATCTGGCGCGGTCGCTGGCCGTCGAGGCGGGCACGCTCGTCGCCGAGGGGCGAGCCGGCGGGGTGCGCACGAGTGAGACGAAGTCGACGTCCACCGACATGGTCACCGAGTTCGACCGAGCATCGGAGGCACTCATCGTCGGGCGCTTGCGGACCCTGCGCCCCGACGACGGCATCGTCGGCGAGGAGGGCACCGACACCCTCGGCTCGTCGGGTGTCCGCTGGCTCGTCGACCCGATCGACGGCACGACGAACTTCCTCTACGGACTCCCCGGATACGCCATCTCGATCGCCGCTGCCGACGAGCACGGCGCATTGGTCGGCGCGGTGTATATCCCGTCCGCGCGCGAGCTGTTCTCGGCCCAGCGGGGCTGCGGCGCAACGCTGAACGACCTCCCCATCGGGTGTGGTGCGCTCGCCGATCCGGCCACGGCCCTGGTGGCGACCGGGTTCTCGTACCACCCCGAACGCCGAGCCGCGCAGGCCCGGCGGGTGGCACGGATGATCGGCTCGGTGCGCGACATCCGCCGACTCGGCGCCGCCGCAGTCGACCTGTGCTACGTCGCCGCCGGCCGCCTCGACGCCTACTTCGAGGAAGGCCTCGGGCCGTGGGATCTCGCAGCCGGCGAGCTGATCGCACGCGAGGCCGGGTGCCGCACCGGCGACTTCGACGGTGGCCCGGCCCGGCCCGGTGAGGTGCTCGTGACCAACCCGTTGCTGTTCGGCCCGATGCTCGCCATCCTGCGCGCCGCATCGCTACCACCGGCCTGAGCCAGCGGCCACGCGGAACTGCGCTCCACCTGCCACAATGGCGGCTGTGGGAACGCACATCCTTGCCGTCGAGGACGACGAGCGGATCAGATCAGCAGTCAAGCTCGCCCTCGAGGACGAGGGCTGGTCGGTCGACGAGGCCGGCAGCGGCGAGGAAGCGATCGACAAGTTCGCCCGTGCAGCGCCGGATGTGGTGCTGATCGACATCATGCTGCCGGGTATCGACGGCTTCGAGTTGTGCCGCACCCTGCGTCGCCACAGCGATGTGCCGATCGTCATCGTCACCGCACGAAACGACACCCACGACGTGGTCGCAGGCCTCGAAGCCGGCGCCGACGACTACCTCACCAAGCCGTTCGCACCCAAAGAGCTGTCGGCCCGCATCCGCGCCCTGCTGCGCCGGGCACGCCCCATCGTGGCGGGTCACGCAAAGCTCGTGTTCGGCAACCTCGAGATCGTGCCCGACGAGGGCAAGGTGTTGCGCGACGGAGTCGAGCTGCACCTCACCAAGACCGAGTTCCGCCTGCTGTGCGAACTGGCCCAGAACCCCGGCCGGGTGTTCAGCCGCGAGAGCCTGCTCGACAAGGTGTGGGGCTACGACTACTTCGGCGACGGTCGCCTCGTCGATGTGCACGTGCGCCGACTGCGCACCAAGGTCGAGGCCGACCCCGCCAACCCGCGCCACGTGGTGACGGTGCGCGGGCTCGGATACCGCCTGCAGTCGTGACCGACCAGGCGCCCGCGACAGCCGCGAGCGACGAGCGCCGCTCGCGGTTCCGGCAGGTCGTCGCACGGGTGGTCGACGCAGTGCTCGGATGGCGGATCGGTCGGTTGTCGCTGCGCACCCGAGTGCTGCTGATGTTCTCGCTCGGTGCACTGCTGCTGGCTCTGTTCCTGTCGGGTGCTGCCTACAGCTTCACCCGCAGCAGCCTGGTCACCCAGCGCGACCAGGCGGCCGTGGCCGAGGCCACGCTGCACGCCGGCATCGTGCGCGCCGAACTCGACAGCGAGCCCGTCGATGCATCGGGGGCGCTCGATCGGCTCTCGTCGCTCGCCGTCGACCATCCGGCCGTCTACTACCGCTCGGCGTGGACGGTCGGTTCGCAGTACGGCAGCGATCAGATCGACCCCGCCCTCATCGACCGGGTGATCGACAACGCCCAGCCCGCCCGCATGATCACCCGCGTCGGCGACGAGTTGTTCATCGTCGTCGGGGTCCCGCTCGTCGAGGTCGACGCCGCTTACTTCGAGTTCTTCAGCCTCAGCGACGTCAGCGAGACGCTGTCGAGCGTCGCCCTGTCGCTGTTCTTCGCCGGCCTCATCACCACGATGTTCGGCGTGCTGCTCGGGTGGATCGTCGCGGCCCGAGCCGTGCGACCGCTGGTCGAGGCATCGCAGGCCGCGCAGCTCATCGCCGGTGGCCGACTCGACACACGACTCGACATCACCGACGATCCCGACCTGCGCCTGCTGGCCGGCTCGTTCAACGACATGGCCGCTGCACTGCAGACGCGCGTCGAACGCGACGCCCGGTTCGCCAGCGATGTGAGCCACGAACTGCGCTCACCACTCATGACCCTCGCCGCCAGCGCCGAGGTGTTGCAGAGCCGCCGGGCCGAGATGCCCGAACGCGCCCAGGCGGCCCTCGACCTGATGGTGGCCGACATCGCCCGGTTCCAGGGCTTGGTCGAAGACCTGCTCGAGATCTCGCGGTTCGACGCGGGTGCGGTGCGCCTGCATCGTGAGGAGCTGCTCGTCGCCGAGTTCGTGCGCCAGGCGGTGGCGGTGAGCAGTCGGCCCGACACCCCGATCGACGTGTCCGACACGGCCGAGCAGCTGGTGATCGAGGGCGACCGGCGCCGACTGGCACGCGTCGTGGCGAACCTGATCGACAACGCCCGACTGCACGGGGGTGGCGACGCCCACGTGTACGTGCAGGAAGCAGCCGCCGAGGGCGAACCGATCGGCCATGTGCGCATCGCCGTCGAGGACCACGGACCCGGCGTGCCACCCGAGGAACGCGACCTGGTGTTCGAACGCTTCGCCCGCGGCGCAGTGGCCGGCAGGCGCAGCTCGAGCGACGGCGCCGGCCTCGGCCTCGCCCTCGTCGACGAACACATCCGCCTCCACGGGGGTCGGGTGTGGGTGGAGGACCGCCTCGACGGCGAACCCGGCGCCCGGTTCGTGATCGAACTCCCGGCCGAGGAGCTCCCATGAGCCGCCATACCCGTCACGCGCGTCGATGCATGGCGGTCGCCGTGTGTGCCGTGGTGGCGAGCGCATGCGGCATCTCACCCGACGACTCGCCGCGCGACATCGACCAGCGCGTCGCCACACCACTCGTCGAGCCCCCGGCGGTGGTCGAGGCGATCGGCGCCGAACGCATCTACCTCGTGGCACCCGATGTACCGGGCCTGCCCGACCGCCTGCAAGCGGTGGCCCGCGACACCGGCGACGTCCCCCTCGCCGTCGTCGAGGCGGTGCTGGCCGGGCCGAGCGCCGACGAACTCGACAGCGGCTACCGCAGCATCCTGCCGCCCACGGTGCGGGTGAACAGCGTCACGGTGCGCCGCAGCGGGGTGCTGGCCGTCGACCTGTCGAGCGAGATCCGCGACGTGGCCGGCGACGTGCTACCGCTCGGGCTCGCCCAACTCGTGTACAGCGTCGACCTGCTCCCCGGTGTGTCGGCGATGCTGGTGACCGTCGACGGCCAGATGGCCCAATGGCCGGCGGGGAACGGCGAACTGGTGTCGGGACCGCTCACCGTGTACGACTACCCGGCGCTCGTGCAGAGCGCCCAGCCGCCCTATCCGGCGATCCCCACACCTGCCGACTGACACCTGGGGCAGACGGCAGCTCAGCCGAAGAAGACCGAGGCGATGTCGCGGTACAGGTGGATGTCGACCGGTCGGGTGCGCCCGACGGTCTCGGCGAGGGGCACCATCACGATGTCGTTGCCGCGCACCGCTGCCATCGTTCCCCAGGCGTTGTCGTGCACGCCGTCGATAGCTGCCACGCCGTAGCGCGTCGAGAGCACCCGGTCGAAGGCCGTGGGCGTGCCGCCGCGCTGCACATGGCCGAGCAGCACCACTCGCGACTCGAACCCGGTGCGCGCTTCGATCTCGCGGGCGATGGTCTCGGCGATGCCGCCGAGACGCACGTGCCCGAACTTGTCGTACTGCTTGTCGGCCATCGGCAGCGTTCCCGCTGCTGGTTCGGCGCCTTCGGCCACGACGACGATCGAGGCGTAGCGACCGCGGTCGTGGCGCCGCCGCAGGATCTCGCACACCTCGTCGATGTCGAACGGCTGCTCGGGGATGAGGATGACCGTGGCACCGCCCGCGATCCCTGCGTGGGTGGCGATCCACCCTGAATGCCGGCCCATCACCTCGACCACCATCACACGGTCGTGGCTCTCGGCGGTGGTGTGCAGCCGGTCGATCGCGTCGGTGGCGATCTGCACCGCCGTGGTGAACCCGAACGTGATGTCGGTGCCGACCACGTCGTTGTCGATGGTCTTCGGTACGCCGACGATCGGCAGGCCGAGATCGTTGTAGAGCTGGCTGGCAACGCTGAGCGAGCCGTTGCCACCGATCACCACCAGCGCATCGAGCGACAGATCGCGAAACGCCTGCGCCACCCGTGCCGGACCGTCGGGGTGATCGTACGGGCTCCCCCGCCGAGTGCCCAGCAGCGTTCCGCCCCGCGGCAACATGCCCCGCAACGAGGCCACGTCGAGTGGCATCGTGCGTTGTTCCATCACCCCGTCCCACGCATCGACGAACCCGATCATCTCGTCGCCGTAGACGACCTCACCTTTGCGCACGATGGCGCGGATCACCGCGTTCAGCCCGGGGCAGTCGCCCCCACCGGTGAGAATGCCGACGCGCACGGACCCATGTTACGAGAGCACACCCGTCGACCCCTACGACCACGGGCCGCGCCTGCTAGGAACAGAGCCATGGCATGGGACCCGAACCGACCGGTGCCCTGGCGGCGCCTCGTCCGCGAGTGGGCGATCTACGTCGTCGTCATGGCCGTGATCTTCCTGATCTTCTTCAACGACCGACTCACCCCCGGCCCCTTCGTCGGTCTGCTGCTGAGCGGGCCGGTCTATGTGGCCATCGGAGCCGTGCTCGCCAAGTTCGGCTACCAGCGGGCAACGCTGCGCGAGGCCCGCGCCGTCGGCCGCGCCCGGAACCAGCAGCGTGCCGCAGCGGCGGCAGCAGCCGAGCCGGCGCCGCGCAGTCGACCGGCCCCCACCAAGCGCACCGGTGGCGGCGCGAACCGCCCCACCGGCAGCAGCAAGCGGCGCTGACCGCACCCTTCGGGCCCTGCTGCGCAGCAACTACCATCGGCGGCGATGTCTGCCCCCACCACCTGCGTGATCGCTCTCGATGCCGGCACCACCGGTGTGCGGGCACGAGCGGTCTTCACCGACGACACCACCTACGCGTCGTATCGCGAGTTCACCCAGCACTACCCCCAGCCCGGCTGGGTCGAGCACGACGCCGACGAGATCTGGTCGTCGATCGCCGCCACGGTGCGCGACGTGGTGGCGCAGGTGCACGAACGCGGTGGCACGATCGCGGCGTTCGGCATCACCAACCAGCGCGAGACCGTGCTGGCCTGGAGCCGGCGCACGGGCACGCCCTATGGCACCGCAATCGTCTGGCAGGACCGGCGCACGGCGGCTCGGTGCGACGAACTGCAGGCGTCGGGTGCGCTCCCGCTGGTGCGCGAGCGCACCGGATTGGTGCTCGACCCGTACTTCTCGGGCACCAAGATCGAGTGGCTGCTGCGCAACCGCGACATCCCCGTCGACGACGATCTGGCCATCGGCACGATCGACAGTTGGCTGCTCTGGAAGCTCACCGGTGGTCAGGTGCACGCCACCGACCCGTCGAATGCCAGCCGCACGATGCTGTTCGACGTCGCCACGCTCGACTGGTCGCCCGAGATGTGCGATCTGCTCGGTGTGCCCATCGCTGCCCTCCCCACGGTGATGCCGTCGAGCGGACGGTTCGGGCTCACCAGTGGCGACGACGGCATTCCTGCCGGCATCCCCATCTCGGGAATCGCAGGCGACCAGCAGGCGGCCCTGTTCGGCCAGGCCTGTTTTGCGCCGGGCATGGTGAAGAACACCTACGGCACCGGCAGTTTCGTGCTGATGAACGTCGGCTCCGAGTGCCCGCCCGTCACCGAAGGGATGCTCACCACGGTCGCGTGGACGCTGGCCGACGGCACGGTCACCTACGCTCTCGAAGGAGCGATCTTCGTCACTGGCGCTGCCGTCCAGTGGCTCCGCGACGGCTTGGCCATCATCGACTCGGCCGCCGAGGTGGGCGCGCTCGCGGCCAGCGTGGCCGACAGCGCCGGGGTGTACCTCGTGCCCGCCTTCACCGGCCTCGGCTGCCCCTGGTGGGACCCGTACGCGCGGGGCGCGATCGTCGGCATCACCCGCGGCACCACCCGCGCTCACATCGCCCGGGCCACCGTCGAGGCGATGGCCTACCAGACCCGCGACGCGGTCGATGCCATGGTGTCGGTTGCCGGAACACCGGTCACCGATCTGCGCGTCGATGGTGGCGCCTCGGTGATGGACCTGCTGATGCAGATCCAGGCCGAGCAGCTGGGTGTCACGGTGCGCCGCCCGAAGGACCAGGAGACCACGGCGCTCGGCGCCGCCTTCCTGGCCGGCCTGGCCGAAGGGGTGTGGCCATCGCTCGATGCGCTCGCTGCGCGTTGGCAACTCGATGCCGAGTTCACCCCGGCGGGTGGCGACGCACGCGTGCTGGCCGACGCGTTGCACGGCCAGTGGTTGCGCGCGGTCGAGCGTTCACGCGACTGGGTCGAGGACTAGGCCCGGCGACGCCCCCGCAGGCGCGGCCGGTACTGCGGGGCGACCACGACCACCACGATCGTGGCGAGCACCAGCAGCAGCGACACGATGCCGAGCAGCACGACCCACACCGGTCGCCAACTGGCAGGGAGGTCGTCGCCGCGCACCACCGTGTCGGCCGCAACGATCGACGGTGCGGCACCCGCCGGGCCGGTGCGGACGGTGGCCTCGGCCGTGTCGTCGTCGGGTCGCCGGTCGGTCCGGCTGCTCGACACGACGACGGTGTTCGCTGCGGTCCGCCCGTCGGGTCGGCCCACCATCTCGACGGTGACGGCCACCCGGTTCGTCGACTCGGGTGCGAGCGTGTCGAACGAGCACCGCACCTCCTGGCCGATCACGGCGCACAGACCGCCGTCGCCGGTGGTGGCCGACACGGGGCGGGCGATCGACGGGACGATGTCGCTCAACACCACGTCGTAGGCGTCGACGGCACCGTTGTTCGACAGATCGATGTGCCAGGTGCCGCGCTCACCGAGCGCCGGAGCGTCGTCGGTGCGCAGGCCCACCCGCAGGTCGGGGCCGTCGGCGTCGTCGGCGGTCGGCTCGAACGGTCCGGTGAACGGTTCGGCGACCACGCTGCCCGGTCGACGCACCACGAGAGTGCTGCTCGCGACATTGTTCGTGGCATCGGCGTCGCGATCGGGCGACCACACACCCACCACGTTGTCGACACCGTCGGCCCGGTCGGACTCGACCGACACAGGAACCTCGATAACCGGGAGGGCCGTATCGGTCTCGATCGGTCCCCGATAGGTGCAGCGCAGGCGCTGGGCCTCGACCACACACTCCCAGTCGTCGCCCTCGACATCACCGTAGACGAGCCCCTCGGGGAGGTCGTCGGTGACGGTCACCTCGGTGCTCGGCGCGTTCGGCCCGAGGTTGCGCACCTCGATCAGGAACGCTGCCTGCCTACCCACCACGAGCCGGGCGGTCTGCACCTGGGTGACGGCGAGATCGACCAGAGGAGCCACGTCGACCGTGTAGCCGAGCGTGTTGTCGTCGGGGCGGGCCTCGGCATTCGGGCCGCTCACGGTGACCGCACCCTCCACCGGGTCGGTGCCGCGGTACGCCTCGGCCGACGCGGCGACGGTGAGGCTGACCGCACGGGTGTCGCCCACACCGATCGGCTCGGCGAAGGTGCAGGTGGGTCCGGTGGCACCGTCGAGACACGTCCAGCCCTCGCCCGCCCAGTCGCGCAGCGCGACACCGGTGGGCAAGGTGTCGGTCACGGTCACACCTGCCGCCACCGGGTTCGGGCCGGCGTTGCTCACCCGCACCTCGTAGGTGACGTCGGTGGCCACCGGCAGTCGATTGGCCTCGCCGCTGCGGGTCACCGACAGGTCGGTCACCGGCTCGACGGTCACCTGGTCGCTGGCAGTCGACCAGGTCGTGTCGGTGGTACCGATGACGGCCGACGAACCCGACACCGTCACCGGCGCGGCCGACGCACCGGGCAGCAGGCCGGCGCTCACCGACACATCGATCATCAGCGGCGACAGCGATGCACCGGCCGGCAGCAGCGCCTCACTGCTACCGAGCGCGGCGCCGCGCGCGTGTGTACAGGTGACGAGATCGGCGGTACCGCCCGCGCCGCGGTCGACCTGGCACGACCAGCCGTCGCCACGACCGTCCTCGAACGTGGTGCCGACCGGGATGGGCTTGCTCACCGTCACTGGGCCGTACTCGTCGCTCGGGCCGTTGTTGGTGACCACGACCGCATACGAGCCGCGCCCGCCGGCCCGCCACGGATCGGTGTCGGACGGCGCCACGACGGCCACGACATCGGCCACAGGTCGGATGGCGACATCGAGGTCGTCCTGCTGCGGGGTGGGTGCTGTCGTGCCGCGGATCGACGCGGTCACACGAACCAGGTTCGGGGCGTCGGGCTCGCTCGACTCGACGGCCGCGGCACTGGCGCCGAGCGGCACCACGATCGATGGCAACACCTCGGCCACCCCCACCTCATCGGGGGTGCCGTCGTCGCCCACGAACGTGCATTCGAGATCGGCCGTTGGAGGGTCGGTGTCGTCGGAACGTGGCGAGGTGCAGGCCCAGCCCGGCGCGTCGATGTCGCCCCGGTCGGCACCGCTCGGCAGCTGCACGTCCACCACCACCGGGCCGCGTTCCACCGACGGGCCCTGGTTGGTGGCCACCACCATCACGGCCGAGCGGGCCTGACCCACGGCGAGGGGCGCGCCCCCGGAGTCGACCCGCACGGTGAGCCGGGCCGAGGTGCTGACCGCCCCCGACACGGTGATTACATCGTTCCCCGGTTCGCGATCACCGGCGTGGCTCACCCGAGCCGTCAGCGCGGTGGCCGACATCTGCGCCGGGTCGACCTGCACGATCACCTCGATCGGCTCGAGCGTCGACCCTGCGGCGAGTTCACGGAGCACCCGTGAGCAGGCGATGCGACCGTTGGTGTCGGGGTCGGCCGAGTAGCCGCTCCCCACGCGCGACCCGGCGCAGTTCCAGCCAGTGCCGCGTACGCGCACGAGCCGCAACCCGCTGGGCAGGTCGTCGTTCACCGCCACCGGCCCGGTGCCGGGCGACGGCCCGTTGGTGGTGACGGTGATGGTGCCGGTCACCTGGGCACCGGCCACCAGAGGCGTGGTCGGCGACCACTGGGCGCTGATGGCCATGTCGGTGAGGCGACGCACGGGTGTGCTCTCGTCGTCGGTGTCGTTGGTGGGCAGCCGATCGGGTTGGGCGCTCGAGACGGTCGCCCGGTTCACCGCCGTCCCGGTGCCGGGATCGTTGTCGCCGTCGGCGTCGTTCAGCGCTGCGCCGGTGGGCACCCCGGTGATCGTGATCCGCGGCAGGGTTCCTCCCACCTCGACGGGGCCCGGATGCGTGCACGTGACGACCGTGGTGGTCGCGCACGTCCACCCGGTTCCGGTTGCGGCCGTCACCAGGTAGCCCGCCGGCACCGTGTCGACCACGGTCACCGTGCCGCTCACCACGTCGGGGCCGTTGTTGGCGACGTCGACGAAGTACGCGCCCTCCACCCCGACGGCGAAGCCCACACTGCCGGCGGTGCCGTCGTCGGCAGGGCCCGGGTCGGTGGTGCGTACGGCGAGATCGACCGATTCGAGCGTCGCCCCGGCAGTGTTCTCGGCCGAGCCGAGGGTGGCACCCGCCGCGTCCTCGGCCGACAACGTGACCGTGTTGGTGTGGACGATCCGGTTCCCGGCCCCGTCGACCAGGCCAGGTGTCGCGACGGCACCGAGTTGTGCGGTGGCGCGGTACTCGATCGTCAGCTCCTCGCCTGCCTGCAGATCGCACAGGTTCGACCAGGTGATGGTCTGGGTCTGCTCGGCGGTGGTGAGCATGGGCATCACCGCACACCGCGTCGGGGTGACCTCGGTGACATCGGTGAAGGTCCAGTTCGGCGGCAGCACATCGACGATGTCGATACCGCGGGCCACGCGCGATGCACCGCTCGACACGTTGCTCACGACGATGCGCCAGTCGGTGGGGGTACCGAGTTGCGTCGCGACACGTTCGCTGCCGTCGCCCGCAGTGAGGTCGACCCGCAGCGTGGGCCGCACAGCGGTGAGGGTGGTCGACGCCGACCTGCCGGTGTAGGCGACCTGGTCGGCGGCCGGTCGTGTGGCCTCGTCCGGATCGGCGAGATAGCGCGCCACGGTGGCGGTCGACGCGAGGGTCTGACCGTCGGTGAGTGTCGTCGCCGCAGCGAGCTGGGCCCGGTAGGTGACCGTGCAACTGGCGCCCGGCTCGAGACCGACCGTTCCGGCGAACAGCACCCAGGCGAGTTCGTTCGACTGAACCGTCGCCGTGCCGGCCCCGTCGCAGGTACCCGCGAAGGTGTCGGTGACCGCCAGCCCAGTGGGCAGGGCATCGTTCAACTCGACCCGATAGGCGGCGCTGTCGCCCGAGTTGGCGATCGTGATCGTGTGCGTCACCGACTGGCCGCCCTCGACCTCGCGATCGGTGTCGTCGACCGTACGGCCGATCGTCACTGCCGGGGCCACCACGGCGAGCGAGGTCGAGGCCTCGATCGTCTGGTCGAGACCGTCGGCAGTCGCCGTCGTGCGGTCGGTGTCGCGGTCGACCGCTCCCCACGACGCCGCGGTCGCGACGGCCAGGGTGCTCCCCTCGGGAGCGTCGGCAGCGATCCGGGTGCGCACCCCCACCGTCATCACACATGCCTGCTGACCAGCGGTCACGTCGCCGAGGAACCAGCCGACGACCTGGTCTACCGGAGCGATCGTGTGGCCCACCGTGCCGGCCACCGAACAGGTGGGCCCGTACGACGGCGATGGTGCGGTGAAGTCGACGATGTCGAGGCCGTCGGCCACCGTGGCGACCACCGTCGTGTCGAACGCACGGGTACCGGCCGGGACGGTGATCGTGTACACGTGGTCGACGGTCTGGCTGCGCGCCGCCTGCGATACGCCGGTGGTGCCGACGATCGTGGGTGCGGCCAACGCGATCTCGCTGGGACCGGTATCGACGGTGGTGGTCCGCTTGCCCGGTGCCTCCCCGGTGAGCGACGTCACCGTCAGCACACCCTCGATGCTGAACGACTCGCCCGCGGCGACACCCCCCACCACCAGCGCCGTGTAACCCAGCGTGGCCGTGCTGCCGGGTGCGAGTTCGGGCGCGGTGAAGTCGATCCGCGTGCCACCTGCGTCGCACGATCCCGCGTCGCCCACCGCGGCCGACCATCCCTCGGCGACGGTCGGGGTGATCGCCCCGAGCACCGCCGGCGCGCACTCGACGATCGCGACGTCGTGAGCAGTGACGCCCGTCTCGGCCGCAGTTGCATCGAGCCGCACGATCACACCCTCGCCACCGACGAACGGGCCTGCTGGCGCCACCGTGCGCGTGAGCCCCACCACCGGCTCGGTCACGGTCACCGCTGCGGGCTCGGTGGCCCGCACCTCGATCGGATCGGCACCCGGGGTTCGGTTCCAACGCCACACCGTGTCGTCGTCGAGGGCGACCCCGGCGACGTTCGACGCGATGTCGCGCACGGTGGCGTCGAACTCGAGCCGAACGGAGACGGGGCTCGTCGAGTCGTTGCTCCACCCGTCGGACCCCGTGGGCATGGAGAGCTTCCAGCCGTCGGCGGAGTCGTCGAGCGACCAACCGGCGGGAGCATCGGCCGGGCCGAACCCGGCCGGTTCGAGCGGCGACGACACCACCCGCACGCTCGACGGCACGTAGGCGAGCCCATCGGGCAGCGAACTCGACACCGTCGAGTCGTAGACCGTGGTGCCGGGTGGCAGGGTGAGGTCGACGGCGAACGTGGCGGTGGCACCGATGGCCGCCCGCCGTGCTGCACCACCCGGCGCAGCCGACGGGGTGCGCACACCCCGCGACAGGGTGCCCGAGGCCACCGCGACCGTGGTGCTGCCACCCACCGCAGCTGTGTTCGTCGCCGCGTCGGCGAGCGATGGGTCGATGTTGTCGTCCGGCGTGAAGGTGGTTCCCGCACGATCGGCGAAGCGCCTCACCCCGGCGGTGATCGGGTACTCCTGGCCCGCTGCGGCAGCAGCGTCGACCCGCAGGGTGAAGGCCACCTGCAGGTCGTACCCGGCAGGCAGGATGTCGGCGGTGAACGACAGCACGTCGGATCGGCAGGCCACGTCGCGAAGCGCCGGTTCGGCGATGCCCGCTGCGTCGGTGGCGCCGTCGCGCAGGACGAAGGTGGCGTCGAGCGCAGCGGCGATGTCGGCCGGCCCGATGGCGGCGCAACCCAGGCCTTCGGGCAGCACCACGACCACGTCCACGTCGCGGGCATCCGATGGCTGTTCGCCCGTGGCCGGGTCGCGGTACTGCACTGCGGAGTTGCCGAGATCGAGCCTGAACACCACCTCGTCACCCTGGGCAAGTCCGCTGGTCGGGCGCGACCGGTCGTCGCGCCGCACGTCGACGGCTGCGACGGCGAGCGTGGGCGCCGGTGTCGCGATGCGGACACCCAGCTGACTGCGCACCACCACTGTGTTGCCTGCACCACCCGTCAACGCTGCGCGTGCGGTCACCGTCGCCGTTCCGTCGCCGAGTTCGACGGGTGTCGCAGCGAGTCGCACGGCGAGCAGCACGTGCACGATCTGTCCCGGCTCGGTGTACCGCGGCGAGGCGTTCGGATCGGCGCCGACGCGGAACGTGACGCTGCCTCCCACTGGCTCGACCTCGCCCACCTGCACCACCGAGTCCGGCGTGTGATCGGAGAAGGGGACGAACCACTGGTACGCGGTGTTCTCGGGCAGTTCCACCGTGATGCTCGCGTCGCGTCCCGCAACGCCCGTCGGAGCGACGAAGCGCAGCTCGAAGCAGGCCAGTTCGCCCGGCCGATGACCGACGACGGCCTCGTCGAGCCCATCGCGCAGGCCTACCGCGCACGGTTCGGGTAGGCCGTCGACTCCCCCGCCATCGGTCGCCGTGAGCGACAGCACCGGGTCGGAGCCCGACTCGACCGATACGGGCCAGCGCGATGTGATGCTCGCCGTTCCTGCCTCGCGCACCGCCACCGGTTCCTGTGCGCTCTCGCTCCCGGCCCCATCAGCCGTCGCTGCCACATCGACGGCGACGATGAGCCGGTCGGCAATCAGTACGGGCGCACCCGACCCGCGATATGCGGCGAGCGTGGTGGTGGCGAACTCGATGCCCAGGGTGCCCGCTGGCGCAACGGTTCCGGGCAGGTTCCACGTGAGCGTCTGGGTGCCGTCGGCATGCGTGTCGACGGTCGGTTCGAGCGGTACGGGACTCGCCTCGCCGAGGGCCACCCGGGCCGACCCGGGCGTGTACGCCAGGCCGTCGCCGATCGTCGCCTCGAGCGTCGGCGCGGTGAGCGAGCGGTACTCGGAGGTGCGCACCGTGGCAGTCCACCCGGTGGTGCCACCGGCGAAGACGTCGGTGGCACACCCGTCGCCGGTCGCGGATGCGGTGCCGTCGGGCGTATTGCACGCCGCCACGGCCACAGTCACGTCGACCGGCGTGATCGAGGCGAGCGCACTCGCCCACTGCCTCGGGCCGCCAGCGGTGCCGCTCACGTCGGCCGCGCTCACCGAGGCGATGGTGGCCAGCGGCCCGCCGCCAGCAACGCCGACGGCGTACCGAAGGGCGCGCGTCGCCTCTGCCTCGAGGGTGCCCAGGTTCCAGCGCAGATGCGTGTAGCGGCCGCCTGCGAGCGGCCCCGAGCCGTCGGGGTCGACCCGCACCTGCTCGATGGTGTCGGGCTCCTGGCAGTCGTCGTCGGTGACGCAGCCCAGGTACTCGATCCCCGCCGGCAGGTAGTCGTCGACCACGACGTCGTCGACCGCGCCGGAAGGCGTGCTGTCGACCTGCAGGCTGAACTCGGTGGCAGCGGCGCTCCGGCTGCGCACCACCCGACCGTCGGTGGCAGGCGACTGCTTGTGCACCATCACCGGCACGACCGTTGCGCCGACCTCGGCGACCGCAGTGCTCGCCACGGCCGAGCGGGTGCCGGCCGTCGCCGTCAACGTGCCCGCCAACACATCGCCCACCCGCACCGGACCACCGGCCCGCTCGGTCAGCCGATACGCCATCTCGATACAGGCTCCGGCGGGCAGGTCGGCGATCGACCCCCATTCCACCGTGGTCGAACCGGCGGTGGGCTGATCGCGGAGCACACGGCGCTCGGGGTGGTTCGCCGACCTGTCGACGAACTCGACCCCGGCGGGCAGCACCAGGCTGGCCACGAGCTCGTCGAGTGCCTGGCCACCCCGGTTGCAGATCGTGTGTGCAACCGACAGCTCGGCGCCCAGCAGCACGGTCGGTGCGACATCGGTGGTGACCCTCAGCTCGGCGCGCGCCGGGGCGGCGACGCCGGTGTCGTAGGGCGGCAGGCTGGCGACGCCGACGGTCACGAGCGTGAACACCGTGGCGAGACGCAGCAGGCCGAGGCCCCGGCGGCGCACCGCCGGACGCGTCGTGTCGTCGCGGCGCAGTTCGGGCCACTCGATCGACGACCGCGACACCCGGTCGACCCACAATCGCACGTAGTCGTCCATCGCGCGGCGGCCCACGCCACCGATCAGTCGCACGCCGATCAGCGTCCCGCCCTCGACCGCCCGGGTCCTCACCACCTGACCACGCAGGTCGATGGGTGCCCGATCAGGCGGCATCAGCCGCACGTTCACCGTGCTCAACAGGTCGACCAGGCCCCGCACCACGAGTCCGATCCCGTCGGCGCCGAGGTCGGTCACCTGGGCCTGGTGGGGCCCGACCAGCGCCGCCATCGGGGCCGGAGCACGACGGCTCGCACGAAGGCTGCGAACCCGCACGATCAGCCGCGAGGCACCCAGCAGCGGCACGAGCACCACGAGTCCCATCACCAGCAGGGCCAGGTCGACACCGAGCGACGAACCCGACGTATCGCCGACGATGGCCACGAGCGCTCTCGTCACCAACGCCAGTTCGAGCGCAACGACAGCCACCACCACGAGGCTCCGCGCGCCGCCCGACCGCCAGGCCCGCAGCGCCCGCGCCACGGCCAGCACCGAGGTGGCCATCTCGTCGGCGGTCGACTGCAACAGCCGACCCGGCCGCAGCAGGCCCTCCGACAGCATCCACCGGGCTGCGGCTGCGAGCGACATCGACACGGCGACACCGATCACCACGGGAGCAGCCAATGGAATCGGGCTGATGCCCACGACGAGGGCTACCACGACCACCGCCACTGCGGCGGCGTACACCGTGCCGGCAAGGTCGTCGGTGAGGCTGCGGAGATGGACGAGGCGCTGCCACACGCCGAGTCGAGTCGTCCAGAGGGGCGAACGACGGCTGGCCACCACACGGATGCGAGCTGCCGCTGTATCGATGGCGTTGTCGTCGGCAACGTCGGCGCTCGTGTCGCCCTGTGCGAGGGCGAGGGTGCCGCGCACGGTGCGGCCGTGCCAGCCCTGTCGCTGCAGGTCGATCGATGCAGCGAGCGGGCCACGCTCGACACCCACCGCACGGAGCGGCTCGATCATCACCAATGAGCCGGCACCGGTCCATGCACCGGCCTGCCGGCTGTCGATCGCCGGACCCAACGCCAGTTGATCGACGTGTTCGAGGGGGCGGCGCTGTTCGGGTGCCACGGCCAGGGTCTGCACCCAGGCGCAGCGGGGGGCGACGTAGCGGGCCAGTCCCGACAGGGTGCGGGGCACCACGGCCGTCGACGCCGACGTGATCGCCATGAATGCTGCTGCCGCCGCACCGACTGCAGCCTCCAAGCCGGCCTGCCACCCGGGCTCTGCCGCGACCGGACGGACGCCCATCGCGGTGGCGAGCTCGCGGTGCCGCTCGTCGGCACTCACCAACACCACGCGCTGCGGCCCGATGGCATCGCAAGCAGCGACCAACGCTGTGCGCACGGTCGGTAGCGACTCGTTGACGGCGATGACCGCGATCTCGGTGGCACCCAACACCCGTGCGGCCTGCTCGTCGCTCAGCCGCGGCCGTCGGTCGGTACGTGGTTCGTGGGCCAGCAGCACCAGCAGCCCGAGCCTCACCAGCACTGCCACCTGCACGGCGACGGCGGGGCCGAGCAGCAGCCAGTCGAGTTGGCCGCGCCGCATGATCTCGAGCGCGACCGTGACGCCTCCCAGGAGGCAGGCCAGGCTTCCGAGAAGCCGTCCTGTCCGCGGACCACTCAGCGCCACCACATCATCCTTTGCTCGTCGCTGGGAACGACTGTGTGGCGTGCAGGGTGGTTGTCAACCGAAAAGTTGTCCGGCCTTCCGGCAGGGTGTCAAGGAATCGACACGCCCACGAGTTGTGCACCGGCGATACGGGCCAGCAATGCGGTGTGGTGGCGCTCACGGGCGTGGAACGGGCGGCCGCTGCGGCCGACCACCACGGTCGTGCCGGTCGAGCCCACATGGGCCCAGGCGATGTCGCCTGGCGATGTATCGGTGCCGAGATGACGGCTCCCCACCAAGAAGGCCGACAGCCAGGGCAGATCGGGAACCGAACGTCCCACCGACACCACCGGTGAGGTGCCGTCGAGCACCACCGCCCACTGCCCGCCGAGTGCAGCGAGCAGCCCCCGGGCCAGCACCTCCAGGCAGTCGGCCGGGTCGGCCTCGGCCAGGCGGGCGGCCACTTCCAGAGCCACCACACCCGCATCGGGGCGATCACCGTCGACGAGCCAGATGTCTTCCACGGCCACACCGTCGACCTGGGCGATCTCGGCCAGCAACAGGTCGATCAGGCCGGCGTCGGGCAGGCTGAGGGTCAGTTCGTCGACGGCACGGCCACCGCCGCGTTCGAGGATGTCGATGCCCACCACGTCGCCACGCACCGAACCGACCCGGCTGGCCACCTGGCCGAGTGCTCCGGGACGGTCGGGTAGCCACAGGCGCACCACACACGTGATCGGCAGATCGTCGCGCTCCATGCCACTGACCGTACCGAGCGTGCCGACATGTCCAGTGACCACGATGTGACGGCTGTGTGAACTGCGAGACCGGGAACGGGTGTGCGAACATGGGCGCATGGCCAATCCGCTCCCCGACGGCTGCATCCACGTGGTCATCGAGATCCCCCGTGGTAGCCGCAACAAGTACGAGATCGACCACGAAACCGGCCGGGTGTACCTCGACCGGCGACTGTTCACGGCGACCACCTATCCGGCCGACTACGGCTTCATCCCCGACACCCTGGGCGGCGACGGCGACCCGCTCGACGCGTTGGTGCTGCTCGAAGACCCGGTGTATCCGGGGGTGTGGGTGCAGGCCCGACCCGTGGGCGTGCTCTACATGCACGATGAGGCCGGCGACGACGCCAAGGTGATCTGCGTGCCGCCACGCGAGCCCCGCTGGGCCGATGTGCACGACCTCGACGATCTCACACCCCAGTTGGTGGCCGAGATCCAGCACTTCTTCGAGGTGTACAAGGCACTCGAACCCGGCAAGAGCGCGTCGACCGCCGGCCTCGCCGGCCGCGACGCCGCATGGCGCGAGATCGAAGCGGCGCGCGCCAACTACCGCCCGCACTGATACGCAGGCCAGGGCCGGTGCGGCCGAGCCGAGCCGAGCCTCAGATGTCGACGAGCAACGCTGCGCCGATACCGCCGGCCAAGGGCCCCAACTCGGCGAAGCCGAGCACGGGCCGGGGCCGCAGGCGACCGGCGAACAACGTGTTCTCGAAGGCTGCGGCGATCGGCGGCAGGTACAGGTCGGCCTCGGCCGACAGACCGCCCGACAGCACGATGCGGCCCGGGTCGAACAGGTTGGTGAGGTTCACCAGGCCGACCGCCACCCAGCGGGCGTAGGTGTCGAGCACATCGAGTGCCTCGCGGTCGCCGGCCCGGGCTGCTGAGGTGACGTGCTCGCCGCGCAGGTGGTCGAGTGAACCGGCCGCTGCCAGCACACCCGACAGGTGGCCCGCAGTCGCCGCCTCGCGGGCGAGGTGGGCGAGGCCACTGCCCGATGCATAGCGCTCCCAGCAGCCACGCTGCCCGCAGGGGCACACGATGCCGTCGGGCTGCACCACCATGTGGCCGAACTCGCCGGCGAATCCGTGATGGCCGCGTTGCAGTGTGCCGCCCGACACGAAGCCGCCGCCGATGCCGGTGCCGAGGCCGACCAGCACCACGTCGTCGCATCCGCGACCGGCACCGAGCACCCATTCGGCCAGGCAGGCGGCGGTGTTGTCGTTGTCGACCACCACGCGCAGTCCGCTGCGTTGCTCGAGCAGTTCGCGCAGCGGCAGCATCGTCACGTTGGTGAGGTTCGGTGCTGCGAGCAGCACCCCGTCGCGGTTCACCAGGCCGGGAACGGCGATCCCCACGGCGTCGTGTGCGCCCAGGGCCTCGGTGATACCGGCCAGGGTGTCGACCAACTGCTCGGGGTCGTTGGGGGTGGGCACCCGACGCTGGTCGAGCACCGAGCCGTCCGGGCCCAGGGCGACGCCGAGGCACTTCGTCCCGCCGACGTCGATCCCGACCCGGCGCCCATCGGCCGTGGTCACGACTCGGCGCGTGCCTTCAACTCGCGAACGGTGTTGAGGATGCGGACCTCGGCGCGGCGCTTCACGAAACCGGGCAGCGGGACGACGAGTTCGATGGTGAGGTCGTAGCGCACCTCGGTGCCCCCGTCGGAGGTGGACGAGAAGTGGTAGGCACCGTCGATACGGCTCATGATGTCGCCGCGCACCATCCGCCAGCTCAGCACCGCAGGCGCTTCCGAGTAGTCGTACGCCAGCGTGTAGTGCGTGCTACGGCCGAGCGCCGACGCCCGGAACTCGACCTCGGTCGGGCGCTGCTGGTCGTCGCGTGCGTGCACGGTGACGTCCTTCACGTCCTTGGCCCACTCGGGATAGCGCTCGATGTCGGTCGCGATCGCCCACACCGTGGCCGGTGGAGCAGCGATATGGGTGGTCTGCGTGGCCTGTTCTGCCATGGCTGGTCTTTCTAGTCGATCTGGCGTCGCGAAGGTTGGACGGCGCGCTCGAGGCGGGGCCCGAAGCGCCCGTGGAGCACTGCCCACAGGCCGTTCAGGCCGATTCCGAACATGGGCACGAGGATGCCGAACGCCAACGAGTTCACCTCGTCGTCGCCCAGGCCGACAGCGCCGACGATGGCGGCACCCAGGCCCACCACGATCTGCACGATCAGCATGGCCGTCATCGTCCGCTTCACCGGCGCAGGAGCGGTGCGGCCCGTGAGCAGGAACAGGTTGGCCACCCCGATCTCGTCGATGCGCGACCGTTCGAGTGCACGCACGTAGGCCACGAGCCCCACAGCGGCGCCGATGGCGAACAGGATCATCGACACGGCCGCCATGGCGATCTGCACACCGCGGACGTCGCGCACGACGAGGCCGAGCGCGACCACGACCACGAACAACGCCGTGCCGATCACGTCGACACGCACCACGCGGGTGCCGGCAACCGCTGCGTCGCTCATCGCCTCGCCATCATGGCAGTGCCCCGAGCGAGCGGCCCAACCGCTCGGCGAGGACGTCGTAGCTGAACTCGGCGACGGCGCGGCGACGGCCCGCTTCGCCCATCGCCCGACGGCGCACCGGATCGTCGAGCAGACTGCGCATCGCGTCGGCGACGGCATCGACATCGTCGGGACGATCGATCACCAGACCGGTCTCGCCGTGTGCGACGGCCTCGGCCGCTCCCCCGCTGGCACCGGCGATCTGGGGCACCCCACAGGCCGCGGCCTCGACGAAGACGATCCCGAACCCCTCCTGCTCGAGGCCACCCCACCGGTTGCGGCACAGCATGGCGTACAGGTCGGCACAGCCGTACAGAGCGGGCAGGGCCTCGTTCGAGACACGACCGAGGAAACGGACCGGTGCTCCGAGTTCGGCGGCGAGGCGGCGCAGGCGGGCCTCGTCGCGGCCGCCACCGGCGATCGCCAGCAGCAGATCGGGTCGGCTCGCCTGCAGCCGCGCTGCCGCACGGATGGCGACATCGAAGCCCTTTCGCGGCACCAGCCTGCTGATGCTCACGATCAACTCGGCATCGACAGGGAGCCCGAACGAGATCCGGGCCGCATCGCGGCCGGCCTGGTCGAGCGGGTGGAAACGGTCGACGTCGACACCAGGGGGCACCACGGTGATGGGCAGCGAGCGCCCGGCCGCGTGCTCGGCCTCGGCGGCCGGGTACCCGCCCGCGGCCACGATGTGGCGGGCGCGGGTGAGCACATGCGCGAGGGCCTGTTTCGAACCGGGCAGTCGCCCGGGCACGGTGACCTCGGCGCCGTGCAGCACCACGTCGTACGGCAGGCGGAGCGAAGGGCCGACGAGCCCGAGCGGCACGGCCGGGTCGAGCACCACCAGGTCGGCACCGACGCGCTTGGCCATCTCGTCGATGCGGCGCACCATCCACGGGTGCGGCAGCAGCACCGGCTCGCGGGTGCGCTCGATGTGGAAGGCCTGTGCGGCGTCGAACTCGGCCGTGCCCTCGTAGGGGCTGGTGAGCACGGCGAACGACTCGGGCGGCAGACGGCGCCACCACTCCCACAGCAGCGACTGGATACCGCCGATCTTCGGTGGGAAGTCGTTGGTGACGAGCAGGTGTTTCATCGGTCGACGCTCACCACGGTTCGTTCAGTTCTGCAGCAACGACAGGATCGGGGTCGTCGCTCGGCAGCAGGTGGTGTTGACCGAGCGCACGGGCGGCCCAGACGGCGTGGGCGCGCAGCATCGGGTCATCGTCGGCAAGGTAGCGCACCAGCGTGTGCTGCACCCTGGCATCGTCGCCACGACCCGAGTTGCCGACCACGACGAGCGCGTTGCGGCGCAGCCACCGCGGCTCGCGGTCGGTGACATACCACCGACCCCAGCGGGCGAGCACCGCCTCGTCGTCGATCGCCAGCAGTTCGAGTGCATCGAGTGCGGGCTCGACCCGCCCGTCGCCCGCCGGCGGGGCCGGTTCGCGTCCACCGAGGCGCATCGTGGGCGGGCAGGCCTCCTGGCAGTCGTCGCATCCGTAGATCCGGTCGCCGATCGCCCGGCGCCACTGCCGGTCGATCATCCCGGGTTTTTGCAGCACCCAGGCGAGGCACCGCGCCGCGTCGATCACGCCGGGTTCGACGATCGCCCCCGTGGGGCACTGGTCGATGCACCGACGGCAACTCCCGCACCCGTCGGGCACCGGGCGGGCGGCGACCGGCAGGGGCGCCGTGGTGACCACACTGCCCAGCACGAACCAGCTGCCCACACCTTCGAGCAACAGATTGGCGTTCTTGCCGAACCAACCGAGCCCGGCAGCGTGGGCGATCTCGCGGTCGACCATCGAGTTGTCGTCGGCGAAGGCCACGGCCTTCCAGCCGTCGCGCCGCAACCGGTGCGCCACCGCCCACAGCCCCTCGCGCAGTGGCCGGTAGTGATCGGCCTGTGCGTACCGGGCGATGCGCGCCGGCACGCCGACATGCTGCTCGTCGCTGGCGAGGCGATCGTCGTACCAGTAGGAGCGGGCACCGACCAGCACTGCCCGCGCCGAGCGCACCGCGGCCTGCGGGTCGGTGGAACGCTCGGGATTCTTGTAGGTGAACTGCATCCCGTCGTGCAGGCCCGCCGCACGACGGCGGATCAACTCGCGCCGGGCCCGCTCGAGCACGGTCGCCGGGGCCACACCCACCCGGCTGATACCGAAGGGTGCAGCGATCGCTGCCAACTCGGCCACATAGGCCTCGTCGAGGTGGTCGGGCAGCGGCTCAGATCGCCTCACGGTGTCGCAGCGTAGGCACCAGACCCGCCGAAGCGAGCAGGCGCATGGCCCGCACCTCGTCGAGGTCGAGCACCACGGCGTCGCGCCGACCGACCGCCACGGGTGTGGCCACCGGGCCGATGCCCGCCCCGTCGACTCGCTCCGGGTCGCACAGGAAGCTCACCACGCAATCGGCGCATGCGTCGGTGTGGCGCATCGCACAGGTGTCGCACGAGATGGTGATGACGGTGTCGTTGTTCATGCCGTGCACCCTGCCAAAGGGGTGTGACACGGTTTCCCACACGAACTCGGCGCGTCAGCGGCCGACGCTGCGATGCCCGGCGAGTTCGAGCCACGTCGCGCTCGGCAGGCCGTTCGCACCACGGATCCGTACGTCGTCGAGCACCGCTCGGTCGTCGGTGACCACCACCACCGGGGTCGAGTCGGGCAGCCGAGCCACCTCGGCGCGCAACACGTCGTCGGCCGACACACCCTCGGGCGAGAACCGCACGGGCACCAGCCGCCGCGACCCGGCAGGCACGCCGGGAACGTCGGCGCCGTCGAAGACGATGCGCACATCGACCCCGCCGAAGCGGGTGACCACGTCCTCGGCCGCAGCGATACAACGGTCGCGCTGTGCCTCGAGGCTCAACTCGGGCCAGCCGAGCTTGGCGACGTTGTAGCCGTCGACGAGCACCACCACCCCACGAACTCGCACCAGGTGCTCGGCCGCCGGACGGCTCGAACCCACCAAGCCCCCGGGAAGGGCGATCGGCCGCCGTCCCGACCCTGCTTTCGCGGGTCGTCGCGCCGGAGCCGGCGACGGTGCGGCAGTCGTCATCAGCTGCTCCACCACAGCGGCACGCGCAGCGATCGCATCGTCACGAGCACGCTCGGCCTCGATGAGCGCGTCACGTGCGACCGACAAGTCACGCGTCGCACGTTCGGCCCGCTCGTCGGCGACCCGCTGCCGGTCGGCAGCCCGCCGAACGTCGAGCCGCAACTGCTGCACCTGCGCCTGTGCCGCCGAGAGTTCGGGGCGCAGTCGGGCGAGTTCGGAGGTTGCGGTGGCGAGATCGGTGTCGGAGCGCTCGCCCACCGCCTTCATGGCCGCCAGTTCGGCAAGCGCCCGCGACGCGGCCTGTTCGGCCGCCAACCGCCGGCGCTCGGCACTGCGCAACTGCGTCGCCAGGTCGGCTGCCGAGGAATCCGCTGCCGCCTCTGCAGCGAGCACCCGAAGACGGTCGAGCCAACCCTCGGGTCGTTGCAGCCACAGCAACCCGGCCTCGTCGAGCAACTCCGGGCCCACCACCGAGCCGACGCGTCGCCGGAAGCCGTCGTCGGCAGCGATCGCCCGGCGAGCCGTGCGCAGCGCCTGCCCCGACAGCCGCTGCAACCGGAACAACGCGCGCAGGTCGCCGGGAAACGCGAGCGGCGGCCGCTGGCGTGCCCCGGCGGCAGCGATGGCGACGGTGAGGTCGAGCGCGTCGGCGATCAGACGGTCGGGGATCTCCGGGTCGTCGTCGCCCGCCGACACGCCCGACGAGGTCACCCGAGCGGTACCTCGAGTTGTGCCCCGGCGTGATCGATGCGCAGCACGCGGGCCACTCCGTCGGCGGGCAGGGCGGCAGCGAGTTCCTCGGCCTCGTTGAGGGCGCACAGCGCCGCCACGGTGGGACCGCTGCCCGACAGATACGAACACCAGGCACCGGCTGCGAGCGCCGCCTCGATGGCCGCACGGCTCGGCGCAGCGATCGCCAACCGGCGGTCCTGGTGCAATCGGTCGGCGGTGGCATCGCGCAGTGCATCGACGTCGCCGGTGGCCAGCGCGGCGAGCAGCAACGCCACGCGCCCCACGTTGAACACCGCATCGGCGAACGGAACCGTGGAGGGCAGCACCTGGCGCGACTCGTCGGTCTTGGTGATGAACGACGGGATCCACACCACCACCGCCGGGTCGAGCGCCAACGGCACCTGCACCACACGCCCTGCCGCCGTGGCGACGACTCCTCCGTACAGCGACGCGGCCACGTTGTCGGGGTGTCCCTCCAACTCGCTCACGAGTTCCATCACTGCTCCCCGACGATCGGCCACACGGTCGAGGTCGCCCTCGGCACGCTGCACCTCGGCAAGCAGTGCACCGCCCACACGCACGGCGCCGCTGAAGCCCAGGCCGCGGCCGATGGGCAGCGACGAGCGACCCCACAGCCCGCCCTGTCCGCCTGCTCGGCGGAACGCGATGCAGCCCGGGTGCTCGTCGGGCAGCACGGCAGCGTCGTCAGGGACCTCGGATGCAACCGGACCTGCGACCACACCGAGTTCCACATCGAGGCTGATCGCCATCCCCAACGAATCGAAGCCCGGGCCGAGGTTGGCCGACGAGCCAGGCACGCGAACGATCACCGACCGCCCGCCTGCACCTCGGCCAGCGCCGCCTGCGACTCGTCGATGAAGCGCTGCAGCGTGGCAGCAGCAGCGCCCGAGTCGATGCTCTGCGCCGCCAGCGCGAGGCCTTCCTCCAGCGACTCGGCGCGACCCGCCACCACGAGGGCTGCGCCGGCGTTCAGTACCACGATGTTGCGGTGCGGGCCGTGCTTGCCGTCCATCACCCGCCGCACCGCATCGGCGTTCTCGGCCGGCTCGCCTCCCACCAGCTCGTCCATGATGGCCGGCGCCAGGCCGAGCGCCACCGGGTCGACGGTGAAACTACGCACCTGCTCGTCCTCGAGCGCGAGCACGGTAGAGGTGCCGGTGGTGGTGAGCTCGTCGAGACCGCTGCCGTGCACCACCCAGGCCTTGATCGAGCCGTGGATGCGCAGCGACGCGAGCATGCGTTCGGCCGCCGACGGGTTGGCCACACCGATCAGCTGACGGCGTACCCGGCCCGGGTTCGCCATCGGACCGAGCAGGTTGAACACCGTCGGGATACCGATCTCGCGCCGGCTGGGAGCGGCGAACCGGAAGGCCGGGTGGTAGCTGGGCGCCAGGCAGAAGCCGATCCCGGCCCGTTCGATACAGCGCAGCACCCCTGCCGGGGGCAGGTCGACCGCGACCCCGAGCGCTTCGAGCACATCGGCGGTGCCGCATTTCGACGATGCGGCGCGGGCCCCGTGTTTGCACACCGGCACGCCTGCGCCCGCAGTGACGATGGCCGACATCGTGCTGACGTTGATCGAGTGGCTGCGGTCGCCGCCGGTGCCGACGATGTCGACCGCCGTGTCGCGCAGCGTGTCCGACAGGGGCACCAGCGTCGCTGCTTCCAGCACCGCGTCGAGCAACCCCGACAACTCCTCGGGGGTCTCGCCCTTGGCGCGCAGCGCCACCACGAACCCGATCAACTGCGCTGCCGTCGCCTCACCCGCCAAGATGGTGGTCATCGCATCGCGGGCTTCGTTCGCGTCCAGGTCGTTGCGGTCGAGCAGGCGCGTCAGCAACGCCGGCCAGCCGCCGTGTCGTTCGAGCAGAGAACTCATCGGGTCGAGGCTAGGCCAGCACCGCCCCGGCGTGACGAACGGTCACGCAGTGCGGCGGCGCTGACGGATGATCCTCCGACGTTCGCGTTCGGTGGCTCCGCCCCACACACCCTGCTTCTCGCGGATGCTGAGCGCATGCTCGAGGCAGGCGACACGCACCTTGCACTCGGCGCAGACGCTCTTGGCCTCCTCGGCCGCTTCCTCGTCCTCGGGATAGAAGATGCTCGGTTCGAGCCCCCGGCATGCCCCCAATTGGCGCCAGGAGATCTCCTTGACAGACACGACTGTTGCCCCCAGTTTTGGCTGTGTTCGCCCGGCGACAGCGCCGGACGGGGGCAAATCTAGAGTCATCCGGCCCTGCTCCGCCAGAGTCATTTTGTGACGATTCTGTGCGCGCTCGGGCCGCCTGCCAGGGACGATCCACCGGCCGGAGCCGGCAGCAGGCGGTCAACCCACCAGATCGGTGCGCAGTTCGGCGACCGTGGCGGGCAACAGCTCGACCGCCTCGAAGTAGTGCGGATGCTCGACGGTGAGCAACACGTCGCCGTCGAATGCGGCCACCTGTTCGGGGCTGAACTCGAAGCGCACGTAGTGCACTGCGGCGGTGACATCGGTGCGAGTGAGTTGTGCTTCGTGCTGTTCCTCGGTGACCGACCGGACCTGCGATCCGTCGGGCAGTCGGAACACGAGGCTGCGCTCGATTCCCACCAGCTTCGGCAACCACTCGCGCATCTGTGAGTCGGAGGTGAGCTCGATGAACATCGTGGCGCACAGTTCGCCGGGCTCGGGCACCATCGGGTTGTAGATGTCGAGCTCTTCCTGGATCGCCTCGTCGGTGACGAGCTTTTCGACCCGTGCCATCTCCTGGATCTGATGGCGCACCGTGGTGCGGTTCTCGAACATCACCGTGATGATCGTGCCCAGTGCGATGCGGCGACGCTCCTTCAGGACGATCACCTCGGTACGCAGCGCGTCGCGCTGGCGCTCGTAGGCACGGACGTCGACGATGTCGGCGAGCGTGAGCTTGCGAGACATGGGGGGTCTCCTCGGTTGTCGTGCCGGGCACAGGGCCCAGCGGTCAGCGTGGGGGTTCGGGGGCGATCCCGTAGGCGCGGGCCACCAACTGCAACGGATGCATGGGGCTCTCGCCGGTCTGTTCGGCGATGGCGGTGTTGGCGAGGTGGCAGTCGCCCGCCACGGCATCGCCGTTGGCCTTGCGGATCTCGTCGCCCAACTTCTCGGCGATCGGCATCGACAGGTGTGCGTTCTCGGCACGAAGGCCCCACATCCCGTCGATGCCGCTGCACTGCTGGACGAGCTTCACCTTGGCGCCGGTGAGCTTCATCAGGTCGCGGCTCTTCAGACCGATGTTCTGGGCCTTCAGGTGGCAGGGCACGTGGTAGGTGACGGTGACGGGCACGTCGCCGGTGAACTCGGTGTCGAGCGTGGTGCCCTCTCCCTTGTGCACCTTCATCAGGTACTCGGCGGCGTCGAAGGTGTGCTCGCTCACCAGCTGGGCGTCGGCGCCGCCGACATAGTCGACGTAGTCCTTCTTCAGCACGTAGCCGCAGGTGGGCTGGGGCACGACGATGTCCTTGCCCTGGCGCACCGAGACGGCCAATGCCTTCACGTTCTTCTCGGCGATCTTGGTGAACTGGTCGAGGTCGCCGCTGTGCAGGAACGGCGCACCGCAGCACGAGGCGCCGTCGGCCAGCGAGCACTCGATGCCGTTGCGCTCGTACACCTTCACCAGGTCTTGGCCGATGTCGGGCTTCTGGTACTCCACGAGGCAGGTGGGGAACACGGCGACACGACCCTGGCGCTTGTTGATGCGCACGCGGGGGCGCTTGGCGAACCAGGTGCTGAACCGCTGCCGGGCGTAGGGCGGCAGCAGGCGCACGCTCGAGACGCCGGCGGTCTTCTCGACCACCTTGCGGATGAGCGAGCCGGCCTTGGCGGCCACCACCTTGTTGGCCACCGGCGCGGCGGCGGTGGCGACCTTGCCCATCAGGTCGGTGCGGCCCATCACCTCGGTGGTGAGGCGGTCGCGCACACCGATCTGCTTGGTCTCGTGGCGCATCGCATCGGCACGCAGCATGAGCCGGGGGAAGTCGAGCGCCCACTGGTGCAGCTCGGGGATGTAGGGGCAGTTGATGTAACACAACTTGCACTGGAAGCACTCGTCGACCACCTGGTCCTGCTGAGCGGTGGTGAGCCGGCCCGCGTCCTGGTCGTCGTGTCGGTCGATGAACTCGAACAGCGTCGGGAACGAGGTGCAGAACTTGAAGCACAAGCGGCACCCGTGACAGAGGTCGTACACACGGGTGAGTTCCTCGCGGACGTCGGCCTCGTCGAGGTACAGGGGGTGCTTGGGATCGTAGATGGTGCTCATGGCGACGACAGCCTCGCGCGGGCCGGCCTCGTCGGCCGACCCGCGCTGCAGGCGTACAGGTTGATCAGCCGAGGGCCTCGAGGCCCTGGGCGAAGCGGCCGGCGTGGCTCTTCTCGGCGCGGGCGAGCGTCTCGAACCAGTCGGCGATCTCGGCGAAGCCCTCTTCGCGGGCGGTCTTGGCGAAGCCCGGGTACATCTGGGTGTACTCGTAGGTCTCGCCGGCGATCGACGCCTTGAAGTTGTCCTCGGTCTCGCCGATCGGCTCGCCGGTGGCGGGGTCGCCCACCTGGGCCAGGAACTCGAGGTGGCCGTGGGCGTGGCCGGTCTCGCCCTCGGCGACCGAGCGGAACAGCGCAGCGGCGTCGGGGTAGCCCTCGACGTCGGCCTTCTGGGCGAACCACAGGTAGCGACGGTTCGCCTGGCTCTCGCCGGCGAAGGCTTCCTTCAGGTTCTCGTGGGTCTTGGTGCCGTGCAGGCTCATGGTTGGTTGCTCCTTGTTGGTGGGGTTGATGAGGGTGGGTTGATGAGGTTGACGGGTCAGTCGGCTACGGCGCAGGCACCGCAGCGGCCGTGGAACACGACCGTGGTCGACTCGATCCGGAAGTCGACCTCGACGGCAGAGGGTGCCGCCGGGGCCAGGTCGCCGAGCGGCAGGTGCACATCGCGCACGGCGCCGCACCGGTCGCACACGAGGTGCTGGTGGTCGGAGAGGTTCGGATCGAACCGTGCCGAGCCCGGCACGAAGTCGATCTGCTGCAACTCGCCCAGTGTGACCAGATCGTTGAGGGTCTGGTAGACGGTTCGCAGCGAGATACCCGGCATCTGCTCGCTCGCTGCAAGGAAGAGCGCTTCGGCCGAGGGATGGGTGGTGTTGTCGTGCAGCAGACGGAACAGCAGCTGGCGTTGCGGGGTGAGCTTCAGCCCACGGGCCCGGAACGCCTCGGCGAGTTCGTTCGGTGTACGCACGGCTCCACCGTAGGTCCATTGAGTGCTAATTCGCAACTCGTGCGAATCTGCACTCCGTGCAGATTGGCCGGGAACCGCTCGTCCCTAGGATGGGCCGCGTGACCATCACCGCCGCGCCGTTCGATCGTGCCCACATGCTGAGCCGCCTCGAACACGAGGAGTTCGACGTCGTGGTGGTGGGCGGCGGCATCACTGGTGTGGGCGTGGCGCTCGATGCCGCCACGCGAGGCCTGCGCACGGCCCTGGTCGAGGCACACGACTTCGCGTGGGGCACGTCGTCGAAGAGCTCGAAGCTGGTGCACGGCGGGCTGCGCTACCTGCAGCAGGGCGAGGTGCGCCTGGTGTACGAGGCGCTGCGCGAACGCCAGCGACTGCGTCGCAACGCGCCCCACCTGGTGGGTGTGATGCCGTTCATGATCCCCATCCTCGGCCGGCCCACCAAGCCGGGTGACGCCGACACCAAGAGCGTCGTCAACCGCAAGATCGCCCGTGCGCTCGGCTCGGCCATGTGGATGTACGACCTCACCGGCGGCTGGCGAATCGGCAAGCTGCACCGCCGCCTGAAGAAGGCAGCGGCCGTGGCCCACATGCCCACCATGCCCGCCGAGCGAGTGCTGGCCGCGTACCTCTACTACGACGCCGCCGCCGACGACGCCCGCCTCACGCTCACCGTGGCCCGCACGGCCGCCGCACACGGGGCAGCCGTCGCCAACGGCTGTGCCGTGGTGGGCATCAGCGGCCGGCAGGGCGCTCACCGAGTGGAGGTCGAGGCCGATGGCCGACGCTTCACCATCGCCTCGCACTGCGTCGTGAACGCTGCCGGTGTGTGGGCCGACCGGGTGCGCACGCTCGACGAGGGCACCGACCCCGACAGCATCCGCCCGGCGAAGGGCGTGCACGTCACCGTGCCGTGGCACCTGGTGCGCAACGACATCGCCGTGGTCATCCCGGTGCCGAAGGACAAGCGCAGCCTGTTCCTGGTGCCGTGGGGCCCCAACGGCGACGGCACGTTCCAGCACACCTACGTGGGCACCACCGACACCGACTACGACGGGCCGCTCGACGACCCGCAATGCACCGCCGACGACATCGCCTACGTGTTGCGTGCGCTGAACGCATCGGTGGCACCCGGACCCGACGGCCCCATCACCGCCGAGCACATCACCGGTGTGTGGGCCGGGTTGCGGCCACTGGTGAAGAGCACCGGCGACGGTCGCACCGCCGACCTGTCGCGCCGCCACGCCGTGACGGTGAGCGAGCACGGTGTGGTCACCGTGGCGGGCGGCAAGCTCACCACCTATCGCGAGATGGCCGAAGACACCGTCGACGAGGTGCTGCGCCTGTTGGGTCGCAGAGGCCGCTGCCGCACCCGGCGCATGCGACTGCTCGGCGGTGGCAGCGACCGCCCCGTGTCGGACCCGCATCTGCTGTCGCGCTACGGCTCGATGGCGAACGAGGTGCTGGCCGACGAGGTGCTGGCCGCCGACGTCGATCGGTTCGAGCCGCTGGTGCCCGGGCTGCCGTACCTCGCCACCGAAGCCGTCTACGCCGTGCGCCACGAGATGGCGCGCAGCCTCGACGATGTGCTCAGCCGCCGCACCCGTGCCCGCCTGCTCGACCGTCCGGCAACCCTCGCTGCCGCGCCCTCCGTCGCCCGGCTCATCGCCCCGTACCTCGGCTGGGACGACGCCGAGACCCAGCGCCAGCTGCAGGCCTTCGTGGCCAGTTGTGCCGACGAAGCCGCCGCTGGCGCCGTCAGCGAAGCCGAGTTCATCGCCAGCGTCCGAGGAGCATCGTGACCGCCACCCCCACCCCGCCCATCGAACTGACGGGCACCGGCGCACACCTCGGTTCCGCCCCGGTGGCAATCCCCGCCGAGGTGGTCGACCACCTGCGGAGCGTGTGCCCCACCAGCACCGACCTGGCCCAACGGGCCGACGTGAGCCGCGACTGGTGGCCGCTGTCGATGCACTGGGCACTGGCCGGGCAGGCGCCGCAGGTGGCCGCCGCCGTGTGCTCGCCGCGCACCGCCGACGAGGTGTCGCGTGTGGTGGCGGCCTGCAACGCGGCAGGCATCCCGGTCACCGCAGCCGGCGGACGCAGCGGCGTGTGCGGCGCCTCGGTGCCGGTGTTCGGCGGCGTCCTGCTCGACCTCACCGCCCTCGCCGGCGTGGTGTCGGTCGATGCCGTGTCGGGCATCGTCGAGGTGCTGCCCGGCACCTTCGGTCCCGATCTCGAAGCAGCCATCGCGCCTCACGGGCTGTCGGTGGGCCACTTCCCGCAGAGCTTCGACATCGCCACCGTGGGCGGTTGGGTGGCGTGCCGCGGCGCCGGTCAGTACAGCACCCGCTACGGCAAGATCGAAGACATGGTCGTCGGCCTCGAGGTGGTGCTGGCCGACGGCAGCATCGTGCACACGGGTGGCGCCCCGGCCGCGGCCGCTGGGCCCGATCTCGGCCAGGTGTTCATCGGCAGCGAGGGCACCCTCGGCATCGTCACCCGCGTGTGGCTGCGTGCCCACCCACTGCCCGCCAGCACCTGCATGAACGCCTACGCGTTCGCCTCGTTCAGCGAGGGCATCGAGGCCTGCCGGCAGGTGCTGCACGCCGGCGCCACGCCTGCGGTACTGCGTCTGTACGACGCTCCCGAGAGCCAGCGTGGCCAGGGCGGCGACGGCACCCAGTGCATGCTGCTGGTGCTCGACGAAGGCCACCCCGCCATCGTCGACGCCACGATGCAGGTGGTAGCCGAGGCCTGCGCTGCAGCCACCGAACTGGGGCCCGACCGTGTCGAGCGCTGGATGCACCACCGCAACGACACCAGCGCCCTCCAGGCACTCACGCGCAAGGGCTTCGTGGTCGACACCCTCGAGATCGCCGCGCCGTGGAGCGCGCTCGACGGCATCTTCGACGGGGTCCGCGCAGCGATGCTGGCCGTGCCGCACGCCCGCGCCGCCACCTGCCACCTGTCGCACAGTTACGCCGACGGGGCCTGCCTGTACTTCACGTTCGCCGCCACTCCCCCGGCCGACGAGGTCGAGTCGACCTATGTGGCCATGTGGGACGCCGGTCAGCGCGCCGTGCTCGCCCACGGCGGCAACCTGTCGCACCACCACGGCGTCGGTCTGAACCGCAGCCGATTCGTCGCCGAAGCCCTCGGTTCGGGCTTCGCCGTCCTCGTGGCGCTGAAGCACGCGCTCGACCCGAAGGGCATCCTCAACCCGGGCAAGATCGGCCTGCCCTCACCATTCGGCGAGGTGCACTGGCCATGACCGCCACCTCGTCGACGGGCCGCTGGGACATCGACGCCATCAAGGCGGGCGCCGGCGTGTGCGCCGTGTTCGCCCTGCCGTTGCAGGTGCTCGCCCTGCTGTTCGACGACTCCGGCGTCGCCACCCTGCTGCGGCTCGGCGCCTTGTTCGGCTTCCTCTTGGGTGCAGGCGTCGCCGCCTGGGTGCAGCAGCGCGGCCTACCGCTGGCCCACGGCCTGGTCACTGCGCTCGGCGCCTTCGTCGTCGTGCAGACGGCGTTCGTGATCGGCCGCGCCGTCGTGGGCAACGACCTGCGACTGACAGCGTTCATCGCCAACCTGCCGCTCGCCGCCGGCGCCGGTCTGTTCGGCGGCTTCCTCGGCCAGTGGCTGCAATCGCGCGGCATGGTGCCGAGCATCCGCCGCCCGTCGTCGCCGTCGTCCGACGGTGGCCACCACCTCGACACCGACGAAGGGAGCGCTGCGTCGTGAGCGTGCTCGTCATCGACATCGGCACCACCGGCCTGCGGGCTGCGGTGCAGGCCCCCGACGGGTCGCTCGGCGAACTCGTCTACCGACGCCTGCCCCCTGCCAGCCCGGCGCCCGGACTGGTCGAGTTCGATGCCGCCGAGATGGCGGCCGCCACCCTCGAGGTGGCTCGCGAGGCCCTCGCCCGCCACGGCGGCACGGTGCAGGCCGTCGGCGTCAGCACCCAACGGGCGTCCACCGTGGTGTGGGACCGGGCCACCGGGCAGCCGATCGGCCCCGGCCTCGGCTGGCAGGACCTGCGCACGGTGTTCGACTGCATCATGGCCAGGGCGAACCACGGCCTGGCACTGGCCCCCAACCAGTCGGCCACCAAGGTGGCCTGGCTGCTCGACAACCTCGACCCCGACCGCAGCCGCGACCTGTGCTTCGGCACCGTCGACAGCTGGATCGCCTGGGTGCTCACCGACGGCGCCGCCCACGTCACCGACCGGTCTAACGCCGCGGTCACGGGCCTCACGCTCGGCGACGCGAGCGACTGGAACGACACCGTGCTCGGCGTGTTCCGCATCCCCCGGTCGATGATGCCACGACTCGTCGACACCTCGGGCCCCATCGCGCCCGCCACGGCACTCCCGGGCGCACCGATGCTCAGCGCACTCGTGGGCGATCAGCAGGCCAGCCTCGTGGGTCAGAGTTGTGTGCGCCCCGGCGACACCAAGATCACCTTCGGCACCGGCGGCATGCTCGATGTGTGCGTCGGCCCCACGGCGCCCGCCTCGGCCAACCGCAGTAGCGATGGCACCTTCCCCATCGTCGGCTGGTCGATCGGCGGCGTCACCACCTGGGGTGTCGAGGCCATCATGCTGTCGGCCGGCACGAACGTCGAGTGGCTCCGCGACGACCTCGGCCTCATTGCCTCGGCGGCCGAGAGCCACGACGTCGCCCAGCGCTGCACCTCCACCGACGGGGTGGTGTTCGTGCCGGCGCTGCTGGGCCTGGGTACACCGCACTGGGACTACGGCGCACGAGGTGCTCTGTTCGGCCTCAGCCGCGGCAGCGATCGCGCCCATGTGGTGCGTGCCGTGCTGGAGGGCATCGCCCATCGTGGCGCCGATCTGGTCGATGCCGCCGAGGCCGATACCGGCCGACGGGTCGACGTGTTGCGCATCGACGGCGGGATGAGCCGCAACCCCACGTTCGTGCAAGCACTCGCCGATGCCGCCCAACGACCGGTCGAGACCGCCCCGGTCGCCGACGCCACCACGCTGGGTGCCGGCTACCTGGCCGGCCTGGCTGCCGGGGTATGGGGATCGTTCGACGACATCGCCGCCATCTGGCGACCGACGAGCCGGATCGAGCCGGCCTCGGTGCTCGATCGGGCTCAGTTCCACGAGGCCGTTCGACGAACCCGTGGTTGGATACCCGACCTGTCGGCCCTGGACTTCTAGTCTTGTCACCTGGAATTGCTCCGCTCCCCCTCGGCCTACAAGGCTGTGGGCAGCGACTGGAAAGGACACCCTCCCTCGTGGACATCGATTCGCCCGCAACACCGACGGCCGACGCGCCCGACGGTTCGTCACTGCGGCGCCGTCTGCTCGGCGCCGGCCTGGTCGGCCTGGCCGGTTCGCTGCTGCCCACGCTCGCCTCGCGGGCCGGCGCCACCACGGTGCCGCCCGACTCGACACCGGCGGCCACCACCACCACGGCACCCCCACGACAGCCGGTCACCGACGACCTCGCGCTGCTCGGTCTGGCCCAGCAGGTCGAACTCGCGGCCGTCGCTCTGTACGACCTGGCGCTCGCCGGTCGCCAGTCCGACGGGGCCAACCGGTCGACGCTGCTCGCCATCCGCGAATCGCACCAGGCCTATGCGCAGGCACTCTCGGCACTTCTCGGCAAGTCTGCACCCGATGTTCCGGCTGCGGCAGTCGTCGATCAGTACAGCGCCGCCTTCTCGGGCCTGCCCGGCGAGATGCTCACCGCCGCCGCCGAGCTCGAGAACATCGCCGTCGCCACGCACACCGAGCTGGTGGGTGCACTGCAGGGCACCGACGGCACCGCCACCATCGCATCGATCCTCGTGGTCGAGGCCCGCCATGTGGTCGTGCTGCTCGACATGGCCGAACAGACCGATCTCGACGCACTGCTCGTCAACGACGCTGCCGCTCTGTCGGCAGAGGGGTGATCCGGATGACCCGCCACGACATCAGCTGCGACGAAGTCGCCCGCCAGGCCCGGGCCCTCGGATCGCCCACCGCTCGCGACCAGCGCGCCCTCGCCAACACGTTCGAGGCACTGCTCACCTCGCCCGCCACCCCGCAGCAGCGTGTCGACGCCTTGCTCGGCCGGCGCCGCCTGCTCCAGATCGGTGGTTTCAGCGTCGCCACGGCTGCGCTGATCGCGGCCTGCGGTGGCGGCACCACCTCACCGGGCGTCGCCAAGATCGGCGAGTATCCCACCACCACCGCACTCCCCGACGCCAAGGTCGACGACGTCGTGCTGCTGCGCACGGCCTCGTCGCTCGAGCACTCGGTCATCTCGCTGTACGACGTGGTCATCGCCAATGCCGACCTCATCGACCCGGCATACCTCGACGTGGTGAAGCGGTTCCGCGACGACCACGCCGCGCACGCCGCCACCGTCGAGCAGCTCACCGCCGATCGAGGTGGCGAGCCCTGGACCTGCGGGAACCCGCGCATCGACACGCTGCTCGTGCCCGCCATCCTGCGTGCCATCCAAGGCGGTGCAGCCGAAGACGGTCTGGCCGAGATGGCTCCCAGCGACGATCCCCGCCGCGATGTGCTGAACGTGGCCTACGCGCTCGAGTCGCTCGCGGGCAGCACCTACCAGTCGCTCATGCCGGCGCTGTCGCTGCCGTCGCTGCGCAAGGACGCCATCACCATCGCGTCGCAGGAAGTGCGTCACGCCGCCATCCTGGCCATCGCCGCCACGGGCCGCCCGCTCGGGTACGTGAATCCCGACGACATCACCGCTGCAGGCGGTGTGCCACCGGCTCCCGAGACCACTGCGCCTGCCGCCGAGGGCAGCACGCCCATCATGGCCATCCCCACCGCGTACGCCATCCCGACGCAGTTCGGCAACCTCGGCGCCACGCCGCTGGTCATCGGTGCGCCGAACGACATCGGCAACCGGGTGTCGATCAACCTCGAGACGCCGAGCCTCAACTCGCTCGTCTACGAGTACATGACCCCCGACTGCTGAGCACCGGCGTCCGCGCCACCACCTGCTCCCCTACACTCGTCGCCGACGGTGAGTCGGTCGGGTGACCGCGGCACGACGTCGGCTCCGGCCGCCGATCGTGTCGAGGAAAGTCGGGACTCCACAGAGCAGGATGCTGGCGAGAGCCAGGTCGGGGCGACCTGACGGACAGTGCAACAGAGAGCAGACCGCCGATGGACCGGTTCGCCGGTCACAGGCAAGGGTGAAACGGTGCGGTAAGAGCGCACCAGCGTGTGGAGCGATCCTCACGGCTCGGTCAACCCCATCCGGAGCAAGATCAAGCAGGAGGTATGGGCTGCTCGTCCGGCCCGGGCAACCGGGTCAGCCTCCGGGTCGATCGCTGAGATGGATGGTCACCGGGGTCGGCAACGGCCCTACAGGATCCCGCTTACAGACCGACTCACCGTCACCACACCAGCGGGTCGACACCGGCGGTGCCGACCCGACCGGCGGCTCGTCATCAGCTCCCCCAGTCGCGGTCGACCCGGTTCGAGCCGGCCACGACCTCCTTCGGCGGGACATACGGCGTCAACCGCACGAGTGCCGACAACATCTCGCCACCGGGCATCGCCACGTCGAGTGTCGCACGGGCGATGTCGACGGTATGCGTTCGGGTCGCAGTCGCGGCCACCGCAGCGACGGCGTCGGCGACGTTCGTCGACCAGAAGCCCAACTCCGCCGAGCTGCCGCCGCTCATCATCCCCCAGAAGTTGCTCATGATCGCCCATTCGTCGGGCGAGGCGTAGAGATCGACCGACTCCTCGAACACCTGACGTGCCAGCACTTCGCCGGGCGTGAAGGTGACGGTGTACTCGACGCTCAACCTGACGGTGGTGTCGTCGATGTTCGATGCGGTGAGGATCGGGGTCGAGAGTGTGGGCATTGGACTTCCTCCTTCGTGGGAATCGGGCTGACGCGGCTGAAGGTACGCCCGCGCCTTCAGCTCCTCAATGGCCGCGTCGGTGACAGCAATCACGCAGCGTGACACCTGACATGTTCGACCGAGTGAGCGGACGCGACCGGCGCGTCAGCAGCGATCAGCGCAGCGGGACGGCTGCGGTGAGGTGGCCTGCGCGCACGGCGTTGCGGCGCCGCTGCGGATCGGCGAGACCGAACAGCCGCCAGGCCCACACGAGCATCGCGGCCCCCGCCAGTTCGAGCACGATGTTCCACCATCCACGTGCCACCACCGGCAACGGGTGATCGCCGAAGCCGCCCGAGAACGGCCACCAGAACACCTCGGTGGTGCTGAACGCGCCGTCGAACACGATGTGCAGCAACACCCCGATGGGTAGGCCGAGGAGCCGCTTGCGCCAGGGCCGGTTGCCCACCGTTGCGGCCATCACGACGACCAGCAGGCCGACGGCACCGGTGAGGCTGTGCAGCACCCACATCCGGCCGGCGAACGCATCGACCAGATCGGGAAGGAGCGCCCCCAGCACGAGGAACCGGTAGTCGAACCGCGGATCGCGGAACACGAAGAACACCGTGAGCACCGAGGTCGCAGCGAACCAGAGCAGCATGGTCGGCCGGTCAGACGACGACGAGACGGCCGCAGTTGGGGCATTCGGGCAGTTCGTCAGCCGATGCCGATCGGAGTTGCTCGAACTCGCCCTGCGACATGTCGACGTGGCACCCGCTGCACGAGCGGCCGTCGACGCGAACGAAGCCCACGCCGCCGTGGCGTTTGCGGGTGGCGGCGTAGAAGTCGAGCGCGGCCGCGTCGAGCGCGGCCGCAGCACTCGCCCGGCGGCCGGTCACCTCGGCCTCGACCGCAGCCATCGATGCCAGCGCCTCGTCGAGCGCCGCCTGGGCCGCCTCGACCGCTGCACCCGCCGCGGTCTCGTCGGCTGCCAGCGCCACGAGTGCAGCCTCGGCCTCGGCCTGCTGCTCCATCGCCTCGAGTTCGGCGTCGTCGACCGCCGAACGCTTGGCTCGCAACAGGTCGATCTCGTGGGTGAGCGCCTCGGCCTCGCGAGGCGCGATCACCGTCTTCAGCTGACCCTCCAGACGAGCCCGCTGCTTGTCGAGCGCAGCACCCTCGTGCTCGCCCGCCTCGATGGCAGCCAGGGCTGCATCGATCGCCGCGCGATGCTCGGCCTGTCGGGCCAGCACTGCGGCATACCGCTGCTGCGCCTCGGCGAGTACTGCCCGCTCGGGCAGCCGGGCCCGCCGAGCGGCGAGTTGGTCGAGTTCGCTGTCGACGAGCTGCAGAGCCAGCAGTGCGGCACCATTGGCGGTCATCACTGCTGCTTCGGCGGCAAGAGGGTGACGTCGGGCGGGATCTCGCGGCACGCCACCACCGGTTGCTCGAGGGGCACCGAGGGCAAGGGCGCACGCGGATCGAGCACCTCGGGCGGGATCGTCGTCGCCGCGGGCAGGAGTTGGAGCACCACGGGTTCCACCGTAGTCGGTGTGGTCGGCTCCGGCTCCGGTTCCGGTGGAAGCGTGGCATTCGGGTCGTTCGGATCGAGCGTCACCGGGGGCGGAGCGATGGTGGTGGTCGTCGTGGTGGTCGTGGTCGAAGCACCCGGGATGATGAACTCGCCGCTCACGATCTCGAACACACACTCCTCCTCCGGCAGGAACAGCCGCGCGGGTGGCCGTGCGTCGGGCGGCGGTGGATACCAGTTCTCCACCGCGAGGCCTTCGAGGGCGGGCTGCTGGAACGCGCCCCAGATGCGCGCCGGATACGTGCCGCCCTGGACCGACTGCACCCCGTCGGCCCCGAACTCGGGGATGTTGGCAGCCGTCATGGGCGTGTACCCGTCGGGGTCGCCCACCCACACCGCGGTCGAGAGCTGCGGGGTGTACCCGACGAACCACGAGTTCGTGTTGTCGACCTGAGTGCCGGTCTTGCCGGCGGCAGGGAACGGGAAGTCGGCGAGGGCCCGTCGGGCCGTTCCGCGGGTGAGCACCCCTTTCAGCACGTCGGTGGCGGTGAGCGCCGGTCCGACATCGAGTACCTGTGCGCCACGGACCTCGTGGGTGTACAGCCGTGTGCCGTCGGCGCGCTCGACGTAGTCGACGTAGTAGGGCTCGTGGTGCAGCCCGTTGTTGGCGAGCGTCTGCGCGCCCGCTGCCATGTCGAGCGGACTCATCTCGTTGGCGCCGGTGGCGAAGCTCGCGTAGGGCTGGATCGGTTCGCGGTCGTCGGCGGGCTGTCCGCGGTACAGATAGGGAGAGCCGGCCATGCGGTAGACGGTGTCGACCATCCGGTTCAGCCCGACGATCTGCGACAGGCGACCGTAGGCGCAGTTGAGCGACGACCAGGTGGCCTGGTTCAGCGGCCCCAGGCTGCCCGCCACACCGCTTTCGATGACGAAGGGGTTCTTCGGGTCGCCCGGGTTGGGCAGCACGCATCCGCGCCGTCCGTCGATCTGGTCGTCGGGTTGGCCACCGGCCTGCAGCGCTGCGGCGAGGATGAACAACTTGATGCTCGACCCGGTCTGGCGTGGCACGAGAGCCATGTTGATCTCATTGGTTCGCGGCACGAAACCACGTCCACCCACCATCGCCCTGATCGCCCCGGTGCGCGAGTCGAGCGACACGATCGCTGCGTCGATACCCGCCTTGGTGTCGGGCAGTTGGTTGCGGGCCACCTCGGCGAGCGACTGGAGCCGCGGGTCGAGCGTGGTGTGGATCTCGAGCCCACCCCGGTACAGCAGGTTGGCGCGTTCCTGCTCGGTGTCGCCCAGGATGTTCGAGCGCTGCAGCAGGTACTCGCGTAGCGCCTCGCTGTAGTAGGTCGGCTTGGACGACAGCGTCGGCAACTGCTGGAGGATCTCAGGGATCGGCCAGGTGTCGGCCAGCACGTCGGCGCCCTCTGCCGCGACGAGTCCCTCGTCGACGAGCCGCTCGACCACCTGCTTGAAGCGGGCGCGCGCCCGATCGGGCCTGCGGATGGGGTCGTACCCCGACGGCGAACGGATGAGGCCGGCGAGGAACGCGCCCTCGATCATCGTCAGTTCGCTGGCGGGTTTGCCGAAGTACACCTCGGACGCAGCCTGCAGCCCGTAGGCGTTGTTGCCGAAGAAGATCGTGTTGATGTAACGCTCGAGGATCTGCTGCTTGTCGAGCTTCTTCTCGAGCATCAGCGCATAGTGCACTTGCAACAACTTGTACCGGCCATCGCGCTGCAAGCCGGCGAGGAACTCGTTCTTCACCACCTGCTGGGTGATGGTGCTGGCGCCCTGCCGCGGTGCGTCGCTGGCGAAGTTCGACAACGTGGCGCGGATGAGACTGCGGACGTTGACACCCTTGTGGATGGGGAACTCGTTGTCCTCGACGGCCTGGATGGCCCGCACCACATCGGGCGGCACGCTCGACAGGGCGATCGGCTGGCTGTTCTCGCGCTCGTAGACGGCGATCACGTTGCCCGCCACGTCGTAGACGATCGTGCGCTGCGACAGCGGCGCGAACTCCGGAAGGGTGACGGGGATCTCCTCGTGCGCGTTGGCGACCTGCCACAGACGCGGGGACACGCCGACGACGACACCGGTGATGAGCAGCGCACCAGCGGCGACGATCGCCGCGAGACGGAGGAACCAGGCAACGGAGCGCACGACGCGCCAACGCTAGTGGCCGGGCCGCTGAGCCGGGGTTCACCTCGGCGACACCCGGTCGCGGCAGGCGGTCACGACTAGGGTGCCGCCATGACCTCGTTGCGTCCGTTCCGGTTCGGTGTCCAGGCCTCGGGGGGCACGAACCGCCACCACTGGGTCGAGCTCGCCCGTCGCACCGAGGCGTTGGGGTACGACGCGCTCACGATGCCCGACCACTTCACCGAGCAGTTGGCACCGGTACCTGCGCTGATGTGCGCGGCCGATGCCACCACCACGTTGCGCATCGGTGCACTGGTGTGGGACAACGACTACAAGCATCCCGTGGTGCTGGCCAAGGAACTGGCCACCCTCGACGTGCTGTCGGAGGGTCGCCTCGAGATCGGCATCGGCGCCGGATGGATGATCTCCGACTACGAGCAGTCGGGCATGCCCTACGACCCCGCCCGCGTCCGCATCGACCGCTTCGAGGAAGGCCTCGAGATCATCAAGCGGGCGATGGGCAGCGAACCGTTCTCGTTCACCGGTGGGCACTACACGATCACCGACTACAACGGCACCCCCAAGCCGGTGCAAGCACCCTGCCCGCCGATCCTCATCGGTGGCGGCGGCAAGCGAGTGCTGGGTATCGCCGCCCGCCAGGCCGACATCGTGGGTATCAACGCCACCATGCACGCTGGCGTCGTGGGCGCCGACACGTTCACGACGATGACCGCTGCTGCAGTCGACGACAAGGTGGCCATCGTGCGCGCCGCGGCAGGCGACCGATTCGATTCGATCGAGATGAACATCCGGGCGTTCCTCGTGAGCATCACCCCCGATCGAGCCGGTGCGGTGAACATGCTGGCCGGGGCCATCGGGGTCGATACCGAGATGATCGAGCAGACCCCGTTCGCGCTGGTGGGCCCGCCCGAGGCGCTGATCGACGACCTGCTGGCACGCCGCGAGCGGTGGGGGTTCTCATACGTGATCGTCGGTGAAGGCGATGTCGAGGGCTTTGCGCCTGTGGTGGCGGCGCTCGCCGGGCGATGACCCCGGTGCTGCGGCGAAGGCCGCCCGCCCGCTCTCCGTCGCGTTGTGCGGGGCGGGCATGATCGGCCGCGTCCACGGTGCTGCCGCCTGCTTGGCGGGACACTCGGTCGCGGCGGTCGCATCACCGGCCCACGAGCAGGCCAGCGCCGCGGCGAGCGAACTGGGCGCGAGCGTCTGCACGGTCGACGACCTGCTCGCCGGCCGCATCGCCGCCGACCTCGTCGTCGTCACGACACCACCCGACTGCCGTGCCCGCCACGCGATCGAGTTGCTCGACCGCGGCTACGCCGTCATGGTCGAACGTCCGCTGTGCCACACCCTCGACGACGCCGATGCCCTGCACCGGGCGGCAGCACGGAACGGCAACCGCCTCTGGTACGGCGAGAACCTGGTGTACGCCCCTGTCGTGCAACAGCTGCTCGCTCGTGCACGCACCCTGGGCTCGCTCAGCCACCTCGAGGTGCGGTGGTTGCAGGCCACGCCTGGTAACGACGAGACCGAATCCGACGGGTGGGGTGACGGTGCGTTGTTCCACCTCGGCCCACATCCGCTCGCGCTGGCGTTGCTGGCCGCCAATGCGGCAGGGGCGGGCCTTCCCACGTCGGTCAGCGCCGAGACTCGCTGCGTCGGCGACGGCACGAGTGATGGGTGGGCCGCGGTGCAACTGCACTACCCCACCGGCCTCACCGCCCGGGTGGAAGCCGGCTGGCACGAGCGGGCGGACCCGGTGGGCGACGTCCAACTCGCGAGCGCGACCGGAGTGGTGCGGGCCGAGATCATGCCCACACCCACCCTCGAGTGCAACGGCGAACCGGTGGTGCTCGCGCTCACGACGACTGCCGTGGCGGCGCTCGAACTGCTCGGATTCGTCGCTCAGATCTCGACGATCAACGACGAAATGAGCCCGGTTCCGACACCCACGATGAGTGTTGAATTCGGGCGCTTCGTCCTCGACGTCGTCTGTGCGTCGTATCGGTCGGCAGCACGCGGAGGTGAGCCGGAATCACTCCCGTTCACCGGTCCGCGTGCGCTGGACCCACTCGACATCTGGCGGCGGGGATGAGCCCCGCCACTGGCTCAGAGAGCCTTGACCTTACGGGCTTCTTCGCCCTTGCGGCCTTCGCCGACTTCGAACTCGACTCGCTGACCCTCTTCGAGCGAGCGATAGCCCGACCCCTCGATGTTCGAGAAGTGCACGAAGATGTCGGGACCGTCTTCACGCGAGATGAAGCCGTAGCCCTTCTGAGCGTTGAAGAACTTGACGGTTCCGGTTGCCATGGCGCCTAACCCTGCTTTCTCGGGCTGCACACAACAGCGACCCGTAGGCGAAGCATACCGGCCAATTCCGCAGCATGATCGGTCGAAGCCGGTACTTCTGCAAGGTCGTCGCGGCGCTCTCGCGGCCGCCGTGCTGGCACTGTCGATGGTCGCTGCTGGCTGCACCGATGGCGACACGACCCGCGCAGCGGCGCCGACCACCCAGGCAGCCGAGCCTGCCACCACCGCAGCACCGATCGTCACGGCGGCGTCGACCACTCCTCCGGTCACCACCGTCGCACCCGTCGACCCCTACACCGTGCCCGGCTGGGTGGCGGCCGAGAACGCCCTGCCGGGCGACACCACCTGGCGCATCACCGACGACGCTGCCAACCCCTTCACCTCCAACCCCGACGGGTGGGTGGAGGCCTACGCCGACCGCACCACCGCGATGTGGGGCGACACGGTGCGCCTGTTCGTCGACACACCGGCGGCCACCTACACGGTCCGCGCGTTCCGCATGGGGTGGTACGGCGGCGACAGGGCACGACTGATCACCTCGTCGGGTCCGCACCCGGGTGGTCGCCAGGCCGACCCCGTCGTCGACCGGTCGACCGGCATGGCCGAGGCGCACTGGCAAGTCTCGACGTCGTTCGACATCGACGAGCAGTGGCCCCCCGGCGCGTACCTGCTCCGTATCGACTCGTCGGCCGACGGCGCTCACTACGTGCCCCTCACCGTGCGTCACCCCGAGGTCGCCGCCGATCTCACCCTGGTCAATGCGGTCAGCACCTGGCAGGCCTACAACCCCTGGGGCGGGTGCACCCTGTACGACTGCTTCGGCAACCTGCCCAAGAAGCGGGCCGAGGTGGTCAGCTTCGACCGGCCCTACAGCGCGTTCTACGGCCACGGTTCGGCTGATTTCCTCACCCACGAGCTGCCGCTCATCGCGTTCGCCGAACAACAGGCGATCGACATCGACTACATCACGAGCATCGATCTGCACGTCGAGCCAGCGTCGGCGATGGCCCATCACGGGGTGATCACCACCGGCCACGACGAGTACTACTCGACACCGATGCGACAGGCACTCGTCGATGCACTCGATGCGGGCGTGAACCTCGCCTTCTTCGGGGCGAATGCCGTCTACCGCCACATCCGCCTCGAACCAGGATGGACAGGCGCACCCGATCGACGGATGGTGAACTACCGCAGCACCGCCGACCCTGCTGCGGCGCGTGATCCTCAACTGGCCACCGTGAACTGGCGCGAACCGCCGCTGCTGCGACCCGAGGCCGAGATCGTGGGCATCGAGTACGGCTGTGCCGAGGCACGCGCCGACCTGGTGCTCACCAACACCGACAGTTGGCTGTATGCAGGAACCGATGCCCGCAACGGCGAACGGGTGCGTCGGCTCGTCGGTGTCGAGTTCGACCAGTTGCCGCCGGCGGCGATCACACCACCCGGCATCGAGGTGGTGGCGGCATCGCCCGTGGTGTGCCGGCAGGCCCGCTGGCAACAGGTCACCGCGTACCGGTCGACCGACAGCGGAGCAGGTGTGTTCGCGGCCGGCACGATCGATTGGAACTGTGGGCTCGACGGCACCTGCCCCGACATCGAACGCTACGAGGTGATCCGCGGCGTGACGGGCAACGTCTTACGCGTCTTTGCCGCAGGGCCTGCGGGTCGAACCCATCGCAGCGTCGAGAACGCGCCGCGTTACCGCGTCGGAGCACCCGTGGCAGTGGGCGACGCAGGGGCCGGCGACGGCTCGGGTGCCGACACCACCTCGCCGCCGCCGGGTCCGCCCACCACCGCGGCGCCACCTCCGGTCACCACCACGCCGGTCGATCCGGCTCCACCGAGCCCCACCGTGACCGCACCATGACGGCACCGTGACCGAGCGGTCGAGGGCGCGCTGCTACGGTGCGAGACGGTGCGAAGGGGCGCAGTGAATCCGATCTCGACGAGCCGCGTTCCACGCGCCTCCGGCACGAGGCTGCTCACAGCGGCACTCGGCGTTCTGGCGCTCGGCGGCGCGGCCCTGGCAGCGGGTTGCTCCGACGCGAAGTCGATCGCTCGTGTCGATTTCACCCCGGCCCAGGCGGGAACCCTGCGGGTGGCCACAGCGCTTCCGGCACCCGGCTTCTGGGACGGCGGCGACACTGCAGCAGCGATCGACGGTGGCTTCGAGTACGTGCTGGCCGAACGATTGGCCGAGCAGTTCGAACTGGAACTCGAGATCGTCGAGGTGCCGTTCGACCAGATCGCCGACGGCGACTTCGGGGGCGCCGACATGGCGATCTCGCAGATCAGCGTCACCCGTGATCGCGCTACCAAGGTCGAGTTCTCGACCTCCTACTTCGACAGCGCCATCGGTGTGCTGGCCACCACCGGCGACGAGATCACCGACCTCAAGACCGCCCGCGAGCGCACCTGGGCGGTGGTCGCGGGTTCGATCGAGGAAGAGTTCCTCGACGAGATCGTGCTGCCCCGCGACACGCCATTGCTGGTCGCCGACGAGGTGAGCGCCGTCGCTGCGATCGAACGTGGTGAGGTCGACGCCGCACTGGTCGATCTGCCGAGCGCCCTCGTGGTCGCCGCCGGATCCGACCGTGTGCAGGTGGTGGCCCAGTTCGTGAACGAGCAGCAGTACGCCGTCGCGCTCCCCCGCCAGGGCGACGGGCGCCACACCAATGTCGCCGCGGTCGACACCGTGCTGCGCGGCCTGCAGGCCGACGGTTCGCTCGAGCAGTGGTCCGACGACTGGCTCGAACCACGGTTCGAGCGGTCACCCAGTTCGATTCCTGTCATCCCGGCCAGAACCACGAGGAGCACTCCGTGACGTTGCTCGACCTGCATCCGCCGCACGGCACCGCCTGGGAACTGGTCCTGGCCGTGCTGGTCATCATCGTGGCACCGCCGCTCTTCGAGCGGTTCCGCATCCCCGGCATGATCGGGCTGTTGGCCGGCGGATGCATCCTCGGCCCCAACGTGCTCGGCGTGGTGAGCGACTCGACCGGCATCGTGAAGTACCTCGGCACGGTGGGCCTGCTGTACCTCATGTTCATGGCGGGCCTCGAACTCGATCTCGGTGTGTTCGCCCGGTTCCGCAAGCAGGCCATCACCTTTGCGCTGCTCACGTTCGCCCTGCCCGTGGTGTTCGGCATGGCGGCGGGGTTCATGGTCGACTACTCCTTCGCCGCCGCCTTGCTGCTGGGCTCGCTGTTCGCCTCGTACACGCTGGTCGTCTACCCGATCCTGCGCACGATGGGTCTGGCTGCGAACAAGGCCGTGGCCCTCTCGGTTGGTGCCACCGTCATCACCGACACCTTGGCGCTCATCGTGCTCGCCGCCGTCGCCGGCTACACGCGCGGCAGCGCCAGCGGGTTCGAGTTGTTCGTGCAGATCGCGCTCGGCTTCGCGCTGCTGTGCCTGTACTGCTTCGTCGTGCTCGAGCGAGTGGCCCGCTGGTTCTTCGCCGGTATCGGGCGCAGCAAGAGCATGCGCTACCTGTTCGTGCTGGTCGCCATGCTGTCGTCGGGTGTGCTCGCCGAGGTGTTGGGCATCGAATCGATCGTCGGTGCGTTCTTCGCAGGCCTGGCCCTGAACCGGTTGGTGCCGAACGAGGGCGAGTTCATGGAGCGCATCGAGTTCTTCGGGTCGGCACTGCTCATCCCGCTGTTCCTGGTGTCGGTGGGGGCGATCATCGATCCGGCCGTGATGATCGATCCGGGCACGCTGGCACTCGGCGGGTTGTTCACCGCTGCATGCGTGCTGGGCAAGCTGCTGGCAGCGGTCGCCTGCAAGCCGCTCTTCAAGTTCTCGTGGGACGAGATCGGCGTGATGTTCGGCCTCTCGGTCGTGCAGGCCGCAGCAACGCTGGCCGCCACGTTCGTGGGCCTCGAGATCGGCCTGTTCTCGATGGCCACGGTGAACGCGGTGATGATCGTCATCGTGGTGACCATGGTGGTGGCCTCCACGTCGGCACAGTTCTTCGGGCGCCGACTGCCGAAGCCGCCCATCGACACCTCGCGGCTCGGCCGCAGCGTCGTGCTCCAGGTCGACGAGGCCGCCGAACTCCCGGCGCTGCTCGGCCTGGCGCGGCGGCTGGCCGACCGCGACGGCGGCGTCGTGCGCCCCATCCTCGTGGTTCCCGATGGCACACCCGAGCCCACCGAGGAGGCCGTTGCCGCACTGCACCACGCCATCGAGAGCACCGGCGCCGATGCCGAGCTGTCGGTGGTGCACGACGCCTCGATCACCGACGGTGTGCTGCACACCGCCGCCGCAGCACGGGCGTCGCTGGTGATCGTGCCGGCTGCCACCCAGAGCTGGCTGCCCACGCTGTTCGAGGCATCGCAGCACCAACTCGTCGCGTCGAGCGCCACACCCACCGCCCTCGTGCGGCTCGGCCGCAGCGAGACCCAGCGGGTCGTGCTCGCCCTGAACGCGGCTCAGGCGGCTCGGCCATCCAGCGCAGCGATGCAGGCCGCACAGGTGGCCGCTCGTCTGGCCAAAGGTGGTGCGCTCACGGTGGTCAGCGCTGCCGACCCGGCCGCGTCGTTGGTGGAGATCTGGAAGCAGGCCGACGTGGTGCGTGTCGACAGCACCCACGACTGGTTCGCTGCCGAAGGCCGGGCGAGCGATCTGCTCGTTGCGCCCGGCGGCCGCAACGGTGCACTCGCCACGGCCCGGTTGAGCAAGGTGGCCACCGGCGTCGGCGCAACGATGGTGGTGGTGGCCGATCGCGAGTCGGTGTCGTCGCCCAGCGGGCGCGCCGAGGGCCTGGGCATCATGGCCACCCGTTCCGGCAACCGCGTCTGAGCGCCGAACCCGGCGGTCGCGGCTCAGCGCACGACGGGCAGATGCGCGGCCGAACGATCGGAGATCGTCGGCTTCCACGTGGGCGGCCCGGCCGGGCGTAGCCCCGGGAATCGCGCCATCAGCCGTGGCAGCGCGATCCGGGCCTCGAGGCGTGCCAGCGACGCACCGAGGCAGAAGTGCACACCGTGACCGAACGACAGGTGCGGGTTTGGGGTGCGATCGAGTACCAACCGGTCGGCCTCGGCGAACACCCGCGGATCGCGGTTCGCGGCGAGGATCGTCAGGAACACCGCTTCGCCGGGCAGCATCGTGCAGCCACCCAGTTCGGTCGGTTCGGCGACCACCCGCATCATCGCCTTGGCCGACCCGTCGTACCGCAGGAACTCCTCCACCGCCGTGTCGACGAGCGCAGGTTCGCTCACCAGTCGCTCACGCTGGTCGGGATGGTCGAACAGGCCCAGCACTGCTGTCGACAGCAGCGAGGCCGTGGTGTCGTGGCCGGCGAACAACAGCAGCGAGCAGGCGCCGAGCACCTCGTGGTCGTCGAGATCGGCCGACGTTGCGAGCACGCTCACCAGGTCGTCGCGCGGGTCGGCCCGGCGCTCGGCCAGGAGGGCACCGAGGTGCTCGTGGAACTCGGCCCCTGCGGCGCGGGCGACGGCTTCGTAGTCGGGGCGCCGGGTCGCACCGAACACCACCACACCGAAGCGGGCCGACCACTCGGTCAGCCACCCGCGCAGCGAATCGGGAACGCCGAACAACCGGGCGATCACCTCTGCGGGCAGCGGATGGGTGAAGGCCTCGACCAGGTCGATCACCCCGTCGCGCTGCTCCATCTGGTCGAGCAACGCGTCGCACGCCTCGGTCACCGCCTGTTCGAGCGGTGCCACGGCACGTGGCGTGAACCGTCGCGCCAGCGGTGCACGCAGGCGGGTGTGCTCGGGCGGGTCGTGGAACAGCATCCAGCCGTTAAGCAACTCGATCGCGTCGGCGAGTGCCGCCGCCCGTGTGGGGCTGAGGCGATCGCGGAATGCACCCATCCGCTCGGTCGACAGGGTCGGCGAACGGAACGCGGCGTCGAGTTCCGGATGGCCGAGCACCATCCAGGCCCGGTGGCGCGTGCTCCACGCCACCGGTGTCTGGTCGCGGACCCGGGCGAGGTAACGGTGCGGATGCTCGATCGCCTCGGGCGCTTGCAGGTCGAGTTCGACGACCGGCCCCCGCGTGGCGGGTTCGGAGGTGCTCACAGCGGCCGCATCCGCAGGCCGCCGTCGATACGGATCACCTCGCCGTTGATCATCGGGTTGCCGACGATGTGCTCGACGAGCGAGGCGAACTCCGCGGGATCGCCGAACCGTGAGGGGAACGGTGTCTCGGCGGCGAGTTGTTCCTGGAACTGCGGCAGCATCCCCGCTGCCATCGGGGTGTCGAACGAACCAGGAGCCAGCGACACAACCCGGATGCCGAAGGGCCCCAGGTCGCGGGCCAGCGGCAACGTCATCCCGGCCACCCCTGCCTTCGACGCCGCGTAGGCGGCGCCGCCGGTGACACCGTCGAAGGCGGCGATCGACGAGGTGGTCACGATCACCCCGCGTTCGCCGCTCGCTGTCGGCTCGAGGCGACTCATCGCCCATGCGGCCAGTCGCACGGCGTTGAAGGTGCCGACCAGGTTCACCCGGATCATCCGCTCGAAGTCGGCGAGCGAGTGTGGGCCGTTCCGGCGCACCACCCGGCCGCCCTGCGAACCGAGGCCTGCGCAGCACACCAACACGCGCAGGTTCGCCACCGTGGCCACCAACGCTTCCATCGCGTCGGCATCGGCCACGTCGACCGGTTCCGGTCCCTGCAGATCGGCGAGCACCACCTCGGCACCGGCTGCCCGCAACCGCTCCGCTGTCGCCGCGCCGAGCCCCGATGCGCCACCGGTGACCAGCGCCCCCGCGCCCTGCAGATCCATCGTCCCAGTATGGCCGCCGTGCGCAGTGGGCAGACGACCGTGGTGAAGTGGGCGCAGAGGGACTCGAACCCCCGACCTTTGCCTTGTAAGGGCACTGCTCTGACCAACTGAGCTATGCGCCCGGTGTCACCGGGACGGCCATGCTACCGGCCGCGGTCGCACCGCTAGCCTGAGCGCCCCAGCCGCCCGCCCCCCACGGCACCCGACCCAGAGGAGGCACGAGGGCCAAGACGAAGAAGGCCGAGTCCGCGATGCGGCCGGTGAACATCGGCATCAGCGATGCCGACCGCCAGGCGATCACCGACGGCCTCGGTGGCTTGCTCGCCGACACGTACACGCTGTATCTCACCACCCACAACTTCCACTGGAACGTCACCGGGCCGATGTTCAACACGCTGCACACGATGTTCATGCAGCAGTACACCGAACTGTGGAACGCGGTCGACCCGATCGCCGAGCGCATCCGCTCGCTCGGCCACACCGCACCGGGCTCGTACGCGCAGTTCGCTGCGCTCAGTTCGTTGCCCGACGCCCCGTCGAAGCCGCCCAAGGCGCTCGAGATGGTGCGGTTGCTGGCCGAGGGCCACGAAGCAGTCGCCCGCACGGCCCGCAGCATCTTCCCGCTGGCCGACGCCGCCAACGACGAGCCGACGGCCGATCTGCTCACCCAGCGCCTGGCCGTGCACGAAATGGCGGCGTGGATGCTGCGCAGCCTGCTCGAGGACTGACCGCTCAGGCGAAGGTGCGGCGCGCTGTCAGCAGCGCATCGAGCAGACCTGGCGTGGCCGCTGCGATCGGCGTGCGACGGGCCGCATGGTCGAGCACCACCAGGTCGCGACCGTGCAGGTCGACCACCGGCACACCGGCTTCGGCACAGATGAGCGTCGCCCCGGCGTGGTCCCACACACCGTGCGCCTCGACCACGCAGTCGACGTAGCCGTCGAGCGCTCCCGCCGCCACGGCGCACAGGTCGAGCGCAGCTGCGCCGAGCATGCGCGACTGCCACGAGCCGAGCGATCGGGGCGGCAGCCCGTTCAGGCCCACCACCGCCGCGGCGAGATCGGTGCAGCCCGAGCCGCCGAGCCGTTGCCCGTCGCACCACGCTCCCCCACCTCGCTCGGCCCAGAACCGCACACCACTGGCCTGGTTCACCACCAGCGCAGCGGCCGGGCCCGACTCGTCGACGAAGCACAGCGACGTGGCGAACCACGGGATGCCGCGGCTGGCGTTGGTGGAACCGTCGACCGGGTCGACGATCACCCACTCGGAACCGTCGCCCGGCTGCACACCGCTCTCCTCCGACACGACGCCCACCCTGGCCCGCCGCAGCACCGCGAGCGCGGCGTCGTCGGCCCGCAGATCGAGCACGTACTGGCCCGGCCGCACACCGCTCATCCCGAGTTCGCGATTCGCCCGCAGGGCCCCTGCGACCGCGTCGGCGGTGTCGTGCAGCAGGCTCAGTCGGTCGGTCACCACGCCACTGCACGGTAGTGTCATCGCACTGGGCCGCCGCGCCCCTCCGCCCGAAAGGACCAACGTGGCCGTCATCGATGTTGCCGGCTTCGTGGCCGATCTGAAGAGCCACGCCATCGACCACGGGTTCCACGTCCACGACGAACGCCACTTCGTCGAGACCTACTCACTGCGCCAGCTGTGGGAGGTCGACCTCCATCCCGAAGAGGCCTGCAACGGCCCGATCGACCTGCACCTGTCGCTCGAAGTCGACCCGCGTGCGCTGCTCGGCTTCGAAGACGAGGTCGTGAAGATGGACGACCCCGACGACGACGCGCCGCTGGGCTTCACCTTTCCGCTGCTGTTCACCTGGACGCTGCCGCCTCTCCCCCGTCCCCCCGATCTGCTGGTGCTCGCCACCGAGATCGCCGGGGTGGGCGGGCCCGACCTGCCGGTCGAGGTGTCGGCGATCGACTCGTTCGCCAGCGTCACCGATGCCCCCGAGCGCAGCCTGTCGCTGGTGGCCCGCCTCACCGTCGAATTGGCCGACGTGTACGGGGGCAACGAAGAAGCGTTGTGCGACACCCTCATCCGGTGCCGCGACGTGAGCCTCTACCTGCTCGACCACGCACCCGTGTGGCTCGATCACTGAACCGTCCCCTGCTCCGAAAGGCATCACCATGCGAGTCCGTGAACTGATCGACATCCTGCGCGACCAGCCACCCGACCTCGAGCTCGAACTCGCGCTCGTGGCGCCGGTGGAGGACGACGAGACGACGATCACCGTCGACCGGTTCCCCATCGACGGCGTGCTGCCGTGGACCGACGAAGACACCGGCGAGCAGGTGATCTGGCTGATCGGCGGCGACGAGGACGACGTCGAGGCGTTCCTCGACGCGATCGAGGACGAAGACGACGACGACCACGAGGGTCACGACCACGCACACTGACGGGCGCCTGTGCGCCCCGGCGATCACTCGCAGATGGTGCGGGCGATGTGCATCCAGAAGTCGGCAGCGAGACCGAGCGACTCGGTGTCGATCCGTTCGTCGTTGCCGTGGAACCGGTTGCCGAACGACTCGAACGTGACCGACGGCGAGAACAAGCCGGTCCCGTACGCCACCACACCGCGCTTGCGGAAGAACCGCGCATCGGTACCGCCCACGATGAGGCCGGGCACGAGCTCGGCACCGGGATAGGCCACCTGCGTGGCCGAGGCCAGCGCATCCCACAACGGGTTGCCACGCGGCGACTCGGTGGCATCGAATTGCTGGAGCCGACCGATCTCGACGTGATGGGCCAGGTCGCCCAGTGCTTCGTGGAGGTGGGCGTCGACATCGGCCTGGGTGGTGCCCGGCACGGTGCGGATGTCGACCTCGATCTCGACGAGATCGGGCACGATGTTCGTCTTCTGGCCGCCGTGCACGACGTTGGGTGAGAACGTGGTGTGCGTGTGGGCATGGCACGTGCGGGCGAGCGCCGGCGGCAGCGACTCGATGGTCGACCAGATCCGCGCCGGATCGAGCAGACCGGCCCTCACGTCGTCGGGCATCGGCATCGCCTCCACCTGGGCCCGCCACGCATCGCCGATCCGGGCCTGCGGACGGTAGAGCGAGAGCCGTCGCACCACCTCGGCGGCCTTCACCAGCGCGTTGTCGGCACCGAAGGGCATGCTGCCGTGCGAGGGGGTGCCACGCACGCGCAGGGTGCGCCACGCGATGCCCTTCTCGCCGGTGTTCACCGTCACCCGGCGCACCGCATCGGGCCCCACGGTCGACCAGCCACCGAGCTCGGTGAGCACGTAGTCGCTGTCGATGGCGTCCCAGTGGTGGTCGCACATCCACTCGGCACCCCAGTGGCCGCCGGCCTCCTCGTCGGCCACACCGAAGTAGACGAGCGTGCCCTTCGGCTTCCAGCCGCTCTGCGCCAACTGCCGGAAGGCCACGGCCATCGAGGCCGTGACGTTCAGCATGTCGATCGCACCACGGCCCCACACCTCACCGTCGATCAGTTCGCCGCCGAACGGGTCGCGGCTCCAGCCCGCAGGGTTCACCGGCACGACGTCGGTGTGGCCCATCAGGCACAGCGTCGGCGCCGTGGGGTCGCTGCCTTCGATGCGGGCCACCACCGAACCGCGACCCGGTCGCGATTCGAAGTGTTCGATCCCCACGCCCGAGCCCTCGAGGTAGCCGCCGAGCAGTTCGGCGTTGCGCGTCTCGTGCCCCGAGTCGGGGGTGCCGTCGTTCACGCACTCGTTGCGGATCAGTGCCTGCAGCAGTTCGACGGTGGGTCCGGTGAGATCAGCCATGACGCCATCTGATCAGACCGGCACGAGCGACACGAGCCTCCGTTCCATCTGCTCGCGGTAGTTCACCATGCCCACCGCCGAGTCGGACACCCCGGTGACGTCGTCGATCCACACCACCGGTAGCCCGCCATCGGTGAACCACAGCTCGCGGGTCGACTCGCCGCGTGTCGCGCCGGTACCGACGATCGTCGTGCGCACCACGGTCACCGGCACCGTCTCGCCGTCGAGCACCACGGTGTCGCGGCGCAGCACCGTGGTGGTGCGCTGGTCGACCAGACCGCTACCGGCGCACATGGTGGTGAACGTGTCGGCGGCCATGTCGTCGGGTGGCACCAACCAGGCTCCGTCGGGGCAGTCCTGGGTGCGCTCGTCGTCCTGGCCGTAGAACGTGTGGAATCCGCCGTAGCGCACGAGGCGCACCCCACCGCCTTCCAGGCACACCTCGAACCATTCACGGCGTTCTTCGAGCGGTATCCACTCCACCCGGTGGCCGCACGGTGTGCGGCTCAGCACCAGCGCCGACTCGGCCGGATACACATGGGTGGGCTTGTCGAGCACGTCGATGCCCTCGCTCCCGCTGCTCGCCACCCGCTACACCCCCTCGGCGGCCAGCGGCGGCAGCGGTGGCGCCGAGGCAGCGCTCGTCGACGTCGCCAGTACGGTCAGGCCGGGCACCGTGGCGACGACCGTGGTCGTGGGGCCGAGCGACGACAGCGTCGTCGCCGGTGCCGACCTGTCGGCCACGATGTCGTCGACGGCGAGGGGGGTGGTCGAGTTCCCCCACCGCTGCATCGCCCACACCCCGGCGGCACACCCGACGGCCAGTACGGCAACGCCCGCGAGCAGGCCGATCCGCCACCGCCGCCCCCCGACCGGCTCGTCCATGGGCGCATGGTAGGCGCTCCGCATGCGGGGCCACGCGAGCCGAACGGATCTGCTTCAGCGGGTCGTCACCCACACCACAGCGAGGGACGCGCCGTTGGTGGCCCAATGCGCCACCATCGGTGCAACCAGGCTGCCGCTGCGCCGCTTCAGGTGGTGGAGCACTGCACCCGCCACCGCCGTCGCCGCCACGATTCCCACGGCACGGGCGATACCGACCGGGTCGGCGCCGGGCCATGCGGGGGCCAGGTGCCACAGACCGAACAACAGCGCCGACCACACCATCGCTCTGCGGGGCGCGCAGAGCCGCTCGACCAGCGCCACCACCACACCACGGAACGCGAGTTCCTCCAGCACCACCGTGGCGATCGGGATCTCGGCGAACACCTGGAACAGCATCTCGTCGCGGGTCAGGTCGACACGTCCCGACGCCAGCCCCAACGGATCATCACTCACCGCGGTGGCCGCAGCGACCACCAGTACCACCACGAGCAGCATCGCTCCGCCCGCCCGCAGACCCGCGCCCACATGGCTGCGCTCGAGCCCCAGTTCGCGGGCAGTCATCGCTGCACCCACCGCGATGAGCGCCAGCACGCCGATCATGGCCGTGTTGGTGGCGAAGTGGAACCGGTCGGGAACGGCCGTACGCCGCGCCACGTCGTAGGCGGCGAGCACCGCGACGGTGACCCCCAACCAGGCGCGGTCCGACAATGGCCGACGAGGTGAGCGCATCAGAGGCCGAGGTGGGCGCGGAGCCGATCGGCGTCGGCCACCGTCCATCCGCCGGGTGGCACGAGCATCGTCCAGGCGTGGGCGAAGTCGGTGCGGTAGTCGTGTCCGTAGCCGGGCGACGCCGAGAAGCCGTTCATCAGGTCGAAGCTCTCCTGCACGAACGTGACGAACGGGAACCAGGCGGAGTCGGGCGACAGGTCGTACGCGGCGGGCTTGGCCGTCCAGCCCGGCTCCTCGACGAGCGTGCCCGTGCCCCACGTCCCGATGGCATCGGACGGGTGGTGCACGTACAGCACCCGCGGACGCTGCCAGCCGCTGTCGTCGGCGACGATGTCGGACACCCGATTGGCCACCCGCAGGTGGGGCTCGTCGGCATTCACCGGCTGCCACGACGAACTCCCGCCGTCGCGTTCGCTCACCGCCGCACCGAAGATGGGGTTGCTGCGGGTGGGGCCGGTGAACAGCGCCGCGTCGGCCCGGGAGGTGATGTCGGCGATCGAGGCCTGCAGATCGGCGCCGGCGAAGGCAGCCTCGCCGCCCAACGATCCGAGGCTCTCGCCGAACGCCACCAATGCGGGTCGCTGGTCGGCCGGAAGGGCCTGCCATGCCGCGTACACGCCATCGAACAGTGCCTTGCCCAGCACCGGCGGGCTCTTGGTGTCGAGCAGGAAGGCGATCCAGCTGGGCAGGAACGAGTACTGCACCCCCACGATGGCGGTGTCGCCGCCGTACATGTACTCGATCGTGCGGGCGGCATCGGGGTCGATCCAGCCGGTGCCCGTGGGTGTGGCCACCACCAGCACCTGCCGGTCGAACGCCCCGGTGCGGCGTAGTTCGTCGACCGCCAGGGCCACACGCTCGTCGGTGGTGGGCGCCGAGTCGAGCCCCACGTACACACGCACCGGCTCCATCGCCTCGCCGCCGATGAACTCGCGCAGCTGCTCGACGGTGGGGGCACCGGCCACGAAGTTGCGGCCCTCCTTGCCCAGGGTGTCCCACTCGACCAGCGATCCGGGGCCACCGCTCGCCACCGACGATGCGGGCTGCTCGACACCCGGATCGGTGCCGTTGTCGAGCGCACCGAAGTTCTGGTCGGCCCAGATGCCGAACTGACGAAAGCCCGCCAGCGCTCCGGTGACGACCAACGCGATCAGCACGGCCAGCGCCACCCAGCGGGCGATTGCTGCGGGCAGCAGGCGCACGCAGACACGGTCGAGCGCCACCACCGCGTGGGCGATGAGCCGGCCGAGGCCGAGCAGCACCGCGGTGATGACCAGCGTGGCCAACAGCATGGGCACGATCGACCACGCCGACAGCCGGGGCATGTTGACCAGCACCCGCTGGGCCTGCTGCCAGTGCACCCAGCGCCACGGCCCCACCACCACCGCCACCAGCACCAGACCGGTGAGCACGGTGGTGGCACGTTCGGTCCACACACCCGGCACCGCGCGCCGCTTCACCCGCAGCACGCGACGGACCGCGCGATGCACCAGGTTGCCCACGCCGACGCCGATGGCGACGCAGATTGCACTGACGACACCCTGGATGAGTGAGGTACGCGGCAGCATCGAGGGCCGCAGCGAGTACCACCAGAACACGAGCGCAAGCAGCACCCCACCCCACAGCGGCGGGGCCACCAGCCGGCGCACCAATCGCACCCGTTGCGCCGCGTCGGCCGTGGGCGCGTCGCCGCTGTGGTCGGCCACCACCTGCGCTGCCGCGAGGCTGCCACCCACTGCCCCGAAGGCGCTGCCGAGCCAGGCCGAGCGCTGCTCGACCGATGCCAGGTCGCCTGGCGCGGCGACCACGGCGTGCGGCACCACCGCGGTGTCGTTCGGCATGCTGCGCCACACCTCGCCGGGGGTGGACAGCCCGTCAAGGCCGGCCAGACCCACCACGGCCACCTCGGCGCCCGGCAACGCGGCGAGGGCGGCTTCGGCGGCGGGCAGGCGCGGGGGCAGCAGGCGGTCGTCGCCCGCCACGCCGTCGCCCGACATGAGCACCAGCGCCTCACCGGTACCGGTGCGCTCGGCTGCCTGTGCCACTGCGGCCAGCACGGCCGCGTCGTCGCGCCCACCGGGCACGAACACGCCACCGGTGCGGTGCAGCAACAGATCGACCGCCGGGTCGAGCTGGTGGAAGTCCTTCAGCACCACGCGGGCCGTGCGGTGGGCGGGCCCGTTCACCACCCGGTCGAGCACCGCCAACGACACCCCGGCACCGGCCTCGTGGCTCAGCACCACCACCGGTCGGTCGGCGGGCACTGCGGCGAGCAGATCGGCGTCGCCGGCTCGCTGCAGCCCGAACGTGAACTCGGCGCTGCGCACCACTCGGCGCAACAACCAGCCGAGCAGTCGGTGGTGGCTGTGCTGCGATGCCGGCGAGTCGAGCCGGGTGCCGAACCCGGCGATCAGCCACAGCCACAGCAGCGCCACCAGCGCAGCCACCTCGAGCAGTGCGTACACGAAGCCGAACCAGATGATCCGCAGCGGCCGCCACTTGCCCGGGAAGAACCGCGAGGCAAAGGCCACGAGGATCAGCCAGACGGGCAGGAAGCCGAGCAGAACGGTCGCGACCGCGACGACCACCGTGACGGTGAGCGCGCGTCGCACCCAACGATGCCGCTGCAGGAACTCCATCGACTGCCCTCTCACTGTCAAACCCCGCGCGCGGATCGTAGTTCGCTCGCGGGCTGCGCCCGAGGAGCCACCGAACCGTGGGGTATTCCCACAATTCGATCATCGCAGGTCAGGTGGGCCGAGAAGTGCGGTCAGGGAGAGCGGCTCCATGCGTTGCAGCCGGAGTCTTCACACGGCTCTCGACATTCAGGATGAGGCGGCTCGGCTCAGAGCGTGCGGCCCATGTCCTCGCTCCGAAGGCCTTGACCGGAGCACACATACCGGGCACTCGGCGCTACCTGGGAACCCCGTCACACCCTCTGTTCATGCTCACCGAGATGAGCGATCCTCACCCCTTCGACGACCCGGTTCCTCGCAGTGTTGCGCTGTCGCTGGACGAGGCATTTCGGATGTTGGAGGCGATCGAGGACGCTCGCCTGGCCCTACGAGAACGTGGGGCTGCTCCCGGGCTGCAGGACGAACTGGCGACTGTGATCCGCATGCTCCACGGTAAGTTGGGCTTCGACGAAGGGGGCGTGCAATGACCGAGCAAGAGGTGCTTCTCCCCGCTGAAGCCGCACAGCGGCTGGGCGTCGCCACCCGCGTCGTCGTTCAGGCGATGTACGAGAAGCGGCTGCCGCGAGTGAAGCTCGAGGACGGAACGCTCGGCATCCCGGCTGCTGCACTCGACTCCTTCCACGTCCCGACCGCATAGCGCCGAACTGCCGATCTGCGTGGGCTGTTCACTTGCGGGAAGCGTCCTCGCCGGGCAATCTGCACCGGTGCGATTGCCGTGGAAGAAGAAGCGTCAGGCGCCTGAAACGTTCGAGGGCGATCGCACCTCAGAACAGCAGGCTGTGCTCGTCGACCTTCGGCTGTCTTGTGACTTTGGCTCTGACGCTGAGGAGCGGGGGTGAGTCCCTTCACGTGGTGTAGGAGTCAGCGACCATCGTCGGGGTGATGGTGGTCATCGTGCGATTCTCGAAAGCGACCAAGCAACCGAGAAGGACGCACGATGACCACCCACGAGTTT
>JBEIIG010000015.1:0-61764 GCA_040380855.1 Acidimicrobiaceae bacterium | reverse complement strand
TCGGCGCCGCGATGAAGATCGACGAGTACGAACCGGTCACGAGGCCGACGAGCAGGGCGAGCGCGAACTCACGCAGCGCCACGGCGCCCATGACGCCCGAGCCGATGACCAGCAGCGACAGCACGGGCAGCACCGCAGCGAGACTCGTGTTCAGCGACCGCATGAGCACCTGGTTCATCGACACGTTCATCGTGTCGGCGTAGGGAGCGCGAGCGCCCGCGTAGCGCTCGGTGTTCTCGTTCACCTTGTCGAACACGACGATGGTGTCGTACAGCGAGAACCCGAGGATGGTGAGGAAACTCACCACCGTGGCCGGGGTGACCTCGAACCCGAACAGCGAGTAGATGCCGACGCTGATGAACACGTCGTGCAACATGGCGACAATGGCCGCCAGGGCCATCCGCCACTGGAACCGCCAGCTGATGTAGAGCATCACCAGCACGAGGAAGATCACCAGGGCGCGGACAGCCTTTTCGGTGATGCTGCGCCCCCACGAGGAACTGACCGACGTGGTCGACACCTCGTTGATGTCGACCTTGGCGCCGTCGGCCAACGCCTGCTGCACCGTGGCGACGACGTCTTGGGGCTGATCGCCCACCTGGATGCGCAAGCGCTCGCCGCTGTCGGCCGAGGTGAGCACCTGGATCTTGGCGTCGTTGCCGCTCAGGCCCTCGGCCTCGAGGATGGCCCGCACCGAATCGATGCTCTGGCCGTTGGCCGGAACCTCCCAGGCCACGCCACCTTCGAAGTCGATGCCGAGATTGAGGCCCTGCGCGAACAACGACACGACCGTGAGCACGATGAGCACGCCGGAGAAGATGAACCCGACCCGGCGCCGACCCCAGAAGTCGATCGAGGTCTCGCCGTGGTAGAGCCGACCCCATCGGCTGCGGCGGGCATGGGGCAGCAGCGTCTGGGCGCCGGGGACGTTGCTCGCCACGGCCGCCGCGAGGTCGCGGTCGGCGTCGAGCGTGCTGTCGGTGGTGTCGGTCATGACGCGCTCCTGGCGACGGTGGGTGACGGCGACGCAGCGACCTCGATGCCCATCACCTTGCGCTTGGCCATCCAGTCGGTGCCGGCCAGCAGCAACACGGCGGGTCGGGTGAAGAAGTACGACACGACGAGGTCGATGAGCGTGGACAGGCCGAGGAAGAACGCGAAGTTGCGCACAGCGCCGACCGTGAGATACCACAGGGTGAAGGCACCGATGAGCGACACCGTGTCGGCGATGAGGATGGTGCGCCAGGCACCGGCGAAACCGCGCTGGGCGCTGTTGCGCAGTGAACGACCGCTGCGCACCTCGTCTTTCAACCGCTCGAAGAACACCACGTACGAGTCGACGGTGACACCCACCGACACGATGATGCCGGCCACACCAGCGAGCGACAGGGCCAGGCCCTGGGTGCGCGAGAGCAACGAGATGATGCTGTAGAGGATCGAGCCCGACACCGTGAGGCCGAGCGCCACCACCACACCGAGGTGGCGGTAGTAGAGCACCAGCAACAGCAGCACGAGGACGATGCCCACGAGGCCTGCGATCAGCGCCGCGTTCAGCGAGTCCTTGCCCAAGGTGGGCGACACGTTCTGCACCGACTGGGTGACCATGCGCACCGGCAACGAACCGCTTCGCAGCACGCGGGCCAGGTCCTTCGCCTCTGCTTCGCTGAACTGTCCGGTGATCTGCACACCGGTGGTGAAGTTCGCCGTCTCGACCGTGGGGGCCGAGATGATCTCGCCGTCGAGTTCGATGGCCAGCTGCCGCGACGGACAGGTGGCCCCGCCGCTCACACACTGTGCGGCCAACTGGTTCCACACGTCGCGGCCGTCGGCGCCGTCGCGCAGGCCCACCCGCACACCCCAGCCGCCACCGATGATGTCGGCGGTGGCGTCGTTCTGGAACACTGCGCCGCTGCCTCCGGCGGGCCCGACCAGGCACTGGCCGCCGCCGCGCAGCGGCAGCAACTGCTGCTGCGTGGGATCGCTCACCACGGCAGGTGCAGGCACGGTGATGTCGGGCACGGTGGTGGCGCTCGTCGACTCGGCCGCGATCGTCGTGCTCGTGCCCGCAGTGTCGGTGCTGACCGGCTCGGTGCTCGGTGGCACGCTCGACGCGGCCGGGCTCACCCGTCGGCTCGGCCCGGGCGACGCCGTGGTGGTGGGCGCGAGCGACGTGGTGCTGTCGCCACCGGCGACGGTGGTGCTGGTAGAGGTGTCGGTGGGGGCAGCCGAACAGCCGATGACCGGCCGCAGGTACACCTGACCGGTGACCTGCACAAGGTCGATGGCGTCCTGCTGGTTCTTCACACCGGGCAGGTTGACCACGATGGCGTCGCCCTGGCGGATGATCTCGGGTTCGGCGACACCGAGGGAGTCGACGCGTTCGCGGATGCGCTCGACGGCCAGGTCGAGGGCCGCCGGGTCGTACTCACCAACGGGCTGCTGGGTGACCGAGATACCGCCCTGCAGGTCGAGGCCGAGGGCTGGGGTGTTCCCGGAGGTGACGCTGGCGATCAGTCCGCCGAAAGCGATCACCACGATGGTGATCAGCGAGCCGAGCAATCGGCGACGCATCACTCACCGGCCGGCGGCGTGCCGGTTTCGGGGAGCGGTGTCGACCGCGACGATTCGGGGGTGACCGTGTCGTTGCTGGGCGCTGCGCCGGTCTCGCCGGCGGCGGTGTCGACCTTGCGCTGCACCGCCGCGCGGGCGATGCGGATCTGCACGTTGTCGTCGATCTCGAGCCACACGATGTCGCCTTCGAAGCCGGTGATGAACCCGTAGAGGCCCGACGTGGTCATCACCTCGTCGCCGACACCGATGGCTGCCTGCATGGCGGCCTGCTCGCGCTGGCGGCGGCGCTGCGGACGGATGAGGAGGAAGTACATCGCCACGGGGATGAGCAAGAAGATGCCCAACTGGACGATGGCGGCTCCGCCGGAGCCCGACGAGGTGGTCTCGGCAATGATCGAGGTGACGTTCATGGTGTCCCGCTGAGAAGGTTGCGATTCGGTCGGCGACCGATCGGTCGGCAATCCTAACCGGCCCGCGGGCAGCACGGCCCGTCAACCCCAGACTTCGAGCACCTCTCGACGCATCGAGTCAAACGTGCCGGCCGCGATCGAGCGCCGCATGCGTGCCATCAGCTGCAGGGTCCAGCTGACGTTGTGGATGCTCACGAGGCGGGAGGCCGTGGGCTCACCCACCTGGAACAGGTGGCGGATGTAGCCCCGCGTGTGGCGTGCGCACACCTCGCAGGCACAGGCGGCGTCGATGGGGTCGTCGCTCAGTGCGTGCACGGCGTTCTTCACGTGCAACTTCCCTGCGTCGGTGAGCGCCGTGCCGTGCCTGCCGAGGCGGGTCTGCAACACGCAGTCGAACTGGTCGACACCCAGCCCCACGGCCTCGACCAGGCTCGCCGGGTCGCCGACACCCATCAGGTAGCGGGGCCGGTCGGCGGGCAGGTGGGCGATGGCCGCGGCGAGCGCCGGCACCATTTCGGCCCGGGTCTCGCCCACGCTCAGACCGCCGATCCCGTAGCCGTCGAACCCGAGCGCTGCGGTGCGCTGCGCGCTCTCGGCCCGCATCGTCTCGCTGATCCCACCCTGCACGATGCCGAACAGGGCCTGATCGGGGCGGCGGTGCGCAGCCTTCGCCCGTGCCGCCCAGGCACTGGTGCGCTCGAGCGCGAGGCGGATCACCTCGGGCGGCGACGGCAGCGGCGGGCAGACGTCGAGCACCATCTGGATATCGGCGCCCAGCAGTTCCTGGGTGTGCACGGCCAGTTCCGGCGTGAACCGATGGCTCGACCCGTCGTAGGTGCTGCGGAACGTCACACCGTCGTCGTCGACCTTCGGGTCGAGCGAGAACACCTGGAACCCGCCCGAGTCGGTGAGGGTGAGCCCGTTCCACCCGGCGAACCGGCCGAGGCCACCGAACTCGGCGATCGTCTGGGCGCCGGGGCGCAGCATCAGGTGATAGGTGTTGCCGAGCACGATCTCGGCACCGATGCGCTCGTAGTCGGCGGCGCTGAGGTACTTGATGGCGCCGCGGGTGCCCACCGGCATGAAGCACGGAGTGCGGTAGGTGCCTCGCGCCGTGGTGGCGGTGGTGGCGCGGGCGGCGCCATCGGTGTGGTCGATGGACAGGGTGACCGGGTGCATGCGCCGTGCACGGTACCGGCGGGTCAGCCGGCAGCGGCGACGGTGTCGGCGAGCAGGTCGAGCGCAGCCACGGCGAACAGCACCATGTTCTCGTCGCGCGTCTCGACACCGGTGAGCAGGTGGCGGGTCGCCTCGCGCGGCCCGGCCACCGCCACCCAGCAGTGCCCGGCCGGATCGCCGTAGGGGTTCGGCGGGCCGGCCGCACCCGCCTCGCCCAGGCCCCAGGTGGCGCCGAGGCGCACCACGGCTGCCGCGGCGAGATGCGACGCGAATCCCTCGGTGGCGCCGCGCATGCCCGCTGGCGCCTCCACGGCACCCTTCATCCAGGCCCGGTACGCCGCGGCCGTGTACACCACCACGCCGCCCAGGTAGTAGGCCGACGCACCTGGCACCGACAGCAGTGCCGCCGACACCAGCCCACCGGCCGACCCTTCGGCGACGGCGACGGTGTGGCCTCGGTCGCGCAGCAGCGCGGCCACACGATGGGCGGATGCAGTGAGTTCGCTGGGCAGCATCGGCCCAGCATGGCGCATCACCGGTCGGCGTGCAGGTGCCGGTCGAGCAGCATCGCGTCGCCGAAGCTGAGGAACCGGTACTGCTCGGCGATGGCGGTTTCGTACAGACGTCGCCAGCGCAGGCCGATGAAGGCATCGATCATCAGCAACAAGGTGGTGCGCGGCAGGTGGAAGTTGGTCATCATCACGTCGACGACCTTCCAGTCGTAAGGACGATGGATGAACAGCCGGGTGCGGCCTTCCAGCACGCCGAACGCAGCGGCGCTCTCGAGCGCACGCACGCTGGTGGTGCCCACGGCCACCACCCGGCGGGCAGCGGCGCAGCGATCGAGCACCTCGGCGGGCACCCGGTAGCGCTCGCTGTGCATCGGGTGGTCGCGCGGATCGTCGACGCTGACCGGCTTGAACGTGTCGAGCCCCACCACCAGTTCCACCCGGGCGGTCTCGACACCGCGCGCCGCGAGTCGGTCGAGCAGTTCCGGCGTGAAGTGCAGGCCTGCGGTGGGTGCCGCAGCCGACGCCGGCTCGGCCGCGTAGACGGTCTGATAGCGGTCCTGCTGTTCGAGCGGGGCGGTGATGTAGGGCGGCAGGGGCATCTCGCCCACCCGCACCAGGGTGTCGATGGGGTCGGCGTCGCCCAACACGGTCACCTCGGTGGTGTCGCCCGCGCTGGTACGCCGGCCGATCTCGACCAGATCGGTGCCGTCGGGACCCACCAACCGCTCCCCCGGCTTCAGCTTGCGACCGGGCCGCACCATGGCCTCCCAGCGCCGACGGCCCTCGTCGAGCGGTTCGAGCAGCAGCACCTCCGCCGCCCCACCGCTGTGCCGCACCAGGCGCAGGCGGGCGGGGATGACCTTGGTGTCGTTCACCACCAGCAGGTCGCCGTCGCCCAACAGGTCGTCGAGGTCGCGGACGTGGCGGTGGTCGGGAGCGGCCTCACCCCGGTCGACCAGCAACCGGGCCGCATCGCGGGGCTCGACAGGTGTCTGGGCGATGCGGTCGTCGGGCAGGTGGTAGTCGAACTCGTCGAGATGCATGGCGTGCTCAGGCTACGGACGGCCACGGCGTGTCGACACGATGCGTACGATGGCACGATGCGTACCGAACCGGTGGTCTGTGGCGATGCAGGCGAGATGTCGTTGTTCGTGTGGGAGCCCGCGGGCACCCCGGTGGGATCGGTGCTGCTGATCCAGGAGATCTTCGGCGTGGGGCCGTACATCCGCGCCGTCGCCGAGCGCCTCGCCGCAGCGGGCTACGTGGTGGGCGCCCCCGACGTGTTCTGGCGGTTCGCACCGAACTGGGCGAGCGACCATTCGGTCGACGGCCTCAAGGCCTCGATGGCGCAGGTGGGCAACCTCGATGCCCCGCAGGCCATCGCCGACTGCACCGCTGCGCTCGCCCACCTGGCCTCGATCGACGGCGTCGATGCGGCGCCCGCTGTGCTGGGCTACTGCCTGGGCGGCACCCTGGCCTGGGGTGTGGCCGCGATGGCCGAGGCGTCGTGCTGTGTCAGCTACTACGGCTCGGGGGTGCCGTCGATGATCGGCATGATCGAGCAGGTGCACTGCCCCACCCTGTTCCACTTCGGCGACAGCGACGCCTACATCCCGAACGAGGGCGTCGAGGCCGTGTCCGCTGCCGTCGCCGGCCGCGACGGGTTCGTCGTGAACGTCGAACACGCCGGCCACGCCTTCGACAACCACGAGAGCGAGATGTTCTGGAACGAGGCCGCGGCGAAGGCGGCCTGGGCCAAGACGATGTCGTTCCTCGAGGCAGCCCGCGGCTGAGCGGGGCGCCGAGGCGACGGCTCAGTCGAACAGGCTGGGTCCGCTGCCGGGCGCCGGCGGCGTGAGCCCGATGTGCTGCCACGCGGCGGGCATGGCGATACGGCCGCGTGGCGTGCGGGCGATGAGGCCCTGCTGGATGAGGAACGGCTCGTACATGTCTTCCACGGTCTCGGGCTGCTCGCCCACGCTGATGGCCACGGTGGACAGGCCCACCGGGCCACCGCCGAACTGCTGGCAGATGGCGTGCAGGATGGCCCGGTCGACCTTGTCGAGCCCGCGGCCGTCGACGCCGAACACGGCCAGGCCGTCGCGCGCAGTGGCATGGCTGATCGTGCCGTCGCCGCGCACCTCGGCGTAGTCGCGCACTCGCCGCAGCAGGCGGTTGGCGATACGCGGCGTGCCCCGCGACCGACGGGCGATCTCCCACGCGCCCTCGTCGTCGATGGCCACCTGCAAGATGCCGGCGGCCCGACTGACGATGGCTTCGAGTTCGTCGTCGGCGTAGTAGTCGAGGCGGGCCACCAGACCGAAGCGGTCGCGCAGCGGGCCGGTGATCATGCCGGTGCGGGTGGTGGCACCGATGAGCGTGAAGCGCGGCAGGGTGAGCCGGATCGACGATGCGGCCGGGCCCTTGCCCACCACGATGTCGATCTGGAAGTCCTCCATCGCCGGGTACAGGATCTCTTCGACGGCGCGCGACAGGCGGTGGATCTCGTCGATGAACAGCACGTCGCCCTCTTCGAGCTTGGTGAGGATGGCGGCCAGGTCGCCCGCCCGTTCGAGCGCGGGGCCCGAGGTGACGAGCAGTTGACCGCCCATCTCTGCCGCGACGATGCCGGCCATGCTGGTCTTGCCCAGCCCGGGCGGGCCCGCCAGCAGCAGGTGGTCAGCGGCCTGCCCGCGCCGCTTGGCTGCTTCGAGCACGATGGCCAGATGCTCTTTCAGTTCGCGCTGGCCGATGAACTCGTCGAGGCGACGCGGCCGCAGGCTGACATCGTCGATACGGTCGACGTCGGTGGCCCCGGCTGCCGGGTCGAGGAACTCGTCACGCACGCTTGGCCCCCAACAGTTTCAGCGCCTCGCGCAACAGCACCGAGGCGTCGTCGGATGCGGGTACCTCGCGCAGTGCGTCGCGCACCTCGTCGGGGCCGTAGCCCAGGCCGGCAAGCGCCTCGCGTACCGAGCCGAGTGGGCTGGCCCCACCCACCGCACCCACGGCCGATGGCCCGTCGAGGATGGGCAGGTGCAACCGGTTGCGCAACTCGATGAGCAACCGCTCGGCGGTCTTCTTGCCCACACCGGGCACCAGGGTGAGCGCCGCCAGGTCGCCGGTGGTGACGATGTCGACCAGTGCGGCCGGCGCGTGCGTACCCAAGATGGCCATCGCCAGCGCCGGCCCGATGCCGTGGGTGGCGATGAGCACCTCGAACGTGCTGCGCTCGTCGCGCTGACGGAAGCCGTACAGCGTCTGCGCGTCTTCGCGGATGTGGTGGTGGATGTAGAGGAACACCGGCGACGAGGGTTCGAGTTCGGCGAGCGTGCGCGGCGACACCGCCACCAGGTAGCCGACGCCACCCACCTCGACCAGCACGGTGGAGTCGCCGGTGCGTTCCAGCACGATGCCGCGCAACGAGCCGATCATCGCCGGGCTCCGGAGCGCAGTGCGTGGGCGAGGCCCCCGGCCACGCGGTCGGCAACCGGCGCCATGGCGAGGTGGCACAGCGCCAGTGCCGCGGCGTCGGCCGCGTCGGGGGGTTCGGGCACAGTGGCCAGACCGAGACGTGCCTGCACCATCTTCTGCACCTGCTCCTTACCGGCACCGCCCCAGCCGGCGACCGCGTTCTTCACCTGGTTGGGCGTGTACTGCTCGACACGGCATCCGGCAGCAGCCGCCTCGGCCAACGCCAACCCACTGGCCTGGCCCACACTCATCGCAGTGCGTACGTTGGTCTGGAAGAACACCTGCTCGACGGCTACAGCGTCGGGCCGGTACTGGGTGATGAGCGCCACCAGTTCGGTCTTCAACTCGGCCAGGCGATACGGGAGTGCGGTGCTGGGTGCGGTGCGGATGACGCCCAGCGCCAGCGGCACCACGGTGCGTCCACCACGTGCCTCGAGCACGGCATAGCCACAGCGGGTGAGCCCGGGGTCGATGCCCAGGACGATCACGGACGGTGGACTCCGGTGGCGAACACGCGTACGAGCGTAGCACCGGGTCGTCCGACGACGACGCACTACGGTGGCCAGGTGATCTCGACCGTCCGCCTCCCCCGCCGACCCCCTCGTCGGCTGCTCGTCGGCTGTGCCGTCGTCGGCCTCCTCGCCGCCGCATGCAGCGACGACGGCGGCTCGGTGGCCACCCTGGAACCGGCCACGAGCGACACCGTATCGCCGGCCACCACCTCGGCACCGGCCACCACCTCGGCACCGGCCACCACCTCGGCACCGGCCACCACCTCGGCACCGGCCACCACGGCTGCGCCACCTGCCGAACCGTGCACCGACGCCAGCGCCGGGGCCTGCCTGCTGCCCTGGCCGAACGACGCCTACACCGTGGCCGACCCCACCACCGCCACCGGGCGCCGACTCGCCATCCCGCTCGATGCCACCCCGCGCAACGCCCAGGGCGCGCCCATCGACGTGACCGACCAGAACCGGGCCGACGGGTTCTCGCCCGGCTCGGCGGTGCTGGTCGACCTGCCGGGCCTCGACCCGGTGGCCAGCGGGCTCGCACCCAGTACCGACATCGGCGCGTCGCTCGCCGACGACGCGCCGATCCGCATCACCGACACGGTCACCGGCGAACGGTGGCCCTACTTCGCCGAGCTCGATGCCCAGGCCGCCGACGACGCCGACCGCCTGCTGATGATCCACCCGGCCGTGTCGCTCACCGAGGGCCACACCTACGAGGTGTCGATCGGCGAGCTCGTCGACGTGAACGGCGACGCGCTCGTACCCCCGCTCGAGCGCTGGACGTTCACCGTCGCCAGCGCCGACAGCCTGAGCGGCCGCGTACGGGCGATGCGCGACGACGCCTATGCGTCGTTGGCCGACGCAGCCCCGACGTTCACCGTCACCGGCTCGGCCGACCGCGATGGGCTGCGCATCGTCGACGGCACGATCGACGTGCCCAACTACCTCAGCGGCGACGGGTCGCCCGGGGCCACGATGCTGCTCGACGACACCGGCTCGCCCGTCCGCAGCACCACCTCACCCAGCTATCCGGCCCGGTTCCACTGCGTGCTGCCGGCCGCCCCGGCTGCGCCGGTACCGGTCATCGTCTACGGCCACGGGCTGCTGGGCGACCGCAACGAGGTGGAGGCCCTGTCGTTCGCAGCCTCTATCGGTGTGGCCGGCGCCTGCGCCACCGACTGGATCGGCATGACGTCCGACGACATCGGCAACGTGGCAACCATCCTGGCCGATCTGTCGCGCTTCCCCCAGCAGGCCGACCGCATGCAGCAGGGCCTGCTGAACTTCCAGTTCCTCGGCCGCGCCCTGAACGACGAGAGGGCGTTCGCTACCGACCCCGCCTTCCAGTCGGCCGACGGCACGCCCATCATCGCCCCCGGCGCCACCCAGTTCGTCGGCAACAGCCAGGGCGGCATCCTCGGCGGTGCGGCCAGCGCCATCTCCACCGAGTGGCAGCGTGTCGTGCTCGGGGTGCCCGGTATCAACTACTCGCTGCTGCTGCACCGCTCGAGCGACTGGCCCCAGTTCCAATCCGTGTTCGACACCGCCTACGTCGACCCGGTCGACCGGGTGCTCGCCCTGCAGCTCATCCAACTGCTGTGGGACCGTGGCGAGAACAACGGCTACGCCCAGCACCTCACCGCCGACCCCTACCCGGGCATCACCGCGAAGCAGGTGCTGCTCGTCGAGGCGTTCGGCGACCACCAGGTGAGCAACGTCAGCACCGAGGTGCTCGCCCGCACCATCGGCGCCCGCGCCCACGCCCCGGCCATCGGCCCCGACCGCAGCAACGACAGTGTTCCCCACTGGGGCCTCGAACCGCTCGACTACGCGGCGCTGCCCCGGGCTGCGCTGATCATGTGGGATTTCGGCACCCCGGCTCCGCCCAGCCTGAACCTGCCCCCGTCGGAGCCCGAGTACGGGCGCGACCCGCACGGCGCCGCCAGCGGTGAACCGCGAGTGCTCACCCAGGCGGTCACGTTCCTGCTCACCGGTGCACTGACCGACGCCTGCGGCGGTGCAGCGTGCACCAGCGACGTGCTGCAGGGCTGATGCGCGACGCCGTCAGGTGGGCAGATCGCGCAGCACCGCGACCAGTTCGTCGACCGGCCGGTAGGTGAGCCCGGCGATGGCTCGGTGTGCATAGCGCACCACGCCGCCGCCGTCGATCACGAACACGCTGCGCCGCGGGAACCCGATCGGCCCGAGCGTCCCGTACGCCGCCGCCACCTTCTTGTCGGTGTCGGCCAGCAGCGGGAACCCGAAGTCGTACTTGCCGCGGAAGTGCTCGTGGCTCTCGATGCCCTGGGCCGAGATGCCCAACACCTGGGCGTCGAGCGATTCGAACTGGGCGAGTTCGTCGTTGTAGCTGGTGAGCTGTTTGGTGCACACCGCCGAGTCGTCGCCCGGGTAGAACACCAGCACCACGGGCCGACCGGCGAACTCGGCCAGCGTGTAGTCGCGTCCACCGGTGCCGGGCAGGGTGAAGTCGGGCGCGCGGTCGCCCACCGACAGCGCCATCAGCCGACCGCTTCCATCACGTCGTCACTGATGTCGAAGTTGCCGTAGACGTCTTGTACGTCGTCGTTGTCCTCGAGCGCGTCGATGATGCGCAGCACCTTCTTTGCGTCGTCGACATCGGTGACCTCGATCGTGGTCGACGACACCATGGTCGACTCGGCCGACTCGACCGCCACCTTCGCCGCCACCAACGCGTCGCGCACCTCGTACAGCAGCGACGGATCGCAGGTGATCTTCCAGAACTCGCCGTCGGCCGCCACGTCGTCGGCGCCTGCGTCGAGGGCGGCCATCATCACCTCGTCCTCGCCGCCCTTGGCCAGGATGACGCCCTTACGACTGAACTGCCAGCTCACCGCGCCGGGCTCGGCCAACGAGCCGCCCAGCTTCGAGAACACGTTGCGCACATCGGCGCTCGACCGGTTGCGATTGTCGGTGAGCACGTCGATGAGCAGCGCCACGCCGCCTGGCGCGTATCCCTCGTAGGTGATCGCCTCGTAGTTGCCGCCGTCGCTCTGGCCGGTGCCGCGCTTGATGGCCCGGTCGATGAGGTCGTTGTTCATCTGCGCGGCCTTGGCCTTCAACACCATCGTGCGCAACGTGGCGTTCGATGCCGGATCGCCACCACCGTCGCGAGCGGCCACCTCGAGCTGACGGGCGAGCTTGGCGAACACCTTCGCCCGCCGGGCGTCGGCAGCGCCCTTCTTGTGCTTGATCGTTGCCCATTTGGAATGGCCGGACATGGCTCGGTAGCTCCTTGTAGCGGTGGTCTCAGCGACTGGCGGTGGCCGGCAGCGCGTGGTGGACGAGGGATACGAACAGCCCGTGCAGGCGGAGGTCGTCGGTGAGCTCGGGGTGGAACGACGCGACGAGCACGTTGCCCTGGCGGGCCAGTACGGGAACACCCCGGTGCTCGGCCAGCACCGACACGTCGTCGCCGATGCGCTCGACTTTCGGGGCACGGATGAACACGACGTGAAACGGTGCGTCGAGACCCTCCACATCGATGTCGTCTTCGAAACTGTCGACCTGACGGCCGTAGCCGTTGCGCCGCACCGCGATGTCGATCGCCGCGAAACTGCGCTGGCCGGCGCGGCCGTCGAGCACCTCGGCGGCGAGCAGGATCATCCCCGCACAGGTTCCGAAGACCGGCATTCCGGACGCCAGGCGTGCCGCCAGCGGCTCGAACAACTCGTTGGTGGCGAGCAGATGCGCCATCGTGGTGCTCTCGCCGCCGGGCATCACCAAGGCGTCGACCGCCGCGAGGTCGGCGGCGGTACGTACCTGTCGGGTGGTGGCGCCGAGTCGGGTCAGCGCACGTTCATGCGCGGCGAACGCGCCCTGCAGGGCGAGGACGCCGATCACCGGAGACGCAGTGGCGTTCACCTGGGGGCTGCTCCCCCGCCGACCGCACGGCTCACCAACCCCGCTCGGCGAAACGCTGGTTGATCGCGTCCATGCCGATACCCGTCATCGGTGCACCCAGCCCACGGCTCACCTTGGCCAGGATGTCGGCGTCGCGGAAATGCGTGGTGGCCTCGACGATGGCCTTGGCCCGCGGTTCGGGGTCGTCGCTCTTGAAGATGCCCGAGCCGACGAACACGGCTTCGGCGCCGAGCTGCATCGCCAACGCCGCATCGGCCGGGGTGGCGATGCCACCGGCGCAGAACAGCGGCACGGGCAGCGCACCGGTCTCGGCGAGTTCCTGGACGAGCGGCAATGGCGCCTGCAACTGCTTGGCCCACTGGAACAACTCGGCCTGGTCGTTGGCGGCCTGGATGCGCTTGATGTCGCCGAGGATGCTGCGCAGGTGGCGAACGGCTTCGACGATGTTGCCGGTGCCGGCCTCGCCCTTGCTGCGGATCATGCACGCACCCTCGCTGATACGCCGCAGCGCCTCGCCGAGGTTGGTGGCACCGCACACGAACGGCACGGTGAAGGCGAACTTGTCGATGTGGTGGGTCTCGTCGGCCGGGGTGAGCACTTCGCTCTCGTCGATGTAGTCGACGCCGAGCGCCTGCAGGATCTGGGCCTCGACGAAGTGACCGATACGGGCCTTGGCCATGACGGGAATGGTGACGGCGGCCTGGATGCCCTCGATCATCTCGGGGTCGCTCATCCGCGCCACACCACCATCGCGGCGGATGTCGGCGGGCACCCGCTCGAGGGCCATCACCGCACAGGCACCGGCTGCTTCGGCGATCCTGGCCTGCTCGGGGGTGACGACGTCCATGATGACGCCACCCTTCATCATCTCGGCAAGACCGCGCTTGACCCGATAGGTACCCGTTGAACCGGTGGACGAACTCATGCGGTCATCGTATCCATGTCGGCTTCGGCGACCCACAGCGGATACCGCCGATGTGCCGTCTGCGACACCCGTTCCAGGCGCGCCGGGTCAGGTGCGCGGCGTCGCCGTGTCGCGTCGAGCGAGCTCGACCCACGTGCGGCCGGGCGTGAGCCCGATCACCGAGCCGTCGTCGGCCAGCAGCGTGAACGGGTCGAGGCGGTCGCCACGCGTCCAGGTGCCGCGCACCAGCGACCCGCCCGTGAACACCCACGCGGTGCCGGTGCCGATCGTCTGGGCTTCAGGGCTGCGCACATCGGCGGCGCTGGGCTGGTAGTCGACCTCGAGCACCACGACGTTGGCGGCGCTCACCTGGCCGAGCGTCGCATCGTTGTGGGCCTTGCCGCCCTGCGTGCGCAGATACGACGCCGTCGCCGCGTCCCAGGCCCAGCCCACCTGGACACCGTCCATCTTGATGTCGACACCAGATGAGGCCTCGCCGAGCGGTGCCTCGCCTTCGTTGCGGTAGGTGAACTGTGCCGGCGGCGGCGACAACTCGTCGGGCTGCAGCGCCCACAACGACTGCGTGCTGTTGTAGAGGGTGTGCTCGACGTCTTCGTTGCCGCGCTGGTCGCGGTAGAACCCGGCACCGCTGGTGGAGGCTGCGTTGATGCTCACGAGATCGCTGCTGTTCACCGCCGCGGTGACGTTGGCGTTCCCACCGCTCCAGGCGAACAGCGGCTTGTCGAGCGAGCCGAGCAGGATGACGTCTTGCGTGCGGCCCGAGCGGATCGGCCCCACCTTGTCGGCATCCTGGCTGTGGAACACCGCGGCGAACCGGGTGAGCGACTCGACGTTCTCCTCGTACACGATGTCGGCGGCGTTCAGGCCGAACTGCGGCCGAGCCTGCGGATGGTTGTCGATCTTCACCACGAGAGCACGGCGCAGCGGCAGCAGGTCGTTGGGGACGGGCAACCCGGTGAGCGGCATGGGGGGCACGTCGGGCGCCGCTGTGGTGGTGGGCGCCTCGGTGGTGGGTGCGGACGTGGTGGCCGGCGCCTCGGTGGTGACGGGTGCCGGCGGCGCGGTGACGGGCGCCACCGTCGACGGCGGCGTGGTGACCGCTGTGGCCTGGTCGTCGCTGCTGCAGGCCGCGCCGAGCGCGCAGCCGACCACGACGAGAGCGATGATGGGCCGGGTCCGGTTCACAGTTCCCTCAGCAGTGCGATGCGCTCCTCGAGCGGTGGGTGGGTGTCGAACAGGCGATGGATCCCGCCGAGCCGACCGGAGTCGCCCACACCCGACATCGGTTGTTCGATCCACAGGTGTGCCGTGGCGGTCGAGGCCGAATGGGTGACCGTGGTGTCGTCGCGGAGCTTCTCGAGTGCTGCGATGAGCCCGGGCGGGTAGCGGGTCATCTGGCAGGCGCTCACATCGGCGAGCGTCTCGCGGCGGCGGCTGATCGTGGCCTGCATGATCTTGGCGAGCAGCGGCGCGACGATGAGCAGGGCGAACCCGACAAGGGCCAGCGGGTTGTTGCTGTCGCCACGGTCGCCATCGCGCGGCACTCGCCCGCCATTCCACCACATCAACCGGATGGCCGTGTCGGCGAGGATCGCCACACCGCCCACGAGGGTGACGGCGAGGGTCGACACCAGGATGTCGTAGTTGCGGATGTGCGACAGTTCGTGGGCCACGACACCTTCGAGTTCGACCCGGTTCAGCTTCTCCAGCAGCCCGGTGGTGACCGCAATGGCTGCGTGCCGAGGATTACGGCCCGTGGCGAACGCGTTCGGTGCCGGATCGTCGATGACGTAGATGCGGGGCTTGGGGAGGCCGCTTGCGATGCACAGCCCCTCGACGAGATTGTGGAGCCGCTGGTACTCGCGCGGATCGGCGGGACGGGCCCGGCTCACGGCCAGGGCGATCGAGTCGGCCTTCCAGTACGACGCGAAGGCGATACTGCCCGACAGCACCATGGCGACGATGGTGCCGGCCAGGCCGTGGCCGGTGAGGATGCCCACCGACGCGCCGACGAGCGCGAGAAGGGCGACGAATCCGGCGATGAGCGCTGCGCTCTTGCGACGGTTGGCACGGATCAGTTCGAACATCAGAACCGCCAGGGTAACGGTGCGCGCTGGTGGAACGGGGTCACTGCGTCGTCCGGGCAGCGGGCCAAGAGGCGTCCGAGGGTCAGAACTGCACCTTCGGAGCGGCCCGGTCGGCGCCGTCGGCCTCGAAGTACTCGCGGGCCGTGAAACGGAACAGACCGGCGAGCACCACCGTCGGGAAGGTCTGCAACTTGTTGTTGTAGCCGAGCACGGTGTCGTTGTAGAACTGCCGCGCGTACGCCACGCGGCCCTCGGTCGCCGTCAGTTCCTCCTGGAGGGCGAGGAAGTTCTGGTTGGCCTTCAGATCGGGATATGCCTCGCTGAGGGCGAACAACTGCCTCAGCGCCCCGGTGATCTGGTTGTCGGCCGCGGCCTGAGCGTGCGGATCGCCCGACGGCGCGGCGATGGCCGCGTTCCGGGCGCGCACCACGGCGTCGAGGGTCTCCTTCTCGTGGGCGGCGTACCCCTTCACCGTCTCGACCAGGTTGGGGATGAGGTCGATGCGGCGCTTCAGCTGCACGTCGATCTGTGACCAGGCGTTGTCGACCTGGTTGCGGGCACGGACGAGGCCGTTGTACAAGACGATGACCGCCAACACGATGACGGCGACGACGGCGAGAACGATGATCCAACTCATTCGGTACTCCGTTCGGTGCGGCTGGCGTATCTCGACAGACGAGGACCGGCAGCGCTGACGAGCATACGCGACCAGCGGCGGTTTCTCGGTCGCTCCGGCAGCGGCGTACCGGCGACGGCCAGGCGTTCGTAGTGCTCGATGTAGCGCTCGGCGAGAGCCGTCATCGAGAACTCGGCCGAGCGGCGCACGCCGGCACCGACCAGCCGTTCGCGCAGGCGCACATCGGCGAGCACCTTGGCGAGCGCACCCGCCAATGCCTCGTCGTCGCCCGGCTCGACCAGCAAGGCGTCGACACCGTCGGTGGCCACGTTGCGGTAGCCGTCGAGCCCACTCGCCACGACGGCAGTACCAGCAGCCATCGCCTCGACGAGCACCACGCCGAACGACTCACCGTGCAGCGACGGCGCACAGAACACCGTGGCGCCCTTCATACAGGCGATCTTGTCGGCCTCGCTCACCCGGCCCAGCCAGACCACCCGCTGGTCGTGGGCGTACTGCGCGCGGAGGCGATCGGTGTCGGGCCCCGTACCCGCCACCCACAGCGACACGTCGGCGGGCAGCCGCTGCAGCGCGGCGAGCAGCACGTCGAGGCCCTTGCGCTCCTCGTGGCGGCCGAGGAAGAAGATCGTCGGACCGCTGGTGGGGCGCGAACCGCCGCGCTGGTAGGCCTCGAGTTCGACCCCGTTGAACAGCACCTCGTACTGGCCGCCGATGTACCGCTCGGCCAGTTCGCGTGCATCTTTCGACACGGCGACACGGTGGTCGATGCGCTCGGACACCTTCTCGACCGGGGCCCGCAGATAGCGGTAGGCCAGGCTGTCGCCGGCCGCGTGGAACGTGGCGATCGTGGGGGCAGGGTTCACGAGCAGTGCCGTCTGCGTGGGGCCGGGCACGAACGGCTCGTGGAGATGCAGTACGTCGAACGCCTCGTCGACCAGCGCACGGATGGTGCGTAACTGGCACGACGGATCGGGGGCGAGCGGGGCGACGGACCCGTTGCCGGCCGTGGGCAGGCTGTTGCCGAGCGGTGTCACGAACGTGGCCGGCGGCGGGCCGTCGCACGGAGCGAGCACCCGCACCTCGACGCCCATGGCACGCAGCACATGACTCAGCCCCATAACCTGGGCCTGCACTCCCCCGGGCACCGACAGGCTGTAGGGGCAGATCATGCCCACGCGCAGCGGACGACACCGCAGCAGGTGCGGGCCACGCCCTGCGCTCGACGGCTCGCTGCCCACAGACCGCAGGCTACCGTCGCCGCATGACTCGTCTGCCCGCCCTGTCGGTGATCGGTGTGCCCGGCAAGCGCGCCGCCCTGCTCGACGTCGCCACCGAGGCCGACCGCCGGGGCTTCGCCGGCCTGGCCAGCCCCGGTATCCACGGCAACCTCGCGCTGTGCGGTTCGCTGGCCCACGCCACCAGCCGGATCCCCTTTTGGACCAGCATCCAGCCGATCTACCACAGCCACCCTGCCGAGGTGGCGGTCACCGCCGGTCATCTGGCCGAGGTGAGCGGCGGCCGCTTCCGGCTGGGGCTGGGCGTGAGCCATGCACCGGCCATGGAGCGACTCGGGATCGCCACCGGCCGCCCGCTGGCCGACATGCGTGCATACGTCGAGTCGATCCGCGCCGCGTCGCGGGCTGCCGGCGAACTACCGCCCGTCTACCTGGCCACCTTGCGCGACAAGATGCTCGACCTGGCCGTCGAGGTGGCCGACGGGGCCATCTGGGCGAACGCCTCGCTCACCCACATGCCCCAGCAGGCATCACGCGCCGCTGCGGCGGCGGGCGCCGGGTTCTTCCTGGCCAACATGGTTCCCACCGTGGTCGACGCCGACCTCGATGCGGCGCGGGCCATCCATCGGCGCACCCTCAGCGGGTACGTGCTGCTGCCCAACTACCGCAACTACTGGAAGCAGGCCGGCTACGTCGACGAGATGGACGCGATCGAAGCGGCCCTGGCCGCAGGCGACCGCGACGCGCTGCCGGCGCTGATGACCGACCGGTGGATCGACGACTGCACGATCTCGGGTGGCCCCACCGCAGTACGCGACCGGCTCGAGGCCTGGTTCGACGCGGGCGTGCTGCCGATCGCAGTGATGTCGTCGACCTCGGGCGGTCAACTGAAGGCCATCGCCGAGTTGTTCGCCCTCTACGACTGAACGCCGTCGGCGAACACGTCGACATCGGGCCACACGTCGTCGAGCGGCCGCAGGAACACTGCCGGCGGCGGGGTGCTGTACCCGCGGTCGGCGTACGGGTCGGGGCCGCACGGCACCACCGCACGACTGTCGAGGAGCGGGATGTCGAGGCCGTGGACCGAACCCTTGGTCTTCCACGGCAGCAGCGACCAGGCGTTCATGTAGTGGAACACCAGGGCGCGCCGGTAGCCGCTCGTACGGTTCTTCAGCGAACGGTGCAACAGGTAGCCGTTGAAGAACACCACCGAGCCGGCGGGCACCTCGACTGCGATCGCCCCCGAGTCGTCGAACCCGTAGGCCTGGTCGCTCGAGTCGTACTCGTCGGGGTTGCCGTGCGGGCCGGCCGGCCACAGGTAGCCGTTGCGGTGCGAGCCGGGCACCACCCACAGGCATCCGTTGTCGACCGTCGCGTCGTCGATCGCCAACCAGGCTCCGAGCAGCGACCGGTCGCGGGTGGGGATGTACCGCTCGTCCTGGTGCCACGCCTGACCGGGCATTCCGGGGCCCTTCACGAACAGCATCGACTGGCAGCACTTCGCTGCACCGTCCCAGTGGGCCAGGTGGGCACCGGCGATCTGGTGCACCACCCCGGCGATACCCGGATGGTTGATCATGTCGAGGGCCACCGGGCTCACCCAGTGCGGGAAGTGGACCGCCAGCACGTGCTGCAACGCCTCGTCGTCGCTGGCACCTTCAGGCAGCACCGGCGGATTCACCACCGGGTACTCGCCCCGCGCGAACTTGGCGGCGTCGGCGATGATTGCGTCGAGGTCGGCACGAGACACTGCGTCGTTCACGACGACGAATCCGTCGTCGACGAACTGCTGCGCGAGAGGAGTGAGGGCCATGCCCCTACTCTGCCATGTCGGCCGGGTGCGCCGGCTCCTCTCCGTTGGCCCGTGCGGCGAACACCACGGCGCGCGTCTGGTTGATCGCATCGTCGACCCGGTCGATCACCGCGGCCAGCCGGGCACGGGTGTCGGCATCGCCCAGTTCGGCAGCGGTGTGCAGCTGCAGCACCACCTCGAACAGTTCGCGCACCAGCGTCTGGTGCAGTTCGTTGGCGATCCGCTCGCGTTCGGTGGCGATGGCGAGCCGGCCGGCGGTCTCGGCCCGCTCGGCCTCGGCGACGGCGATCTGTTCGAGCGCCTCGCTGCGACGGGTCATGTCGCGCGCGCAGGCCACGATGCTGTCGTCGAGCGGGAGCACCTGCACCTCGTACACCACGCGTCCCCGGACCGGATGGTCCCAGCGGATCTCGTACAGCGCGCTCTGCTCGGTCTCGGCCACCGAGACCATCGCTGCGTACAGCCCGCTGCCACGCAGGTGAGGCACGATCTCGAGCACCGAGTGGCCCACCATGCCACCCACGTCCTGGCCGAACAGGGCTTCGGCTGCGCGGTTGGCGAAGACGTACCGGAAATCGGCCACCTGGCCGTGCTCGTCGCGGACGATGGACTGGATCGACAGCGGGTCGTCGAGCACGTCGAGCGCCAGTCGGAACAGTTCCGCCTCGGTCTCCACCGGCTCAGCCCACCTGGTGCTGCACGGCGGTGCGCGCCGTCATGATCGGGCGGATCAGCTCGGCGATCACACGCACATGGGCCGGGTGGGTCGCGTACACGCGATAGCCGTCGACATCGTCGAAGTCGGCCACGACGGCCAGCGACGCATTGCCTTCGGCCAGGCCGGCATCGAAGCCGAACACGTAGCTGCGGATCTCGGCGATCTCGTGCGGCAGGCCGGCGAGGCCGTCGAGCAACGCCTGGCGCTGGGCCTCGGTGGCGTCGGCGGTGAGGGTGATGAGGACGACGTGACGGAACACCTGGGCCTCCTGGGGGGTGCGCCCGAACTCCGACGGGCCGCGGGACGCTACCGGTTCCGGGCCAGTGCCGTAATGTCGTCGAGGACACCAGGCTCTTTCAGCGCTCCACGACTGGCGACCGAATCGGGGTCGGCGCCCAGCAGGATCTTCTTCACGGGCAGTTCGAGCTTCTTGCCCGACAGTGTGGTGGGGATGGCGGGCACGGCGTGCACCTCGTCGGGCACGTGGCGCGGCGACAACTGGGTGCGCAGGGCCTGGCGGATCGAGGCCACCAGCGCGTCGGGCAGGTCGGTCGAGCGATCGGGCAACGCAACCAGCAGCACCAGCGTGCCCGGCCCCTCCCCCGACGGGTCCTCGAGATGCACCATCAGACTGTCGGCGACGCCGGCGAGCGCGTCGACGACCCGATAGATCTCGGCGGTCCCGATCCGCACACCGCTGCGGTTCAACGTGGCATCGGAACGCCCGCTGATGATGCACGACCCGCGCTCGGTGATGGTGATCCAGTCGCCGTGGCGCCATACCCCCGGATAGGTATCGAAGTATGCGGCCCGGTAGCGAGCGCCATCCGGGTCGTTCCAGAAGCCGATCGGCATCGACGGCAGGGGCCGGGTGACGACGAGTTCGCCCTGTTCGCCCACCACCGAACGGCCGGTGTCGTCGAATGCCTCCACCGCACAGCCGAGGAAGCGGCACGGGATCTCGCCCTCCCACACCGGTGTGAGCGGGCTCGCACCCACGAACGCCGAGCAGATGTCGGTGCCACCACTGATCGACGACAGCAGCACATCCTCCTTCACCGCCTCGTACACCCAGCGGAACCCTTCGGGCGGCAGCGGCGCGCCCGTCGAACCGACCGCACGCAGTGCACCGAGGTCGAGGTCGCGGCCGGGTTGCAGACCCGCCTTGCGGCACGCCACGAGGAACGGTGCGCTGGCACCGAACCAGGTGACCCGTTCGTCGGCTGCCATGCGCCACAGGGCATCGAGGCCCGGCCAGGCGGGGTCGCCGTCGAACAGCACGATCGTCGCCCCCACGACGAGGCCCGACATGAGGTAGTTCCACATCATCCAGCCCGTGGTGGAGAACCAGAAGAAGCGATCGCCGGGGCCGATGTCGCTCATCAGACCGACGTCTTTGAGATGCACGAGCAGGATGCCGCCGTGGCCGTGCACGATCGGTTTCGGCAACCCCGTGGTGCCCGACGAATAGAGCACGTAGAGCGGAGCGTCGAACGGTACGGCCACGAAGTCGAGATCGTCGGTCGCCGTGTCGGCGCGCTCGAACGCCGCCCAGTCGATCGCCCCTGCGGGCACCGGCGCGTCGGGACGGAGCATCCGCAGCATGACGGTGGTGGTGACGCTGGGCAGCCCCGCCCGGATGTCGGCCACCTCCGCGGCGCGGTCGATGTCGCGGCTGCCGTACCGGTAGCCGTCGACCACCAGCAGAACGGTCGGTTCGATCTGCCCGAACCGGTCGAGCACCGCCTGCACCCCGAACTCGGGGGCGCACGAACTCCACACCGCCCCCATGCTCGCAGCCGCGAGGAACGCGATCGTCGCCTCGGGAACGTTGGGCAGGTACGCCGCCACACGGTCGCCCCGGCGAACCCCGGCCACCTGCAGCCCGGCCCGCGCCGCAGCCACCCGCCGACGGAGTTCGTCCCAGCTCAGTTCGACCCGGTCGCGGGTCTGCGACAGCGCGACGATCGCCGGTTCGCTGCCCCGTCGACGCAACGCGTGCTCGGCGTAGTTGAGCGTCGCACCGGGGAACCACCGGGTACCGGGCATCGCGGCCGACTCGAGCACGACCGTGTACGGGGTGGCCGCACGAACGTCGCAGTACTCCCACAGCGCACCCCAGAACCCGGCCAGGTCGTCGATCGACCAGCGCCACAGGTCGTCGTACTGCGTCAGCCCGCGGTGCCCGTGCTCACCCAACCAGGTGGCGAAACGACCGAGCGATGTGGTGTCGCCGGCATCGGGTGCCGGCATCCGGAGCACTGCTGGTTCCTGCATGCGGCCAGTTTCACCCAGCCGGGCCTCACGACGCGAACGGGTCGATACCGGCGGTGGCGACACACCAGTCCCACAACGCCGCGCGCCGAGCAGGAGTGTCGCTGCGGCGAGTGGTGGGTAGCCGGTGTTCGGTGCGGATGCGACGGTCGAGCCAGAAGCGACCCGACTGCACAAGCGGTTCGCCCGAGTCGGCGGCCAACCACACCATCGTGTCGGCACCTTGTGCAGGAGTGCGCAGCAGCGGCCCGGTGACGGTGCGGAACCGCGGCAGCGCGGCCTCGACACCGGGGGTGTCGGCCCACCCGGGGTGCACGGCGTGGAACACCACCGGCGCAGGCGGATCGGCATCGGCAGCACGCCGAGCCCACTCGCGGTTCAGCGCCACCTGTGCGCGCTTGGCCCGGGCGTACTGCTGGGCACCCCGGTAGTCGCGCCCCATCTGCAGATGCTCGACCTCGAGCGCCGAGGTGTACATACCACCCGACGACATCGTGATCACCCGACCGGGCTCGGCGGCCCGCAGCGGGTCGAGCAGCAGCGCCGTCAGCAGGAACGGCCCCACCACCTGGGCCGCCACCGTGGTCTCGATGCCGAGCGAGTTCGTGGTGCGGGTGGCGGTGAGCGCCCCGGCGTTGTGCAGCAGGGCGTCGATCCGGTCGAACCGCGACCGGATGAGCGCCGCCGCGGTGCGCACCTGGTCGGGCTCGGCGAGGTCGGCCATCACGCTGATGAGGTGGACGTTGCCGGTACGGCTCTCGAGCTCGGCGCGCACACGGTCGCATTTCGCCGCAGTGCGGCCCACCAGCACCATCGTGGCGCCACAGCGCGCGAGTTGCTCGGCCGCCGCCAGCCCGAGGCCCGAGGTGGCTCCGGTGAGCACCATCACCCGGCCGTCGAGCGAGGCCTCGTCGAGCGACTGCCAGTGCGCCAGACGCGAGCGGATGTCGTAGCCGAGCCGGGTGAAGCTCGGTACCACGGGTGCTTCGACGAGTGCGTCGACGAATCCGGCCAGGCCCATGGCCCGAGGCTAGAGGGCTAACGTCGGCCCATGTCCGACGCAACGTCTCGTTCCTCTGCGCCGTCTGTCACCCCCGGTGGCCCGAGCCTGGCCGTTGCGGGTGCCACGGTGCTCACGTCGAGCAGCAGCGAGGGCTGCACCTTCGTCGGGCCGGCCACGATCGAGATCACTGTCGACCGCATCACCGGCATCGTCGCCGAAACGGCTGCGGCCGCCACCGCTCGCCTGGGTGCCACCGAGGTGATCGACGCCACCGGGCTCGTGGCCATCCCTGGGTTCGTGAACACCCACTGCCATGCGGCCATGACCTTGCTGCGCGGCGCCGCCGAGGACGTCACCGTGAAGGCGTGGTTCGACGACTACATCTGGCCGATGGAGGTGAACCTCGAACCCGCCGACGTGTACCTCGGCACGCTCGCCGCCGCGGCCGAGATGATCGAAGGTGGCGTCACCACCGTGGCCGACCACTACTTCTTCATGGACGAAGCAGCTCGCGCCGTGGTCGACAGCGGTATGCGTGCCGATCTGGGCACGGCGTTCTTCAGTTCGCAGGGGGCCGACGGCCTCGCCCGCTCGGTCGACTTCGCCCGCGCGTGGCACGGTGCCGCCGACGGCCGGATCACCACATCGATCGCGCCCCACGCGCCGTACACCGTCGACGACGACGACCTGGCCGCGGCCGCCGAGGCGGCGCGCTCGCTGGGTGTGCGCGTGCACATCCATGCGGCCGAGGACATGCACCAGACCGAGGTGAGCCTGGCGACTCGCGGGATCACACCGATCGAGGTGCTCCATCGCACCGGCGTGCTCGATGCAGGGTCGATCATCGCCCACGGCAACGGCATCACCCCGGCCGACGTCGAGTTGCTCGCACCGCACGCCGACCGGGTGGGGGTCACCCACGGCCCGAAGGGCTACCTGAAGTTCGCGCTCGGTCCGCTCACGCCCATCCGCAGCCTGCTCGCCGCAGGTGTGCCGGTGGGCTACTGCACCGACGGGGCCGCGTCGAACAACACCCTCGACATCGCCGAGAACATGCGCATCACCTCGCTCGCCCAGAAGCAGGTGGAAGGCGACCCGACCTGGTTCACCAACGGGCTCGCCCTCGAACTGGCCGGCCCCGGATCGGCGGCCGTGATCGGCCGACGCGGCGACCTCGGCGCACTGGCCGTGGGCGCGCTGGCCGATGTGGCCCTGGTCGACGTATCGGGTTTCCACTGCCAGCCCGTCCACGATCTCGCTGCCGTGCTGGTGCACTGCATCAGGGCCAGCGATGTGCGCACCACCATCGTCGCCGGCCGGGTGCTGATGCGCGACCGGCGACTGCTCACCATCGACCGCGAGGCCGTGCTCGCCGAGATGCGCGACCGTGCGGCCACGATCACCGACCGCTCGCACGGCCGGCGCATCCAGGACTACACGACCTGACCGCCCAGCGGGCGTTCAGACGATGCCCGACACCGGCTGGGGCGTGTAGGGCGCCTCGAGGGCTGCCCGCTCGTCGGCGCTCAACTCGATGTCGATACCCACCAGCGCGTCGGTGAGGTGCTCGGCGCGGGTGACGCCGACGATCGGTGCGCTCACGGCCGGGTGGCCGGCCACCCAGGCGAGCGCCACCTGGGCCATGGTGAGACCGCGCTGGGCGGCGATGGTTGCGACGGCATCGATGATCGCGTGGTCGGCGGTGTCGTAGAGGTGCTTGCCGTAGCGGTCGGTGTCGGTGCGGTAGGTGGTCACGTCGGCGGGCCGGGTGAGCCGACCCCGCGCCAGCGGGCTCCACGGGATCACGCCCACACCCTGGTCGACGCACAGGGGCAACATCTCGCGCTCTTCTTCGCGGTACAGCAGGTTGTAGTGGTTCTGCATCGTCACGAACCGGGTCCAGCCATGGCGTTCGGCCACGTGCTGGGCCTTCGCGAACTGCCATGCCCACATCGACGACGCCCCGATGTAGCGGGCCTTGCCGGCCTTGACGACGTCGTGGAGCGCCTCCATCGTCTCCTCGATGGGTGTGGTGTTGTCGAAACGATGGATCTGGTAGAGGTCGACGTAGTCGGTGCCGAGCCGGCGCAGGCTGGCATCGATCTCGTGCATGATCGCCTTGCGGCTGAGGCCTCCACCGTTCGGGCCCGAGCGCATCGGGTAGTACACCTTGGTGGCGAGCACGATCTCGTCGCGCCGGGTGAACTCGGCCAGTGCTCTGCCGACGATCTCCTCACTCGTGCCTTCCGAGTACATGTTGGCGGTGTCGAAGAAGTTCACCCCGGACTCGACGGCGCTGCGGATGAGCGGCCGGCTCTGGTCCTCGGGCAACGACCACGCATGGGTACCGCGTTCGGGCACCCCGAAGCTCATGCAGCCGAGGCACAGCCGCGACACATCCATTCCCGTCGACCCCAGCTTCACGTAGCGCATGGCCCACACTCTGCCATGGCGCCGGGCGGCACCGAGCAGCGCTGGTCAGCGCTCGCCGAGCGTGTAGGCGTGGTCGGTGTACACGGCACCGGCACACGCCACCACCACCCACACCACCCCGACGGCACCGCTCCAGGTCATCATCGTCAGGGCCACGCCGATCGGGCCGAATCCCTCCCATCCGGCCAACAGCGGGGGGAAGACGACTCGTACCGCGATGCGCAGCACGACCACGATGATCAGCGCGCCGACGAGCCCCGAGGCGATGAACTGACGATGGGTGAGGCGCACACCGGGCACGAGCAGTACGGGCGTGACCCCCCAGAACAGACCTGATGCCACGACGGCGACCAGATAGAGCAGCGGGCGCGGCAGCATGGGGTTCGACACCAACAAGATGCGCTCGGTGATCGTCGCGCTCATCAGGTAGAAGGCGAACCACACCGAGCCACGCCACAGCCGCTGCCCGATCGAGTACTGCGGGCGCTGCCAGGCGAGCGCGAACATCCGCGACACGGTGAGCGACATGGGGATACCCCACACGAGGAAGCCTGCGAGCGCCAGCGGCGACCACACCCCTTCGAGGCCCGCAGCGGTGCCGAACTCGCGGCGGATGGTGGCGACCGTGTCGCCGGTGGCACCGAGCTGAGCGGCGAACAGGTCGCCGACACTCGCCGACGAGTCGAAATCTTTCAACCAGGCGTAGCCGATCAGCAGCAAGGGCATCACGGTGGTGAACAGCTCGAGCGCGATCAGACCGCCGAGGTCGAGGCCCTCGATGCCGAAGAACCGTCGTGCCGTGGCCACCAACGGTGCCCCCCAGCGCCGTTGCTCGACCGCGGCCACGCAGTTCGAGAACCACGACGGTGGCTGGTGAGCCATTCGCTCGTCGGCCGGGTACTCGTCGGTGGTCGGATCGGTCACTGGGGCTCGTGCTGCAGCGTCAGTAGCCGGGATCGCTCGGCCAGTTGGGTTGGAACAGGTGCCACTGCTCGGGCGCGCGACGGATGAGCACTTCGAGGTCGTCGGCCAGCAACTGGGTCACCCGGCCGACGTCGTCGCGAAGCGTTGGGCCGAGTCGCTCGGTCGGCAGCGGCGGGCGCACGATCGCGTGGTGCCCGTTGTAGCGGGGTGTGAAGTACACACCGGTGGGCAAGATCGGCGCACCGGTGCGCAAGCCGAGCATCGCCGGGCCGGCCGGCAGCGTGGTGCGCTCGCCGAAGAACGTCACCTCGACCCCGTTGCGTTCGAGGTCGCGGTCGCACAGCAGGCACACCACCTCGTTGGCGCGCAACGCCTTCACCACCGCAGCTGCCGCACCGTTACCGAGCGGTACCACCGTCATCCCCAAGCTCGTGCGCAGATCGACGAACCACTCGAACAGCTCGGGTGGCTGCAGCGGCTCGACGACCACGGTGAGCTTGTGACCCTGATCGGTCATCCACCGACCGGCCCACTCCCAACCACCGAGGTGCGGCAGGGCGAGGATGACACCGTTGCCGAGTGCGAGGCCGTCGACGATGTGCTGGTAGCCATCCTTGGTGAACCCGCGCTCGACGGCCCGCTTCGACATCGTCGGCAACTTGAAGCTCTCGACGTAGTACCGGGCATAGCTGTCGAACGCGGCCTGGGTCTGCACCCGCAACGTGGTAGTCGACACCTTCGGGTTCACCCGTCGCAGATGCCGCTGGATCATCGCCCGGCGCTCGGCGTTCGACACACTCACGCCGAACCCCACCATCGACGCGGTCACCCCGGCGATGGGGCCCGGAGTGAGCCGGGCAGCGAGCGACCCGAGGCGGAAGCCGCCAACGGTGGCAGCGTCGGCCAGGCGGCTGCGCTCGTCGGGTGCGTCGCCCATCGGTCAGTCGTCGCGTGGTCGACGCTGCACCCGGGTGATCCGGGTACGCATCCGCTCGGTGCGGACCACGCGGCGGTGCTGGCGGCGGCTGCGACGCAGTTCGATCTTGGCCGCCGTGACCGGAGCGACGCTCGCCTGACGCCAGACCTTGACGAACCGCTGAACGGCGGTGATGGCCGTGAGCACCAGCATCACCCCGAGGATCCACACCAGGAGCGGCTCGAACAGCAGCCCGATGCACAGCAGGATGATGCGCTCGGCCCGCTCCATCAGGCCTCCCTTGGCGTCGAGGCCGAGCGACTCGGCCTTGGCCCGCTCGTAGGAGATCACCGAGCTGACCGCCAGCACACCGAACGGCAGCATGGCCAGCAACGGCTCGTCGCCGACGGCGAAGTGCCACGCCAGGCCGGCGAACAACAGCGCATCGGTGACCCGGTCGATCACCGAGTCGAAGAAGGCACCACGCTGGCTCGACGTGTTCGACGCCTTGGCGAGCGCACCGTCGAACAGATCGGGCAGCGCGGCGAGGATGACCAGCAGCAGGCCGAGTTGCAGGTAGCCGGCACCGATGGCCACCGCGGCGAACACCGCCACGACCAGACCGAGCACGGTGAGGTGGTCGGGCGACAGGCCGGTACGGCGCAGCGAATCGCCCACCGGCTTGACCGCCTTGTCGACCGCGGTGCGGAAGGTTCCGTCGAACATCGTGGTGAGGCTATCCGCGGTGCAGGCCCGCATGTGGCCGGGGGCACCGGGTCATTCGGCCCAATCGGTCTCGGGATTGGCCTCGATGAACTGCTCGACGACCGAGCCGTCGACCGCGTCGATGGCCACCAGCCCGCGCTGTCGGGGTGGGTTCTCGGCCGAGTAGACGAGCACCCGCCAGGTGGGCCGGCTGCGCAGACCGCGCCACACCTGCTGTGCCGAGGCGTGCCCGACAGCGAACCCGACGGCTCCCTGGGCCACCACCAGCGCCTGTTGCTCGTCGACCGTCATCCGCCAGCCCGAGGTGAACGAGAACACCCCCACCGCGCCGAGTAGGACGGCCGCCCACAGATATCCCTCGTTCACCAGCACATGCGGATCGCCCCGATGGGTGAGCCACAGCACCAGCAGCACCACCGCCATCACCGCGTAGATGATCGCCGGTCGGCGGCGACGGCTGTTGTCGGGGAACTGATAGGCACCGACGAACTCGGCCGCGTTCAGGTCGTCGGGCAGTTCGTCGCGCAGGTCGCTGGTGTCACTCATGCCCGGCCAGCCTACGGCTGCGGCCACGCGCGGCGCAGTTTGGACGCCGTGTCGGGCAGGGCTTCGGGCAGGGTGCGGGTGTTGGCCGTCGCCGTCATGAAGTTGGCGTCGCCCACCCACCGGGGCACCACGTGCACGTGCAGGTGTTCGCTCACGCTGCCGCCCGCAGGTTGGCCGAGGTTCAGCCCCACGTTCACCCCGGTGGGGGCCGACGCAGCCTTCAGCGCGCGCACAGCGTCGGTGACCGTCGCCCACAACTCGCCCGCTTCATCGGGTGTGAGCGCTTCGAGGTCGGCCACCTCGCGATAGGGCAGCACCAGCAGATGGCCCACGGCGTAGGGGTAGGCGTTCAGGATGGCGAAGCACCACCGCCCACGGTGGACGATGTGGGTCTCGTCGTCGGGCAGGCCCGACGCCAGGATCTCGGTGAAGATGCTGCGCCCGGAGCCAGGCTGGCGCGCTCCGATCGAGGTGACATAGGTGGCCCGCCACCCGTTCCACAGCAGTTCGAGCGGGGTCACCCGCGGTCAGCTCCGGGCACTGGCCAACTGCTCGCCGATCTCGGCGTGCAGCCGGTCGACGAAGACGTCGAGCGGAACGTCGCGCTCGACCTCACCGCCGCGGGGGTTCACCCCGAGGGTGGAGGCCGCGACGTCGTTGTCGCCCACCACCAGCACGTACGGGATCTTGTCGAGCTTGGCCGACCGGATGCGCTTGCCCAGTTGATCGGTGGCGTCGATCATGTCGACACGCATCCCCTCCGCACGCAACCTGGCCACCACCGACTCGGCGTAGGCCTCGTGGCCCTGGGCGACCGGCAGCACCCGCGCCTGCAACGGCGCGAGCCAGGTGGGGAATGCCCCGGCGTAGTGCTCGAGCAGCACGCCGAAGAACCGTTCGACCGATCCGAACAGGGCGCGATGGAGCATGATCGGCCGGTGGCGGGCGTTGTCGCCGCCGACGTACTCGAGCTGGAACCGCTCGGGCAGGTTGAAGTCGCACTGGATCGTACTCAACTGCCAGGTGCGACCGATGGCATCGCGCACGTCGATGTCGATCTTCGGCCCGTAGAACGCCGCGTCGCCCTCTTTGATCTTGTAGGGCAGGCCGTAGCGCTCGAGCGCAGCACGCAACGCAGCGGTGGCCTTGTCCCAGATCTCGTCGCCACCGACGTACTTCTGCGGGTCCTTGGTCGACAGGTTGGCCGTGAAGTCGTGGAAGCCGAAGGCGCGCAGCACGCTCATCACGAAGTCGAGCAGCGAGGCGATCTCGTCCTGCAGCTGGTCCTCGGTGCAGTAGATGTGGCTGTCGTCCTGGGTGAACCCGCGGATGCGCATCAGGCCGTGCAGGGTGCCCGCCCGCTCGTAGCGGTAGACGGTGCCGAGTTCGAACAAGCGCAGCGGAAGTTCGCGGTAGCTGCGCTGCCGCGACCGGAAGATGAGGCAGTGCATCGGGCAGTTCATCGGCTTGGGGTAGTACACCCCGTTGTCCATCTCCATCGGCGGGTACATGCCGTCTTTGTAGAAGTCGAGATGGCCGCTCGTCTGGAACAGGTTGGCGTTGGCCAGATGGGGGGTGTACACGAACTGGTAGCCACCGTTCTGGTGTCGCTCGCGGCTGTAGTCCTCCATCAACTTGCGCACCGTTGCGCCCTTGGGATGCCACACGGCGAGACCACCGCCGAGCTCGCTCGGGAAACTGAGCAGGTCGAGTTCGACGGCCAGTTTGCGGTGATCGCGCTTTTCGGCCTCCTCGAGGCGGTGCAGGTGCTCGTCGAGGGCAGCCTTGCTGTCCCACGCCGTGCCGTAGACGCGCTGCAGCATCGGCCCCTTCTCGCTGCCACGCCAGTAGGCACCGGCCACCTTCATCAGCTTGAAGTGGCCCAGCTTGCTGGTGCTCGGCACGTGCGGGCCGCGGCACAGGTCGACGAACTCGCCCGTGTTGCGGTACACGCTGATCGTGTCGCCACCGCCCACCTCGCCGGCATCGGCACCGTCGGCGGCACCCTGGCTGACGCGTTGGATGATCTCGCACTTGTAGGGCTGGTCGGCGAACAGCACGAGCGCCTCGGCTGCCGGCACCTCGTCGCGCACGAACGGCTGGTCGGCGGCGACGATCTCGCGCATCCGCGCCTCGATCGCCAGCAGGTCGGCCTCGGCGAACGTGCGCCCCTCGGGCAGTTCGAAGTCGTAGTAGAAGCCGTCTTCGATGGCGGGGCCGATGGTGTACTTCGCGCCGGGGAACAGCTGGATCACGGCCTGTGCCAGTACATGCGCCGTCGAGTGGCGCAGGACGTGGCGACCGGCGTCGGAGTCGGCGGTGATGACCGCCACCGTGGCGCCGGCCGGGAGCGGCCGACCGAGGTCCCATTCCTCGCCGTCGACGACCGCAGCCACCGCCGCCTTGGCGAGTCGCGACCCGATCGAACTCGCCACATCGGCCGCAGTGGCGCCCTCGGGATACTCACGCTGCGAGCCATCGGGGAGGGAGATCGAGATCGTTGCCATAACGCCCGGCAGTCTACGGCGGGGCCGTCGCTGCAACGGGGAGGGTTTCGCGCCAGGTCAGGCGGCGCCGGCCGTCACCGGCTCGCCGGCGGGCGCATCGGCGACGGTGCCCACACGCGCCGTCGCCAACTGAGGCTCGGTGTCGGCGGTCTTGCCGGCGTACACGTTGCGGTACTCCTGGCCGGTGAGTTCGCGGATCTCGAACAGCAACTCGTCGGTGATCTGGCGCAGCACCCGGTGGTCGTCGCCACGGTTGCGGTAGCGCTCGACGTTGATCGGCCTGCCGATCGAGATGGTGCAGTCGCGGCGGAACTTCGGGAACTTCGCGTCGGGCGGCTGGATGTCGCGGGTTCCGACGATGCCCACCGGGTAGATCGGGCAACCGAGTTTGAGGGCCAGCCGTGCCGCACCGGTGCGACCCTTGTAGAGGTAGCCATCGCGACTCCGGGTGCCCTCGGGAAAGATGCCGAACAACTCGCCCCGGCGCAGCACCGCTTCGGCCGTGTCGAGCGCCGCCTGGCTCTTGTCGCCACCCGAGCGGTCGATGGGGATCATGCCCATCATCGGGAACAGGTACTTGGTCTTCCACGAGTCCATGTACTCGGCCTTGCCCACGAAGCTGATGTTGCGGGGCGCCAGCAGCATCAGGAATGCGCTGTCGAGAAAGCTCACGTGGTTCGGGCACAGAATCGCCGGACCATCGGTGGGCAGCCGGTCGAACCCTTCGATGTGGAAGCGCCACAGCCGCTTGGCGATGGGTCGCAACAGTCGACGAGCTCGAGCCTGTGCCTTGCCGGCGCCCTGCTGCTTCATCCGACCACCACCTCCTCCGACCCGTCATCTGTTCCGCACTGGCGGTCACTGTAGGTGGTCAGACCAGGTGGATGTCCATGGAGGAAGTTAATTTCATGTGAACAGCGACAAATGTCACGCAGCGAGTTCGACGCCGAGCAATGCGGCAGCGCGGGCCACCGAGTGGCCGCCGGCAGCGGCGGCATCGATCGCCGCGATCGCCGCAGGTGTGTCGAGGTCGTCGTCGAGCGCCGCGCGCACCTCGTCGAGCACTGCCGAGCCGTCGTCGGAGGGCGACCCGCCGTGCGCTGCCGCCGCCCAGGCGGCCAGGCGGGCAGCATTGCGCGGCATCAGCGCGTCGTCCCACTCCCACTCGCGCCGGTAGTGATGCTCGATGATGGCGAGGCGGATCGCCCGCGGATCCCATTCGGTGCGCAACCGGTCGACGAACACCAGGTTGCCCAGGCTCTTCGACATCTTGTGACCGTTCATGTACACCATCGCCACGTGCATCCAGTGCCGCACGAACGGCTCGCCGGTGGCGGCCTCGCTCTGGGCCCGCTCGCACTCGTGGTGCGGGAAGATCAGATCGGACCCACCGCCGTGGAGGTCGATGGTGGTGCCCAGTTCGCGCAGTGCCAGCGCACTGCACTCGATGTGCCAGCCCGGTCGGCCGGGCCCCCACATCGTGTCCCAGCTCGGCTCGTCGGCAGCCGACGGGTGCCACAGCACGAAGTCGAGCGGCGACCGCTTGTTGGGGTCGTCGACGTTGCCACCCCGCTCGCGGGCCAGCGCGATCATCTGCTCGGTGCTGTAGTGGCTCACCGAACCGAACGACGGGAACTTCGAGACGTCGAAGTAGACGCTGCCACCCGACTCGTAGGCGAAGCCCCGGTCGAGCACCATGCCGATGAACCCGCGGATGTCGGGGATGGCCGACGACGCACGCGGCGTGCTGTACACCGGCAGGGCGTTGAGGGCCTCCATGTCGCGGTTGAACCGCGCCTCCTCCCCTGCCGCCAGGTCGAGGTAGTGCACGCCCAACTCGCGGGCTTTGGCGAACAGCGGGTCGTCGACATCGGTGACGTTGCGCACGCACTTCACGCTGTGGCCGAGGTCGATCAGGCGGCGTTGCAGCACGTCGTAGGCGATGAACGTGGCCGCGTGGCCGAGGTGGGTGGCGTCGTACGGGGTGATCCCGCAGGTGTACATGAGCACCTGCGGGCCGGGCTCGAACGGCACCACCGCCTGGCGGGCGGTGTCGAACAGGTGCATCGTCATGGCAGGCAGATCACGTGGTGGCAGCTCGCGGGTCGCGTCGGATGCCCGTGAGTTTAGGAGCCACCCGTGTCTTGTAGCGGACGTTCAACTGCAACAGCACGGCGGTGAACGCCTCGATCGCCGTGGCGTTCGACAGTTCGCCGGCGTCGAGCGGACGGCACCCGGGGATCTTCGACACCATCGCGCTGATCGTCGCCACTGCGTCGGCGTCGTCGCCGCAGATGAGCACGTCGGAGTCGATCGGTTCGCCGAGATGGCCGAGTTCGGTGGCAGGCAGGTGATGGAACGCGGCTACCACACGGCACTGCGGCACCGCTGCCTGCACATGGGCGGCAACGCTGCCACGCGGTGGCACGAGCGGCTGGAACTCGTGCCCCACACGAACGAGCGCGTTGGCCATGCTCACCACCACCTTGCCACGCAGGTGCTCGACGTTCTCCTGGGCCGTGGTGGCGGCAGAGTCCCACGGGGTGGCGATCACCACGACGTCGCACTGTGCCGCTGCGATGTTGTCGCCGAAGCCGAGCAGCGGGGCGATGTCGGGCCACTTCGCCACCATCGTGTCGCGAGCCTCCATGGCGCGGTACTTCGACCGCGACCCGATGACGACCTCGTACCCGATCGACGCCAGGCGCGCTGCGAGGGCGCTGCCTGCCGGGCCGGTGCCGCCGAGGATGCCGATACGCATGGTGCGCAGCCTTGCACAACGGCACGAACCTCACCCAAGACGGACGGCGAGGTCGAACCCCACTAGGTTGACAGCATGGGTCTGCTCGACGGCAAGAACATCGTCATCACCGGCGTCCTCACCGACGCATCGCTCGCGTTCGGCGTGGCCACCCTCGCCCAGCAGGAGGGGGCGAACATCGTGCTCACCGGCGCCGGCCGGGCCCTCAGCCTCACCGAGCGCACGGCCCGCAAGCTGCCGGCTGCGGCACCCGTGTACGAGTTCGACGTCACCGTCGCCGAGCACATCGAGCAGGTGCGCGGCCAGGTGGCCAACCACTTCGGCGGCCGTGTCGACGGAGTGCTCCATTCGATCGGTTTCGCTCCCGAGGTGTGCCTCGGCGACGACTTCATGGCGGCCCAGTGGAGCGATGTCGCCGTGGCGATGCAGATCTCGGCCTATTCGCTGAAGACGCTGGCCGACGCCTTCGTACCGCTGATGGACGGGGGCGGCTCGATCGTCGGGCTCGACTTCGACAACACCGTCGCCTGGCCGGCCTACAACTGGATGGGCGTGGCCAAGTCGGCACTCGAGAGCGTCAACCGCTACCTGGCCAAAGAACTCGGGCCGCGCGGGATCCGTTCCAACCTCGTGGCCGCCGGGCCGATCAAGACAATGGCCGCCAAGAGCATCCCCGGGTTCAAGAAGTTCGAGGACGTGTGGGACGACCGGGCCCCGCTGGGGTGGGACGTCACCGATTCATCGGCCGTGGCCAAGGCCTGTGTGGCGCTGCTCAGCGACTGGTTCCCCGCCACTACCGGGTCGATGATCCACGTCGACGGCGGGTACCACGCCGTCGGCGCCTGAGCCTGAGCCCGTCTGCTCGTCACCACCCGCCGCGGTGGACGATGTCGGCAGCGGTGCGACGTGGTCGCCCTGCGCTGCGGCCCCGCTCGGCGGTGGCGTCGTCGCTCGGCCAACCGAGCGCGACGGCTCCCAGCAGCTGGAGCCGATCGGGGATGCCCAGTTCGGCACGCACGTCGTCGGCCCCGTTGAACACGGCGAACAGCAACGCACCGAGGCCGGCGTCGTCGGCCGCGTGCAGCAGCGTCATCAGCGCCATCGAACCGTCGACGGTCCAGTAGGGCGTCGGCCACACCTCGACCCCGGCGCCGAGACCGGTCGCCTGCTTGTCGGGTTCGGCGTAGCGCTCGACATAGGCATCGGGGTCGGCGAGGGCCAGCATGATCACCGGCGCGGCGAACAGACCGGGCCAGCGGAACCCGGTGCGCCGCTCGGGTGGGAAGGCATGCCGCCAGAACCGGTCGGTCTGGGTGCCTTCGAGCACGACGAGATGCCAGCCCTGGGTCTTGCCGGCGCTCGGTGAGCGGCTGGCGAGATCGACCAGGCCGTCGATCAACGCCGGATCGACCGGCTCGGGCCGGAACGAACGGCACATCCGTCGGCGCCTCACGACGGCGCCGAACTCGCTCACGCCAGTTGCCGTGCCCCGAGCTTGACCAGGTCTTCAGCCATCGTCCAGCCGTGCACCACCAGCGAACCGCCGGCGTCGACCGGCACGGTGGCGAACAGCGCTTGCGACGCAGCAGCGATCTTGTCGGGCTTCGACGACTCGTGGTCGATGAACCCACCCTGGCCGTTGGCCTTCACCACGAAGCTCTGCTCGTCGTAGTGGGCGTCGACCCCGAAGCGGCGGGCGAGGCGGCGGCCCCAGGCACGCTCTTCACCGACGGCACGGTGCCCGGGCCGCGGAATGATCTCGTCGAGCTGCTTGAAGGCTTCGAGGGCGTCGACCCGGGCCATCCGGCTACCGATCACCACGTCTTCGTCGGGGAAGGCCATGAGCGCTCGATGGAACGCCTCGTGCATCAGCCCCTTCAGCACGGTGTCGCGCTTCGCGGTGCGCTTCACGCTGAGCAGGCCGATGAGCACACAGGGGGTACCGCCGATGCGCTCGAGCGTCGAGAAGGTGAACCCGTGCAGCTTGCCCTCGATGCGGGCCGTGGTGCACAGCACCCAGTCCTCCTTGGCCTTCGACAACACGCCGATGTCGAACGCGCCGCCCATCGACGCCATGTCATCGAGGTCGCCGTCGGTGAGCGCCGCGCAGTCCCTGGTTTCCACCTGGATTGCCATTGCCCTGAACTCCTGTCGAATCGAATCGGCCCGGTGCCGGTGCGCACGTAGGGCCACCATTCTGCCACCTGACGGGCCGAGTCCCACAAGCGGCCCGGCGATCGGGGCCGAGCGGCGCCCGCCACGGTCGTCCTCAGAGCATGACGGCGTCGTGCCCGAACACCACCCGCAGCTCGGGTACCGCCCGGTCGAGGTCGACACGGAAGTCGTCGGCGAGGCGCAGCACCTTGCCCTGCCCCAGGTGGACCAGCACGGGCGACTCGCCCGGTGCGTCGCCCAAGATGCCCTTCAGTCGGTCGATCGCCGCTTCGCTGAGGGCGCTGGCGGGAAGGCGCAGGTGCAGGGGCGCCGCGGTGCCCACGGTGAGGTCGTCGAGCACGGTGACGTCTTGGGCCATGAAGCCCATCCGCGACTCGTCGCGCCGGTCGACCCGGCCGCGCACGGTGACGATGGCGTCGTCGGCGAGTTTGTGCCCCTGCTCCATCAGCACACGCGGGAACACCGTCACCTCGATCGTCGAATCGAGATCTTCGAGGGTGAACACCGCCATCTGGTCGCCCTTCTTGGTGAACTTGCGGGCCAGGCCGGTGATGACTCCACCGATCACCACCATCGACCCGTCGTCGCGGTCGGCCACCTCGGCCACGCTGCAGTCGACCTTGCGGCGCAGCGCTGCCTCGACGCCGAACAGCGGGTGGTCGCTCACGTAGAGGCCCAGCATCTCCTTTTCGGCCTTCAGCCGGTCGCCCTTGTCGAACTCGACCTCGGGGATGGAGATTCGTTCGTCGAACGACGACGAGCCCGGGTCGCCGAAGTCGCCGAACAGGCTCATCACCCCCTGGTCGCGTTCGCGGCGGCGGACCACGGTGGTGTCGATGATCTGCTCGAACACCATGAGCAGGCCCTGGCGAGGGTGACCGAGCGCATCGAACGCCCCGGCCTTGACGAGCGATTCGACGGTGCGCTTGTTCAGCACCGGTTCGGGCACCCGTTCGACGAAGTCGTGGAAACTGGCGAAGGGGCCGCCTGCGTCGCGTTCGGCCAGCAGTTGGGCCACCAGGCCCTCGCCCACGTTGCGGATGGCCGACAGCCCGAACGTGATGGCACCGGGGCTGCCCACCGGCAGGCTCACGTCGGCCGGCACCTCGTGCGGTGCGAGCGCCGCGAAGTTGGTGACCGAACGGTTCACGTCGGGGGTGAGCACCTTCACGCCCATCGCCCGGGCATCGCTGAGATAGAGCGCCGCCTTGTCGAGGTTGCTCTTCACACTGGTGAGCAGGCACGCCATGTACTCGACCGGATGATGGGCCTTCAGATAGGCGGTCTGATAGGTGACCAAGCCGTAGCCGTAACTGTGGCTCTTGTTGAACGCATAGTCGGCGAACTTGGCGATGACGTCGAACAACTGCTCGCCGAGCTCGCGTCCGTACCCGTTGCGATCGCAGCCCGCCTCGAAGTTGCTGCGCTCCTTGGCCATCACTTCGCGCGACTTCTTACCCATCGCCTTGCGCAGACTGTCGGCTTCGGCGAGCGAGTACCCGGCGAACTTCTGCGCCACGCGCATCACGCTCTCCTGGTAGATCATCAAGCCGTAGGTGTCGGCGAGCAACGCCTCTGCATCGGGATGGAAGAACGACACGGGCTGCCGATTGTTCTTCCGGTCGGCGTAGTCGTAGTGCATGTTGGCGCTCATCGGGCCCGGCCGATAGAGCGCGATCAGTGCGCCGACGTCGTCGAAACTGGTGGGCGCCATACTGCGGAGCAGCGCGCGCATGGGCGGCGATTCGAGCTGGAACACGCCCATCGTGTCGCCCCTGCCCAGCAGCGCGAACACACGGGGGTCGTCGAGCGGTACGCGGTCGATGTCGAACGACGGGTCCTTGGTGGCACGCACCATCTCGACGGTGTCGGTGATGACGTCGAGGTTGCGCAGGCCGAGGAAGTCCATCTTCAGCAGACCGAGTTCCTCGACACCGTGCATTTCGTACTGGGTGACCACCGGAGCCTGCTCGGGATCGACACCGGCTTCGGGTTTGCGCTGGATGGGCAGGTACTCGGTGAGCGGCTCTTTGGTGATCACCACGGCCGCAGCGTGGATACCGTCGCTGCGCTTGAGACCTTCGAGGCCCTTGGCCACGTCGACCACGCGGCGCACATCGGGATCGGTCTCGTACATGGCCCGCAGTTCGGCGGCGGCCTTGTAGCCGTCGACGTACTTCGGGTGCTCCTCGAAGCAGTACCGCAGCGGGGTGTCGCGACCCATCACCAGCGGCGGCATCGCCTTGGCGATCTTGTCACCCACCCCGTAGGGGTAGCCGAGCACCCGTGCCGCGTCGCGGGCCGCGTTGCGGGCCTTGATGGTGCCGAAGGTGATGATCTGTGCGACGTGGTCGCGGCCGTAGGTCTCGGCTGCGTAGCGGATCATCTCGTCGCGATAGCGCGAGTCGAAGTCCATGTCGATATCGGGCATCGAGATACGGCTGGGGTTGAGGAACCGTTCGAACAGCAGGTCGTACTTGATGGGGTCGAGGTCGGTGATGCGCAGGCAGTAGGCCACCGCGCAGCCCGCGGCCGACCCACGCCCCGGGCCCACCCGGATGCCCTTGCCCTTGGCATGGGCGATGAGGTCGCCGACGATGAGGAAGTAACTGGCGAACCCCATGTTCTTGATGGTGAGCAGTTCGTAGGCCACCCGTTCGATGACGGCGTTCGGCAATGTGTCGCCCCAGCGCTGCTTGGCGCCTTCCCAGGTGAGGTGCTCGAGATAGGCCGCGTCGTCGGCGAACTCGGCGGGTCGTTTGGGGAAGTTCGGCAGTTGGGGTTTGCCGAACTCGATGGTGACATCGGAGCGTTCGGCGATCCACAGCGTGTTGTCGCATGCCTCGAGCACGTCGCGGAACAGGTGGCGCATCTCGGCCGACGACTTCAAGTAGTGCTCGTTGCCCTCGAACTTGAACCGCTTGGGGTCGCTCAGCAGCGCCCCGGTCTGCACGCAGAGCAGCGCATCGTGGGCCTCGTGGTCGTGGCGGTGGGTGTAGTGCGAATCGTTGGTGGCCAGCAGCGGGGCACCGATGCGGTGGGCGATCTCGATCAGCTTCGGGTTCGTGTCGCGCTGAGCGGCGAGGCCGTGGTCCTGGATCTCGACGAACAGGTGGTCCTTGCCGAAGATCTCCTGCAGCCGACCGGCCTTGTCGAGCGCGCCCTTCTCGTCGCCCATCAGCAGCGACTGCAGCACATGGCCGCCCAGACACCCCGTCGTGGCGATGAGGCCGTGGTGGTACTTCTCGAGCAGCTCCCAGTCGATCTTCGGCTTGTAGTAGTAGCCCTCGAGGAACGCGAGGCTCGACAACTGGATGAGGTTGCGGTAGCCCTGATCGGTCTCGGCAAGCAGCGTCAGGTGGTAGTAGAGCTTCTTGCCGCCGTCGGTCTCACCACCCGAGTCGTCGACCCTGCCTCGGCGCACCGGCCGTTCCGAGCGCTGCTCGTAGGCCATGTAGGCCTCGGTGCCGATGATCGGCTTCACCCCTTGGGCACGGCACTCCTTGTAGAAGTCGAGCGTGCCGTACATGTTGCCGTGATCGGTGATGCCGATGGCGGGCTGGCCGTCGCTCGCCGCCTTCGCCACCAGTTCGTCGAGCCGCGCCGCGCCGTCGAGCATCGAGTACTCGGTGTGCACGTGCAGGTGGGTGAACGAGTCGCCCACGTCGGCTCCTTTCGGCGGCTCGGCGGACCGCAGGCACGGTCCGGATACGGAGGATCACACGGATGTGATTCGAGCGACCCTAGCGGCCCACGCCCGGATCGGCCACCCTGCTGCGGGGCGGCGGCCAGGCTCAAAGACCAGGCTCAGCGACCAGGCCCGGAGGCCAGGCCCGGAGGCCAGGCTCAGAGGCCAGGCTCAGAGGCCAGGCTCAGAGGCCAGGCTCAGAGGCCAGGCTCAGAGGCCAGGCTCAGAGGTACGTACCCGGCCGATCGGGAACCGGGCCGTCGACCATCCCCGGTTGCCCCACGCCCGGCGGCAGCGACCGCATCTGTTCGAGTTGCTGGCGGGCGGCGAGCTGCTGGGCGAACAAGGTGGCCTGGATACCGTGGAACAGCCCCTCGAGCCACCCGACGAGCTGGGCCTTCGCGATCCGGAGTTCGGCATCGGATGGCACCTCGCCCTCACGGAACGGCAGCGCCAGGTTGCGCAGTTCGTCCTGCAGGTCGGGCGAGAACGCGGTGGTGAGCTCGACGATCGACCGCTCGTAGATCTCGGCGAGCCGTTCGCGGCTGGCCTCGTCGAGCGGCGCTGACCGCACCTCTTCGAGCAACTGCTTCACCATCGACCCGATCCGCATCACCTTGGCCGGCTCCGACACCGTCTCGGTGACCTCCGGTTCGCCGCCCGGTGCCGCCGGCACCGACACGTCGCCGGAGGAACGGTCGGCGGTGTCGACGAGTTCGCCGCGTTCGACCGATGCGGAGGGTTCGGAGTTCGACGGAAGTGTCATCGCAATCCTTCGGGTTCAGGGCAGCACAGCACCCGGGTCAGGGCGCTGCGGCAACCAGGGGAACATACACCTCGGCAGGTGTGAGCGATCCGTGGCGGCACACCAGGGTGAACGGGCCGCTGTCGGCCGGGTCGTCGAAGCTCACGGGCTCGCGCGCCACCAACGCCACATCGCCCAGGCGGGCCTGCACCGGTGGACTGACGACCGGCCCGAACCAACCCTCGTCGACGGTCTGAGCGCGCGTCACCACCCAGGCCACGTCGCCGAACGCGTCCGTCGCGGCGGCAGCCAGGTCGGCTGCAGCACCCGGCCGGGCGTGCAGCCAGCGGAACCGGCCCTCACCCGACTGGTGGTGCACCAGCCGGTTCACCTCGGCGGTGAGCGGCACCGTCCGCTCCCCCACGTGCACCTGGCCGTGATCGGCGGTGACGACCAGCGCTGCGCCTGCGGGCAAAGCGGCGATCGTGTCGGCCACCAGACGATCGGCAGCGACGAGTTCGGCGTCGTAGTAGGGCCCGAATCCGCGCTCGTGAGCGATCTTGTCGACCCCGTCGTAGTAGGCGTACACGAACCGCTCGCCGCTGCGCAAGAGCGCCCCCACCGTGACGGGCAGGCTCGATGCCGTCCGCCAGCCGTGCGGTCGGCAGCCGCGCAGATGCGCTGCCGAAAAGGCGCTGCGCTCGAGTTCGGCCTTGCTGACCACCGGTGAGGCCTCGCCGAGGAACGGCGCGAAGGGCTGCAGCCGCTCGGGCTCGTGCACCCGACGCGCGTCGCCGTGGTGGTGATCGGTCTGCCAGCGCAGCACGTTCAGCACATCGCCACCCACATCGATGCGGTAGCCGACCAGGCCGTGCTCACCCGGCGCCAACCCGGTGGTGATCGAGGTGAGTGCTGTCGAGGTGGTGGTGGGTGCCACCGTGGTGATCGGGCCGCCGCTCATCGCAGCGAGGGTGGGGGCCAGTGCGGCACGCTCGCGCAACTGCTCCCAACCGAGGCCGTCGATCACCAGCAGCACCACCTGCTTCGCCCGCGCCGCCGCCTCGGGCATCCAGTCGGGGCACGCCCCGGCCGGCCCCAGCAGCGCAGGCACGATGCCACGCACGTTGGGGCCGCTGTAGCGAGGGATGATGGGCTCGACCGACACGATCGCCCCAGTCCACCACGCACTGCGGCACAGCGCCAAGCAGGGCATCGCCGCGAACCGCCGCGAGCGAGCGCGTCGCGCCCTACGATGGCGGTGTGCGAGTGTCGAGCAAAGGCGACTATGCGTGTCGGGCGTTGTTGTCGCTGACCCTCCACGGCGGCGAGCCGGGCCCCACGAGCGTCCGCGACATCGCCGAGCGCACCGCCATCCCACAGCCCTATCTCGAACAGATCCTGCTCGCACTGAAAGGCGCCGGACTGGTGCGCTCGAAGCGAGGGGTCGGTGGCGGCTACGTGCTCGCTCGGCCGCCCGACGAGATCCGCCTCAGCGAGATCCTCTCGGCTGTCGACGGCCCGATCACCCTGGGCGACTTCGGCGAGCCGCATCAGGACGGCTCGTGCGATCACGAGGGCCAGTGCGTGCTGTACGCCGTGTGGAAGCTGGCTGGCGACCACATGCGCCAACTGCTCGACGGTTTCACCTTGGCCCATGTGGCCGACGTGGCCAAGGGCCAGGCTCCCTGGCCCGAGCGCACGGCCACCTGAGCCGCGCCCGCCCGCACACGTCAGGGTTCAGTCGTCGGTGACCGGCTCGGCCTCGCCGAGCGAGGTGATGATCGCCACCATGTCGGCGGGCAGCGGCGAGGTGAAGCTGAGCAGGTCGCCGCCGAGGGGATGTCGGAACGCCAGCGCCTCGGCATGCAGCATCGGCCGGGCCACGTCGATACCCACCCGTGCCCCTCCGTAGGTGGTGTCGCCCACCACCGGATGGCCGATCGCGGCGAGGTGGACGCGGATCTGATGGGTGCGACCGGTCTCGAGGCGGCACCGTACCTCGGCCACCTCGTGCGCGTCGCGGTAGGTGCGCAGCACCCGGTACCGGGTACGAGCCGCCTTGCCGTCGGCCACCACTGCCATCCGCATCGGATCGCGGTGGTCGCGTCCGATCGGCGCGTCGATCACGCCCACCGGGCTGGCGGGTACACCCCACACCAGGGTGCGGTAGGTGCGCTCCACCTCGTGCGCCGACAGCGCCGCGACCAACAGGTGGTAGGCCGCGTCCGATCGGGCCGCCACCATCAGCCCCGAGGTGCCGACGTCGAGCCGGTGCACGATGCCCGGGCGGTCCCACTGACCCACCGAGGCCATCTCGGGGAAGCGGGCCAGCAGCCCGTTCACCAGCGTGCCCGTGGGGTTTCCGGCACCGGGATGCACCACCAGACCCGCCGGCTTGTCGATCACCACCACGTCGTCGTCGGCGTGCACCACGGAGAACACCACCGACGGGTCGGCGGCGGGTGGCTCGGTGCGGGGCAACTTGTCGGGGTCGACGCGCACGTGCTGACCGTCGCGCAGGCGCACCTTGCCGCTGGTCGTCACCACTCCGTCGATCGCTGCCCCGCCGGCGGCCACCAGCACCGCTGCGTCGGAGCGGCTGGCACCGGTGATGATGGCCACTACGCGATCGAGGCGCTCGCCGTCGAGCGCCGCGGGCACGCTCTCGTCGATCACCGTCGACCGCCGTCGCCCGCTGGTGCCGTGATGGCGGTGATGGCGAACAGCACCGCGCCGATGCTGACGCCCATGTCGGCGATGTTGAAGATCGGCCACCATTGCATGTCGATGAAGTCGACCACGGCGCCGCGCAACCAGGCGTCGCCGCGGAACATCCGATCGACGAGGTTGCCGAGAGCACCGCCGATGAGCAGGCCTGCGGCGACTTCGGCGAGCCGAGTGCCGACGCGTGCGCTCGTGAACGCCAGTACGACCACCACCACAAAGGCCAGCACGCCGATGACCGGCCCCCAGCCCTCGCCGCGCGAGAACGCCATGCCGCTGTTGAAGGTGAGGTTCCACTGCAGGGTCCAGAACACCGGCCGAGCTGCGCCGTCGGCGAGGGCGTTCACCGCCCAGTGCTTGGTGATCTGGTCGAGGACGACCACGACGGCCGCGATGGCGAGGCTGAGCCGCGACACCCGGCGATGACGGTGGGGTGCCACGACTGCATCGTCGCTCGGGGCTGTCGGTTCGGCTGCGTCGGCGTCCACGGGATCAGCGTCGGCCGAGGCCGCCCACCTTCTCCTCCACGAGCACCTCGGCCCACGGGATGGCGTCGAGGCGATCGCGCGGAATCGGTCGGCCGGAGATGACCGAGTAGCCGTAGGTGCCCTGCTGCAACCGGGCGAGCGCAGTGTCGATGTCGGCCACGGTCTGGCGAGCCTGTGCCGACAGTGCCAGATCGCGCTCACGCTCGACGACCATCGTGTCGCCCTCGCCGCCCTCGTCGTCGAACTGCACATCGCCCATCTCGGCCTCGGCGACGAGCGCATTGGCTTCAGCCTCGAGGCGTGTGGCCTGGCCAGTGAGCGCGACTCGCTCTTCGAGCAGGCGATCGCGCATCTGCGTGAGGAACTTGGCGTCGAAGTCCTTGGTGTAGGCGATGCCGTCCTTGGTGACACCCTTCGCGGGCGGGATGACCACCGCTGCCGACGCGGCCGCAGCCTTCGCGCCGGTGGCAGCTGCCTTCTTGCTGGGCGCTGCCGCCGCCTTGTTGGCCGGAGCAGGCGCCGGTGCCGGTGCCGGTGCCGGTGCCACCTTCTTCGCCGGAGCAGCGGCCGCCTTCTTCGTCGGAGCCGGAGCCGGCGCTGCCTTCTTCGCAGGGGCCGGAGCCGGCGCTGCCTTCTTCGCAGGGGCCGGAGCAGCCTTCTTGGCAGGTGCGGGCGCTGCCTTCTTCGCAGGGGCCGGCGCAGCCTTCTTCGCAGGGGCCGAGGCAGCCTTCTTGGCGGGTGCGGGCGCTGCCTTCTTCGCAGGTGCGGGCGCAGCCTTCTTCGCAGGTGCAGGAGCGGCCTTCTTCGCGGACACTGGCTGCTTGGGGGCGGGCTTCTTGGCGGTAGCCATGACCAGGGTGACCTCCGTGGGGCGGACTGATCGGGGGATGCTACCGGTCGGGTGCACTGTTCGCGGTCGACCCGCTACCGCACCGACCTCGCCGATCAGGCGCGCCGTACGCCGATGTGCACCGGCTCGCCGTCGAGTTCGCCGTTCGGGTCGCCACCCTCGTAGCGCACCTCGACCGCCAGGGTCTCGGCGGCGAGCATCGCCTCGTTGGCCTGGACTGCCCGCTTCACCGACTGCGGAACCCCCAGGCTCAGCACGATGCGGTCGCTCACCGCCAACCCGGCGTCGCGACGCGCCTGCTGCACCAGGCGCACCACATCGCGGGTGGTGCCCTCGGCCTCGAGTTCGGGGGTGACCGTGGTGTCGAGCACCACCACCCCGTCGCCGTCGGGCAGCGACGCGCTCGCAGCGTCGCCCGCCACCACCAGCTTGAGGTGGAACTCGCCCGGCTGCAGCACCACGTCGCCAGCGATCACGGTGTCGCCGTCGCGTCGCCACGCACCGGCCTTCACCGCCTTGATCACCTCTTGGGTGCGGCCGCCGAGCCGCGGGCCGAGCGCCGCGGGCACCACCTGCAGTTCGCTCGACGCCACCGCCGCCACATCGTCGGTGAGCACCACCTGCTTCACGTTCACCTCGTCGGCGATCAGGCCGGCCAGCGGTTCGAGCACGGCGGCACCCGCCACCGCCACCGTGAGGGTGGCGAGTGGCTGGCGCACGCGCCGCTGCTGCGCCTTGCGCACCCGCAGCGTTGCCGAGCACACATCGCGCGCCAGGTCCATCGTCGCCACCAGCTCGGGATCGGCCGGCAGCGCAGCGGCATCGGGCCAGTCGGTGAGGTGGACGCTGCGTGCGCCGGTGAGACCCTGGTAGACGGCCTCGGTGGTGAGCGGCAGCAGCGGTGCCGCGACTCGACACAGGATCTCGAGCACCGTGTGCAACGTGTCGATCGCCGCCTGGTCGCCCTCCCAGAAGCGGTCGCGGCTGCGTCGCACGTACCAGTTGGTGAGGGCGTCGAGGAACGAGCGGATCTGGCCGCAGGCGGCGAACACGTCGTAGTCGTCCATCGACGCGGTGACCGACTCGACCATGGCCCGGGTCTTGGCCAGGATGTAGCGGTCGAGCAGGTCGGGCGAGTCGGTGCGGAACGTGCCGCTGCGACCCTCGGCATTGGCGTAGAGCGACAGGAAGTACCAGGTGTTCCACAGCGGCAGCAGCACCTGGCGCACCGTGTCGCGGATGCCCTCCTCGGTGACCGAGAAGTCGCCGCCGCGCAGGATCGACGAGCCCAACAGGTACCAGCGCATCGCGTCGGCGCCGTACTGGTCGAACACGCGCATCGGGTCGGGGTAGTTGCGCAGGCTCTTCGACATCTTCGCCCCGTCGTCGCCCAGCACGATGCCGTGGCTCACGCAGTTGCGGAATGCCGGGCGGTCGAACAGCGCCGTGGCCAGCACGTGCATCGTGTAGAACCAGCCGCGCGTCTGGCCGATGTACTCGACGATGAAGTCGCCGGGGTAATGGCTCTCGAACCACTCGCGGTTCTCGAACGGGTAGTGCACCTGCGCGAACGGCATCGAACCCGATTCGAACCAGCAGTCGAGCACCTCGGGCACGCGCCGCATCATCGACCGCCCCGTGGGGTCGTCGGGATTGGGTCGCACCAGGTCGTCGACGAGGGGGCGGTGCAGATCGGCCGGGCGCACCCCGAAGTCGCGTTCGAGCTCGTCGAGCGAGCCGTACACGTCGAGGCGCGGATACGCGGGGTCGTCGCTGCGCCACACCGGGATGGGCGCACCCCAGAAGCGGTTGCGGCTGATCGTCCAGTCGCGGGCGTTGGCCAGCCACTTGCCGAAGCTGCCGTCCTTGATGTGCTCGGGCGTCCAGTTGATCTGCTGGTTGAGCTCGACCATCCGGTCGCGCACCGCGGTGACCTTCACGAACCACGAACTGACGGCCCGGTAGATGAGAGGCGTGCCGGTGCGCCAGCAGTGCGGATAGGCGTGGTCGTAGGTCTCGTGACGCACCACCACGCCACGCGCCTTCAGGTCGCGGATGACCATCGGGTTGGCGTCGAACACCAACTCGCCGGCGTAGTCGGGCACCTCGCTGGTGAACCGGCCGCGGCTGTCGACCGGCACGACGAGCGCGATGCCGTGTTCCTCGCACACGCGCTGGTCGTCCTCGCCGAAGCCAGGTGCCATGTGCACCACACCGGTGCCGTCGTCGGTGGTGACGAAATCGCCCGGCAGCACCTGGAACGCGTTGGCGTGGTCGGCGAAGTACGGGAACAGCGGCGCGTAGCGGCGGCCCACCAGGTCGGCGCCCTGCACGGTGCCCACCCGCTCGGCTGCACCGAGTTCGCGTTCGTAGGCACCCAGGCGCGCCTCGGCCAGGATCATCCGTCGGCCGTCGAGTTCGACCACGGCGTACGGCACGTCGGGGCCGACCGCGAGGGCGAGGTTCGAGGGCAACGTCCACGGCGTGGTGGTCCAGGCCAGCAGCAGCTCGCCCGACTCGAGCTCGAACCCCACCGTCAGCGCCGGGTCCTGACGCTGCTTGTAGACGTCGTCCATGCGCGTCTCGGTGTTCGACAGCGGGGTCTCGAGCGCCCACGAGTACGGCAGCACCCGGAAGCCCTCGTAGATGAGACCCTTGTTCCACAACTGCTGGAACGCCCACATCACGCTCTCGATGTACGACGTGTCGAGCGTGCGGTAGTCGTTGGCGAAATCGACCCACCGCGCCTGGCGGGTGACGTAGCGCTCCCACTCGCTGGTGTACTGCAGCACGCTGGTGCGGCAGTAGTCGTTGAACTCGGCGATGCCGAAGTCGGTGATGGCCTGACGGCCCGAGATACCGAGTTGGCGTTCGGCCTCGGCCTCGGCGGGCAGGCCGTGGCAGTCCCACCCGAAGCGCCGATCGACCCGATGGCCGCGCATCGTCTGATAGCGCGGCACGGCATCTTTCACGAACCCGGTGAGCAGGTGCCCGTAGTGCGGCAGCCCGTTGGCGAACGGCGGGCCGTCGTAGAACACGTAGTCGTCGGCACCCTCACGTGCCTCGATCGACGCAGTGAACGTGCCGTCGCGCTCCCAGAACTCGAGCACGCGCTGCTCGATCGACGGAAACGACGGTTGCGGTTCGACGGACGGATAGCTCATCGTGGTTCTCCTGCGCGGTGACACTGCCGACAGGGACGAGCCGAAGGCCCGCGATACCACCCTGCTTGCTCGCGGCCGCAGCCCCGAACCACTCGATTCCGCCAGCGCTGACGGGCTGGACCCGTTCGGTTCTACTGAGCCCGAGGGCTGTTCTTCCGAAGGCTCGGAGGTGATGGCCTCGTCGACGCCGTTGCCGTCACGTTACCGGCTCAGCGGTCGTCGAGGTGCAGCAGCGGGTCGGCGGGATCCGCTGCCGCCTCGGCGCGCCGTGCTGCCGGATCGGTGGGGTCGTCGGTGTCGACCCCGTGGTGACCGTCGCCGTTGGTCGGCCCGGTGTCGACGCTCGACCCGTCGGCCACCACGGCGAACGCTGCCGTCTGATCGCGTCCGATGTCGTCGGCCGCCGACAACAGTGGCCGGCGCAGATCGCCCAGGCCCTGTGCGCTGCGCTCGGCCATGGCCACCAACTCGGCGGCCACCTCGCGCAACCGCTGACGATGGGTGACCAGGTGCTGTTCGAGCTGTTCGACATCGGCCACCAGGAAGTCGCGTCGGGCCAGCAACGCCTGCACCTCGTTCTCGGCGCGGAGATACTCTTCGTCGCGCGCCCGGCGAGCATCGGCCCGCGCCGTGTCGACCATCGACGCCGCCTCGGCACGAGCCGAGCGACGGGCATCGTCGGCCTGCGCCGTGGCTGCCGCGAGGATCTCGCCGGCTCGGCGATCGGCGTCGGCAACCGTGGCATCGGCGGTGCGCTGCGCCAGCAGCAGGGCCCGCGAGATGGCCTGCGCCTCGTCGGGCGAGGGACCGGTGGGCACCTGACTCGCCTCGTGCAGTTTGGCGAGCGCCGCACGTGCCCGCGCCTCCATGGCCGACGACTGCTGCTGGGCGGCCTCGAGCGCACGTGACACCTCGACCAGGTAGCGCCGCACCTCATCGGGTTCGAAGCCCTTGCGCGTGATTCGGAAGGTGGCCTGCGAGACCGCAGTCGGGGTCAGTTCCATCGCGTCATCGTAGATCGGCGAGGAACGTCGCGGGTTCAGTCGAACCCATCACCCTGGCCCGTGGTACGCGATGCAGGCGGCTTGATGAGATAGACGCCTGAGGCGACCTTCTCCATGTTGCCGTTGAGGGCGTAGCACAACCCGCTGGCGAAGTCGATCAGCCGACGCGACACCTGTCGATCGGTGCCCTCGAGGTTGATGATGACCGGCTGACCCTCTTTGAACTTGTCGGCGATCTCTTGGCCGTCCTCGAAACCTCGCGGGCGCACCGTGTGCGGGTCGGCATTGGTGCCGCCGCCCCGCGAGGCCGTGCTGCGCACTGCGTTGATGGGGCGCGGATGCACGCTCGAGTCGTCGCCGGCTGGAACCGGGCGACGGCTCACGGGCTCGTCGTTGCGGCTCGGGAACGTCGGCCTGGCCGGAACGGTGCGGACCGCCACCTCGGGTTCGTACTCCATCGGAGGGCGTGCGCCACGCGTGGGGGTGTCGACCTCGCGCGGATAGCGCGTGCGCGCCGGCCTGGCCTCCGGCTCCGGGGGCAGGTCGTAGTCATCGTAGGCATCGTCGGGCCCGAGCCCGAGATAATCCATTGCCCGTTTCCAGATCGACATCTGCTCCTCCTGGAGGCGTCAGGCTAGCCGATGCAGTCAGCCGCGAGGTGGACGAGCACCGAACAGGGCGCTCCCCACCCGTACCTCGGTCGAGCCCTCGGCAACCGCCACCTCCAGATCGTCGCTCATTCCCATCGAGCACTCGACCAGACCGAGTTCGTCGACGAGGCGGCGAACCGCGCGGAAACCGGGCCGCGCTGCCTCGGGACCACCGTCGGTCGGCCCGACGGTCATGAGGCCCTCGACCCGCAGGCCGAGTTCGACACAGACTGCGACCAGAGCCCGCACGTCGGCCAGCGGGCAGCCACCTTTACCCGGCTCGCCGGTGGTATCGACCTGCACGAACACCCGGGCCCCGGTGGCGCGCTTGGCGATCTCGGTGGCCAGCGACATGCGATCGACGGTCTCGTACACGCTCACATAGGGCACCACGAGACGCACCTTGTTGGTCTGCAACTGGCCGATGAAGTGCACCTCGGGCAGCGCTTCGACGGAGGCGAACTTCTGCACCACCTCCTGGGCATAGTTCTCGCCCACCGCCCGACACCCCGCCGCAATGGCTGCGTCGACCGCATCGAGGCCCCAGGTCTTGGTGACCGCCAGCACGTTCACGGCCGCAGCGCGTTCGCGCCCCACCACCCGCTCGATCCGGTCGCGCACCGCTGCCAAGCGCTCGCCCACGGTCGCGGCGTCGATCACGCTGCTCCCCCGTCGCCGTCGCCGTCGATCGTGTGTCGCCACACCGCCATCACCTGGCGCGCTCGCTCGGCACGCACCCGGTGCGAGAAGTAGTGCTGCGCGCCACACCCCGTGCACACCGAACGGTCGTCGAGCGGCACGTCGACCTCGGCGAGTGCTGCCCGCACTGCGGCCGGTACGTCGAGGGCCCGATGGCCATCGGTGGTGCGGCTCACCACATCGCTCCCGAACCGGCCCACCAGTCGGTCGAGGTCGTCGTCGCCGAACTCGTAGCAGCACGGGTGGATACACGGGCCGAGCACGGCGTCTACCCGCCGGGCACCTCGCTCGCGCATCGCGTGCACGGTGCGTTGCAAGACCCCGCCTTCGATACCGCGCCATCCGGCGTGCACACCGCCGATCGAGCCGTCGTCGCCCACCAGTGCCACGGGTGCACAGTCACCCACCCAGATGCCGAGCACCGCACCATCGGTGGAGGTGATCAACGCGTCGGCGACCCGACCATCGTGCTCGCCTGGGCGTTCGACGACGAGCACCGTCGCACCGTGCACCTCGTCGGGCTGCGACCATGGCAAGTCGACGAATCGACGACGCGTCGCGTCGAGCCGGTGGCGCGGTTGGTCGAGGTGGAAGTCGCCGTCGTCACGTCGGCTGCACGCGATGGAGACCCTGACACCGGGTCGGATGAGGGTGAGCGGCGCAGGCCGCGTCGTCACTTCAGGAACGACGGTACGTCGAAGTCGTCGTCGTCGCCGTTCAACGGCGCGACGGCATCGTCGGCGAACAGATCCTTCAGCGTCGACACCGGCTTGGACTCGGCCGCCTTGGACTGCTTCGAAGGAGCCGGACTGCCGTCCCAGCGGTCGAAGCCGGCCGCGATGACGGTGACCTTCACCTCGTCGCCCATCTCGTCGTCGATCACCGTGCCGAAGATGATGTTGGCGTCGGCGTGGGCGACACCGTGGATGATCTCGGCTGCGGCGTTCATCTCGAACAGGCCCATGCTCGACGGACCGGTGATGTTCAGCAGGATGCCGCGCGCACCGTCGATGGCGGCCTCGAGCAGCGGGCTCGAGATGGCGGCCTTGGCGGCCACCACTGCACGGTTCTCGCCGCTCGCCTGACCGATGCCCATGAGGGCAGACCCGGCGCCCGACAAGATGGCCTTCACGTCGGCGAAGTCGGTGTTGATGAGGCCCGGGGTGGTGATGAGGTTGGTGATACCCGACACGCCCTGCAGCAGCACTTCGTCGGCCATCTTGAACGCGTTGAGCACACTGGTCTTCTCATTGGCCACCGTGAGCAAGCGGTCGTTGGGGATGACGATGAGCGTGTCGACTTTGTCCTTCAGCTTCTGCACACCGGCATCGGCCTGAACGGCGCGGCGACGGCCTTCGAAGCTGAACGGCCGGGTGACGACACCGATGGTGAGTGCCCCCATCGAGCGGGCGACCTCGGCCATCACGGGTGCGGCGCCGGTGCCCGTGCCGCCGCCTTCGCCGGCGGTAATGAACACCATGTCGGCGCCCTTGATCATCTCTTCGATCTCGTCGCGGTGTGCCTCGGCTGCGGCGCGGCCCACCTCGGGGTCGCTGCCGGCACCCAGGCCGCGGGTGAGATCGCGGCCGATGTCGAGCTTCACGTCGGCATCGCTCATCAGCAGCGCCTGTGCATCGGTGTTGACCGCGATGAACTCGACCCCTTTCAGGCCGGCGTCGATCATCCGATTGACGGCGTTCACGCCGCCGCCGCCCACGCCGATCACCTTGATCACGGCGAGATAGTTCTGTGGCGCGCCGGCCATCGGCGGGACCTCCGGTTCATCGAAGCGAGTACTGCAGGAAACGACTGTGTGACGACCTGATCGTAGTGACCCCGACGGGTACCACGTGGATGCCGTTCACGACACCACAGTCTCGCACGTCGGACGGCGTTTTCGGGGGAGCCACCCTCATCCGGTGATATCGGAGATCTCATCGGTCGACACGTCGATGCCGATCACTCCGTCGAGGCCCTCGCGAACCCGTTGCAGCAGCCGCGCCAGTTTGCTGTCGATCCGGTCGAAGCTGCCGAGTCGCACGTCGATCCCGCCGGTGAACACGAGCCCGAAATCTCCGGTGGTGGCATCGACCGACACCGATTCGGTGAGCGCGCGGATCTCGGCGGGCAGCGCGCCCACCAACTGGGCAGCGAGGGCGAACGGTGCGCCCGCGAGTTCGCCTGGCTCGGAGTCGGGCGCCGGACCGGTGATGAGCATGTAGTCGCGAGGCCGACCGGTGAGCACGTCGAGCACCCGGCCGTCGCGGTCGATCACGCGGTACCGACCGTCGGAACCGACGATCGCGGCGAGCGGCTGACGTTCGCGGACGTCGATCAGCACCCGGTCGGGGAAGTCGGTGGTGACGAAGGCCCGTTCGATCCACGGGATCTCCTCGAGCGCCCGCTCGGCCGCCGCGGTGTCGACCAGCAGCACCGGCTCGCCCACCAGCCCGTCGACGACGGCCTGCAGTTCGTCGCCGTATCGCGCCTGGGTGTACGTGGCGCCCTGCACATCGACTCGGTCGACCGCGAACAGCGACGACGACAGCACCGCCAGGGCGGTGACGATCAGCACGACGACACCGGCGATCGAGCCGATGATGATCAGCCGCCGCCGGCCACGCTCGCGCTTCACCGCGATGCGCCGCTCGCGCAGGCGTGGGTCCATCTGCCGGTTCGGAACGGGAACGGCGTCGAACGCTCCACTCACGTCGAGGTCGTCGCCGATCACGATCGTGCGGCCCTCGTGGTCGCGCTCGTCGCTGCGACGTTCGATCACCTCGTCGAGGTACAGCGAATCGGGCAGTTCGTCGTCGCCACTGCCGATGACGATGGTCGAGCGCTCCCCCGCAGCCGCGCCGACCTGCGCGGGCTCGGGCGCCGGCTCGGGCTGGACCACCGGCACGGGCTGGGCCACAGGTTCGGGCTGGGCCGCAGGTTCGGGCTGGGCAACGGGCTCGGGCTCGGGCTCCGGTGCAGGCTCCGCTGCCACCGGCTCGACGTCGAAGGCCAGCTTCAACTCGTCGAGCACATGGGCGGGCACGTGCTCGGTCGACGGTCGCGGCTCGCTCACCACGTCACCCCGGCGAACAGGCTGTCGCCGTCGCTGTGCTCGTGGTCGCCGTCGACGAAGCCGACCAGCCGCACCTCGCTGCGCAGCACGAATCCCGTGCGCTCGGCGACCACGCGCCGCACCTCGTCCATGACGGCGCGCACATCGGCGGCCGAACCCTGTTCGTCGGCCTGGATGAAGTTGGCGTGCTTGTCGCTCACGTGCGCCGTGCCGATACGCATGCCGCGCAGGCCCACACGGTCGATGAGCGCACCGGCTGCCAGCTCGCCGGGCACCGGGTTGACGAACACCGAGCCCGCGTTCTGGCCGCCCGGCTGGTGCTCGCGGCGCCACCGCACGATCTCGTCGAGCTCGGCCTCCGACGCGGCCCGGTCGCCCGGCGCCAGGCGCAGCCGGGCCGACACGACCACCTGGTGGTCGGCCAGGTCGGAACCGCGGAACCGCAAGCCCAGACGAAGCGCCGGCACCGTCGCCTGTTCACGCCGCCGAAGGTCGAACACGTCGACGTCGACCAGGCTGGCCGCCATGTCGGAGCCATGCCCCCCGGCGTTCATACGCACGCCACCGCCCACCGAACCCGGCACACCGACGGCCCACTCGAACCCGGTCAGCCCGGCGGCCACCGTCCGGCGTGCGAGCACCGGAAGGGCGACGGCACCACCGGCCCGCACCTCGTGACCCTCCACTGCGATGTCGGCCCCGAGCGCAGCGAGCGACACCGCGACGCCACGGAACCCTTCGTCGGCCACCAGCAGATTCGAGCCGCGACCGACCACCAGCACGGGCAGTTGCGACACCGCCACGGCCTCGGCCAGCCGGTCGAGGTCGCCGATCGAGGTCGGCTTCACGAACAGCGCCGCCGCACCACCGACGCGATAGGTGGTCATCGGGCCCAGCGGCACCATCGGCTCGGCGAGGTGGCCGAGGACGGCTGCGGCCCGCTCGACGGCATCGGCCGATGCGCCGCCGACCGCGGTCATCCGCGTCTCACCGCCAGTTCGGCGCGCCGCTCGAGCACCTCCGACGGGAACGACGCGATGTCGCCACAGCCCATCGAGATGCACACATCGCCGTCGCGCAGTTCGCGCGCCACGAACTCGACCAGATCGGTGCGGCGCGGCAACCACACCACGCGCGCCTCGGGATGCGCGTCGAGCACCGCATCGACCACCAGCTTGCCCGTGATACCCGGGATGGGTGTGGTGCCGCTCGCGTAGATATCGGTGAGGACGACGACATCGGCGTCGACGAACGCGTCGCGGTACTCGGGCCACAGCACGGCCATGCGGTTGTAGCGATTGGGTTGGAACACGGCGACCACCCGACGCCAGCCGTCGCCGCTGCCCTTCGCTGCCGCCAGCACCGCGGCGATCTCGGTGGGCAGGTGGGCGTAGTCGTCGACCAGCGTGGCCCCGTCGGAGGTGCCGCGGATGTCGAACCGTCGGGCGACACCGCCGAACCGGGCCAGCGCAGCCGCGGCATCGACGAACGGCACCCCGATGGCCAGTGCCATCGCCAGTGCGCCGGTGGCGTTGCGGACGTTGTGGATCCCGCGCAGCGGCAGGTCGACCGTGCCCAGGCGCTCGCCATTGCGCTCGACCCCGAACCGGAACGAACCGTCGCGGGCCACGAGCTCGACCGCCCTCACCTGTGCCTCGGCACCGGTGCCGTAGGTGATCACCTCGTGCCGCTCGGCCAGACGACGACACACGGGGTCGTCGGAGCACAGCACCTTGGGGCCCGGGATCTGGGCGAGATACCGGTCGAATCCGGCCTCGATCTCGGCGAAGCTGCCGTAGTGATCGAGATGATCGGCCTCGACATTGGTGAGGATCGTGCCGTGCAGCGGCAGTTCGAGATGGGTCCCGTCGCTCTCGTCGGCCTCGACGACGAGCCACTCGCCCCCTGTCCACTGCGCACCCGTGCCCATGTCGGTGACATCGCCACCGATGACGAAGCTCGGCCGCAACTGGGCCTCGGCGAGGATGAGCATGAGCATCGACGTGGTGGTGGTCTTGCCGTGCGTGCCCGCCACCGCGAGCGACTTGGCGCGGGCGCAGATCGAGGCGAGCATGCCGGCCCGCCGCAGTGTGGTGATGCCTTCCTGGCGGGCCTGGTCGAGTTCGACGTTGCGCTCGGGCACCGCCGTCGACGAGGTGACGGCGTCGCACCCGTCGACGTGGCTGCGCTGATGGCCGATCTGCACCGCCACCCCGCCCGCACGGAGGCGATCGAGCACCGGACGTTCACGGATGTCGCTGCCGCTCACCCGATGGCCCATCTCGGCGAGCACGATCGCGATCGCACTCATCCCGGGCCCACCGATACCCACCACGTGCAGTCGTTGCGGTGTGGAGAGATCGAGCGGCGCCGTCGGCACAGCGGTCATGAGGCAACCTCGGTGATGAGTTCGATCAGCGCATCGCCACGGTGGCGGGCACCTTCGGCGTGGGCACGCGCCCCGATGGCCGCCAGCGCGGGAGCGTCGCCCAGCAGTTCGTCGATCGCTGCGGCGAGCGCGGTCCCGTCGAGGTCGGCCTGTTCGAGCAGCACTGCAGCCCCGATGTCGCTGAGGGTGCGGGCATTGTCGAGCTGGTGGTTCTCGGCAGCATCGGGCCAGGGCACGATGATGGCCGGTGTACCCGTGGCGGCCAGTTCGGCGATGGTGCTCGCACCCGCGCGAGTGACCATCAGGTCGCTCGCGGCGTAGAGCAGGGGCATGCGGTCCTCGTAGCCGATCACGCGATACATGATGCCCGAGGCGGCGGTGCGTTCACCGGGCACCTCGGTGACGAATCGCTCGCCGACGACGTGATAGACACACGCGTCACGCCGGTCGGCCCAGCGTTCGACCACCTCTGCCACCGCCTGGTTGACGGCCCGGGCACCCAGCGAGCCGCCGAACACGGTGATCACGAACCGGTCGTCCGGCAGGTCGAGTTGGGCTCGTGCGCCGGCGCGGTCGCGCCCGCGGTCGACGGCGATGATCTCGGGACGGATGGGGGCGCCCGTGGTACGTGCCCGCGGCAACGGCGAGTCGGCGAACGCCGCCGCCACCGCCGCCGCGAACCGGGATGCAACCCGCGACGCCAGCCCCGGGCGCTGGTCGTAGCTCACCACCACCACCGGGCACCTGCGGAGCCGGGCAGCGAACGTGGCCGGCATGCTGGCGTAGCCGCCGACGTTCACGACCACCCGGGGCCGCAACCGGCCGAGCAGCCGCCAGGCCTTCCACGTGGCCCAGAGCATCTTCGGCACGAAGGCGAGGTTGCGCGGGTGCAGCGAACGCTGCAGTCCGACGACGTCGAGCAACGTGGTGGCGTAGCCGCGCGGCCCCACGAGGCGCACCTCGATCCCCCGACGCGACCCCACGTAGTGCAGCGTCCCCGGCTGGTGGCCGGCAGCGACGAGACGGTCCATGATCGCCAGTGCCGGCAGCACATGACCCGAGGTCCCGCCGCCGGTGACCACCGCCCAGCACGGCGCGGTCGCCGTCATCGGGCGTGCCGGGCGATGTTCAACAACAGCCCGGATGCAGTCATCGTGACGAACAGCGAACTGCCGCCCGCCGAGAAGAAGGGCAGGGTGAGCCCCGTCACCGGCATCGTGCCGGTGACCCCGCCGACGTTGATGACCGTCTGCACGACCAACCACGAGGTGATGCCGCCGGCCAGCAACATGCCGAATCGGTCCTTCGCTGCCATCGCCACCTGCACGCCACAGAACGTGAGCACGAGGAATCCGCCCAGCACGGCCACCACACCCAACAGGCCGAGCTCTTCGGCCACGACCGCGAAGATGAAGTCGCTGTGTGCCAACGGCAGGAAGTCGCCCAGCTTGTTGAGCCCACGGCCGGGTCCGGCACCGGTGACACCGCCTTGGGCGATACCGATCATCGCCTGCCACTGCTGGTAGCTCAGGTAGTCGCGGTTGCCCGTGATGTCGAGGAACGAGGTGAACCGGTGGAAGCGGCGCTCGCTGGTGAAGACGAACACCAGTGCAGTGCAGGCCGCCGCCACCGTGGCACCGAGCATGGGTGTGAGCGGGGTACCGCCCACGAACGCCACCGAGAACACGATGGCGACGAGCACGATGGCCGAGCCCAGATCGCCCTGGAGGAGACACAACACCGAACCGCTCGCTGCCACCACCGCAGTGGGCACCAACGTGCGGCGGAGGTCGGCCATCTCGGCGGCACGGCGGGTGAGCAGGTCGGCGCAGTACAGCAGCACCGCCAGTTTCAAGAACTCCGACGGCTGGAACGTGAGCGGCCCGACGGCCACCCAGGCGGAGGCGTCGTTCACCCGCGAACCGACCCCGGGCACGAACGGCAGCAACATCAAGACGAAGGCACCTGCCAGACCCGGCACCACCAGGCGTCGCCAGAACTGGTAGGGCACCCGGGAGCAGATCAGCAGCGCGACGAGGCCGAGGGTGGCCCACACGACCTGCTTGTTGAAGATGCGCCACGGCGAGTTGCCCCGATGGAACTCCTGGATCGACGACGCCGACAGCACCATCACCAGGCCGAGCATCACGAACACGGCCACGACGACGGCGATGACGTAGTAGGTGACCGACGGCGGCCCGAGCGGCACCGCCGCATCGGCACGGCCGGCAGGGTGGCGCCGCCGCGCCGCGGCCCGAGCCGCAGCCTGCCTGCGGCGGTCGTCGAAGGCGGCGCTGTTGGTGCTCATGAACCTGCTCCGACACGTTGGGCCTCGAACGCACGGCGGAAGTCGTCACCGCGGGCCGGATAGCCACCGCCCGGGTACCAGTCGAAACTGGCACACGCCGGCGACAGCAGCACCACGTCGGCGGGCCGCGCCAGTCGACGTGCTGCGACGACGGCCTCGTCCATGGAACCGGCGCGCTCGACGGTGCACCGTCCGGTGAACGCGGCGACCACCTCGTCGGCCGACTCGCCGATGGCCACCACGGCGCGTACGCGCGCCGACTCGACGGCCAGCGAGCTGAGATCGAGCCCCTTGTTGCGTCCACCGGCGATCAGCACGATCGAGTCGAACGACCTGATCGCCGTGAGCGCCGCGTGCGGCGAGGTGGCCTTCGAGTCGTTGTACCAGGCCGCACCGTCGAGTGTGCCCAACGGTTCGATCCGGTGCGGTGGCGTGCGGAACGCCGCCAGACCGGCCTCGATCTGTTCGGGCTGCACCAGACCGCTCTCGACACAGGCGCCCACTGCGGCGAGGGCGTTGGCGATGTCGTGCGGGAACTGCCGGCGCATCACCGACACGGGGACGATCGCCCCACGCGGGCCGCACAGCATGCGCATGTCGCCGCTGCCCTCGACGTGGTAGTGGGCGTGGGGTGGGCCGTAGGTGCGATGGCGGCCGGGGGCGGCGGCAAGATGACGCATCACGATCGGATCGTCGGCCCAGCCGATGGCCACGTCGTCGCTGCGTTGGTGCAGCCAGATGTTGGCCTTCGCCTGCTCGTAGGTGGCCATCGAGTGATGCCAGTTCTGGTGATCGGGCGCCAGGTTCAGCCAGATCGCGGCCTCGGCGCGGAACGACCGGATCCACGACAGCCGGAAACTGCTGCACTCGACGGCGAACGCATCGACCGGATCGTCGAGCGCATCGACCAGCGGCACCTCGGTGTTGCCGACGGCGCTGGCCCGCACACCGGCCGCCGTGAGCAGCGCCGCGAGCAGCATCGTGGTGGTGGTCTTGCCATCGGTGCCGGTGACCGCCAGCATCGGGCGTGGCCCACCCGGGCGCTGCTGCTCCCACTCGTAGGCCAGATCGATCTCGGTGCGCAGCGGCACGTCGCGTGCCAGCGCGGCGCGCACCAACTGGTGCGTCTCGGGCACTCCCGGCGCCGGCGACACCAGATCGACCTCGCCCAGCAGGCGGTCGATCGTGTCGGCGTCGGGGCTCTCGATCAGCTCGGTGCCCAGCCGGTGGGCCACGGCCCGGCGATCGTCGTTCGGTGCGTCGTCGGCGAGCAGCACCCGGTAGCCGTGAGCCACCAGCCCCCGGGCGGTCGCCTCGCCGGCCACGGCCACCCCGTACACGAGTGCCGTGGGCGCAGTCATCGCAGCGTCTCGAGCCGGGTGAAGTCGCCGATGAAGATGGCCAGCGCGGTGGCCACGCAGATGCCCGAGATGAGCCAGAAGCGGATGATCACCGTCGTCTCCGGCCAACCCGCCAACTCGAAGTGGTGGTGCACGGGCGACATCTTGAACAGGCGCTTCTTGCGACCCGACGCCTTGAACACGCCCATCTGGATGGCCACCGAGCCGGCCTCCATGACATTCAGACCGCAGATGAGCAGCAAGAGCAGTTGGGTGTTGGTGCCGAGCGACAGCAGCGCCAGCGCGGCGCCGATGCCGAGCGCGCCCACATCGCCCATGAAGATCCGCGCCGGCGCGGCGTTGAACCACAAGAACCCACCGCAGGCACCGGCGAACCCGGCCGCGATGACGGCGAGGTCGAGCGGGTTCACCACTGCGCCGTAGATGCCGGGGTTGCGGAACTCCCAGTACGCGATCACGGCGAACGCCAAGAAGCCCAGCAGCGCCGAGCCACCGGCGAGGCCGTCGAGACCGTCGGTGACGTTCACCGCGTTGGTGGTGCTCCAGATGATGACCCCGGCCCAGATGACCCAGACCACCCAGTGCACGCTCCACCCCGGCCAGTCGGCGCGGGTGAAACTGATCGTCTCACTGATGCCGGTGGCGGCGGCCAGCCACCAGGCGATCAGCACGGCGAGACCGAAGGTGATGTAGCCCTTCTTCTTCCAGAAGATGCCCCGGTTGTGGGCGCGCTTCACCTTGATGTAGTCGTCGAGAAAGCCCATGAAGGCCATCACCAGGATGCCGACCCAGATGATCATCGCCTGGTCGGAGAACGCGAGGCCACGGCGCAGGTGGGCGACGAACCAGCCCACGAATGCCGCCACGATGATGGCCAGGCCCCCCATCGTCGGAGTGCCCTGCTTCTTCAGGTGGTGTTCGGGCCCGTGGTCTTCCTTGCCGAGGATGGGCTGGCCCTTGCCCCGGTTGCGGAAGAAGCTGATGAGGCCCCTGGTGCCGATGAGGGCGACGATCATCGCCGAGGCACCCGCCATCATGACGGCGATCACGAGCGTGCCTCCAACAGGGTGCGGGCCACGGCTCGGTCGTCGAACGGCAGCACCGTGGTGCCGATGGTCTGCGTGGTCTCGTGGCCCTTGCCGGCGATGAGCACCACGTCGCCCGGCTGGGCGTGGTGGATCGCGGTTGCGATGGCGAGGGAGCGGTCGGCTTCGATCACGACTCGGCCACGGTAGTCCGCGGGTACCCCGCGGATGATGGCATCGATGATGGCCGCCGGATCCTCCGAGCGCGGGTTGTCGGAGGTGACGACGACGACATCGGCGCCGGCCGCGGCCACCGAACCCATCTCGGGACGCTTCTCGCGATCGCGGTCTCCCCCGCATCCGAACACCACCAGCACCCGGTGCCCGCCCGCCGCGTCGCGGGCTGCCGCGAGTGCCACGGCCAGCCCATCGGGTGTGTGGGCGTAGTCGACGATCACGGCGAACGGTTGGCCGGCGTCGACGGGTTCGAAGCGACCTGGAACCGGTCGGGCCGCGCGGAGGCCGGCGGCAATGGTCGCAGGCGACAGCCCGAGCGCCGCGCAGGCCTCGGCGGCGGCCAACGAGTTCGACGCGTTGTATCGGCCGCCGATCCCGACCCGCACGTCGACGCCGCGCCACGTGAACTCGTGCCAGGTGGCCTCGACGCGCAGATCGCTCACGTCGTCGAGCGAGTACGGGAGCGTCGCGATCGACATCGAGTCGAGCAGCAGACGGCCGTGCACGTCGTCGACGTTCACGATGCCGAGGTCGCTCAGCGTGGCCTCGAACAGTCGGGCCTTGGCTGCGAAGTAGCGCTCGACCGTTCCGTGCAGATCGAGATGGTCGCGGCCGAGGTTCGTGAACACGGCCACATCGAACCGGGTGCCTGCGACGCGGTCCATCACCAGGGCGTGCGACGACACCTCCATCACCACCACGTCGACACCACCGTCGCGCCACGCCGCCAGTTGGCGCTGCAGCGCAGGGGCCTCGGGCGTGGTGTGCTTGCCCGACAGGGTGCCGAGCACCTCCACCTGCCGACCGGCGTGGCGCAGCACATCGCCGATCAGTTGCGATGTGGTGGTCTTGCCGTTGGTTCCGGTGACGCCCACCATCTGCAGCGCGTCGCACGGATGGTCGTGGAAGGCAGCGGCCACCCAGCCGGTGAGGGCCCGAGCCGCCGAGGTGACCACCTGCGGGACGGCGAGCGGCAGCTCGCGCTCGACCAGGATCGCTGCAGCACCGGCCGCCACCGATGCTGCAGCGAACTCATGTCCGTCGTGGTGTGCGCCGGGCAGGCAGCAGAACAGTGCGCCCGGCACCACCTCTCGGGAATCGATCGTGACATCGGTGAT
>JBEIIG010000014.1:0-67002 GCA_040380855.1 Acidimicrobiaceae bacterium | reverse complement strand
CCGGTCACCTGCAGGAAGCCCACCTCGGCGCAGGCAGTGCGTACTGCAGCGGCCACGGCACCGGGTTCGCCGCCCAGATCGATCACCGGGATGCCAGGCGCCGCGAGACCTGTCATGGCCGCTTCATCCGGTGCGGCCGGGCGAAGACGGCCTTCAGGTAGGCACCCTCGGGGAAGCCGATCGGGTGGTCGAGGGCGTGGCCCGTGCGCGCCACCTCTTCGAGGTCGTAGCCGGCTGCCGCAGCGGCGGTGTGCACCGCTCGGGCGAAGTCGGGTTCGGTGACGCGCGAGGAACACGACGCCTGCACCAGCAGGCCGTCGCGTTCCACCAGCGCCAACCCCAGCGTGGTGAGGCGTTGGTACGCGGTGATGGCCTTGGGCACGGCCAGGGCGTTCGACGCGAACGACGGTGGGTCGATGACCACGATGTCGAAGCGGGTGCGGGCGGCGGCGAGGCGTTCCATCACGCCGAACGCCTCGCCCACGGTGGTGTCGTGGCGGCACGCCGCAACGGCGGGCAGCGTGGCGTTCAGCAGCATGTTGGTGCGCGCCGCCTCGATGGCGAATGGGCTGGCGTCGACGCTGTGCACGCTCGTGGCGCCGCCGGCGGCGGCATGCACCGAGAACCCGCCGTTGCACGAGAACAGGTCGAGCACCCGTGCCCCTGCGGCCATCGACCCGACGCGGATGCGGTTGTCGCGCTGGTCGAGGAAGTGCCCCGTCTTCTGGCCGCGCACCACGTCGGCCTCGAAGTGCAGGCCGTGCTCGGTGAACGGCACGGGCTCGACCACGGGCGGCCCGAACAGCGACAGGCCCTCGTGCAGGCCGGGCACGTCGATCTGGCGGGCGAGGCGCAGCACCAGCGAACGCGAGGGCAGCGCCTCGATGATGAGCGGCACCAGCATGGCCAGATGCGGCACCCACGCGGCCGAGTAGAGCTTCAACACGGCCACATGGCCGTAGCGGTCGAGCACCAGGCCCGGCAGGCCGTCGTTCTCGCCGTGCACCACGCGGTAGCCGGTGGTGGCGGTGGGTGTGCCCACCGACCCGGCGAGCGTGCGGCGGCGGGCCACCGCCTCGGCCAGGCGGCCACGGAACCAGTCGGCGTCGATGGTGACCGGTTTGCCGTGGTGCAGCACCTTCACGCGGATGGGCGACGCGGGGTCCCACAGGCCGATGGCCACGAACCGGCGGTCGTCGTCGAACACCACGGCCAGGTCGCCCGGTGCGCCCTCGCGGCTGACCGAGGTGATCGAGCCGTCGAACAGCCACGGGTGCCCGCCCCGAAGGCGACGCACAGCGTCGGGGGTGACCCGCAGCGCCAGCCGTGAGTCGGCGGGGCGGGGCAGGGAGTCGAGCACGTTCACACCCCTATCGTGCCCGATCCCCGCGGCATACCGCGGATCGGGCACGATGGGGGGATGCGCATCCTGCTGACCAACGACGACGGTATCGATTCGGTGGGCCTCCACATCCTCGCCCGGGCGATGCGCCGTCACGGCGAGGTGGTGATCATCGCCCCCGACCGCGAGTACTCGGGTGCCAGCGCAGCGCTCGGCGCCCTGCACCTCATCCAGCCCGAGGTGTACCGCACCCAGGTGGAGGGCATCGACGAGGCCTGGGCCGTCACCGGCCCGCCCGCGCTGTGCGTGATGTTCGCCCGCCTCGGCGCCTTCGGTGCCCCGTTCGACCTGATCGTGTCGGGTATCAACCCGGGCGCCAACGTGGGCCGCTCGGTGTACCACTCGGGCACCATCGGTGCCGCCTACACGGCCCGCATCGGCAACATCAGCGGTGTGGCGGTCAGCCAGGCCGTCAACGGGTTCGGGGTCGAGGGGCAGGGTTGGGACGAGATGCTCATCGGCCAGAAGTGGCACACCGCCGCAGCGGTTGCCGACGCGTTCGTGGAGGGCCTGGTGGCCGACATGCCATCGGAGCCGGTGGTGGCCAACATCAACGTGCCGAACTGCGAGCTGAACGAGATCGAGGGCTGGCGCCACGCCGCCGTGGGCACGCAGCCGCCGCGGTCGATGTCGAGCGCCACGCTCGAACCCAAGCACGGTCACGACGGGGCGTTCCACGTGCGGATGAGCTGGGGCACCCAGGTGGAGCTGCCGGTCGACACCGACGGTGGCATCGTCGAGCGCAACAGCGTGGCCATCAGTTACCTCAGCCGCATCACCGCCGATCAGCGCAGCGACCTCGGCCTGGCCGAGAAGGCCCTGTCGGGGCTGCTCGGCGCGCCGTGACGGGCGACGTCTTCGCCCAGGCACCTCCGCAGGTGGCCGACGCCGAGGTGGCGACCGGGCTGCGGGTCGATTTCGGGTTGTCGGGCACCCTCACCGCGCTCGACAGCGAACGCGACCGGAACCTGCGCCTCGCCGGGCCCGACGGCGAGTGGGTGGTGAAGGTGGCCAACGTGGCCGAGCACCCGGCGACGCTCGACCTGCAGCATCGGGCGCTCGACCACATCGCCCGGGTCGACCCGACGCTTCCGGTGCCGCGGGTGTGGCACACCGTCGACGGGTCCCCGACGGCACGGTGGACCAGCGCTCAGGGCACGCATCTGGTGCGCTGCGTCACGTGGCTGCCCGGGCGACCGCTTGCCACGGTGCCTCGCACCGCCGCCCTGGAACGGCACCTCGGCCACACGCTCGGCCGCCTGTCGCGGGCACTGGCCGGCTTCGCTCACCCCGCAGCGCATCGGCCCGACTTCCTGTGGAACCTCGACCGCGCCCAAGACGTTCGGCCGTGGACGGCCGACATCGCCGACGCCGACGACCGTGCGCTGGTCGAGCGGGCGTTCGACCGCCACCTGCGCCGCGTGGTGCCGCTGCTGCCCACCTTGCGTGCCGCCGTCGTGCACCACGACGCGAACGACTACAACGTGCTGGCCGACGGCGACGAGGTGACCGGCCTGATCGACTTCGGCGACATGCTCGTGGCCCGCCAGGTGAACGAACTCGCAGTGGGGTTGGCCTATGCGCTGCTCGACCAGGCCGATCTCGTGGCCGTCGCCCGGCGTGTGGTGGGCGGGTACGTGGCCGAGTTCGCGCTCGACGAACGCGAGCTCCAGGCATTGTTCGATCTCGTGGCGGCGCGCCTGGCGATGAGCGTCACCATCTCGTCGCACCGCGCCAGCGAGTTCGCCGACAACGAGTACCTGCTCGTGTCGCAGGCACCGGCGCTGCGTCTGCTGCGCCGCCTCATGGCCGTGCGTCCCGAGTTCTGGCACTTCGTCGCGCGCGACGCCGCCGGCCTCACCCCGGTGCCGCGTCACGACGCGATCGTGGCGTGGATGCACTCACCCGAGTGCCGGCCCGGTCCGGTGCTGCCGTTCGACCTCACCCGTGCCGGGCGCATGCTGCTGAGCCTCGCCGACGGCGCACCTGGAACCGAGCACGCCGCCGACCCTGTTGCCTACGAGGCCTGGTTGCGCGACGAGCTGCGTACCCGTGGGGCCGAGGTGGGTGTGGGCGCCTACGACGAGGACCGAACCTGCTACCAGGGCGAGCAGTTCCGCACCGACGCGCCCGAGCCCCGGTCGGTGCACCTCGGCATCGACCTGTTCATCGACGCCGACACACCGGTGCGCGCCATGCTGCCCGGCACCGTGCTGAGCGTGGTCGACAACGACGCCGCCTACGACTACGGCCCGACGGTGGTGCTGCAGCACGAGGCGGGCGACGCCGGGCCGTTCTGGGTGCTGTACGGGCACCTGTCGCGGCGCACGCTCACCACCGTGCGACCCGGCCAGCAGGTGGCGGCCGGAGATGTGGTGGGCTTCATCGGCGACCACACCGTGAACGGCGGCTGGAGCCCGCACGTGCACGTACAGGTGATGACCGATCTGCTCGTCGACGACGAGGCGGTGTTCAGCGGCAACTTCGAGGGCGCGGGCGAGCCGAGCCGGATGAGCATCTGGCGCTCGATCGTGCCCGACGCCAACGCCCTCATCCGCCTGGCCCCCGAGACCTTCACCCAACCGGCGCCTGCCACCGATGAGTTGCTCGCCTCACGGCGCGCCCACCTCGGGCCGAGCCTGAGCATCAGCTATCGCCGTCCACTCACCATCGTGCGCGGCGAGGGCGCGTACCTGGTCGACGCCACCGGCCGCGGCTTCCTCGACTGTGTGAACAATGTGTGCCATGTGGGCCACGCCCACCCGCACGTCGTCGGCGCGCTGGCCCGTCAGGCGGCCGTGCTGAACACCAACACCCGCTACCTGCACCCGCTGATCGGACGCTACGCCGAACGCCTCGCGGCGTTGTTCCCCGACCCGCTGCAGGTGGTGTACTTCGTGAACTCGGGCAGCGAGGCCACCGAGCTGGCCCTGCGCATCGCCCGCACGGTCACCGGTCGCCGCGACGTGGTGGCGGTCGACTGGGGCTACCACGGCAACACCGCCGCAGCCATCGAGGTGAGCGCCTACAAGTTCAACCGCAAGGGTGGTGCCGGCAAGGCCGACCACGTGCACCTGGCCGAACTGCCCGACCCCTACCGGGGCCGCTTCGGCGCCGACGTGCCCGATGCCGGTGCCCGCTATGCCGAGTCGGTTCGTGATGCACATCCGGCGCCGGCGGCGTTCATCGCCGAGTCGATCAGCGGCTGCGGTGGCCAGGTGGTGTTCCCCTCGGGCTATCTCGCCGCCGCGTACACGCACGCTCGCGCAGCGGGTGCGCTGTGCATCGCCGACGAGGTGCAGGTGGGCTTCGGCAGGGTGGGTGCAGCCATGTGGGGGTTCGAACTGCAAGGGGTGGTGCCCGACATCGTCACCCTCGGCAAGCCGATGGGAAACGGCCACCCGCTCGCAGCGGTGGTCACCACACCGGCCATCGCTGCCGCGTTCGCCAACGGCATGGAGTTCTTCTCGACGTTCGGGGGCAACCCGGTGAGCTGTGCCGTGGGTATGGCCGTGCTCGACGTGATCGAGGGTGAGGACCTGCAGGCCCGCGCCCGCGAGGTGGGTCGCATGCTGCTCGACGGGTTCGCCGAGTTGCAGGGCCGACACGAGGCCATCGGCCATGTGCGTGGCGAGGGCATGTACCTCGGGGTCGACCTGGTCGTCGACCGTGCCACACGGCAGCCCGCCACTGCGCTGGCCGCCGACGTGGCCAACGCCATGCGCGAACGCGGCGTGCTGGTGAGCACCGACGGGCCGGCCGACAACGTGCTGAAGATCAAGCCGCCGATCGTGTTCGACCGCCCCGATGCCGAGGTGCTGCTCGCCGAACTCGACGCAGCGCTGACGCAACTGCGCTGAGGCGGATCAGGTCTCGACGAAGCGGCGGACGGCGATGATCCGCTCGGACGGCGGCATCGGGCCCTCGCGCACCACATCGCCGGGCCGGGGCGAGTGGATCCAACGGGTGGCGCTGATGGCGATGCCCACGTGGCTGATCACGTTCGGATTGCGTGTCGAGAACATGAACACCAGATCGCCGGCCTTGATCGGCTCGACGGTCCAGTCGACCGCACGGCCCTGCTTCGACTGGGCGAGGCTCTGGTGCACCAGTGAGACGCCGATCTGCTTGTACGCGGCCAGGGTGAGGCCCGAGCAGTCGTAGGTGTCGGGGCCGGCCGTGAAGTACTGGTAGGGCTTGCCCACCTGTGCCTTGGCGAACGCGATCACCGGGTCGAGCGGGCCTGCCGACGGTGCCACGGTCGCCGGGGGAGTGGTCGCGGGCGGCACGGTGGTGGGCGGCGCAGTCGTGGGCGGCGCGGTGGTGGGCGGCGCGGTGGTGGGCGGGGCCGTGGTGGGCGGGGATGGCGCAGCCGCTGGCTTCACGACGGCGGAACCGGCGGGCAACAGCAGCACCGTGCCCGGCTGCAGCATCGACTCGAGCGTGATGCCGTTGAGCTTCAGGATCGAGCCGTACTTCAGTCCGTACTTCTTGGCGATGGCGAAGATCGAGTCGCCCGCCTGGATCGTGTAGCTCACCGGCTGGTTGGCTGCGGGGGTCGGGGCCTTCGGTGCTGCCGGCGGCTTGGGCGCTGCCGGAGCGGGCGACTTGGGTGCTGCCGGAGCGGGCGCCGGGCCCTTCGCCGCTGGAACCTTCAGCACATCGCCGGGGAACAGCGCGCTCGTGGGGGTGAGCTTGTTGAGGTCGAGCAGGTCGCGGAAGCCGACGTTCAGCTTCTTGGCGATCCCGAGCAGGTAGTCGCCGGCGACGACGACGTACTCAGCGGGCGGGGCCTTCTTGCTCGTGACCGAGGCGGAGGCGCCGACCGCGGGCGCAATGGCAAGGGGGGAGAGCAGGGCTACAGCCGCTGTCGCACACAGCGTGATTCGGCGCACGGAGGAATATCGGCCGCATCCCGCGCGAACTTGAGCACTTCTTGACGCGAGTTGCTCAGGTGTCGAGGTCGGGTCGGCCCGAACCGGTGACCGTGAGGACTCCCTCGACGAACATCGGTGAACCCGACAGGTCGACCGTGCGCTCGTCGAACGAGCGGGCCACCTCGTAGGTGGAGGCGCCGGCTGCCTGCATGTCGGCGGCCAGTGCCTGCTCGGTGGCGGCCGTCGCCGCCGTGAGTGCGTCGTCGAGCGAGGTGTGCATCGACGGGGTGGGCCCCGCATGCACCAGGAACTGGCCGATCTGAGGTGCGCTGATGGTGCAGGTGCGGGTGATACGCACCCGTCCCACCACCGCGCCGACGGCGTTGGCCACCCCGGCATGACCCGGCACCACGGCCTCGGTGCCCAGGAGGTCGGCGACGGCCGGGTAGTAGGCGTGGGCCGACGCACCGAGCGCTACGAGGGGGAGGTCGAGGCCGATGTCGACCCGCACCGCGGTGAACTGCCGGTCGAGGGCCGCCTGCACCAGTGGTGTGGCGACGGTGCCGGCGAGGTGCCCGTCGTAGTGGAACGCTGCGGCGAGAACGGCCTCGGCCGAGCGTCGGACGAGGGTGTCGATGGCGAGCCGGGCCACCCCGGCGGCGTCGACGGCGATCGGCCGTCCGAGCCGGTCGCGGCGGCGGGCGAACACCGTGGCGGCGAGTTCGGCGATGCGCGGGTCGAACGTGTGCTGGATGCCCAGCACATGGCTGGCGTCGGTGGGTGTGAACCCTGCGAGGCGCAGCACGCCGCGGCGCACGAGACGGTCGACTGCGCGCTGGGCCGTGGCGTTGGTGACGATGCCGGTGGCAGCCGCGATCGGCCCGCCCATCGCGTCGAGCACCTTGCGTTCGGCCGGTTCGAGCACGGCTGGCCAGGTGTCGGGGGCCGCGGCGAGCAGCACCAGACCGTCGGTGTCGGCCGGGGTGTCGGCGGCCACCTGGCGTTCGAGCATGGCGGTGAGCCACTCGTGCTCGCTGGTGGCCAGGCTGCACAGCGGCACGATGCGACGCGGACCGATCAGCAGCACCGGGCCGGCGGCGCGGTCGTCGTGGCGCACCTCGCTGTCGCCGCCGAGACCGTGGGTGTACATCGCCACCGCGGCCACCATCGTCTGGTGTCCGCCGACGGTGGCACCCTCCTGGCTCACGGTCGGAGCTCCGGCGCGCAGTACGGCGATGTCGGTGGTGGTGCCGCCGATGTCGGAGATGATCGCATCGTCGAGTCGGGTGAGGTGGGCCGCGCCCACCAGGCTGGCGGCGGGGCCCGACAGGATGGTCTCGATCGGCCGCTCGCTCACGAACGCGGCCGAGACGAGCGAGCCGTCGCCCCGTACCACCATCACGGGCGCATGGATGCCCCGCTCGATCAGGGTGCGCTCGGTGGTGGCGACGAGGTCGTGGATGATCGGCACGAGCCGGGCGTTCAGCACCGCGGTGACGGCGCGCTTGGGGCCGTTCAGTTTGGCCGACAGTTCGTGGCTGCAACTGACGGCCGTGCCGGTGCGGGCCCGCACCAGTGCGGCCGCGGCCCGTTCGTGCTCGGGGTTGCGCACGCTGAACTGGGCGGTGACGGCGAATCCGTCGACCCGGTCGGACACGTCGTCGAGCCAGGTGCCGAGGCGGTCGAGGTCGAGGGGCGCACTGGGCGACCCGTGCGAGTCGTGACCGCCGGCCAGGAACACGGCCGGATCGCCGGCGAGCGCTTCGGCCAACCCGGCCCGTTCGAGCACGGCCTCGTCGAAGCCGATGATGATCGCCCCGACGGGTCGGCCGCGGCCCTCGACGAGGGCGTTGGTGGCGAGCGTGGTCGACAGCGACACCAGTTCGATCCGGGCCGGTTCGACCCCGGCCCCGTGCAGCACCGCGTCGATCGCGCCGAGGATCCCGATGGCCAGATCGTGATGGGTGGTGGGCGATTTGGCGGTGGCCACCACAGTGGCGGAGGCCTCGTCGTACACCACCGCGTCGGTGAACGTGCCCCCTGTGTCGATACCGAGCAGGAGCGAGCGACTGGAGGCAGGTGGTGCGGGGGTCATGGGAATCGGGTGGGGGCTGTACCGGGAGGCGAGGCTAGCGTCGGCCGTGATGGGCGCCCCGACCGAACCCCAGTCAGCCGACGCCGCGCCGGTGCGCGGTGCCCAGGTGGTACTGCCGTGCACCGATCTGTCGCCGACGATCAACTTCTTCACCCAGCGGCTCGGCTTCCGGGTCGATGCCATCTTCCCGGCCGACAGCCCGGCGGTGGCGGTGCTGTCGGGTCATGGTCTGACGCTGCGGCTCGAACCGGGCGGCACCGACCGTGCCGGGCAGCTGCGCTTGCTGTGTGCCGACCCGGTGGCCTTCGGCGGTGGCGACACCGAACTGGTGGCTCCGAACGGGACGCATATCCATCTGGTGCCGGCCGACCCCGGCGTGGTACTGCCGCCGGTGCAGCAGTCGCTGGTGGTGAATCGTGCCGCCGACGACTCGTCGTGGGGCGTCGGTCGGGCCGGGATGCACTATCGCGACGTCATCCCCGGTCGCCAGGGTGGGCGCTTCATCGGCTCGCACATCCGCATCCCCACCGGTGGCCCGGTGCCCGACTACGTGCACTACCACAAGGTGCGCTTCCAGATGATCTACTGCTACCGGGGTTGGGTGCGCCTCGTGTACGAGGACCAGGGCGAACCGTTCGTCCTCAACGCAGGCGACTGCGTGCTGCAGCCGCCCGAGATCCGCCACCGGGTGCTCGAGAGCGGCGACGGCCTGGAGGTGATCGAGCTCGGGTGCCCGGCCGAGCACGAGACGCTCGCCGACCACGACATCGTCCTGCCCACCGGACGCGTGCTGCCCGATCGGGTGTTCGGCGGCCAACGTTATGTGCGCCACATCGCCGCCGACGCTGCCTGGCACCCCTGGCGGCACCCAGGGTTCGAGTACCGCGACACGGGCATCGGCGCTGCCACCGACGGACTGGCCGCGGCGCGGGTGGCGCGCCCGTTGGCCGGCACGGTCGACACGGTGCGCAGCGCACACGACGCCGAGTTCGTGTTCGGCTTCGTGCTCGAAGGCGGGCTCACCCTCGACTGCGCCGGGCAGGTGCCGTTCGCGCTGGTGGCGGGCGACACGTTCGTCGTGCCCGCAGGCATGCCCTACCGCTTCAGCGACTGCACACCCGATCTCGAACTGCTCGACGTCACGCTGCCCGACGTCGTACCGGTTGCCACCGCGTAGCGTGCGATGATCGCTGGGTGAGCGACTCGCCCAAGCTGCCCCATCCGTTCGCCGACCTCGTCGGTTTCGAGGTCGAGACCGTCGAGGTGGGTCGCGCCGTGGCTCGCCTCACGATCGGGCCCGACCACATGAACCCGCACGGCGTGGTACACGGCGCCGTGCTCTTCGCGCTGATCGACACGTCGATGGGCGGCGCGGCCATGTCGACGCTCGAGTCCGGTCAGCGGCCGGCGACGATCGAGGTACAGGTGCGCTTCCTCCGTCCGGCACAGGGCGGGACGCTCGTGTGCGAGACGACGGTGGTGAAGCCGGGCAGCCGAGTGGTGCACCTGGAGTCGCGGGTGATCGGCGACGACGGCAAGGTGGTGGCCACCGGCAGCGGGTCGTTCGCCGTTCTCTGACTGCGGCGCCTCAGCGTCGTGTGAGCAGGGCAGGCGGCGGGGGACAGGTGGGTCCGACGGCCAGCAGATAGCGGTCGGGGCGCACCACGGCCACGTCGCCGCCGGCGCGGTCGAGCAGTTCCTGGGGGCCCTCGAGCACGACGGCGCCCAGGTCGGCCCACGCCTGGACGGTATCGCTGTGCAACAGGTCGGCGGTGCGGGCGACGACGGCGAAGCGCTGGCCCACCAGGTCGTCGAAGCGGACGCCGTCGACACGGGGCTGCACGGCCGTGCGGCCCCCGCCGTCGAGGACGAGCGGCCCCGGGGCGAGCGCGGGCATCGGCGCGCCGTCGTTGCGCTGTTGGCGCTGTGTGGGGTCGAGCGATGCGCGTGCCGCGAGCATCGACTCGTCGCGACCGGCGGCCACCGTCGGGTCGGTGGTGCAGATCAAGCGCCCGACCCCGACGGCCGACTCGATGATCGACCGCACGTGCGGTGCCCGCTCGGCCTGGTAGGTGTCGAGCAGTGCCGGGTCGGCGCCGTGCACGACGGCGTCGAGTTTCCACGCCAGGTTGGCGGCGTCGCGCATGCCCGAGCACATGCCCTGGCCGAGGAACGGGGGCATCTGATGCGCGGCGTCGCCTGCCAGCAGCACGCGGCCTTGGCGCCACCGATCGGCGACGAGGCCGTGGAAGGTGTACACGGCGGCGCGCTCGACCTCGACGGTGGCCGGGTCGACCCAGTCGGCGAGTAGTCGGTCGATCACCTCGGGCTGCTGGATCCACGCCGGGTCCTCGCCGGGCAGCAGCATGAACTCGAAGCGGAAGCGGGGGACGGGCATCGGCACCAGGGTGTGCGGGCGTCTCGGGTCGCACACCTGCAGGGTGACGTCGGCGGGTTCGGGGGTGCCGGGCTGCAGCACGAGGTCGAGCACCAACCAGGGTTCCTCGAACTGCAGGTCGTCCATTGCCACGCCGAGCAGGCGCCGGGCGGTCGACCGGGCCCCGTCGCACGCCACGACCCAGGAGGCACGAACCGTCGAACCGTCGTCGAGGCCGACTGCGACGTCGTGCTCGGTCTGTTCGATCGACACGACGGTGGTGCCCAGGCGCACCTCGGCACCGTGCCGCATGGCCGCGGCGCGCAGCGGTCGTTCGAGGCTGGGTTGGAAGAACAGGTGCGACCCGGCCCATCCCGAGGGCGACTCGGCCGAGGAACGCATCGACAGCAGCACCTGGCGATCGGCAGTGAGGAAGTCCATGCCTTCGTTCGCCCGGATCGACGGGGCGATCTCGTCCATGCAGCCCACCTCTTGCAGGATGCGGGCGATCTCGCCGTCGAAGTGCGCGGCGCGGGGCAGCGCGAACAGGTCGTGGTCTCGTTCGAGCACCACCACACGCAGGCCGCGCCGAGCGGCGAGCGCGGCGAGGGTGCAACCCACCGGGCCGAAGCCGACGATGGCCAGGTCGATGTCGGTCATCTCAGCCGAGGGCGGCCCAGCCGGCCTGGAGCGTGTCGAGATCGGTGGGGGCGATGAACTCGGCGGGCATGGCGGGGCCCCAGGCGTGCCCGATCTGCGAGGGCAGGAACGGGGTACGTCCGGTGGCTTCCCACGCCTCGTCGTCGTCGATCTGGTCGAGGTCGCTGTACAGCTCGATGAACGAGCCGGACGGATCGTGCAGGTACCAGTAGTAGTTCGAGCCGATGAAGTGACGGCCGAAACCCCATGCCTGTCGGTTGGTGTCGGTGCGGAGCAGCGCGCTGGCGGCGTAGCCGACGTGGTCGACGTCGTCGCACTCCCACGAGTAGTGCTGCAGCAGCGGCACCGGCGAGTTCACGAGGCCGATGTTGTGGTGGTCGGTCGAGCAACGCAGGAACGAGATGATGCCCGGGAACTCGTCGGATGCCTTGAAGCCGAGCCCGTCGACGAGCAGGGCCCGGGTGCCGGCCAGGTCGGGGGTGCCGATGACCAGATGGCCGAGGCGGCGCGGTGGACGGGGCGACTGGGTGACCGCAGCGGCGCGGGCGTTGCGGCGGATGTTGATACCGGGCCGGTTCTCGGCGGCTGCCGCACCGACGGGCTGTTGCTCGAACGGCGCCGCGACCTCGACCCGGAACGTCACCTGGGTGGCCGGGTCGATCACCGTGAGGGTGCCATCGGTGAGCCGGGGTGGAAGTCCGCGTTCGCCGAGGCGGGTGGCGATAGCGGCGAGGGTGGCCTCGTCGGTGGCACCGATGCGCACCTCGAGCAGGCGGCGGAAGGCATGGTGATCGACGACCAGCTGGGTGCCGGCGTCGGTGCCGGCGAAGCCAGCGCTGCCGTCGTGAGCGAGGCCCAACTCACCGTAGAACGCGCCGAGGCCCTCGGGGTCGGGCACGCCCACCCGCATCGAGAGCAGGCGGTGCAGGCTCATCAGCGGGCGCCAGCGACGCAGCGGTTCGACCGGGTGCCGATCACCTCGGCGCCCGACTCGATCACCTCGCCGGGTTGCAGGAAGCGACCCCGGGCCATGCCCACCCCGTCGGGGGTGCCCGTGAAGATGATGTCGCCCGGTACCAGGGTGCAGATGCCCGACAGGTACGACACGAGGTGGGCGACATCGAAGATCAGGTCGTCGGTGCGGCCGTCCTGCATCCGTTCACCGGCCACATCGCACCACAACCCGATGTCGTCGGGGTTCGGGAACGCATCGACCGACACGATGGCGGGTCCGAGCGGGCCGTAGGTGTCGAAGCTCTTGCCGAGCGAGAACTGCGGCGGCACGCCGGCGCGCTGCACGGTGCGGTCGCTGATGTCCTGGCCGAGGGTGAGCCCGGCCACATGGCTCCACGCCTGCTCGCGGCTGATGTTGCGGCCGCCGGTGCCGATGACCACCACCAACTCGACCTCCCAGTCGACGGTGTCGCCCGATAGTTCGATGTCGGCCGTGGGCCCGACGAGGCAACTGGGGAACTTGGTGAAGGTGAGCGGCGACGGCGGCAACTGCGCCCCGGTCTCGGCGGCATGCCGACCGTAGTTGAGCCCGATCGCGAACACCTTCTGCGGCCGGGGCACCGGGTTGTCGAGCGCCGCTGGGTCGACCGTGCCATCAGGAGCGCGGCCCTCGGTGGCCTGCTGCCAGTGGTGGAGTTCGGCGAAGCGGGCGATGGCCACCATCGGGTCGGCGAGTGCGGCGTCGCCGCTGAGGGCGGCGAGGTCGTGCCAGTGCTCGCCGTTCTGGAGTGCGGCGCGGCCCTGGGTGCTGATCAGTCGGAACATGGCGCCATTCTTGTAGATCGCCGACCCGATGCACAGTCTCGGCGCGGTGATCTGTGGCGTGGTCGCAGCGAAGCGGTCGTCAGCCGCCGTCGCCGCTCTGGACCTCTTCCCACACCGACTTCGCACCGCTGTGGCCGGCGTTGACGACCGTGGCCACCGAGCCGGTACCGGCTCCGATCGCGATGACGGCGATCGCCACGGCGATGCCGACCGCCATGGCCACGGCGAGGCGCCGCGCCTCGGATCGCGGCTGGTACCGCTGCAGCGTGTGGTTCATCGCTCCCATGTTGCCACTCGAACCGACCAGCCGTGCTGGGTTGGTGACTGCTGTGGCGAGTCGGGTGGTGGGTGGGTTCGTTCCTCGTGCTGGATGCGCCAACGAAGGCGGGCGCGGGCTTCGTCGAGGCGGTCGATGGCGCGGTGTGGGCGCGGGGTGTGGTTGCCGGTGCGGCGCAGGACGGCGACGCGGTTGTGGGCGTTGCAGCCGATGTCGCCGTCGAACTGGCTGGTGAGACCGCCGTCGGCGTAGGGCACGATGTGGTCGACGTCGCATTCGTCGGCGGGGATGTCGCATCCGGAGGGGTGTTGGCAGTGCTGATCGCGGACTTGGATGGCGCGACGGAGTGCACCGCGGAACGAGCGTTGGCGGCTGACGGAGAGCATGGTGGTGTGGTCGGCGAACAGCACGGTTTCGAGCATCGCGGTGTCGAGGTAGGGAACGAGGTCGCCGGAGGAGAGCAGCACCCCGCTGGCGAGGCTGCAGAGGCGGGCCATGGTGTCGTGGCCGACGGTGACGGTGAACAGTGGTCGTGGTCGGCGTCCGTTGGTCGGTGCGGTGGCCGAGCGGGTGGCCATCTCGATCAACGCGGCGGCACGTCGTTGCGCTGGGCTGCGCGTGATCCCGGCTCGTTTGTCGGCGCGGCGAATCTGTTCGGTGAGGCGACCGAGTTCGTTGGTGATGATCTCGGCGCCGATCGGGTCGAGGTCGCCGTCGATCACCAGGCGGCCTTCGAACGATCGTGACGCGAACAGTCGCGCATCGAGATGCGCGACCGGCGCGGGTCGAGGTTCGGGATCGACCCCTTCGGCCAGGCAGCGGTCGCGTTCCACAGTGCGGTCGGTGTCGAGCAACTCGTCGACCGTTTCGGTCCAGCGTTGGATGACGATCCGGGTGCCGCGCAGATCCAACCCCGCGCACTCACCGACCAGGAGCGCTTCGGCCTCTGCAAACAGTGCGGCACGAGCCGGGGTGTTGGCTGCGGTGATCACCTGGAACTGATCGACCGACAACACCCCATCGGTCACCGCCCGTGCCGTGAGCGGGCAGCGGCGACCGGCGCGGGCGCGAGCGATCTCGGTCTTCGCGTGATCGACCGATGACCGATCCACTCGCGCCAACCGATGCCCCGCCGACCGCGACCCGTTCCATTCCCACACGCGCCGTTCGTCCCACTCGCCCAGCGCATCACGCGCCACACCCGTCAACCGTTGCCGTTCGACCTGCAGGCCGGTGACCAGTTCGTCGAGCTCGCCATCCGCGAACGCGCCCACATCGAGACCCGCCAACGCATCAACAGCGTTGCGCACCTGGGCGAGAACGGCACCGACCGACATGCGGCCATCCTGCCCGAGGGGTGTGACACGGTTACCCGCCGCTCGGCCCGAGCGGTGTCACCAGCCGGCGTCACCAGCCGGCATCGAGGAACTGCTGCAACGCGGCCAGGCCCGCGGCGCGCAGGTCGGCGTCGCTGCGTTCGGCCCATGCCCGCGCGGTTCGGCCGCCGTGCAACGCCAGCAGCACGGGTTCGCCGGTGAGTGGCGCGAGGTTGAACCACTCGCGGAACGGGGTGCCGGGTTCGTCGACACGCGTCCACATCAGCGACTCGTTCGACCAGAACTGCTCGGGGAACACGAACCACACCTTGTCGAGCAGGCCGGTGCCCATGGTGTCGATGGCCGCCCGGTGGGTGTCGGGCAGCGGAGGGTCGAACGTGATGTCGTCGGCGGCGAGCACGGCGAGCGGCACGGTGACCACCAAGCGGTCGCACGAGAACGGTGCCCCGTCGGCCAGAGTGAGGTCGGCTCCATCAGCGCCCCACGACACCTCGAGCACAGCCGTGCTCACGCGGATGTCGAGGCCGTCGGCGAGGTGATCGGCCAAGCCGCCATAGCCACCCAGCACCAGTAGGTCGTCGCCCTCGGAGCCCTCCTCGGTGCCCCACCACGCCGACAGTTCGTCGGCGTTCGCGCCGTACTCGCTGGCGAGTTCCACCTCGTCGACATGGCTGAGCGCGAGCGGATCGACCTCGGCGCCGCTGGCGGTGACGGCCGCAGCGATCGAGAAATCGGCTTCGGCGTCGTCGGCCCAGTCGCTGGCAGCGGCGATCGCGTCGGCTGCCTCGCCGAGCGACGCCTGCGTCATCCCGCCGGTGAACAGCGTGCTGGCGTTGTCGTAGTCGAAGTCGGCCGTGTCGACACCGAGACCGTCGAGTTGCTCGGCGAGGTCGCTGGCGTTCACGTCGTGCACCCACGACGCGCCGAGTTCGACCGGTATGGGCCAGGCGTCGGAGCGGACGGTGGCCACGCGCCCGCCGATCCGGTCACGCGCCTCGAACACCGCCACCGTGTAGCCGGCATCACGCAGCGTCTTGGCCGCAGCGAGCCCTGCCATGCCAGCGCCGATCACCGCTACGACGTGGCCGGGTTCGGCCCCGGCGGCGCCCGCGGCGGCCCCCCCGCGGCCCGACTCGGGGGCGCCGGGCACGGTCGCCGGTGCACTGCTCGACGTGGCCTCGCCGGCGACGAACAGCCGGTCACCGATCGGCTGGGCGAGGTCGGCGCGCAGTGCCGGGTCGGCACCGACCGGGAGGAACGAGTACGAGCCGCGGGCCCACGGGTCGGCCGACCACGAGGTGCGGATCATCGCCAGCGGCTCGGGCACGCGCCGACCCTCGGTGCCACTGGTGGCTGCGCCGGTGGATGGGGTGGTGGACCCGCCGGTGTCGCCGCTGTCGTCGGTGGCACCGGTGTCGCCGGTGTTGCCGGCGCCGACGTCGTCGGGCACTGATGGTGATGTAGCCCGGCACGAGGCGAGGGTGAGCGCTGCCGGCATCGCTGCCATCAGCCGGAGGAGGTCGCGTCGCGAAGGGGTCACGGGGCCAGTCTGGCCGCAGTGCCCAGCACCGCGCGCCGGGTACGGCCGAGCGCGTCGCCCTGCAGGCGGAACGAGGGCCCCACGACGCTGATGGCTGCAACGACACGGCCATCGGCGCTGCGCACCGGAGCCGATACAGCGGTGATGCCCGCCTCGACGGCATCGACACGCACGGCCACGCCGTCGGGGTCGGTGCGCCCGGCGAGCGCTGCGCCCACGGCGGTGTCGCGACGAGAGATCTGGTGGCCGAGCCAGCTGACGTGGCGGATGGCGTGGTGCCCCTCGGCGAGGCAGGTGTACACCGCGTGGGTGCGGTCGAGCGGTTCGGCCAGGTAGGCCGACTCGCCGGTGGTGGCGGCCAGCTCGGCCAGCAGTGGTTCGGCGAGGCGCGGCAGCGATGCGGCCGTCACCAGTGCGCGGGCGATGCGGAACAGTTCGGGACCGGGCTCGAAGCGGCCGTCGTCGGCGCGGCGGTGCACGAAGCCGGTGGCCTCGAGCGCGCGGAGGTGCCGGAGGGCCGTGCTGGGGGCCAGGTCGACGGTGCGCGCCGCGTCGCTGAGCGTGATGCCCTCGGTGTGGTCGGCCACCACCCGCAGCAGGCTCAGACCGCGATCGGCTGCTTGCGCCATGTTCCACACTCTGGCAGAGTTTGCCGCTGTATGGAAGCCATCGAACTGGCAGGACAGGGTCTGGCGATCGACGACGTGGTGTCGGTGGCGCGAGGTGGCACGCCGGTCGCCCTCGGCGACGCGGCCCGCTCGGCCATGCAGGCCAGCGCCGCACTGATCGACGGCTTCGTCGCCGGCGACACACCGGTGTACGGCGTCACCACCGGCTTCGGGGCGTTGGCCAGCACGGTCATCCCCGCCGAGCGCACCGCCGAGTTGCAGGTGGCACTGGTGCGCTCGCACGCCGCGGGTATGGGCGATGCGGTGGAGACCGAGGTGGTGCGCGCCACCCTGCTGCTGCGGGCGCGCAGCCTGGCGATGGCGCGATCGGGGGCACGGCCCGAACTGGTCGATCTGCAACTCGGTCTGTTGAACGCAGGGATCACGCCGGTGGTACGCGAGCACGGTTCGCTGGGGGCCAGCGGCGACCTGGCGCCGCTCAGCCACTGCGCGCTCGCACTGTTGGGCGAGGGTGAGGTCGCCCTGTCCGACGGCACGGTGCTCGCCGCCGATGAGGCGCTGGCAGCGGCAGGGCTGCAGCCGGTGACGTTGCGCGCCAAGGAGGGTCTGGCGCTCATCAACGGCACCGACGGCATCCTCGGCATGCTCGCTCTGGCGATCACCGATCTCGATGCGCTGCTGCGCCTCGCCGATGTGAGCGCGGCCATGAGCGTGGAGGGACTGCTCGGCACCGACCGGGCGTTCGCCGCCGACCTGCAGGCATTGCGCCCGCAGCTGGGGCAGGCGGTCAGTGCCGCCAACCTGCGGCGCCTGCTGGGTGGTTCGGCCATCGTGGCCAGCCATCGCGAGGGCGACAGCCGGGTGCAGGACGCCTATTCGCTGCGCTGCACGCCCCAGGTGCACGGCGCGGCGCACGACACGCTGGCCCACGCCCGGGCGGTGGCCGAACGCGAACTCGAGGCGGCGATCGACAACCCGATGGTGCTGCCCGACGGTCGCGTCGAGTCGTGCGGCAACTTCCACGGTGCACCGCTCGCGCTGGTGTGCGACTTCCTGGCCATCGCGGTGAGCGAGCTGTCGGCCATCGCCGAGCGGCGCACCGACCGCATGCTCGACCGGGCCCGTTCGCACGGGCTGCCCCCGTTCCTCGCCCCCGACCCGGGCGTGAACTCGGGCTACATGATCGCCCACTACACGCAGGCAGCCATGGCGATGGAGAACCAGCGCCTGGCCGTACCCGCCAGCACCCAGTCGCTGCCCACCAGCGCGATGCAGGAAGACCACGTGTCGAACGGGTGGGCCGCTGCGCGCAAGCTGCGCCGCAGCATCGACAACCTGCGCCGCATCATCGCCGTCGAGGTGGTGTGCGCTGCTGCGGCCATCGACCTGCGCGGTCCGCTGGCTCCGGCGGCTGGCACCGGCGCGGCGCTGCAGGTGTTGCGCGGCGCGGTGGCGGGCCCCGGGCCCGACCGCTGGCTGTCGCCCGATCTGCGCGCCGCAGAGGCGCTGCTCGCCGACGGCAGTGTGCTCGCTGCCGTCGAATCCGCCATCGGCAACCTGGAGGTGCTCTAGATGTCTGGTCCCCGCCCCGTGCGCGCCCCGCGCGGCACGCAACTGAACACGCTCGGCTGGCAGCAGGAAGCGGCCTACCGCATGCTGCACAACAACCTCGACCCCGAGGTGGCCGAACGCCCCGACGACCTGGTGGTGTACGGCGGCACCGGCCGAGCCGCGCGCAGTTGGGACGCGTTCGATGCGATGGCGCGCACGCTGCGCACCCTGCGCGACGACGAGACGATGCTGGTGCAGAGCGGTAAGCCGGTGGGCGTGTTCCGCACCCACGAGTGGGCACCGCGCGTGCTGCTGGCCAACTCGAACCTCGTGCCCGAGTGGGGCAACTGGGACGAGTTCCGCCGCCTCGAGCAGCTGGGCCTCACGATGTACGGCCAGATGACCGCCGGGTCGTGGATCTACATCGGCACCCAGGGCATCTTGCAGGGCACCTACGAGTGCTTCGCCGAGATCGCCCGTCGCAAGTTCGGTGGCACGCTCGCCGGCACCATCACGCTCACCGCAGGTGTGGGTGGTATGGGCGGCGCACAGCCCCTGGCCGTGACGATGAACGACGGTGTGGCCCTGTGCATCGATGTCGAGCGGTGGCGCCTCGAGCGCCGTGTCGAGACGCGCTATCTCGACGAGGTGGCCGACTCGGTGGAGGACGCCATCGCCCGCTGCGTGCGCGCCCGCGACGAGCGCCGGCCGCTGTCGGTCGGCCTGGTGGGCAACGCAGCGCTGCTGCTGCCGCGGCTGCTCGAACTCGACTTCCCGGCCGACATCGTCACCGACCAGACCAGTGCCCACGACCCGCTCAGCTATGTGCCTGCCGACCTCACTGCCGAGGCCACGGCCGAATTGGCGCGTACGAACCCGCAGGAACTCATCCGCCGGTCGCGTGAGTCGATGGCGGCGCACTGCCGGGCGATGGTGGGTTTCCTCGACAAGGGCAGCGAAGTGTTCGACTACGGCAACAGCCTGCGCACCGAGGCGAAGTTGGGTGGCTTCGAGCGGGCCTTCGACTACCCGGGCTTCCTGCCCGCGTACATCCGCCCGCTGTTCTGCGAGGGCAAGGGCCCGTTCCGCTGGGTGGCGCTGTCGGGCGATCCGGCCGATATCGCCGCCACCGACCGTGCCGTGCTCGAAGAGTTCCCCGACGACGAGGGGCTGGCCCGTTGGATCCGCCTCGCCGGCGAGCGCATCGCGTTCCAGGGCCTGCCGGCGCGTATCTGCTGGCTGGGCTACGGCGAGCGCCACCGGCTGGGCCTGCGCTTCAACGAGATGGTGAAGCGGGGCGAGCTGAAGGCACCCATCGTCATCGGCCGCGATCACCTCGACTCGGGATCGGTGGCCTCGCCCTACCGCGAGACCGAGGCGATGCTCGACGGCAGCGACGCGATCGCCGACTGGCCCCTCCTGAACGCGCTCGTGAACACCTCGTCGGGTGCGTCGTGGGTGAGCATCCACCACGGCGGTGGTGTGGGTATCGGCCGCAGCATCCACGCCGGCATGGTGTGCCTTGCCGACGGCACCGACCTGGCTGCGCAGAAGCTCGAGCGGGTGCTCACCACCGATCCGGGCATGGGCGTGATCCGCCACGCCGACGCCGGCTACGAACGAGCAGTTGACGTGGCGGGTGAACGCGGCGTGCGCATCCCGATGCGCGAAGGTACGGGTGCATGATCGTCGAGGGTGACTTCTGGCGCGACGGCGCGGTGTGTGTGCGCGGTGCGTTCACGCCCGACCAGGTGGAACTGGCCCGCCAGGCCATCGACGCCAACCTCGCCGACCTGTCGCCCGGGGCCAAGCGGGCCAGCGGCACCGACGACGCAGCGTTCGTGGAGGACTTCTGCTCGTGGCAGCGCATCACCACGATGGAGCAGTTCATCCGCACCTCGGGTGCCGCCGAGATCGCCCGTCAGCTGATGGGCAGCGCCAGCGTGCGGCTGTACCACGACCACGTGCTGGTGAAAGAGCCCGGTACGCGCCAGCGCACGCCATGGCACCAGGACATCCCGTACTACAACGTCGACGGTCGCCAGAACCTGAGCATGTGGATACCGGTCGACCCGGTGCGTCGCGAGGCGACGCTCGAGTTCGTGGCCGGCTCGCACCTCGGCCCGTGGTACATGCCGCGGAGCTTCCTCGACGACCAGGCCAAGTGGTTCCCCGAGGGGTCACTCGACGAACTGCCCGACATCGAGGCCCAACCCGAGCGGTTCCCGGTGATCGGCTGGGCGCTCGAACCGGGCGACGCAGTGTGCTTCCACATGGCCACCCTGCACGCCGCAGGCGGCAACCCCGGCCCCGGCAGGCGCCGGGTGCTGTCGATCCGCTTCCTGGGCGACGACATGGTGCATGCGCCGCGCTCCTGGGTCACCTCGCCGCCGTTCCCCGGTCTCGTCGACGAACTGCCGGCTGGCGCACCGCTCGACCATCCATTGTTCCCGGTGCTGGTGTGAGGAGGCCCCGATGACCGTGCTGCCCATCGCCACCGTCGGCCACCCCGTGTTGCGCGAGCGGGCGCGCGAGTTGACGCGCGACGAACTGGCGAGCCCCGAGATGCAGCAGCTCATCGACGACATGATCGACACGATGCGCCACGCCAACGGGGCCGGCATCGCGGCCAACCAGGTGCACGTGCCGGTGCGCATCACCGTGATCGAGGTGAACCACAACCCGCGGTACCCGTACAAGCCGCAGATCCCGCTCACCATCGTGGTGAACCCGGTGATCGAACCGATCGATGACGAACTGGTGGAGATCAACGAGGGCTGCCTGTCGGTGCCCAACCTGCGCGGCAACGTGTTCCGCCACGTGAACGTGCGGGTGCGCTACTGGGACCGCCACGGCAACGAGTACGACGAGATCCGGCGCGGCCTCACGGCGGGCACGTTCCAGCACGAGTGCGACCACCTCGACGGTCTGCTGTTCCTCGACCGCGTCGTCGACACGCGCACGCTCACCACGTGGGAGCAGTTCGAGCAGCACCACCGCGCTGCGTTCGTCGAACGCATCACCGAGTTCGTGCGCCGCGTCGGATCGTGAGCAGCACCCTGTTCCATTGCCAGTTGGCCTGGTTGGGCGGCGACGTCGCCGTGGCCGACGTGGTGCTCGAGGTCGCCGATGGTGTCATCACGTCGATCAGTGCCGGCGCACCCGCGCCGGCGGGTGCGGTGGTGCTGCGCGGACTCACGCTGCCCGGGTTCGCCAACGCCCACAGCCATGCGTTCCATCGGGCGCTGCGCGGCCGCACCCACGCGGGCACCGGTTCGTTCTGGACGTGGCGCGACCAGATGTACGGCCTGGCCGGGCGGCTGACGCCGACGTCGTACCGGGCACTGGCGCGGGCCGTGTACGGCGAGATGGTGCTGGCCGGCATGACGGTGGTGGGCGAGTTCCACTACCTGCACCACGACACGGGCGGCGTTGCGTACGAGCGACCGAACGCGATGGGCGAGGCGCTCATCGCCGCGGCCGGCGAGGCGGGCCTGCGGATCGCCCTGCTCGACACGTGCTACCTGCACGGTGGCGTCGGGGCCGAGGGTGCGCCGGTGGCCCCCAACGAGGTGCAGCGCCGATTCAGCGACGGCTCGGCCGCGGCATGGGCCACGCGGGTCGACGCCCTGGCCGACGCATATCGCGCCAACCCGATGGTGCGCGTGGGGGCAGCCATCCACTCGGTGCGCGCGGTCGATCCGTTCGCCATGCGCGCCGTGGCGAAGTGGGCGACCGAGCGCGGTGCGCCGCTGCACGCGCACGTGAGCGAGCAGCCCGCCGAGAACGAGCAGTGCCTCGCTGCGCACGCGATGACACCGACGGCCCTGCTCGACGTGACCGGCGCGCTGACACCTCGGTTCACGTCGGTGCACGCCACCCATCTCACGGCCCACGACATCGAGCGCTACCAGGCCCATGGATGCACGGTGTGTTTCTGCCCCACCACCGAACGCGACCTTGCCGACGGCATCGGCCCGTCGAGCGCGCTGCGCGACGCCGGTGTGGCGCTGGCGCTGGGCAGCGACTCGCACGCTGTGATCGATCCGTTCGAAGAGATGCGGGCGCTCGAACTCGACGAACGCTTGGCCACGCTGCGACGCGGCAACCACGAGGTGCACGCCCTGCTGCACGCCGCGACCGCTGAGGGCTATCGCAGCCTGGGCTGGGACGGTGGCGGGATGCTGGCGGTCGGTGCCGTGGCCGACTTCGCAACGGTGGGGTTGGGGTCGGTGCGGCTGGCCGGAACCGACCCTGCGCACGCGCTGGCTGCGGTGGTGTACGCCGCCTCACCGGCCGACGTGCACCACGTGGTGGTGGGTGGCGAGGTGGTGGTGCGCGACTGCGCGCACGTGCGCTTCGACGTGGCGGCCGAACTGGCCCGGGTACTGGAGGCGCTGTGAACCGAACGACCGTGATCGACCGGATCGGTCTGCTGGTCACCAACGACCCCGAGGTGGGCGACGGGCCGTTGGGCATCGTCCGCGATGCGGCGGTGGTGATCGCGGGCGATCGCATCGTGTCGGTCGAGCGTGCCGGTGCAGCGGCCGATGAATGGATCGACGCGGCCGGTGCCTGTGTCATCCCCGGCTTCGTCGACTCGCACACCCATCTGGTGTTCGCCGGCGACCGCGCCGACGAGTTCGCGGCGCGCATGGCGGGCCGTCCCTACGAGGCCGGTGGCATCCGCGTGTCGGTCGACGCCACCCGCGCGGCCGACGACGCCCACCTGGGCATGCTGGCCGCACACCGCCGAGCAGAGGCGCAGCGGGCCGGTATCACCAGCATCGAGATCAAGTCGGGCTACGGCCTGACGGTGCACGACGAGGCGCGCTGTCTGACGGTGGCGGGCGAGATCACCGGCGACACCACGTTCCTCGGCGCCCATGTGGTTCCCGCCGAGTTCGCCGGGCGGACCGACGACTACGTGCACCTGGTGTGCAACGAGATGCTCGCCGCCGCCGCACCGCAGGCGCGCTGGATCGATGCGTTCTGCGAGGTGGGTGCGTTCGACGCCGACCAGTGCCGCGCCGTGCTGGCCGCGGGCCGGGCGGCGGGGTTGGGTCTGCGTCTGCACGCCAACCAACTCGGGTTCGGCCCCGGTGTGCAACTGGCCGTCGAGATGGGCTGTGCCTCGGCCGACCACTGCACCTACCTCAGCGACGACGACGTGGCAGCGCTGGCTTCCAGCCACACGGTGGCCACGTTCCTGCCCGCCACCGACTTCTCCACCAGGCAGCCCTACCCCGACGCCCGCCGTGTCATCGACGCCGGGGCGACGGTGGCGCTGGCCACCAACTGCAATCCGGGTTCCAGTTACACCACGTCGATGGCGTTCTGCATCGCGCTCGCCGTGCGCGATCTGCGGATGACCCCCGACGAGGCGATCGTCGCCGCCACCCTGGGTGGCGCGAAGGCGCTGCGACGAACCGACGTGGGCCGCATCGCTGCAGGTGCCCGCGCCGACCTGGTGGTGCTCGATGCACCGTCGTACGCCCACCTCGTCTACCGGCCTGGTGTGCCGCTCATCCATTCCGTCGTCGAAGCAGGAGTGCTCGTCTCATGACCACCGTTCTCACCCTCGAAGAGGTCGACGACCTCGCCCGCCGCATGCTCGTGTCGTCTGGTGCCTCGGCCCTCCAGGCCGGCGCGACGGCGCGCAGCATCCGCGACGCCGAGGCGGAAGGCATCCGCACCGTCGGCCTGTCGTACCTGCCCACCTACTGCGAGCACGTGCGCTGCGGCAAGGTGCTGGGCGATGCCGTGCCCAGCGTGTCGCGGCCTCGCGCCGCCACGGTCGTGGTCGATGCTGGCAACGGGTTCTGCCATCCGGCGTTCGAGGCAGGGGAGGCACCCCTGGTCGAGGCGACACGCACGTGCGGTGTGGGCGTGCTGGCCATCGCCCACAGCTACTCGGCCGGTGTGTTGGGCTGGTTCGTCGAGCGGCTCGCCCGGCAGGGCCTGGTGGCCGTGATGTTCGCCAACTCGTCGCCGCTGATGGCGGCCTGGGGCGGCAAGCGTCCGTTCTTCGGCACCAACCCCATCGCCTGGGCAGCGCCTCGCGCCACCGGCGACCCTGTGGTGGCCGACCTGTCGTCGTCGACCGTCGCCTGGGTGACCGTGAACGCCGCCGCGCAGCGCGGCGAGGCCATCCCGCTCGGCTGGGCACTCGATGTCGACGGCCGGCCCACCACCGACGCGCAGGCCGCGCTGGCAGGCACCATGGCGCCGGCGGGCGGGCACAAGGGGTCGGCGCTCGCGCTGCTGGTCGATGTGATGGCGGGCGGTGTGGCCGGGTCGAACTTCTCGCACGAGGCCTCGGGCTTCGGCGGCAACGAGGGTGGCCCGCCCGACGTGGGCCAGGTGATCCTGGCGATCGACCCGGCGGCCACCATGGGTGCCGGGTTCGCCGACCGCATCGAGGCCGACCTGCAGGCGATGGTGAGCGAGCCCGGGGTGCGTCTGCCCGGCGACAAGCGCCTCACCAGCCGGACGCACACGGCGGTGCACGGCGTGGAGGTGCCCGACGACCTGATGGCCGTGCTCACCTCCTACGTCGAGCCACGCTGAGCTGTTCGGTCAGGAACGCAGGTATCTCGTTCGGCTGCACGGTGGCGCCGCGGATGAGGTCGTCGAAGTGTTCGGTGAGGGTGTTCACGTGTTCGCTCGACGTGAGCACCAGGTACATCTGGCCGAGGTAGAGCGCCGCGCGCTGCGGGCCGAAGATGGTGACGGGCGCCGCGTAGCGCTGCAGGCCGTCGAAGAGGAACCAGCGCAGCGTGGGGTACAGCGAGCGGGTGAGTTCGATCATGTACTCGATCTGCTCGACGCGCTGGGCGTGGGGGAGCGCTCGCCAGATGCCTTCGCCGCGGGCGAACAACTCGACTCCCTGCACGCTGTTGCAGCACTCGAGATCGCTGCCGGGCGAGCGGGTCCACGCCAACCGCGCCGCGGCGGTGCCGATCTGCTGTTCGGGTCGCATGGTCACGAACTCGCCCAGTTCGAAGCGGATCAGGTCGTCGGTCTTCAGCATGTCGGGCAGGGTGCTCGGCACGTAGCGCACCTTGTAGCCGCGGGCCTGCTCGAACCAGGCGATCAGCCGCTCGTCGTTGGGTGACAACGCGTTGCGTTCGAACGCCATCTGCTCGCGCATCATCTCGGCCTGCATCGGCCCGGCATTGCTGAGGCCCAGGAGCCAGTCGACCGACACCTGATGCGTGGTGGCCACCTCGGCCAGGGTCTCGACCCGGGGGAGGCGGCGGTTGGTGGGCGAGAGCAACTGCGACAGGGTGGAGCGGTCGATCGCCGAACCGACGGCGAACGCCGATCGGGTGAGGCCGCTGCGGCGGATGACGTCGTCGAGCCGATCGCGAAACGTGGCCAGCATCTCGCGGCGGTCCATGGCCGTCAGCCTACGGATCAGGTGTCGGAGATGGTGCGTATCCGCACGATCTGTTGCGGATCCGCATCACCTTGGGGCGAACTGTGCGCATGTCCATCGACAAACCCCGTGCGCCGCAGGGTGGTGGTGATCCACAATCGACGGCAGTGGACAGCGGGGAAGTGCAGCATCCGAGCCGAATCGAGTGGCCCACCGTTGCCGTCGCGGTCGCGGTGTGGGCGCTGTGGCTCGGGTTGGTGTTCGGGCACGACTCGATCCCGTGGCCGGTGTTGCTGGTGGGCCTCGGCCTGGCAGGTGGCTGGTACATGAGCCTGCAGCACGAGGTGCTCCACGGACACCCCACGCCGTGGGGGTGGCTCAACGTCGCCCTGGCCGGTGCGCCGCTGTCGCTGTGGCTGCCGTACTGGCTCTACCGCGACGAGCACCTGCTGCACCACGAGGTCGAGCTCACCATCCCCGACGAGGACCCCGAGACGTTCTACGTGAGCCCGGCGCACTGGGCGCATGCCGGGCCGGTGCGGCGCACCACGCTGAAGGTGAGCCGTACGTTCGTCGGCCGCTTGCTGATCGGGCCGCTCATGGGGCCGCCGCGGCTGCTCGTGGCGCAGGCTCGTGCCGCCGGGCGCGACGGCTCGCTGGCGGCCCGCTGGCTGGGGCACCTGGTCGGTGCCGCGGTGGTGGGCTGGGTGGTGTTCGGGGTAGCAGGTGTGCCGGTGTGGCAGTACCTCGTCGGCTACTGCTGGTTCGGCATGTCGGTGTCGTACATCCGCTCGTTCGTCGAGCACCGGGCCGTTCCCGCCCCGGCCACCCGCTCGGCCGTGGTGCGCAGCGGTTGGTTCTTCGGGGTGCTGTTCTTGTTCAACAACCTGCACCACACCCACCACGCCCGGCCCGGCGCGGCCTGGTACCGGTTGCCTGCGCTCACCGAGCAGCTGGGTTCGGCCGAGATCGCCCGCAGCGGCGCCGGGCTCTACCGCGGCTACGCCGAGGTGATCCGCCGGTTCGCGTTCCGGCCGTTCGACACCCCGGTGCACCCGCTGCTCGCCGACGCGGCGAACGGGCCGGTCGACGCAGCGTCGTGAGCGCGCAGCGCGCCGGGCTCGGCATGTACCCGTTCGCGCCGCTGCGGCCGGCGTTCGACCGGTTGTGGCAGGCGGTGCGCGAACGGGCGCCCTGGGTGCCCGAGCGGCTCGAGTGGGATGTCGACCTGCACGCCCAGTGGCACGATCCGGCGACGGTGGTGAGCTACACGTGCGGCTGGCCACTGGTGACCGAACTGGCCGATCTCGCCGAGACCGGCCGCCTGCACGTGGTGGGCACGTTCGTGTTCACCGTCCCCGAGGCCGACGGGCCCACGTACCGCAGCGTGCTGGTGGCGCAGCGACCGGGCGTCGCCGCCGAGTTCGCCGGGTCGCTGGCCGCGGCGAACGGACCCGACAGCCTGTCGGGGTGGGTGAGCCTGCTGCACGCCGTGCACGGGCCCGGCGCACGCTGGCAGGGCGAGGTGCTGTTCACCGGTGCCCATCACGAGAGCGTGCGTGCCGTGCACGAGGGCCGTGCCGAGGTGGCCTCGATCGACGCGGTGTCGCTGGCCCACATCCGCCGCCTGTACCCCGACCTCTGCACCGACCTGGTGGAGGTGGGCCACGGGCCGCAGGTGGGCTGTCTGCCGGTCATCGCCGGTGCCGCAGTCTCGGCACAGCAACTCGCCGAGTTGCGCGCTGCGTTCACGGCCGCTGTGGCCGACCCGGCGCTCGCCGACGTGCGTACCGCATTGCTCGTCGAGGCCTTCGTGGCCCGCGACTACGCCGACTACGTGTCGCTGCGAACCCTGGCACCGGCACCGCAGTAGCGTCGCCGGGCATGTCACTCGTCGACGTCCCGTTCACCGCCGGCCCGGTCGAGATCCGCGGTGCCCTCGATCTGAAGGTCACCGCCGACGGGCTGCTGCCGCGCCGGGTCCCGGCCTGGACCGCACCGCAGATCCCCGATGCCTTCATGGACACGATGGTCACATCGACCTCGGGTGTGCGGTTGGTGTTCCGCACCACCTCGCCCGTGGTCGAGCTGACCGTGCACCCGATCAGCCTGCACGTCACCTCGCGCCCCCAGGTCGACCCGGCGGTCGAGCTGGTGGTCGACGGCGGGCTCGTCGCGCTGCAGCGCATGGTGGGCGGCACGTTCATCCACATCGACCAGACGGCCGGGCCCGAGGGCATCACCTGGGAGGCGGGCGGCCCCACGACCGTTCGGTTCGACGACCTGGGCAGCGCCGACAAGGAGATCGAGTTGTGGCTGCCCACCCACTCGTCGGTCGAGTTGCGCCGCCTCGCCGTGGCCGACGGATCGACCGTGTCGGCCCCCACCCGACCGCGTCGTCGATGGGTGCACCACGGGTCGTCGATCAGCCACTGCATGGACGTCGACCGGCCGTCGGCGGCGTGGCCGATGCTCGCGGCGCGCCTGGCCGGCGTCGACGTCGACAACTTCGGATTGGGTGGTCAGTGTCAGCTCGACCCCTTCATGGGCAGGGTGCTGCGCGACGTGCCGGCCGACGTGATGAGCCTGAAGGTGGGCATCAACCTGGTGAATGCCGCCTCGATGACCGAGCGCACGTTCGGGCCGGCGCTGCACGGGTTCCTCGATTCCATCCGCGACGGCCACCCCACCACACCGCTGCTGGTGGTGTCGCCCATCTTCTGCCCGTCGGTCGAGAACCACCCGGGGCCCACGGTGCCGGTGCTGGTGGATGGCCGCACCACGTTCGTGCACGTCGAGGCGCGCCCCGCGGTGCGCCCGCTCGGGCTCACCCTGGTGCGCATCCGCGAGATGGTCGAACAGATCGTCGGGGTGCGCCGTGCTGCGGGCGACGAGCACCTGCACACGTTCAGCGGCCTCGAACTGTTCGGTGCCGACGACGTCGACGAGTTGTACGACCGCCTGCATCCCACCGAGGAGGGCTACCGCCGCATCGGCGAGCGCTTCGCCGCCAAGGCGTTCGGGCCCGGCGGACCCTTGGCTCGATGACCCGTGTGCGGCTCGGCCGCGACTACCGACGACTGTTCACCGCGAGTGTCGTGTCGAACCTGGGCGACGGGGTGGGTGTGGTCGCGTATCCGTGGCTCGCCTCGGCGGTCACCCGCAACCCGCTGCTCATCGCCCTCGTCTCGGCTGCGTCGCGGCTGCCGTGGCTGGTGTTCACGTTGCCCGCCGGGGTGATCACCGACCGCGTCGACCGTCGTCGGGCGATGGTGACCATGGACGTGCTCCGCGGTGCGATCACGCTCGTCGTGGCGCTGGTGGTGCTCGGCGGCAGCGACTCACTGCCCGACCCCGCCGCGCTCGACACCGTCACTGCGACGCAGTGGGGTCTGTACCTCGCCCTGGTGACGGCCACGTTGTTGCTGGGCACGGCCGAGGTGCTGCGCGACAACACGTCGCAGACCATCCTGCCCGACATCGTCGCGGCCGAGCACCTCGAACGGGCCAACGGGCGGATGTGGAGCGCAGAGGGTGTGGCCAACACGTTCGTCGGCCCGCCGCTCGGGGCGCTGCTCATCGCGGCCGCCTTCGCGCTGCCGTTCGTGATCGACGCGGCCTCGTTCTTCGCTGCGGCGGCGCTCGTGGCGCTCATCCCGGGAACGTTCCGTGCCACTCGCCCGGACGGTGTCGAACCGGCGCACTGGCGAGTCGAGTTGCGCGAGGGCGTGCGCTGGTTGTGGGGCCACGACCTGCTGCGCTCGATGGCCATCATCCTGGGGTTGATGAACGCAGCTGCGGCGGCAGCGGGCGCGGCGTTCGTGCTGTTCGCCCAAGAGGTACTCGGCCTCGGCCCCACGCTGTTCGCCGTGGTGGGGATGGGCAGCGCGGTCGGGGGCATCGTCGCCGGTGCCGTGGCTGCCTGGCTGTCGCAACGACTCGGCAGCGGCACCTGCTTGGCCCTCACCCTCGGAGGCGGCGCCGTGCTGTCGCTGGTGTTCGCCTTCACCTCGCACTGGCCGGTCGTGTTCGTGCTGTCAGGCCTCACCACGCTGCTCGGCACGCTGTGGAACGTCATCACCGTCAGCCTGCGTCAGACGGTCATTCCCGCCCACCTGCTCGGCCGTGTGAACAGCGTCTACCGCTTCTTCGCCTGGGGGATGATCCCCATCGGCGCCGCCCTCGGCGGATTGCTGGTGGTGGTGCTCGACGGGTTCACCGGCCGCGAGTGGGCGCTGCGCTCGGTGTGGCTGTTCGAGGCAGCGGTGTACGCCGGGCTGTGGCTGGCGGGACGGAGCCGGCTCACCACCGCACGGCTCGACCGGGCTCGTATCGAAGCGACGCAGGCCGCGCCGGGTACGGTCGGGGCATGAGCGAGTTCCTGCGGTACGAGGTCGACGGACTCGTCGGCACCATCACCATCGATCGGCCCGAGAAGCGCAATGCGATGACCTACGCCATGTTGGGCGACTTCATCGCCCTCGTGCGCGAAGCAGGTGCCGATCCGGCCACCAGTGTGCTGGTCATCACCGGTGTGCCGGGTGCGTTCTGCGCCGGTACCGATCTGGCCGATCTGGCCACCATCCCCGGCGAGACCCGCGGCCTGCGCGGCAGCAGCAGCGACCACGACCTGTGGTGGCCCATCGTGCAGTGCCCGAAGCCCACCATCTGCGCGATCGACGGCCCTGCCGTGGGCATGGGCGCCGAGTTCACCTCGCAGTGCGATCTGCGCATCGCCTCCACCAACGCCCGCTTCGCCTGGAACTTCGTGCACCGCGGGCTGGTGCCCGACACCGGCGCAGGCACCTGGTTGCTGCCGCGCATCGTGGGGCTGCAGAACGCGCTGCGCCTCACCTACACCGGGCAGATGATCGACGCCGACGAGGCCCTGCGGCTGGGGTATGTGCTCGACGTGGTGGCCCCCGACGACCTGCCCGCTCGCGTGCGGGCCCTCGCCGAGCAGGTGGCCACCGGGTCGCCGCACAGCCACCGCTGGGTGAAGCAGCTCACCTACCTGGGCCTCACGGCATCGGTCGACGAGCACATGGAGCGCCACACGGCAGCGATGAGCGCCTGTTTCAAGAGCGACGACCACCGCGAGGGCGTGGCCTCGTTCCTCGAGCGCCGTCCCGCTCGTTTCACCGGGCGCTGACGCGCTCGAGGGGCCGGGTGGGTCGCGGCCGGCGACCTTCGGCCGTGGGGAGCGTTCGCGCCGCTCGGTGACACTGGCGTCATGACCACACTCACGTCACCCGTGATCGTCTCGGAACTCGCCGGTCTGCGTGCCGAGCACCGCACGATCGCATCCGGCGCGATGGCGTTGCGCACGACGGCCGACTCGATCGGTTCGGTGCCCATCGCCGATCTGCGCTCCGCCGTCGGCGATGCATTGAGCTTCCTCGACGAGACCCTGCTGCCACATGCCGCCGCCGAGGACGAGGTGCTGTACCCCTTCGTCGGCCATCTGCTCGGCTCGGCCCTCGCCACCGCCACCATGCACCGCGATCATGCCGAGGTGTTGGGCCTCACCCACGAACTGGCCCGTCTGCTGGAACGGTTGAGCGGCGCCGGCGAGGTGGTGCTCGACGACCGCACCGCCAACGCCCTGCGCCGCGTGCTGTACGGGCTGTTCGCCATCATCACCCTGCACCTCGCCAAGGAGGACGAGATCTACCTGCCGCTGCTCGAGACGCGAGCCACGAGCGAGCAGGTGCGCGGCGTGATGGCAGGCCTGGCCGCCGCCACGCACACGCCCTGAGCTCAGGCAGGCGCCGGCTGCGCGGCGCGGACGTGCACGGCGATGCCCGTCATGTGCGCCTGGCTCGACAGCGGTTCGAAACTGCCCTCGCCGATGGGCAGCAGCACGTTCGGGTTGGCACCCGGGTGCTCGTGGGCCACCCGTAGCCGTGGGCTGGCGCCGTGGCCCCAGCCGTGCACCATCGACACCACGCCCGGCATCAGGTCGTCGTCGAGTTCGACGGTGGTGGCCACCTCGCCGTGGTGGCTGGTCACCAGCACCGCGTCGCCGTCGGCCAGGCCGTGGGTGGCGGCGTCGGCGGGATGCATCGACAACGGGTTCGACGTGCGGCCGCCGCGCTTCATGCGGGGCACGTTGGCGAACCACGTGTTGTGCATCCACGCGTCGCGTTTGTGGATCAGCCGCAGCGGTGCATCGGGCGCCGTCACCTCGGCGCTGGTCTCGGCGAACAGGCGGTGGCAGCGGTCGATCGCCTCGGCGAAGCCGTCGGGGCAGCAGTCGACCCGTGCATCGTCGGTGTGCACCTGGCGGTCGAAGAACTCGCCGGGCGCGGGCGGGGCCAGCACCACCGTGTGCGGCCCCGCCTGCAGATCGGCGAGGTCGACACCCGACCCACGCGACAGCATGTGGCGCCACTTGGCCCACGGGTCGGGGGTCTCGTCGTCGAGGATGCTGGGCAGACCCAGTTCCTGCAGCAGGCGATGGGCGATCCACCATTCGGGCATCCGGTCGGCGTGGGGCGCCACGACGGCCGGGGTGTACTGGGCGAACGGTTGGGTGCTGGTGCCGATGTTGACGATGTTCAGGTCGTCGCGTTCGTACATGTCGGTGCTGGGCAGCACCACATGGGCCAGTTCGGCGGTGGCGCTGGGGTAGATGTCGATCACCACCAGCAGTTCGAGTTGCTCGAACGCCTTGCGCAGCCGCTCTTGGCCGGCGATCGACAGCAGCGGGTTGCCGGCCACGACGATCATCGCCCGGATGGGCTCGTCGCTGTCGAGGACGGCGTGCGACATGAGCGTGCCCGGCAGTGCACCCCGGCGCAGACGGCCGAACTCGGTGTCGACGTAGCCCTGGGCCAGCGACCCGGCACCCGATTTGGCGTTGGCGTAGAAGCCGTCGCTCTTCAGGTTGCCGCCCTCGGCATCGAGGCGGCCGGTGACGAACGACAGCATGTGCACCAGCCAGTAGGCGAGGGTGCCCTGGCGGCCCATGTTGATGCCCGTCGAGGCGTGCACCGAGGCCCGTGGCGTGGCCACCCAGGCGGCCGCCAGCTCGCGCACCGTCGCCGCGTCGATACCGGTGACCTCGGCCACCGCGTCGGCCGGGTAGGCGCCGATGAACGCACGGAGGCCCTCGACGTTGCGGCCGTGCCGGGCCACCACACCGCGGTCGAAGCCGCCGAGCAGGTCGATCTCGTGCAGCAGTGCGGCGAGGAACCACACATCGGTGTCGGGCCGGATGAGCAGGGTGTCGCCCACCCCGCGTTCGGGTGTCTCGATGCGCCGTGGGTTGACGAACACGATGCGCGCACCGCGCGCAGCGGCTCGGCGCAGCTCGCCGATGACGTTGGGCACCGACCAGAAGCTGGCCTGCGAGGCGCGCGGGTTCTCGCCGATCACGAGGCACAGGTCGGTGTGCTCGAGATCGGGGATGGGGTGCACGTTCGACGAACCGAACACGGCCTCACTGGCGACGAACTTGTTGGCGCAGTCCTGCGTGCCCGACGAGAACGTGCGGCGCACGCCGAGCGAGCGCAGCAGCGTGCCGATGTGCAGGCTGCCCAACGCGTTGAACGCCATCGGGTTGCCCACGTAGGCGGCGATCGCGTTGGCGCCGTGGGTGTCGGTGACGGCGCGGAGCCGGGTGGCGAGCGACGCCATCGCCTCGTCCCAGCCGACGGTGGCCCACGTGCCGTCGGCGGCGCGCAGCATCGGATGGTCGAGCCGGTCGGGGTCGTGGTGCAGGTCGACCGCGGCGAGGCCCTTGTGGCAGGCGAACCCCTGCGTCACCGGATGGTCGCGGTCGGGTGTCAACTTCACCAGACGGCCCTCGTCGATGCGCGCCACCAGGCCGCACGACGGTTCGCAGATGCGACAGAACGTGTTCACTTCCCCCATGGGCGCAGCGTACGCGACGGGTCGTTCGCACGCTCGACCGACGTTCTGGCAGACTGCCTGCCGAAACCGCGATCAGGAGGGGCCATGACCGATCAGGGCGAGTACAGGCGGATCGAGTTCAACGGCACGATCGGCCGCACTCTGGCCGAGTCGACGCCTTCGTTCGACATGCCGCCGCACCCCGGTGAGGATGCGCCGAACGTCGTCATCATCCTGTTCGACGACCTCGGCTTCTCGCACTTCGGCTGCTTCGGGTCGACCATCGACACCCCCAACATCGACCGCCTGGCGGCCGGTGGCCTGCGCTACACCAACTTCCACGTCACCCCGCTGTGCTCGCCCACCCGGGCGGCGTTGCTCACCGGGCGCAACCACCACTCGGTGGGCATGCGCAACGTGTCGAACTTCAACACCGGCTTCCCGCACATGCGCGGCCACATCACCAACCACGCCGCCACCATCGCCGAGGTGCTGGGCGACGAGGGCTACGCCACGTTCGCGGTGGGCAAGTGGCACCTGTGCCAGATGGCCGACGCCTCGGCCGCGGGCCCGTTCCGGCAGTGGCCGCTCGGGCGGGGCTTCGACCGGTTCTACGGGTTCATGGACGGCGAGACCGACCAGTTCTCGCCCGATCTCACCTACGACAACCATCGCATCCAGCCGCCGCGTACCCCCGAGGAGGGCTACCACCTCACGGAGGACCTCGTCGACCACGCCATCGAGTTCATCCACGATTCGGTGTCGATCCGGCCCGACCGCCCGTTCCTGCTGTACCTGGCCTTCGGCGCCACCCACGCCCCGCACCAGGCGCCGGCCGAGTACCTCGCCAAGTACCGCGGCCGTTTCGACGAGGGCTGGGACGTGTTCCGCGCGCGATGGTTCGCCCGTCAGATGGAGATGGGCCTGCTGCCCGAGGGCACCGAACTGGCCCCGCGCAACCCCGGCGTCGACGCGTGGGACGGCCTGCCCGAGAACCAGCGCCGCCTGGCAGCGCGCATGCAGGAGGCGTTCGCTGCGTTCCTCGACCACACCGATGCCCAGATCGGCCGACTGCTCGACGACCTCGACGCGCTCGGTCGCCTCGACAACACCCTGGTGCTGGTGCTGGCCGACAACGGCGCCAGCCAGGAGGGCGGCCCGTTCGGTGTGATGCACGAGATGAAGTTCTTCAACGGCATGCTCGAGATGCCCGACGAGGCCGTGCAGCGCATCGACGACATCGGCGGCCCGCACAGCCACACGAACTATCCGTGGGGCTGGTCGCAGGCGGGCAACACCCCGTTCAAGTGGTACAAGCAGAACACCCACGAAGGCGGTGTGCACGTGCCGCTCGTCGCCCACTGGCCCGCCCGCATCACCGATGCCGGCGGTATCCGCGACCAGTTCCACCACGTGAACGACATCGCCCCCACCGTGTACGAGCTGCTGCAGGTCACCCCACCGGCCACCTACCGCGGCTACGAGCAGCTGCCGGTCACCGGCACGTCGATGGCCTACAGCTTCGACGCGCCCGATGCACCCACGCAGAAACCCGTGCAGTACTTCGAGATGATCGGCCACCGCGGTATCTGGCACGACGGCTGGAAGGCCGTGTGCCGCCACACTCCGGGCACCTCGTTCGACGACGACCCGTGGGAGCTCTACCACGTCGACGTCGACCGGTCGGAGTGCCACGACCTGGCCGCCGAGATGCCCGAGAAGCTGGCCGAGATGATCGCGTCGTGGTGGCGTGAGGCCGAGACCCACGGCGTACTGCCGCTCGACGACCGCGGTGTCGAACTGTTCGGTGCCCGCTTCGCCGACCGCACCCCGCACCCGGCCGACCGGCACTACGTGTACTACCCGCCGGTGTCGCCCATCCCGCCCCAGGCCGCGGCAACCATCGGCGGACGCACGTTCCAGATCACTGCCGCCATCGATCGGCCAGCGGGCGCGAACGGCGTGCTGTTCGCCACCGGTACCGAGAACAGCGGCCTCAGCCTGTTCATCGACGCCGACCGGCTGGTGTTCGACTACAACGCGTTCGGTGCACACACGCTGGTCACGTCGAACCGTCCGGTGCCGGTGGGGGCGAGCACCGTGAGCGTCGACTTCCAGCGTCTCGGCCGCAACGGCACGGCGACGGTGCTCATCGACGGCGAGCCGTGCGGGAGCGCCGACATCCCCATGGTGATGCGGATGATGTCGAGCGCCAGCGTCACGCTGGGCGCCGATCTGGGCTCGGCCGTCAGCGATGCCTACGCGATGCCGAACGAGTTCACCGGCACCATCGCCCGCGTCGAGGTGCAACTGGCCCCCGAGCGCCCCAAGCAGGCTGCGGCGAACGCGGCGGTGGCCGAAGCGGCCGAGAACGCGCGACAGTAGGCCCGATGGACGGCTGTTGCGCCCCGAACCGCAACGGGGCGGGCCACCACCCATCGGTGCCGGTCGACCGGGCAGGTGTGCCGCTGCCGGTCGAGCACTGGGTGCGCCTCGGCCCGGCCGAGTTCGTGATGGGCAGCGACAACCCGTGGGCCTATCCGGCCGACGGCGAGACCCCGCGGCCCGGTGCGGTGGGTGCATACGCCGTGTCGCCCACCGCGGTCACCAACGCCGAGTTCACCGCCTTCGTGGCAGCGACGCGCTACCGCACCGACGCCGAGACGTTCGGCAGTTCGTTCGTGTTCGGTGGCCTGCTGCCCGACGACTTCCCCGACACCCGCGGTGTGGCTGCGGCACCCTGGTGGCGCGAGGTCGAGGGCGCCACCTGGCAGCACCCCGAAGGGCCGCACAGCAGCATTGCCGAGCGGGGCGACCACCCGGTGGTGCATGTCAGCCTCCGCGACGCCGAGGCCTATTGCGCCTGGGCCGGGGTGCGCCTGCCCACCGAAGCCGAATGGGAGTACGCGGCCCGAGGCGGCACCAGCACCACGTTCCCCTGGGGCGACGAACTCGAACCCGGCGGGCAGCACATGATGAACGTGTTCCAGGGCACGTTCCCCGGCGGCAACACCGGTGCCGACGGCTGGTTGGGCACCTGCCCGGTCGCGGCCTTTCCGCCCAATGCGTACGGCCTGTACAACATGGTGGGCAATGTGTGGGAGTGGACCGCCGAGTGCGTGCTGAAGGGTGGCTCGTACCTGTGTCACCACTCGTACTGCCGCCGGTACCGCCCGGCTGCGCGGATGGGCAGCACCCCCGACAGCAGCACCGGCAACATCGGGTTCCGCTGCGTGGTCTGACGGCGGCGTCAGCCGCCGATCGACTGCACCGGTTCGCCGAGTGCCGTGAGGTCGACGTCGATACCGAGACCCGGGCCCAACGGCGGCCGCAGGATGCCGTCGGAGGTGTCGGGGATACCGCTGCCGTTCGATGCGGTGACCCAGTGGTGGAAGTCGCACGTGTGTGCCCGTTGGTGCGCCGGCGTGGTGATCGACAGGTGCGCCATCGCGGCGGTGTCGAGTTCGGCACCGCCGGTGTCTTCCACCGTCACGTCCATCCCCAGCGCCACCGCGGCGTCGCGGCACAGACGGGCGGCGGTGACGCCACCGACGCGTGCGATCTTGATGGTGATGCCGTCGATACCGGCCTCGGCGGCGGCGACGACATCGGCGACGTGCTCGATCGACTCGTCGAGCACCATCGGCCGAGCGGCGTGGGCGCGTAGCAGCACGCTTTCGCGCAGGCTGGCACACGGCTGTTCGAGCACGTACGCAACGTCGGTGGTGGCGGCGAGGAACCGGCGCGCGTCGGCGGTGATCCACCCTCCGTTGGCGTCGCAGTACAGCACCGTGCCCGGCACTGCGGCGGCCACGGCGCGCAGCCCGGCTGCGTCGTCGTCGGGGTCGCCACCCACCTTCACCTGCAGCCGGGCATAGCCGCGGTCGCGTAGGTGGCGGGCGCGTTCGGCCATCGCCGCCGGCTCGGCGCGGCCGATCGAGCGGTAGAGCGCGGTGCCCTCACCGTCGGCGCCACCGAGCAGATGGTGCAGCGGCAGGCCTGCGGCTCGGCCCAGGGCGTCCCAGGCGGCCATGTCGAACGCCGATCGTGCGTAGTGATGACCCTTCAGCGCGGCGGCCAGAGTGCGGGCCGTCGAGGCGACGGGCGTTCCCAGCAGCGCCTCGGCCAGCAGTGGTGCTGCGGCGAACGCGCCGTCGGGGAAGGCTGGGTCGTAGGTGCTGCCCAGGGGCGACATCTCACCCCACCCGACCACCCTGCGGCCGTCGACCGTGCGGTCGGTGTGCAACGCCACGACGAGGCTGTCGAATCCCTCGGTGATCCGCCCACCCGACAGCACGTAGGGGCCGTCGGCGAAGGGTTGCAGCTGGCGGTACCAGGTCACTCCGACGATGCGCACCGGCGCAGCGTAGGGCGCGGCGGTGCGACCGGCGCAATGCCCGCCTGTTGCGCACCGGCCACGACGAGATGCGAGACTGTGCGCGATGACTCACCTCGACGACGATCTCGACGGCCGCCACCGGCGGCGTCAGCGCAACCGCGAGGCGGTGGTCGACGCGTTGCTCGAACTGTACGGCGAGGGAAACCTCGAACCGAGCGCCAACGAGGTGGCCGAGCGGGCCGGGTCGTCGCCGCGGTCGTTGTTCCGCTACTTCGACGATGTCGACGATCTGTGCGGCGAGGCCATCCGCCGCCAAGAGCAGCGGGTCCGTGGTCTGGTCGACATCGGTGCCGGTGCCGACGCGCCGGTGGCCGAGCGCATCGCTGCCCTGGTCGGGTCGCGGGTGGCGCTGTTCGAGGCCATCGGTTCGGTGGGTCAGGTGGCGCGCATCCGGGCCCCGTTCCAGCCGCTCATCGCCGCCGAGTTGTCGCAGAGCCGCACGTTCCTGCGCAACCAGGTGAAGAAGTTGTTCGCGACCGAACTGGATGCGCTCGACCCCACCCAGGCCACCGCCGTGTTGTCGGCGATCGACGTGTTGTGCTCGTTCGAGGGCTACCACCTGATGCGCGAGGCCCAGGGGCACAGCCGGGCCAAGGCAGCCGGTGTGCTCGAGCAGTCGCTGGCCGCGCTGCTCGTCCACGTCGTCGTGCACTGACCGCACGGAGGACATGTGAGCGACAGAGCCATGCACACCTGGTCGGCGGTCGAGGCGCTCGACCGCTTCCGTCGGCGGGAGGTGTCGCCGGTGGAGTACCTCGACGCGCTCGTCGACCGTGTCGAGGCGATCGAACCCGCAGTGAACGCCGTGTGCGACCGACGCTACGCCGAGGCCCGCGCCGAGGCGGCCGCCTCCGCCGAGCGCTACGCAGCCGGAGCGCCCCGCGGTGTGCTCGACGGCCTGGCGGTGGCGACCAAGGAGGAGCACCCGCTCGTGGGCCGCGAGTGGAGTCAGGGTTCACTGATCCACCGCGGCGAGCTGGCACCGGTCGACCATCCGATCATCGAACGCATCCAGCAGGCCGGTGGTGTCATCCACGTGCGCACCACGACGCCCGAGTACTGCTGCGCCGGTTTCACGCACAGCGCCATCTGGGGAGCCACGCGGAACCCGTGGAACCTCGACATGTCGCCCGGCGGTTCCTCGGGTGGCTCGGGTGCAGCCTTGGCGGCCGGCTACACAGCGCTGGCCACGGGCAGCGACATCGGTGGGTCGATCCGCATCCCTGCGTCGTTCTCGGGTGTGGTGGGGTTCAAGGCGCCGTTCGGGCGGGTGCCGGCCATGCCGCCGTTCAACCTCGACCAGTACTGCCACGACGGGCCCATGGCGCGCACGGTGGCCGATTGCGCCCTGCTGCAGAACGTCATCGCCGGCCGCCACCCGGCCGACGTGGTGTCGCTGCCCGATCCGCCCGTGCTGCCCCTGCAGGGCAGCGGTGTGGCCGGTCTGCGCCTCGCGCTGTGCGTGCGCCTGGGCGATTTCGCCGTCGACCCCGAGGTGGTGACCAACACCCGGCGTGCCGCCGCGCTGCTGGCCGAGGCGGGCGCGGTGGTCGACGAGGTGGAGTTGCCGTGGCGGCGCACCGAACTCTTCGCTGCGTTCCGCTCGCACTTCGGCGCCATCTTCGGCGCTGCGGTGGGCCACGATCTGATCGACAACGCCCACCTCCTCACGCCGTACGCGCGGCGCTTCGCCGAAGAGATGCAGTCGACCCCGTTGTCGTTCCTCGACGGGATGGAACTCGAAGGGCGTCTGTGGCAACCCCTCGGCGCGTTGTTCGAACGGTACGACGCGCTCCTCTGCCCGACGATGGCCACCCGCGGCTATCCGGTGGGCGAGGACTACACCGAGCACACGCTCACGGTCGACGGGGTGGAGATCGAGCACTACCTGCTCGGCGCGATGACCACCCCGTTCAACATGTTCAGCCGCTGCCCGGTGCTGTCGGTACCGTCGGGCCTCGCCGACAACGGGGTACCCACGGGCCTGCAGATCGTGGGGCGCACCTACGACGATCCCACGGTGTTCCGCATCGGCTATGCGGTCGAGGCGGCACGGGGCGGCTTCCCGCTCGCGCCGCTCTGAGTCGGCACGCGGAGGTGGCTGGCGAACCACTGCGCAGCCAGGCCGGCGGCCTGGTGCAGCGTGCCGGGCTCTTCGAACAGATGGGTCGCGCCGGGCACCACCTCGATGCGGTGCTCGCAGCGCATCGCGGCGGCGGCGCGCCGGTTGAGGTCGAGCACCACGTGGTCGAGGCCACCCACCACCAGCAGCGTCGGTGCTCGCACGGTCTCGAGATGGTGGTGGGCCAGGTCGGGTCGGCCGCCGCGTGAGACGATCGCCGCGATGTCGGCACCCGGACGGGCGGCTGCGGTGAGGGCAGCGGCAGCACCGGTGCTCGCTCCGAAGTAGCCGATCTGCAGCGGGAACGACACGAACTGTTCGCAGAGCCACTGGGTGACATCGCTCAGCCGATGGGCGAGCAACTCGATGTCGAACACGTTCTGGCGGTCTTCGGCCTCGTCGTCGGTGAGCAGGTCGAACAGCAGGGTGCCGAGGCCTGCATCGTGCAGGGTGTTGGCCACGAACTGGTTACGTGGGCTGTGGCGGCTGCTGCCGCTGCCGTGCACGAACACCACCACCGCGGCGGCGTCGGGTGGCAGGGTGAGGTGGCCGTCGAGGTGGGCGCTCGAGGTGGGGATGTCGACGTCCCAGCCGCGGTTGGCGATCCGCGACAGCGAGGCCGACACGTCGTCGTCGGTGGTGGCCGAGAAGTCGGCGTACCACTGGCCGACGGCACCGAAGTGTTCAGGTGCCTCGACGCAGATGTAGTCGTCGGCCGCGCCGCCGAGGTCGGCGCGCCAGTCGGCCGGGGCCACCGGAACCGCCAGAACGACCCGGGCCGCGCCATGGGCGCGAGCCACCTGGCAGGCGGCCCGGGCGGTCGCGCCGGTCGCAATGCCGTCGTCGACCACGACCGCGATGCGATCGGTCAGCGACAGCCGCGGGTGGCTGCGACGGATCATCGACGAACGGCGCTCCAACTCGGCGCGCTCGCGCGTCTCCACCAGATCGAGATCGTGCGCGCTGAGGCGGAACGAATCGACCACCTCGGGGTTCAGCACACGGACACCGCCCTCACCGATCGCGCCGGCAGCCAGCTCGGGGTGCGTGGGGACACCCAACTTGCGCACCACGATGACGTCGAGTGGCGCGTGCAGCGCGGTTGCCACCTGCTCGGCCACCGGTACCCCACCGCGCGGCAGGCCGAGCACCACCACATCGCTGCCGCGCAACGAGCGGAGGCGGTCGGCCAGTCGTCGGCCGGCATCGACACGGTGGAGGAAGGCCATGGCTCCACTGTGTCGGCGAGGCCGTCGACCACGCGAGGGTCGAAGGTCGCCTGCAGCGGGGCCGGTCAGCGCAGTACGCCCGCCAGCACGCGCTGCGCCGCGTTGGCGCCGCACATCCCGTGCACACCGCCACCGGGCGGGGTGGAGGCCGAGCACAGCACGATCGCCGGATTCGGCGTGACGTAGGGCCGCAGGCCCACCGTGGGGCGGAACAGCAACTGCAGACCGGTGTGCGCACCACCGGTGATGTCGCCGCCGAGGTGGTTGGCGTTGCGCCGTTCCGACTCGGCCGGGTCGATCACGTGGCGCGCCAGCACCCGGTCGCGGAAGCCGGGAGCGAAGCGTTCGATCTGTCGCTCGATCGCATCGGTGACGTCGACGTCGCATCCGTGCGGCACATGGGCATAGGCCCACAGGGTGTCGACACCGTCGGGGGCGCGGGTGGGGTCGGCCACCCCGGGCTGCACGGCCAGCACGAAGGGCAGTTCGGGCAACCGGCCGTTGCAGACGGCGGCTTCCGCAGCGGCGATCTCGGCCATCGTGCCGCCGAGGTGCAGCGTGCCCGCGCGACGGCAGTCGGGGTTGGTCCAGGGCACTGGCCCGTCGAGCACGTAGTCGACCTTGAACGCTGCCGGCCCGTGCCCGAACCGGGTGAGGGCCCGCCGGTAGCGGGACGGCAGCGCCTCACCGGCGATGGCCCCCATCGCCGTAGGAGCAGTGTCGAACAACGCGACCCGGTGCGGGGGCAGGTCGGCGAGCGTGCGGATCGGGCGGCCGGTCTCGATCGTGCCGCCCGCCTGCACCAGCAGCGCGGCGAGGGCATCGGGCACGGTCTGCGCACCCCCGCGCGCCACTGGCCAACCGGTCGTGTGGGCGGTGACCGCGAGCATCAACCCGAACGCCGCCGACAGCGGATACGAGAGCGGTAGGAAGGCGTGCGCAGCACACCCGGCGAACAGGGCTGCGGCGGCATCGTCGTGGAAGCGGTGTGCCACCCAGGTGGCGGGCCGAGCCGCGACGGCACCGAACCGGGCGAGCGAGATCGGGTGGCGAGGCACGGCGGTGAGGGGTCCGAGCACGTGGGGGAGCAGATCGTCCCAGTGGTCGATCGACGGGCCGACGAGGCGCTGCCAGGCTCGCCCGTCCGCGCCGAGTGCGGTAGCGGTGTCGGCTGGCGAACGGTGCAGCACGGCGGCGCGTCCACCGTCGAGCGGATGCGCAAGGGGGATGTCGGGATGGGCCCACTGCACGCCCGCCTGCTCGAGGCCGAGGGCTGCGAAGGCCGGCGACGAGGCGCCGAGGGCGAAGATGGCCGCGCACACGTCGTGCACCACCCCGGGCAAGGTGAGCTCGGCCGACCGACACCCACCACCGATGGTGGGCTGGGCCTCGACCACCAGCACCGAGCGGCCCGCAGCGGCCAGGGTGCAGGCTGCAGTGAGGCCGTTGGGGCCCGACCCGATCACCACGGCGTCGTAGGCGGTGCGGGGCGCGGTCACGGCTGCAGTCTGGCGTGCCGCGGTAGCGTCGGCACACCCATGGACCGATTCGTGCTGACCGCCGACGACCGCACCGGCGCGCTCGAGACGGCCGGTGCGTTGGCCGTTCGTCTCGGTGCAGTGGTGCGTGTGTCGCCGCTCGGCGTCGCTGGTTCGGCCGAGCGACAGGTGATCGACCTGGGCACACGGCGGCTCGCGCCGGTTGCCGCAGCGGCAGCTGTCGGTCGTCTGTCGGCCGCCCCGACGGCGCACAAGATCGACTCCACCCTGCGCGGCAACTGGGCCGCCGAGGTGGCGGCCTTCGTGGCCGACCACCGTGTGCGCGTGCTCGTGGTTCCGGCCCTGCCCGAGAACGGGCGGGTGTGCCGAGGTGGGCAGGTGTTCGTCGACGGGGTACCGGTCAGCGACAGCCCTGCGGGCACCGATGCCCGCCATCCGGTGCGGTCGAGCCGCCCGATCGACCACCTCGTCGCTGCGGGTATCGAGCACGTCGAGTCGATCGTCGACCATCGGTCACTGCTCGGTTGGTTCGCCGCCGACAGCGATGCGCCGCACGTGGCGGTGTGCGATGCGGTCACCACCGACGACCTCGAGCGCATCGGGGCTGCGTGGCGTCACGCAGTGCCCCGCCCGTTGTTCGTCGGCACGGCCGGTGCCATCGCAGCAGCGCTGGCAGGCGCGTCCACGCCCTCGACCGAGCCGCCCACCACACCTCGGGCCACCGCAGTGCTCGTCGTGTGCGGCAGCCTCCACCCGGCTGCGCGACGTCAGGTGGCAACGCTGGTGTACAGCCCCGATCCGCTCGACCGTGTGGCCGTGCTGGTGTCGCCGCGGATGGCTCACGGCGATGCCCCGGTGCCCACCGACGACGCCGGCGCCGTGGCCGACGCGTTGGCGAGGCGGGCTGCTGCGGCGATCGACACCCGGTCCGATCGTGCGCTCGTGGTGCTGGGCGGCGACACGGCTGCTGCTGTGCTGGGCATCCGGGCCGTCGACGTGCGCGGGGTAGTAGCGCCCGGAACACCGTGGGCCACCTTCGTCGACGACGGTCGGCTGGTCGTCACCCGGTCGGGTGGGTTCGGCTCGCACACCGCCCTCGTCGACCTGGTCGCGTCGGTCGGGGCAGGCAGACTGTGACCATGAGCGCCGCCACGTCGTCACCGATGGCCATCACGATGGGCGACCCGTCGGGGGTGGGCCCCGAGATCGTGCTGCGCAGCGCGGCCGCAGGTCACCTGGCCGGCGCTGCCGGGCCGGCGGTCGTGTACGGCGATGCTTCGATCCTGCGCCAGGGTGCGCATCTGCTGGGCCTCGACCTGGCCATCACTGCCGTCGAGTCGGTGGCCGATCTCGACCCGTCGCAGTGCGGGATCGACGGCCTCACCGTGGTCGACCTGGGCCTGCTCGCTGCCGGCGACCACCGCCCTGGCGTGCTCGACCGTGCCTCGGGCGCGGCGGCGCGGGCCTACGTGCAGCACGCCACCGCCGACGCGTTGGCTGGTTCGGTGGCCGGAGTGGTCACCATGCCGATCAACAAAGAGGCCACCCAGTTGAGCGATCCGGGTTTCGTGGGTCACACCGAGATGATCGCAGCGCAGTGCGGCGCGGCTCGGGTGACCATGATGCTCACCGCAGCGACCGGCAGCGGGTCGCTGGCGGTCACCCATGTGAGTACCCACTGCTCGCTGCGCGACGCCATCGAGCGTGTGCGGGCCGATCGGGTGCTCGACGTGATCGAACTCACCCACACCACGCTGCAGCGGTTCCTCGACCGCCCTCGCATCGCTGTCTGCGGCCTCAACCCCCATGCCGGCGAGCACGGGCTGTTCGGCGACGAGGACCACACCCACATCGCCCCGGCCATCGAACGGGCCGTTGCAGCAGGCATCGACGCAACCGGGCCGCACCCGGCCGACACGGTGTTCTTCCAGGCGGTGCATCGTGGTCGCTACGACGCCATCGTGTGCATGTACCACGACCAGGGCCACGGACCGATGAAGCTGCTCGCATTCGACACGGGAGTGAACGTCACCCTCGGCCTGCCGATCATCCGCACATCGGTCGACCACGGCACGGCATTCGACATCGCCTGGCAGGGTGTGGCCTTCACCGACTCGCTCGACCACGCGCTGGCCTACGCGTGGCGGCTCGCCGGACGCCGGTGAGCGAACTGCTCGAGGTGCCGCAGGGCGCGCTGCGCCTGGCCCGCTATCCGGTGCGTGCCCGCGAGCAGTTGCGCGCCTGGGATGCCGCCGACGAACTGCTGCTGGCCGAGCTGGCATCGGTCGACCCGGCGTCGGAGACCGTGGTGCTGAACGACGAGTTCGGAGCGCTCACCGTGGCGCTCGCAGCACGGGAGGGTGCTCGTGTGCACCAGCTCACCGACTCGTTCATCAGCCACTGCGCCACACGCGCCAATCTCGCAGCCAACGCCATCGCGTCGGAGCGGGTGGTGTTGCTGAGCGCCCTCGACCCGCTGCCCGAACGCATCGACCTGGTGGTGGTCCGGGTGCCGAAGGCAACGGTGCTGCTCGCGGAGCAACTGCGCGCGCTGCGCCCGCATCTCCATCCCGCCACGGTCGTGATCGGCGCGGCGATGACGCGGCATCTGCACACGGCAGCGCTCGATGTGTTCACCGAGCTGATCGGTCCCACCCGCACATCGCTGGCCACCCGCAAAGCCCGCCTGGTGTTCGCCGCCGTCGAGACACCACCGACGCCGCCGGTCGGTCGCTGGCCCGTCACCTGGCGAGCCGTCACGCCGTGGTTCGGTGATCGGGGCCCGGTCGTCGTGGCGCATGCGGGGGTGTTCGCCGCCGACCGCCTCGACGCCGGTACAGCGTTGCTGCTCGATGCCCTTGCCCGCGATCCGGCACCTCTGCCGCCGGGTGCGGCAGTGGTCGACCTCGCGTGCGGCACCGGGGTGGTGGGTGCACATGTGGCTCTCGCCGACCCTGTCGCGCACCTCGTGTTCGTCGACGAATCGTTCGCTGCGGTCGCGTCAGCCGAGGCCACCTGGCGCGCCACGTTCGGATCCGATCGACCGGCGCGGTTCGTGGTGGGCGACGGTCTCGACACGGTGCAGCACGGCGATCCGCTCGCCGCAGGGTCGATCGACCGGGTGATCGTCAACCCACCGTTCCACAGTGGCCATGCCCTCACCGACGCCATCGCCTGGGACATGTTCGTGCAATCACGTCGAGTGCTACGGCCCGGCGGCGACCTGTGGGTGGTGGGGAACCGCCATCTCGGCTACCACGTGAAGCTCAAGCGGGTGTTCGGCAACGCCGCAGTGGTCGCCAGCAACCCTCAGTTCGTGGTGCTGCGCTCGACTCGGCTCGCCGGTACGGTGCAACCGCGTCGTCAGGTCAGACGCTGACGTCGAGTTTGATCGCGTCGTCGCGGTCGGGTACGGGCCGGTAGGAGGTTGCCGGATCGGTACGTGGGGCGAACAGGGGGCGGGCGCTGTTGGCCACTGCGGTCGAGACAGCCATGACCGTGCCGATGTTCGTGCCCGGATCGAAGGCTCCTGCTGTGGCCAGGCCGCGTGCGGTGGCCATCGACGCGATGCTCGACTCGGTGGGGGTGAGTCGCCCGATTCCGCTGTGGGGGTCGACGTCGAGGCCGAACGAGTTGGTGCCCGCGTGCAGCGCGTCGAGCGCTCCGCCGAAACTCACCAGGAGCGGGTCCGACAGGGGCGACACGCCATCGCGCACGCGTGCTCGCTGGTCGGCGACGAACCGCGACGACAAGGCGATCGACATCGACAGGTCCTGGCCGGCGCCGTCGGGAGCGGCGACCGTCGCCCGCGCCCTCACCGTCGTCTCGTCGGCACCGGTACCGAGCGCACCGCGGTCCATCACGCCGAGGGAGACCCCCCAGTCGGGTCGCGACGACAGTGCGGGTGGCCGCTCGGGGGGCGGCGACTCGAGCGAGAGCGACGGCAGATCGGTGGCGTCGACCAGACGGACAGGTCGGCCGGTGAGCCGCTCGATCATCGTGACGAGCACCTTGATGGGGGGAAGCACCCGAGGGCGTTCGTCGTTGCTCTCCGCTGTGCCCGTCGCGCCGAGCGGGCCTTCGGAGGGGGCGGGCCCCGGCGAATCGGCCCCTCCGCGCCCGACCGACAGCAGCGCCGCCGGTGTGGTGGTGGAACCTTCTATACGCATGGTGCTCATCGTCCCGTCGGTGCTGCCAGGATGCCAGCGCCTTGACCAACTCTTGTCGGTGACCCGGTCCGGTACCATCGGCTCATGGTCCTGCCGCTGCTCGAGTCCGACCATGCGCTCGATGCCGAGACGATCGAAGCGTTTCGTCGCAATGGGCACACGGTGGTTCGCAACCTGATCGATGCCGACGAATGCGCGGTGTTCGTGCCCGCCATCGAAGCGGCAGCCCGTCAGCACGCCTTCGAGCGTCGACCACTCGCCGAACGCGACACGTACGGCCGCGCGTTCCTGCAGGTGCCCAACCTGTGGGCGCACGATCCGGCCGTGCGCCACTTCGTGACGGCGCGCCGGTTCGCCAAGGTGGCGGCCGAGTTGATGGGTGTCGACGGTGTGCGCCTCTATCACGATCAGGCGTTGTTCAAAGAGTCAGGTGGTGGTCATACGCCGTGGCACCAGGACCAGAACTACTGGCCACTGGCCACCGAGCACACCATCACGATGTGGATGCCGCTGGTCGACGTCGACGAATCGATGGGAGCGATGACCTTCGCTTCGGGCACGCACCGGATGGGAGCACTCGGCGAGCATCTCATCGGCGACCCCTCGCAGGCCTACTTCGACGAGATGGTTCGCGAGCGCGATCTGCCGCTTGCCTCGCACGCTCCGTTCCGGGCCGGCGACGCCACGTTCCACGCCGGCTGGACCCTGCACTCGGCGTCGGCGAACGTGTCGTCGACGATGCGTGCCGTGATGACGGTCATCTACTTCGCCGACGGCACCCTGGTGGGCGAGATCGACCATCCGGCGCGCAAGCTCGATCAGCAGTGGTGGCTCGGTGGCAGGGAGACAGGACGTCCGGCCGATGGCCCGAACAACCCGGTGCTCTACCATCGCCCGCACTGAGCCGTATCTCCGATCGGGGGCGTCATGACCTTGACCACGCACGAAGCAGGGTTCGCGTTCGTCGACCCGTCGGCGTACGCCGACGAGTCGAGGTTCGAGGCGGCCACTGCACTGCTGCGCCGCGACGACCCGGTGCACTGGGTGGAGGGTCCGGGGTTCAACCCGTTCTGGGCGATCACCAAGCACGCCGACATCTTCGAGATCGAGACCAAGCACCAGATCTTCCTCAACGAGCCACGGCCGATCCTGGGCACCGCCGCCGACGACCAGCGCCGCAAGGAGCAGGGCGACATGCTGCGCACGCTCATCCACGTCGACGATCCCGAGCACCGCCAGCTACGCGGCGTCACCGCCGACTGGTTCCTGCCCAAGAGCCTCGCCAAACTCGAGGGCCAGCTGGCGGCGCTCGCCAAGGCCACCGTCGACCGCATGGCAGCCATGGGCGGCACCTGCGATTTCGCGCGCGACGTCACGATGCAGATGCCGCTGAACGTCATCCTCGCCATCCTCGGCCTGCCCGAGAGCGACTATCCGCGCATGCTCACCCTCACCCAGGAGATGTTCGGTGCGGCCGACGAAGAACTGCAGCGCGGCGGGAGCCCCGACGACATCGTGGCCGTGGTGCAGGACTTCTTCCGCTACTTCACGGCACTCACCGACGAGCGCCGCGCTCATCCCACCGACGACCTCGCTTCGGTGGTGGCCAACGCAACGATCGACGGTGAACCGCTGACGATGATGCAGACCATCTCGTACTACGTCATCGCCGCCACCGCCGGCCACGACACGACGGCCTCGGCGATGGCGGGCGGCATGCTGGCGCTCATCGAGCACCCCGACCAGATGGAGCGGTTGCGCAACGATCCATCACTCATGAACACCGCCGTCGACGAGATGATCCGTTGGGTCACCCCGGTGAAGCACTTCATGCGCACGGCCACCACCGACTACCGGTTGCGCGACCGGACGATCGAGGCGGGCCAGTCGGTGCTGCTCAGCTATCCGTCGGGCAACCGCGACGAGGATGCGTTCGTCGACCCGTTCCGTTTCGACGTGGGCCGCACCCCGAACAAGCACCTGTCGTTCGGCTTCGGTGTGCACTACTGCCTGGGGGCGATGCTGGCCCGTATGGAACTGAAGGCGTTGTTCACCGAACTGTTGCCTCGCCTCGGCAGTATCGAACTGGCCGGTGAGCCGGCGCTGATGAAGACCATCTTCGTGGGCGGTCTGAAGCGGATGCCCGTGCGCTACGAGATGCTCGCCTGAGCCCGAGGTCGACGACGTGTCCGCTCCGCTCTGCGTCCTCGGCGACTTCGCCTGGGACGTGCTGATCCGTACCAATACCGAACTGCTACGCGGTGGCGACACCTTTGGCGAGGTGATGCTCACCCCCGGCGGCAGCGCCGCCAATGTGGCGGTGTGGGCGAGCCGGTGCGGGTACGACACGCACTTCGTCGGCAAGATCGGCCGCGACCGGTTCGGCCACCTCGCGCAGGAGAACCTGGCTGCCGAACGCGTGCACGCGCACCTCATCGAGACCGACGCCCACCTCACCGGCTCAGTGGCGGTGTTCGTCGACCACACCGGCGAGCGGTCGATGGTGTCGGGCCGCGGTGCCGACTTCTATCTGCTGCCGAGCGAACTGCCCACCGAGGTGGTGCGCAGCGCCGGACATCTGCACCTCACCGCCTGGTCGTTCTTCGTCGATCCACCCCGTGCGGCGGCCCGCACGGCTGCCCGGGCGGCGCGCCAGGCCGGTGCCACGCTGTCGTTCGATCCGGGTTCGTTCCAGATGATCGGCGAGATGGGCGTCGATGCGTTCCTGGCCACCACCACCGACCTCGGGGTCGACATCCTGCTGCCCAACTTCGAAGAGGGTGGCATGCTCACCGGCCTCGACGAGCCGGTCGGCATCGCCACTCGCCTGTCCGAGATCTATTCGGGCGCCTTGGTGATGCTGAAACTCGATGCCGACGGCGCCCTGGTGTACGAGCGGGGGGTGGCCACGCCCATCCCGCCGGCCACCAACAACCTGGTCGACGCCACCGGCGCGGGCGACTCGTTCGCCGGCTCGTTCCTGGCGCACTATCTCGAGCACCGCGATGCGGTGGCTGCGGCCCGGTTCGCCACGCGGATCTCGGCCTGGGTGATCGAGCACCTCGGCGCCCGCCCCGAGCCCGACGCACGCCTGCAGCAGATCCTGCGCCGCTGAGCCGACGCTCGATCAGATGCCGGTGGGGAAGGTCTCGGCAGGTTCGTCGCGTGCCCACTCGGCGGTGGGTTCGAGCGGTTGCAGGGCGCTGGTCCGGTCGATGTGCAACACGACGTCGAACTGGTCGGCCAGACGTGCCGGGAAGTAGTGGCTCTGGCGTTCGGTGTGCGGCCGGTAGATGACACCGATGGCGCGCTCGAGCCGTGCCGTGCGGAGTTCGTTGTGCACCACGGGCTCGGCGGTCGACACCCAGAACGCGGGCATCCCCACGCGGTGCAGCAGCGCCTCGTGGCTGTTGGGCAGCGCCGGGGTGACCCGCCAGCGCTCGGCCCGTCCACCCCAGCCGGCCGCGGCGGTGACGGTGCCGTAGTAGGTGGTGAGGCCGATCAGCAGGCAGTCGTTGCCGTACCGCTGCCGGGCGAGCTGGCCCACCGTCAGTTCGCCGCGAGCGCCCAGCGCAGTGGCACGCGCATCACCCACGTGCGAATTGTGCTCCCATACCACCACCTTGGCGCGATGGCCGCCGCGGTGCCGATGGTCGAAGCGCTGATCGAGGTGATGCACGAGGGCGTCGAGCGTGGCCGCCATGTGCCGGTCGCGCAGGTTCCACGACGAGGTCTCGGCGCGGTACATCTGCTGGTAGTACTCCTCGGCGTTGCGCACCACCATCGCGTTCATCTCGGCGACGAACTGGTCGTCTGCGGCCTGTGGGCCGTCGGCGTGCAGGTAGGCGGTGGCGTTGCGGCGCAGTGCGACGAGTTGGGCCACCACCTCGTCCTCGCACGGTGCTGCACCGCTGTAGGCGAGGGCATAGCCGTAGGCCTGCCCCTCGGCGCCCACGTGGTCGAAGCAGCTGTACCGCTCGCGTGCCCGTCGCGCCTCGATCGGGTCGACCCGGTCGAGGTAGTCGATCACGGCCTCGATCGAGGCGCGCAGGCTGTACAGGTCGAGGCCGAAGAACCGCACCTGATCGGCCTCGACCCGTCGGCTGCTGTTGTGGGTGCGCAACCACTCGAGGAATGCGAGCACCTCGGTGTTGCGCCACATCCACGCGGGGAAGCGGCGGAAGTCGCTGAGTGCGGCAGCCGCATCGCAGTCGTCGGAACGGCCGGTGACGAAGTGTTGGACGCGCACAGAGTCGGGCCAATCGGCCTCGACGGCGACTGCGGTGAATCCGCACTCGGTGATCAGTCGCTGCGTGATCCGTGCCCGTTCGCGGTAGAACTCGCGGGTGCCGTGGGTGGCCTCACCGATTAGGACGAACCGGCGGTCGCCCACCAGGTCGATGAGCGCGTCGTAGTCGTGCTCGTTGCCCAGCACCGGGTGAGCGGCGCGGGTGAGTGCCGGGAGCGCCGATGCGGTGCGGGTCGCCGCCGGTCGGGCCGATGGGGGATGTGCCGGTGCCATGGCGTCAGCGTCGCAGCGGCGCGCGCCGGTCCCGAGAGGCGAAGGGTGGTCGGTGGCGCGAGACCTTCGGCCCTCGCGGCAGTGGGCAGCGCTTGATTGGATGCAGGGCGAGGAGGTCACCGATGTTCGTCGACCGTCATGAAGCGGGCCGCAGCCTCGGAGCGCTGCTCGTGCATCTGAAGCCCGAACGACCGATCGTGCTCGGGATCGCCGACCAGGGCATGCCCGTGGCCGAAGCGGTCGCCGCCTGGCTCGGCGCACCGCTCGATGTCCTCGTCGTGCGTCGGGTGGTGGTGCCTGTCGACGGTCGTGGTGTGGCGGTCGGCGCAGTCGCCGAAGGAGGGGTGTCGCTCGTCGACGGGGCGTTGGTCGCAGCGACCGGCATCGAACCGGCTGAACTGGCGGCACTCGAACGGGTCGAGGCACTCGAGGTGGAACGACAGGTGCAGCGGCACCGCGGCGATCGGTCCCGCACCGACATCCGCGGTCGAACCGTGGTCGTGGTCGACGACGGGATCGCCAGCGGGTCGACGGTCCGTGCGGCCTGCCGGGCGATCCGCGCCCTGGGTGCCCTCCGGGTGGTCGTGGCCGTGCCGGTGGCGCCGGACGGGTGGCGCACCGCAGTGGGCGACGATGTCGACGAACTGGTCGCGGTCGAGACCGCCCCCGAGCCGGTGGTGCTGAGCCACCACTACGCGAACGCGCCGGCGTCGAGCGGCGCCTAGGCGGCGTTGCGTCGGTCGGCCAGCCAGACGAGCAGTTCGTCGAGTGGCATCGCCGGGCCGAAGAACCAACCCTGCGCGGCCTCGTAGCCCACCGAGCGCAGGATCTCGGCCTGTTCGGCCGTCTCGACGCTCTCGGCGATCATGGTCATCCCACATGCGTGGGCCATGCCGAGTACGGCAGCCGACAGCGCAGGTGCAGTCGAATCGGTGCCCAGCTTGGCGACGAAGCTGCCGTCGTACTTCACCTCCGAGAACGGCAGTTCCTGCAGATAGCTCAACGACGCGTACCCGGTGCCGAAGTCGTCGAGCGCGAGACGGAACCCGCGGCGGCGCAGTTCGGCGAGTGTGGCCCGCGCCGGGCTGGTGCGGTCGAGCCATTGGCTCTCGGTCACCTCGAAGCAGACCCGCTTCGGATTGAGGCCGTACTTCACCAGCATGGCCGCTGCCTCGGTGGTGAAGTGCGGGCTCATCAACTGGCGCACCGACACGTTCACGTGCACGGTGAGGCCGTCGAGTTCGCGCCGGTGCTCGGCCATCGCCTCGCACGAGCGGCGCAACATGGCGGCGCCGATGGCCTCGATCAGGTTGCTCTCCTCGGCCACCGGGATGAACACTGCAGGCGAGACGTCGGCCACACCGTCACCCTCCAAGCGGGCGAGCGCTTCGAGGCCGATCGGCCGACCCGACACGAGGTCGACGATCGGTTGGTAGTGGGCCACGACCTGTTCGGCCGAGATGAGACCGAACAGCAACCGCTCGATGCGCCGCCGTTGCGATGCCGCCTTGCGTTCGTCGTTGCCGAACACGACGATCCGGCCGCCGCCCATCTGGGTCGAGCGGCGGGTGGCCTCGGTGGCGTGGTAGAGCAGTTCGTCGACGTCGTCGACGTCGCCGTGCACATGCACCACGCCTACACCGACCGCAGCGCGTACATCGGTGCCAGGGAACGAGATGGGCAGCGTGAACGCAGCGAGGGCGCGTTCGATCGCCAGGCGAGCCGCATCGTCGGGGGCGTCGATGAGGGCAGCGAACAGGTCGCCCTCGAAGCGGGCCAGGGTGGCGATGCCGAGTGTCTCTTGCAGTTGGAACGTGATCTCGACCAGCCGTCGGTCGCCGAGGAGTCGGCCGAACTGGCCGTCGAATCGGCGTACCTGTTCGAAGTCGAACATGGCGATCGTGCGCTGGTAGGCGGGGTCGCCGCCGCTGGCGTCGTTGCCGCGGGCGATGAGTTCGCGGATGCGGCGACGGTTCGCCAGGCCGGTGAGCGGATCGTGCAGTGCCTCGCGGCGCAGGCGCTCTTCGTCGTGGTGTTGTTTCAGGGCGACGGTGGCGAGGCTGGCGAGGTCGTCGACCAGTACCAACTCGGTGTCGCTGGGTCGACGCGGTGTGCGGTAGTACATCCCGAACACGCCGAGCAGTTCGCCGCGCTCGGGATCGAGCAGCGGCGTCGACCAACCCGCGGCGATGCCGTACGACGCTGCGAGTTCGCGGTGGCCGTCCCACAGCGGGTCGTTGGCGATGTCGTGGCTCACCACGCGCTCGCAGCGGAATGCGGCCGTGCCGCAACTGCCGCTGGCTGCGGATGGGATCATGCCGTCGACGGCCTCGGCGAACGATGCCGGTAGGCGGCCGTACCCTCCGCGGCGCAGCACCCCGTCGACCTGGTCGTAGGCCAGGATCGAGGCCAGCATCTCGGGCAGGACTTCCTCGGCGAACCGGGCAACCGCCGCAAGGGTGTCGGTGGCGGGGGCACCTCGGGCAATGAGCTCGAGCACACGGCGGTGGCCGGCGAGCATCAACGCTTCGATCGGCGCTGGCGTGCCAGCATCGTGCACGGCGCCACACCTCCTCCGCCTCATGGGCCGGACCCGCCCGGCGAGGCCGACTGTACCACTGGGTGCTCGCGCCTACTCGACAAGCCGCAGTGTGTCGGGAAGGTCCATCGTGGTGATCCGCCGCACCAACAGCAGTGGCGAGATCGACAGTGCGGCCACACCGACTGCCGCAGCGATCCACACGGTCGATCCACCGACCTGCATGATCACGCCGATGTCGGGCAGGGTGCGTTGGGCGAGGGCGTCGAGGATCCAGCCGAGCAGCACGTACCCGGCCACGACGCCGACCCCGGTGGCGGCGAGTCCGACGATCGCCGCCTCGGCCATCACCTGCGCAACCACTGCTCGCAGGGGTACTCCGAACGCCAGCATCGTCGCGTGCTCGCGCCGACGTTCCTCGATGCCGATACGCGTCGCATTCGTGCCGATCAGCACACCGAGCGCGAGCACCGAGCCTGCGGTGATGGCCAGGAAACCGGTGAACCGGTGCAACACGTCGTCGAACACCTCGCCCAGTCGGGCGACCGGTTGAGCCGACGACACACCGGCCAGGTCGAACACGGCCCGTTGCAGGTCGTCGCGGTCGTAGCCCGCGGCAGGCACCGTCTGCACCGTGTTCACCAGGTCTCCCATCCCGAACGCTGCCGCAGCGCGTCGGTCGAGATAGGCGAGGCTGCGGATCGGGTCGGGGTGAAGCGCGCTGACGGTCACCACCGTGTCGGTCATCGTGTAGCGACCGCCGGACAGACGTGGATGCGTCACCACCACTGCGTCGCCCACGGCGACTCCCAGGTCGTCGGCCGCCTTCTGCGCCAACACCAGCCCGGTCGCAGCGTCGGCGGGGTCGATGCGCCCTGTACTCGGGATCCACAACGCCTGGTCGAAGTCGATCACCTCCACCAGCAGGTCGAGTGCCTCTGCGGTGCTGTCGACGGCGCGGGCGCTCACCGGTACACGGAGTCCTGCGGTCCACGCGCCGACCACGGGCGAGGTGGCGATCGCGGCCACCGTGGGGTCGGCACGTGAGGTGAGGCCGGTGAGCGTGATGGCCACCCGATCGGGGTCGCCCCTGGTCACCTCGGCGACACCACGGTCGATCGTGGCGGTGAAGCTGTCGAGCAGGCCCATCACGGCGACGAGCGCAGTGATGGCAGCGCCCACGCCCAGTGCCGTCAGCAACGTGCGTCGCGGGGTGCGCAACGTATTGCGAAGCGGCATCTGCACCAGGCTCGAGCCGGGGAGGCGCAGCCGGGCCGACCACGGGCCGAGCCGACCACCGCGTGGTGCCAGGTGGCCGGTGCGGATCGCCTCGGCCGGTTCGACGCGCACGGCGCGCCACACGGGGACGATCGAGGCGATCAGCGGCGGGACGAGGCCGATCACGGCCCCGCGTGCGTACACGCCGTACTGGAACGGTGTCTCGTAGACGGGCAGGGGGAGGAGCGACTCGAGCAGTCCGCGCATCATCGATCCCACCAGCACGCCCACTCCGATGCCGGCGAGCGTGCCCACGATGCCCACCTCCACACCGATCAGCGCCGGGCGGATTCCGAGCTGCCACCGGGGAACGCCGAGTGCCATGCCGATGCCGATGTCGCGGCGCTGCGCCTCGACCACCCGGCCGATCAGGTTCACCGCCGCGAGGGCAGCCGCGCCGAGCACCAACGCCGACAGGATGTTCCACATCTGTTGGTCGGTGGCGATGTCGTCGTAGAGGATGCGGTACGCCTCGGTGTCGTCGCGTGTCGTCACCACGGGGCTCACCACACCGAGCGCCCCGATCGCCGCAGCGAGTTCATCGGCGATCATCTCGCGGTCGGCGCCCGGGCGCAGGGTCACCACCAGATCGTTCACGTGACCCTGGTGGTCGGTGAGTCGCTGTCCGGTGTGCAGGTCGACGTACAGCGTGGCCAGGTCGGCCTCGGCGAGCACGCTGCCCCGCTGCGCCGTGACCGAGAAGTCCTCGGGTGCGATGCCGAGGCCCGTGTAGCGCACCCTGGTGCTGCCGGCGAGCACGACTGTCCCCGCCGCAGCGAGGCCGTAGTAGTCGGCGAACTTCTCCTCGAGCAGGGCGGCGCCCTCACCGACAACCGGCCGGTCGCCACGCGCCAGCCACACCGTGTCGATGGCGGCGCTGTCGTTGTCCGTGGCCAGGCCCGCTGCGGCCACCAGCCGTGCACCCACCAGCACCGTGTCCGACGCGTCCGATGCGTCGATCTGCGAATCGACCACCAGCCGCTCGGCCACCGCTGCGAGGTCCGACGCGTGCGCGATACCGGCCGCCGCAGCGCGCAGTGAGCCCTCGGGGGCGAAGGTGCCGAGCTGCAGCGAGACGCGCAGGTCGTGCAGGTGCAACGCGGCGAAGCTGGCGTCGTTCGATCGGGTGCGCCAGTGGCCCGTGCTGCCGAGGCCGGCGTAGATGCCGGTTCCGATCGCCACGACGAAGCCGATCGACACGATCTGCACGAGGTGCCTCCGCAGATCGCGCCACGCCCAGCGAATCGTCACCATTGCAGTTCGGCGACTGCGGCACGACCACCCCGGGGCGGACCGTCGGTGACGATGCGGCCGCTCGACAACTCGATCACCCGGTCGGCCACCCGCGAGATCTCGCGGTTGTGGGTCACCACCAGCACCGTCATCCCGCGCCGCGCCTGCTCGTCGAGCGCAGCGAGGATGGCGACGCCGGTGCGGAAGTCGAGTTCGCCGGTCGGTTCGTCGGCCAGGATGATCGGGTTGCCGGTGGCAAGGGCGCGCGCGATGGCCACCCGCTGTTGTTCGCCGCCCGACAGTTGATGCGGGAAGTGGTGGCGCCGATCAGCGAGGCCGACGGTCTCGATCGCTGCATCGGCGGCGACGCGTGCATCGCCGCGCCGGGCGGCATCGGCGCCGAACCTGACGTTCTCGAACGCAGTGAGGCCGGGAAACAGGTTGAACGCCTGGAAGATGAAGCTCACCGAACGGCGCCGGAACGCCGCTCGTTCGCGGGCCGATGCTCCGCTGACCACCGTTCCGTTCACGCGCACGGTGCCCGACGACACGGTGTCGAGTGCGCCGATCACGTTCAGCAGCGTGGTCTTCCCGCTTCCCGATGCACCGAGGATGACCGTGAACGTGGCGCCGTCGATGTGCAGCGACACGTTGTCGAGCGCGCACACCTCGCCGTCACCCACCCGGTACCGCTTCGACACATGGTCGAGCTCGATGCGCGAACCGCGCGGTTCGATCGGGTGCGCCACCGCCCCAGTGTCGGCGGGCGTCGGCCGGTGAACCAGGGCACTCCGGCGGGCTCGTGCGGCCCGCTCGGCCCTGTCGCCGTGGGGCGGGTGGCGGGTGAACTGCGTGTATGGATGAGTGCCGACTGGTCGATCTGGATACACGCGACACGGCTGTCGTGCGGGCCACCGTGGCGATGGCCGAGTTACCGCAGTTCTTCTCGGGTGCCTTTCCTGCGGTGATCGCCGCGTTGGCGGGGCAGGGGCTCGCGCCGCTCGGTCCGCCGTTCACCTGGTACGCCGGTCCGCCCACCGACGATGTGTCGCTCGAGGCGGGCTTCGTGGTGCCACGGCCGATCGAGCCGGCGGGAACGGTGGTGCCGAGTCGTCTGCCGGGCGGGCGTGCGGTGCAGACGGTGCACGTGGGCCCGTACGACACGATGCACACCACCTACGACCGGATGCGCACCTGGATGCTCGACCACGACCTCATCCCGACGATGTCGATGTGGGAGGTGTACCTCACCGATCCTGCGGCCGAACCCGATCCGGCGGCATGGCGCACCGAGATCTGGTGGCCGGTCAGCTGAACCGGGCCGCTGCCGTCAGGCGGAGGCGCCGTGCACGGTGCGGCCACCCAGCACTGTGCAGGTGACGGAGGTGGACAGCAGGCTGTCTGGGCCAGCGGCGAACGGGTCGCGATCGAGCACGACCAGATCGGCGAGCATGCCTGCCTGCAGGGTGCCGAGCTGGGTGTCGGCGAAGCTCGCCCACGCCGCATCGGCGGTGGCGTGCACCACCGCCTCGTCGAGCGGACGTGCCCAGTCGGGCCGGTGCGGCTGCAGATGCGGATGCCCGGGCGAGCGGCGGGTGGCGGCGATGAACATGTTCGGCAGCGGCTCGTGGGGCGCCGTGGGCGTGTCGGTGCCGAACGCCAGGGTGGCTCCGTGGGCGATGTACTCGGGCCAGGCGAAGCCGTGGTGGGCACGCTCGGCGCCCAGCATCGCCACCCAGTTGGGCATGATGGCCGGGTCGAGGTGCACGGGTTGCATCGACGCCGTCACACCGAGGGGACCGAGCCGGGCGATGTCGGCCGCCTCCGCGTACTCGAGGTGCTCGATGCGGTGGCGGCGGCCGCTGGTGCCGTTCACCCGGGCAGCGTGTTCGAGCGCGTCGAGGGCGATGTGCACGGCGTGGTCGCCGATGGCGTGGAGGGCCACCTGCAGGCCGGCGGCGTCGGCAGCGGTGACGACGGCCGTGAGGGCATCGGGGTCCCAGATCGGGTCGGCCATCGTGCCGTCGGTGTAGGGCAGCGAGAGTGCCGCGGTGCAGCCGTCGATGGTGCCGTCGACGACGATCTTGATGCCCGTGATCCGCAACAGATCCGAGCGGTGCCGTTGGGCGAGTTCGACGGCCTCGGTCACCTTCGCCAACTCCTCGTCGAGGTCGCCGGTGCGGTGCACCAGCCAGTGCCCGATCACGCGCAGGGTGGTGGTGCCCGCCAGTTCGGCACGGTGGAGCGCGGCGAGCATTCTGGCCGACAGCCCCATGTCGACCGCGGTGGTCACACCCGAGGCCGTGTAGGCGGCCATCGCCGCGGCCAGGTAGCCGTCGATGGTGCTGGTGTCGACGCGGTCGACCACTGGGTAGACGTAGGCGTTCGCTGCGGTCTCGAGCAGCCAGCCGGTGGCCTCGCGGGTGCTCGGGTCGCGCACCACCTCGCCGCCCACCGGGTCGGGGGTGTCGGAGGTGATGCCCATCTCGCGCAGCGCCGCGGTGTTCACCCAGGTGGAGTGGAAGTCGTTGGCCTCGAGGTAGACGGGCTGGTCGGGGAACGCCGCGTCGAGCATCTGGCGCGTGGGCCGGCCGCCCGGCACGGCGTCGTACACCCACGACGTACCGAGCACCCGCGGCTCGTCGGGGTGGGCCGTTGCCCACGCCTGCAGCGCACCGATGATCGCCTCGAGCGATGTCGCATCGCGGAGTTGTGCCTTGACGAGCGCTTGGCCGGTGCCCACCACGTGGGCATGGGCGTCGACGAAGCCGGGCACGACGACCCCACCGCTCAGATCGATCAGTTCGGCATCGGGGCCCGCCACGCGAGCGGCCTCGGCAGCATCGCCGACGAAGGCGATGTGCGCTCCGTCCACCACCAGGGCCTCGGCCCACAACGATCCGCGCACTGCGGTGAACACCCGTCCGCCGGTGAAGAGTTGACGCATCGGCCCATGTTGCCAGGTGCTGCGCTGGTGGTCGGCGGGCTGTCAGATGCGACGGCGGCGCCAGAAGCCCGGTGCACGGTCTGCCTTCGGTGCCCGTTGGGGTGGGTTGGTGCGGCACTGGCATCGCTGCGCAGCGGGCACATCACCCAGTACCTGCTCGATGTGTGCCCCGCACCCAGCCCAGTCGGGCTTGCCGCACTGCTTGCACGTCACTCGTCTACACATACCCCCCAGGGTATCAGTGTCACGAGGTCACCGCTCGACGTACAGCGCGGTGCGGAGGTCGAGGGCGAGTCGGGTGCCGTCGAGTAGGAGGCGTCGTGCGTTGCGTCCGGGTGCCACCACGCGCACACCGATGCTCGCCGAGTCGATGTCGCTGGGGGTGGCGAAGCCGAATACGCCGAACCGGTCGGTGCGGCCACGGGCCAGCTCACGTGGTGCCGCGCCGGGGCGGTGCCCCTCCACCACCACGTCGGCACCCTCGAACGGTGGCCGTTCGCCCGAGGTGTCGGCGTCGTTGTCGCTCACCAGTACCCGTGCGGTGCGGCCGTCGGCGGCGCGCTCGGCCACCACAGCCAGGTCACGCAGCCAGATCATCGGCTCGTTCACCACGGCCTCGATGCCTGCGTCGAGCACGTGCGCCGTGGGGTTGGCGCGCAGGGCGATGTCCTGCGGGGCCATGCCGTGGTCGGCGCTCACCACGAACAGTGTCTCGTCGAACAGGCCGAGGTCGTCGAGCACGGCCAGCACGCGGCCGATGCGGCGGTCGCTCTCGGTCAGGGCGTCGGCCAGGCCGTCGTGGTGCGGGCCGTAGTCGTGGCCGGCGCCGTCGGTGAGGGCCAGCTCGTGGTACACGAAACGGGGTGGCACGGCGCCCTCGCCGGTGAACAGGTCGATCACCTGGGCCAGGCCGCGGGTGTCGAGCAGGCTCTCGGCCGCCACTGCCGGGTGCTCGCCGGCCCAACGCGGGTGCTGGTCGGCGGCCAACTCGGCGGTGAGCACCTTCAGTCGGGCCCTGTCGCACAGGTTGCGGCCCTCCAGCACGGCGTGGCGCGCCGACCGGCCGAACGGGGCATGGATGGCGGCCGTCACACAGTCGGGGTCGACCCGGTGGAACGCCTCGTACAGGCTCTCGACTGCCGTGCTGGCGTACACCTCGGTGCCCACCTGCGCGCCCTGCGGGCTGATGGTGCGGGCCTCGTCGCGCAGGTAGTAGCTGGGATTGACGACATCGTGGTGCCCACACCAGGTTCCGGTCGCAATCGCCGTGTGGCTGGGCCAGGTGATCGACGGGAAGTTCACGATCGAGCCGCCGTCGAACTGCGCAGCCCGCTCGCGCAGGCGGCGCAGGTGGGGCAGTGCGTCGGGGTCGCGTTCCAGCCGGTCGTTCAACTCGGTCTGGTGCAGGCCGTCGAGCAGGAACACGTACAGCCGGTTCGGTCGCGGGCCCGCAGGGTCGAGTGCCTCGCTCACCACGCGGCCGTCCTGGCGCGCCAGGTACACGTCGGGGGCGACGCCGCGTTCGCCGGCGGTGCGGCCCGTGGCGTCGGCGCCGTCGACGAAGGGAAAGCCCAGCGCAGCGAGGCAGGTGGGGGCGATGTCGACCGATCGCACGGCGAACGGGTGGTGGCCCACGCGCACGCCGGGCCCGCTCAGCCACAGCGGCGCCCGGGCCTGGCGCACGTGCAGCGCGCCGTGGGTGCCCGGCTGGCTGCCCGAGCACCAGTCGCGGGGCGACACCGCCAGGTCGGGCGCATGGGGCGAGTCGAACAGTTGGGCGATGCGCTCGTAGGCGAAGGGGTAGGTCTGCTGCTCGGGGGCGATGAAGCGCCGCGCCGGGTCGTCGGCGTCGAAGCCGCTCGCCCGTGCGGCGTCACACTCGGCCGCCAGGGTCGCCAGGGCGAGGCCGTCCTGTTCGGCCACCGGGTTCGTGCCGACGGTCTCGAGCACCTCGAACGTGAGCGTGCCGTCGTCGGCGACGAGTCGCCGGAAGCGCACCATGCCCCGTGCCGACCACACCTCGTACGCGCCGTCGGCCGCATCGTCGCCGCGCCAGGTGAACACCAGATCGACCTGGTCGCCCACGCCGGGGTCGGTGAGCAGGGCGTGGATGGCCCGGTTGCCCGATTCGGCCTGCTCGCTGTTCAGGCCCTGACCTGCCAGTCGTTCCGGTCCGTGGATGCGCATGACGGCGACAGTACTCAGGCTCGGATGCGAGCGTTGTCGGGGTCGTACATCGGCCGCAGCGACGCCACCGCGGGCACCCGTCGGCCGGCCACGTCGACCTCCCAGGTGCCGGTGGTGACGAAGTCGTTCGTGATCGGCTCGTCGGCCTCCACCATCGCCAGGCCCACGGCACCGCCCAGTGTGTGGCCGTAGCTGGCGGCGCGCACGTAGCCCAGCGCGCGGCCGTCGCGGTGCACCACCTCGGCGTGGTACAGCATCGCCTCGGGGTCGGTGAGGCGCACCTGCAGCAGGCGCTTGGTCAGCGGGCCGGCGGCCTTCTGGGCCACCACCGCATCGCGGCCGATGAACCCACCGGGCTTGTCGAGCGCGACGGCGAACCCGAGCCCGGCTTCCAGCACCGAGTCGGTGTTGTCGATGTCGTGGCCGTAGTCGCGGTAGCCCTTCTCCATGCGCAGGCTGCCGAGCGCCTTCAGGCCGGCGTGGCGCAGGCCCACCTCGGCACCTGCGGCCACCAGGCGGCCGTACACGTGGGCGGCCTGTTCGCTGGCGACGTGCAGCTCGTAGCCCAGCTCGCCCACGTAGGTGATGCGTGCGCACAGCACCCGGGCGAAGCCGATGTCGATGTGGCGGGCGGTGCGGAACGGGTAGGAGTCGTTCGACAGGTCGACCGACGTGAGCCCCTGCAGCAACGTGCGCGACAGCGGCCCCTGCACGTTGATCTGCGCCGACCCGCCGGTGACGTCGGTGACCACCACGTGCCGCTCGCCGATGTGGCGCCGCATCCACCATTCGACGTGCCGTTGCGCGGTGTCGGTGGCGACGACGAGGAAGTCGTCGTCGGCGATCTTGGTCACCGTGAGGTCGGCCTGCAGCAGGCCGCGTGCATCGAGCCACTGCGTATACGTGATGCGGCCGACGTCACCGTTCACGGCGTTGGCCGACAGTTCGTCGAGCAGCGCACCCGCGTCGCGGCCCTGCACGCGGAAGGTGGCCATGAAGCTCATGTCGGTGAGCGCCGCGGCGTTGCGGGTGGCCTCGTGTTCGGCGCGCCACTGCTGCCAGAAGCCCGGGCGGCCCCAGGTGAGCGGGCCCGGGTCGGGGGTGTTGCCCGGCCCGGCGAACCAGTCGGCGCCCTCCCAGCCGCTCACGTCACGGAACGACGCGCCCTGCGCCGCCAGCGCCTCGTGCAGCGGCGAGCGCTTCACCCCGCGGGCGGTCTGCATCGACCGGTACGGGTAGTGGCACTGGTACACCATGCCCAGCGACTCGACGGTGCGGGTGCGGCGGTACTCGGGGGTGGTCTGGTACGGCTGGGTGCGGGCGATGTCGAAGCCGGTGATGTCCACCTGCGGGTGGCCGCTCACGATCCACTCGGCCATCACCCGGCCGAGGCCGCCACCGGTGAGGATGCCGATCGAGTTCAGCCCGGCGGCCACGAAGTAGTTGGCGATCTCGGGGGCCTCGCCCACGATGGGGGCGAGGTCGGGGGTGAAGCTCTCCGGGCCGCAGAAGAAGGTGCGGATACCGGTTTCGGTGCTGATGGGCACCCGGCTCATCGCCCGCTCGACGTACGGGCCCATCCGGTCCCAGTCGGGCTGCAGCGATGCGAACGACACGTCGTGGGGGATGGCGCCCACGTTCCACGGCGCGCACACCGGCTCGAACAGGCCGATCATCAGCCCGCCCACCTCTTCGCGGTAGTAGCCGTAGTTGGCGGGGTCTTCGATGACGGGCCACGACGGGTCGAGGCCCTCGATGTGCTCGGTGATGAGGTAGTAGTGCTCGGCCGCCTGCAGCGGGATGGTCACCCCGTTGCGCTCGCCCAACTGGCGGGCCCACATGCCCGCGCAGTTCACCACCACATCGCACTCGATGGTGCCGTGGTCGGTGGCCACACCGGTCACCCGCCGGGCGGGGCCGCTTCCGCTGGTGATCACCTCGGTGACGGTGACGCCCTGCACGATGGTGGCGCCCTGCTGGCGGGCACCCTTGGCCAGCGCCATGGTCACGTCGACGGGGTTCACCCGCCCGTCGCCGGGTACGTAGAAGCCGGCCAGCAGGTCGTCGGTGCGGGCCAGCGGGAAGAGGTTCGCCACCTCCTGCGGGGTGACCTCCTCCACCTCCACGCCCACGTGGCGGTTGAACGCGGCCACGCGGCGGTACTCCTCGAGGCGATCGGGGGTGGCGGCCAACTCGACGAAGCCCACCGGCTTGAACCCGGTGGCCTGGCCGGTCTCGGCCTCGAGCCGGCTGTACAGGTCGCGCGTGTAGCGGCGCATCGAGGTGCTGGTCTCGCTGGTGCTGCCGAAGGTGACCATCAGCCCGGCGGCGTGCCAGGTGGTGCCCGAGGTGAGCTGGTCGCGCTCCACCAGCACCACGTCGCGCCAGCCGAGGTGGGCCAGGTGGTAGGCGACCGACGTGCCGATGACGCCACCACCGATGATCACCACTCGGGCGCGGGAGGGGAGGTGGTGATCGGTCGTGCTCATGGCGGCGAGCGTAGTGATGCGACAAGATCACGGCCATGAGCGACGCCGCCCTGCCCCAGCCACTCGGTGGCAACTCGATGCCCCGTTTCGGCGGGCCGGCCACGATGATGCGGCTGCCGGCGCGCGACACCGCCGAGGGCCTCGACGTGGCGTTCTACGGGGTGCCGTTCGACATCGGCACGTCGAACCGCACCGGGGCACGGTTCGGGCCGCGGGCCATCCGTGCCGAGTCGTGCCTGCTGCGGCCGTATCACATGGCCACGCGAGCGGCGCCGTTCGACAGCCTGGCCATCGCCGACGTGGGCGACGTGGCGCTGAACACCTTCAACGCGCCGGCCTGCGTGCCGATCATCCGCGACTTCGTGTCGGGCGTGCTGGCGGCGGGTGCCGTGCCGTTGGGCATGGGCGGCGACCACACGGTCACCTATCCCATCCTGCAGGCCATCGCTGCGGCGCACGGGCCGGTGGGCATCGTGCACGTCGACGCCCACGCCGATGTGAACGACACGATGTTCGGCGAGAAGGTCACCCACGGGTCGTGGTTGCGCCGGGCCATCGAGGAGAACCTGGTCGACACGGCCCGGGTGGTGCAGATCGGCCTGCGCGGCACGGGCTACGCGGCCGACGACTTCGACTGGGTCACCTCGCTCGGCGGCCGGGTGGTGCCGGCCGAGGAGTGCTGGCACCGGTCGCTCGCACCGCTGATGGCCGAGGTGCGCGCCCAGCTGGGTGATGCGCCGGTGTACCTCACGTTCGACGTCGACGGCCTCGACCCCTCGGTGGCCCCCGGCACCGGCACGCCCGAGGTGGGCGGCCTCACGTCGGTGCAGGGCCTCGAGGTCATCCGCGGTTGCCGGGGCCTGAACCTGGTGGGGGCTGATGTGGTGGAGGTCGCCCCGGTGTACGACACCTCCGGCAACACCGCCCTGCTGGGCGCCAACCTCTTGTTCGAGCAGCTCTGCGTCCTCCCCGGCGTCCAGTACCGCACCTGACCCCCGCCCGCCGCGCCCCGCATCGATCTTGCGACGGATCGCGTCGCATCCGACGCGATCCGTCGCAAGGTCCCGCGTCACCCCACCCATGCCGGGGCTTCGTGAGCCTGGACCCCGTGGGCCGTGGCCGAACCGCACGGATGACCCAGGTCCGTGAGCGTGGGCCACGCCGGTGGTGGTCCGAACTCACGGACCCCCGCAGGGGGATGGGTCAGCGGAGGGTGGTGAGGTGGTCGAGGGGGATGGCGTGGACAGTGCGGCCGAGGTGGCCGGTCATCGTGTCGGCCATGCACAGCGCGTTCCAGATGGCTTCCTCGACCGCCTCGGCGGCGGCGAGGAACAGCGGCGTGAGATGGTCGGCGGGCAGGGTGGCGACGGCGACCGGGGCATCGGCGTGCAGCGGCACCCGGTTGGCGGTGGCGAAGGCGCAGAAGATGTCGCCGCTGCTGTTGGCGCCGAACCCGCCCACGCGGGCGAGGCCGATGCCCGCCCGCTGGGCGAGCCGACGGCACTGGTCGGCCAGCAGCGGGGCGTCGGTGGCGAGCACGACGATGATCGACCCGGCGTCGCCGGCGGTGGGGTCGTGGGGGAGGGGCGTCATCTCGGGGCCGATGGCCTCGCCCACGTGTCGGCCGTCGAGGCGCAGCAGGTGGCGGCGTCCGTAGTTGGCCTGCACCAGGGCGCCCACCGTGTACGACCCGCTCGCCGTGGTGGCCACCCGGCTGGCGGTGCCGATACCGCCCTTGAACTCGTGGCAGATCATCCCTGTGCCGCCGCCCACATTGCCCTCGGCCACGGGTGCGGGCACCCCGCCCGAGCGTTCGGCGTCGGCCAGCGCGGCGGCCACATGGTCGGGGGTGAGGTGGAAGGCGCCGATGTCGTTGAGGAACCCGTCGTAGGTCTCGCCCACGATGGGTAGGCACCAGGTGGCGTCGGGGTCGCGCTGCTCCTCGTAGGCGACGAGCGCATCGCGCACCATGCCCACCTGGTGGGTGTTGGTGATGGCGATCGGGTCGCTCAGCAGGCCGCTCTCGGCCAGCCAGTGGCTGCCGGTCATCTCGCCGTTGCCGTTCAGGCTGTGCATCGCGCCGTAGCAGAGCTGGTCGCGCTCGTGTGGGGCGCGGGTGTGCACCACCGTCACGCCGGTGCGTGCCACCCGCGGGTCGTCGTGCACCACGGTGCAGTGCCCCACCGACACGCCCACCACGTCGGTGATGGTGTTGGTGGGCCCGGCGGGCAGGGTGCCGATCGTGAACCCGAGGTCGCGAAGACGCTGACGCTGCATCCCCGGAGCCTACGTGCAGGTGCGATGATGTGGCGATGAACGTCGCTCAGCGCGTGGTGGTGTCGCTGGCGCTCGCTGCGGTACTCGGTGTTGTTGCGCGAACAGCCTGCGATCTCATGGTGGACTCCTCGGATGGCGGGTGGTTCATGTACGAGCCGAACGTGAACGTGTTGACGTCTCCGTCCTCCGATGGCGACTCTCTTCGAGCTGCAGCCGTCTGGCTGGTGGCCAGTTCGTTGTGGCTCGGCATCTCCTGGCGGCTCTTCCGGACCAGGGGCGAGTGACACGATCGTGTTCGAGCCCCAGCACGTCGCCGAGTTCTTGGCCGAGGACATGCGGATGGCGCAGGT
>JBEIIG010000013.1:0-67566 GCA_040380855.1 Acidimicrobiaceae bacterium | reverse complement strand
GCCTTCTTGGCCGGCGCAGCCTTCTTGGCGGGGGCCGCCTTCTTGGCCGGCGCAGCCTTCTTGGCGGGGGCCGCCTTCTTGGCCGGCGCGGCCTTCTTGGCCGGAGCGGCCTTCTTGGCCGGAGCGGCCTTCTTGGCCGGAGCGGCCTTCTTGGTGGTTGCCATGTCTGGGATCCTCAGCTTTCCTTGGTCACTTCTTCTTGGGGTTGAGAACGGCCTTCAGCGTGCTGCTCGCCGTGAACTTCATCCGGGTCGAGGCGGCGATCTTCACCGCTGCACCGGTCTGGGGGTTGCGACCCGTGCGGGCCTTCGACTTCGAGGTGCTGAACGAGCCGAAGCCCGGCCATGCGACCTTGTCGCCCTTCTTCGCGGCCTTGGTGACCACGTCGAAGAATGCGGAGACGGTGCGCTCGGCATCGGCCTTGCTGACACCCGCTTCCTTGGCGACCGCGTCGATCAACTCTGCTTTGGTCATGTGGATGCTTGCTTTCTCTTCGTCGAATACGTCGTAACGGAGCGTTACGCACGCAAATCGAACCGGGTTCGCGCATCAAATACAAGCACCCTTGTTGTTGCAAATGCAATGAACGGTCCACGACCTCCCACGGTGAGCACCACGCGCGTTCAGCGCGAAGATCTGGACATGACGACACCACGTATCGCACCGGTCACCGACCCCTCCGACGAGATCGTCGAACTCTACGAACGGGGCGGTATGCGCGCCCCGGACGGCTCGACGCTGAACATCTTCGCCACGCTCGCCCACCACCCGAAACTGCTGAAGCGGTGGATGGTGTTCGCCGCACACGTGATGTCGAAGAACACCCTCACCCCTCGCGATCGCGAGCTCGCCATCTTGCGGGTGGGCGTGCTGTGCCAGGCGCCGTACGAGTTCGGCCAACACGTCGTCATCGCCCAGCAGTGCGACATCTCGGCCGTCGAGATCGACCAGGTCCGTCTCGGACCGTCACATCCGGCCTGGTCGCCCTTCGAAGCAGCGCTGCTGCGCGCCGTCGACGAACTGCACGAACACAGCCGCATCCTCGACGACACCTGGGCGACGCTCGCTGCGTCGTACAGCGTCGAGCAGATGCTCGATCTCGTCTTCACCGTCGGCCAGTACCACCTCGTGTCGTTCGCGCTGAACAGCTGCGGCGTGGAACTCGACGACGGAATCGCCGACGTGCTGTGAGTTCGGCCACGGCTGCGTGAACGCGATGTGAAACCGGAGCGAACATCCACCGGTGCGTCGCTCCACCGATGTAGAACAGCGCTGTCCGTAGCCGTGGCTCGGTCGTCCGATCGCCCGAGCCCACCTCTCGCGAGGAGTCCCGTTGACCGACGTCCTGCCCGCTGCACCGTTGACTGCAACGAACCAGGGGGGTGAGACGGCCGCACGAACACGGGTGGTGCTCGATACCTCGGTGCTCGTCGCCGATCCGGCGTGCTTCCACCAGTTCGGCGGTGTCGACGTGGTGATCCCGCTCACGGTGATCGAGGAACTCGACGGCTTGAAGAGCCGGCCCGACGACGTCGGTCGTGCCGCACGCACGGCGCTTCGGGCGATCGAGGAACTGCGGGTCGGCGCAGGTGGCTCGCTCGCCACCGCCGTGCCGCTCGGACCCGGATCCGAGGCCGGCACCCTGCAGATCGAGGTGAACGGCATCCAGCACCATCTTCTCGTCGAGCACGGCCTCGATCCGAAGCTGCCCGACAACCGCATCATCGGCGCTGCCCTGGGCCAGGCACGCACGGCACCGACGGTCATGGTCTCGAACGATGCGGCGTTGCGCATCAAAGCCGCCCACCTCGGCGTATCGGCCTCCGAGCACCAGCCGGTCGGGCGTGCAGCGGCCAGCCGCAACAGTGGCTGGTGCACCATCGAGACCGATTACCGCACGATCGACGCGCTCTACGCCGACGGCTCGATGGACGCCGATGAACTCGACACCGCCACCTCCGGTGGCAGCGTGACGGCGATCGCCGAGAACGAGTTCGCCGTACTGCGAGCGGGCTCGCAATCGGCGCTCGTCCGTCGGATCGGCAACGACCTCACCGTGCTGCCCCACAGTGGCCCCGAGGCATGGGGTCTGCGGCCCCGCTCGAAAGAGCAGCGGTTCGCGCTCGAGTTGCTGCTCGACCCCGACGTGAGCGTGGTGGCCCTCGACGGACGCGCCGGCACCGGCAAGACGCTGCTCGCCATCGCTGCGGGCCTCGAGCACGTGGTCGAGCGCCGCGACTACGAGCGCCTGGCGATCTACCGGCCACTCGTTCCTGTCGGCCGCGCCGATGTCGGCTTCCTGCCGGGCGGACTCGACGAGAAACTCGACCCGTGGATGTCGGCCATCCACGACGCGATCGTCGCGCTCACCGACCAGCGATCGAGCCGCGACGCACGCGATCTGATCGATCAGCTCACGACGCGCAACCAGTTGTCGCTCGAGAGCGTCACGTTCCTGCGTGGTCGTTCGCTGCACCGACAGATGGTGGTGGTCGACGAGGCACAGAACCTCGAACCGACCACCCTGAAGACGATCCTCACCCGCATCGGTGAGGGCACCAAGGTGGTCTTCACGGGCGACACCAGTCAGATCGATGCGCCGTATCTGGGCGAGAGCAACAACGCCTTGGCAGTGCTCATCAACGCCTTCCGCGGCCAGCGCTGTTTCGGCCACGTGAGCCTCACCGCGTGCGAACGCGGCACCGTGGCCAGCCTGGCCGCCGAACTCCTCTGACACACGCACGAAACCGCGAAGAAACCCTTTACAAGTCGCTTTGCGATGTTTAGTGTTAAATCCGTTCAGCGGTGCCCGCAGGTGCGGGACGGCTTCGGAAGGTGGATCGTGGCAGCTCTCGATTTGTTCCTGCGTGAGGTACACCAGGGCGAGCACTGGGCCGACCAGGCCGTCTGCAAGGGTCGCACCCAGTTGTTCTTCCCCCCTCGTGCCGAGCGGCCCCAGGCCCGTGCCCGGCGCGAAGCGCAGGCCCGCCTGCTGTGCAGCACCTGCCCGGTGCAGGTGCAGTGCAAGCAGTTCGCCCGTACCAGCCACGAGTACGGCTTCTGGGGTGGCGAGAGCGAAGAGGAACGGCATCTGGCCGGCTACACCGTGGCAGCGCCCATCGGCGTGCGCGCCCGGGCCGCCGCCCGCTGACCGCCGCCCACCCGCCACCGCTGTCACACCCGTGTGGCAGGCTCTCGACATGGATGCTTCGCTGCGGTTCGCCGTCGTCGACGTCGAGACGTCGGGTCTCGACGTGAACCGGCACCGCCTCCTCCAGGTCGGCGTCGTGGTGATCGACGGCAACGGCGTCGTGCTCGAACGGTGGTCGAGCCTGGTGCGGCCCACCTCGCGCTGGTTCTACCGGGTCGGGCCCACCGAGCTGCACGGCATCACCCGCCGGGCCGTGCGGTCTGCACCGGCGGCGGGCGAGGTGCTCACCCGGCTCGCCTCGTCGATCGAGGGCGCCATCTTCGTGGCGCACAACGCTTCGTTCGACCGAGCCTTTCTCACCAAGGCCGCTGCCGACGCAGCGGTGCACCTCCCCATCGGCGCCTCGCTCTGCACCCTGCAACTCTCGCGGCGCCTCGACCCCGACCGGCGGCTGTCGCACCGCCTGGGCGCGATCTGTCAGCGCTACGGCATCGACCTCGTCCGACCGCACGACGCGCTCGCCGACGCCGATGCCACAGCGGTGGTGCTCACCCACCTCCTGGCCGCGCACGGCATCGACTCGGCCGAACAGGTGCAGGCTCAGCTCGAAGCGGCGTAGCGCCTGGCGAGCAGTTCGCTCGCCGCAGCGGCAGCCAGGCTCGACCACTCGACAGGCGCCACCACCCGGGCCGCATCACCCAGGTGGACGAGCAGACTGCGGAACCACCGCTCGCTGCCCACCGCCAGGTCGACGCGCCACAGCGAACCGGCATCGTCGAGCACCCGTACCGGATAGCGCTCGACCACCCAGTGCCCGGCAGGCTGGAGTTCGAGCGTCACCACCGTGGTGCCGCTCGCCTCAGCGAGATCGTCGAACCAGGCGTCGCCCATCGGGGCATCCACCTCGCGCAGGGGCACGTAGTCGCCGGTCGGCGTGCAGTCGAGGATGCGGTCGACGCGGAAGTTCCGCTCCTCGCCCGATCGCTCGTCGTCGGCCACCACATACCACTTGCCCCGATCGGTATAGACCGTGCGTGGCGTGATCACCCGCTCGGTCTGCTCGCCGTTCGATGCCGCCCAGTAGGTGATCCTCACTCGCTCGCCGCGTTGGGCGGCGCCGACGAGTACGGCGGTGGCCGGTGGCTCGGCGAGTTCGAGCACGATGCCGTCGTCGCCGAGCACGGCTTCGAGTTTGTCGAGCGCACGAGCCAATGGCCCGGCTGTGTCGGCGCCCGGCAGCGCCATTGCAGTCCGGCCGGCCGCCAGCAACGCGAAACCCTCGGGCGCCGTCAGCCGCAACGGCCGGGTGAAGAACCGCGGCACGCCGATGTAGGCGACGCCGTCGTCGATGAACAAGTCGATGCACTCGTCGAGGAACGGCGGCAGACCGCAGCACGCCACCTGTTCGAGATCGGCGATCAGGTCGCGCTCGCTCACCTGGAACCGTTCCGTCATCTCGGCCAGCGACGCCTCGCCGCGCTCGGCCAGCCAGGGCAGGATGACGAGCAGGCGGCGCAGGCGCTCGTGCACCGGTCGGGGGCCTCGGCGTGTGCTCACCCGCCCACCTCCTCGGCGCCACCTGCGGCAACGGCTTGCAACCACCGGACCAGATCGGCGCGCACGTCGGCCGGGCCGATCACCTCGGCGTCGGAACCGAAACCGAGCAGCCAGCCACGGAAGGCATCGCGGTTACCGCACGGCACCGTGAACACCACCGAACCATCGGGTCGTTCACCGACCACGGCCTCGTCGCCCAACTCGGCACGCACGATGCCGGCCACCGCCCCGAACACGGCCACCTCTGCCGTCTGCGGTTCGGAGTCGTCGTCGCCGAGGCGTTTCGGATCGATGGGGAACTCGCCGCGCGGGTCGAACCCTGCCGGCACCTCGAAGGTCCCGGCACCACCGACGGCCACGTCGCCGGTGATGCGGTCGACGCGGAAGGTACGCCGCTCGCCGCGCACGTGATCGAGGCCGATGACGTACCAGTAGCCCTTGCGAAGCAACAGCCCATAGGGGTCGAGGGTGCGTTGGTCGTCGCGATACGTGAACGTCACCGTGGCCCGCTCGGCGATGGCGGCGCGCAGTGTGGGCAGTGCGTCGAGTTGCGGCACATGGGCGAGCACCCGCGACGACGGCACGGCCGAGCCACCCAGCTTCCACACCGCTTCCTGGCCCGGATCGGAGCGGATCGTTGCCACCGCCATCTGCAGCGCGTGGCGTTCGTCGTCGTCGAGGTGCAGATCGCGCAACTCGTACTTGCGGCGGTCGATGAAGTACGCGGTCTGCCCGGCCTGGGTGCCACCGAGCACCTCGGTCTCGATGGGTACCCCGATCTGGCGCAACATCGCCTTGTCGCGCTCGAACATCGACCGTTGCGAATCGGCGGCGCCGGGGTACTGACCCTCGAGTTCGTCGAGGATCTGCTGCAGGGTGAGGGAGTGTCGACGCTCCAACAACAGCGTGAGCAGATTGGTGACCCGCTCGATCGGTGCGACCATGCTCACGAGGGTACCGGTCGGTCGGCTAGGCCCTCGCGGTGGCGATGACGTCGCGCATCACGGCCACGACGGCATCGGCGGTGGCGCCCGGGGTGAGCACCCCGGCCACCCCTGCTGCGGTGAGCTTGGGCACATCGCGGTCGGGGATGATGCCGCCCACCACGACCGGGATGTCGGAGCCGCGCTCGCGCAGCTTCTCGACCACCAACGGGGCAAGGGTCATGTGCGCACCGCTGAGCATCGACAGCCCGACGACGTCGACGTCTTCGTCGACCGCGGCTGCTGCCACGGTGTCGGGGGTCTGGAACAGGCCGGTGTAGATGACCTCGAACCCGGCGTCGCGCAGAATGCGGGCCACCACCTTCACACCTCGGTCGTGGCCGTCGAGGCCCACCTTCGCGACGAGCACACGGTCAGCCACGGCCAGCCTCGCGCATCGTGAACGTGACGTCGAGGTGGACCAGACCGCGCAGCATGAAACTGGGGTGATACCGGAAGTCGTTGGTGTCGACCAACTCGATGCGCTCGACCCGACGGCCGATGGCCTCGAATGCAGCGTTCAACTCGATCCGCGACAGCGGTGCGCCGAGGCAGAAGTGGATGCCCTTGCCGAACGCGAGGTGCTCTTTCAGGTTCGGGCGGTCGGGGTCGAAACGGTCGGGGTCGTCGCCCCACACCGAACGGTCGCGGTTGGCGGCGGCGTACACCACGACCAGGCGCGAGCCCTTGGGGATGGCCACACCGCCGAGTTCGGTGTCGGTGGTGGCCACGCGGAACATGCCCTGCGTGGGGGTCGACAGGCGCAGCACCTCTTCGGTGACCAGCGGCGCGTATCCGGCCGGATCGGCCTGCAACTTGGCGAACACGTGGGGGTTCTCGGCCAGCAGCCGCACCCCCTCGGTGATCGACTTGGTGGTGGTCTCGTTGCCGGCGACGAGCAACTGCTGCACGATCGACAGCATCTCGGCCATCTCGAGCGGTCGCTTCGGGCCGGGCGTGCCATCGGGCAGCGGGTCGGAGTCGATGACGGCCTGCACGAGGTCGCTCATCAAGTCGCCGCACGGCTCGGCCCGGCGCTGTTCGAGTTGCGCGGCGAAGTAGTGCTGGAACTCGACGATGCCGCGATAGGCCTCCACCCGACGATCGTCGGAGATGACGGCACCGATGTTGGCGATCGAGTCGTCGCTCCACCGCTTGAAGTCGGCCATCCGATCGGCCGGCACGTTCAGCACCTGGGCGATGGCCTCGATGGGCAGTGGCACGGCGAAGTGCGGCACAAGGTCGAACGATCCGGAGGGGATGTCGTCGAGCAGGCGCTCGACGATGGCTCGCACCGGCGCCACCACGTCGGCGAGGCGCTTGGGGGTGAAGTACGACGCCACGGTGCCACGGAAACGGGTGTGATAGGGCGGGTCGATGGTGAGCATGGTGGGCACCTGCGGCCAGCCGGTGGCCAGCACCTCCTTGATGCGCTCGACCACCTCACCTTTCGGCATCTCGCCCGCACTGCCGAAACGACTGCTGAACGTCTGGGTGTCGCGCAGGATGGGGGTGACCATCTCGTGCTTGGTGACCATGAACAGATCGGTGCCCTGTACGGGGAACACGGGGGCCTGTTCCTGCATGGCGCGGTAGTACAGGTGCGGGCACTGCTGCACGGCTTCGCTGAAGGGATTGAAGCCCTCGAGCGTGACGCCGTCGGATGCGGGGGCGCTGTTGCCACTCATGCCGATCAGTCTCGCCCAACCACGGCACCGAGGGCGACCCGAGATGACAGAGACGCGACGACCGCCGTGGGCAAGACTGTGCCGATGCAACCCATCTCGCGTCGCATGTTCCTGGTCGGTTCGGCCGCCATCGCGGTGTCGGCCGTCGCCGCTGCGTGCAGCGATGGTGATTCGAGCGCTCCCGACCCCTCGGGATCGTCGCCCACCGCGGCCCCCGGCTCCAGCGCTGCACCCGTCACCGCCGCGCCCACGACTGCTGCGCCCACCACCGCGGCACCCACCACGCTTGCCCCGATCGACCTGCCCGGCGACCCGTTCACACTCGGGGTGGCGAGCGGCGACCCGAGCGAGGGATCGGTGGTGCTGTGGACCCGCCTCGCGCCCGATCCGCTGAACGGTGGCGGGATGCCCGATGTGGAGGTACCCGTGGTGTGGGAGGTGGCGCGCGACGACTCGTTCGCCGACATCGTCGCCACCGGTACCGAGACGGCAGTGGCAGCCCACGGGCACAGCGTGCACGCCGTCGCCGAGCTCGAGCCCGGTTGGTGGTTCTACCGCTTCCGGGCCGGCACCTTCACCAGCCCCACCGGCCGGGCACAGACCGCGCCCGCTGCCGACAGCGCCGCCGAGGCCCGCTTCGCCAGCGCCAGTTGCCAGAACTACCAGAACGGCTACTACACCGCGCACCGCGACATCGCCGACCAGCAGCCCGACTTCGTGGTCTGGCTGGGCGACTACATCTACGAGGGCGACAGCTACCCCATCGACGGCGCCAACGTGGTGCGCAGCCACGGCACACCCGAGGTGCGCACGCTCGACGACTACCGCAACCGGTATGCGCTGTACAGGGGCGACGTCGATCTGCAGGCCGCGCACGCCGCCTGCCCGTGGTACGTCATCTGGGACGACCACGAGGTGGAGAACAACTACGCCTCGCTGATGCCCGAGAAGCCCGAGGAGGCACCCGACTTCGCAGCTCGCCGCGCTGCGGCGTACCAGGCGTGGTGGGAGCACATGCCTGTGGCCCTGCCCCCGCCGAACGGCACCGACGAGTACCGCATCTACCGCTCGTTCCGCTGGGGTTCGCTGCTCGACCTCGCCCTGCTCGACGGCCGCCAGTACCGCAGCGACCAGGCGTGCGGCGACGTGGGCCTGAACCTCGACCCGGCCTGCCCCGAGACCTTCGATCCCGACCGCACCATGCTGGGCGCCGAGCAGGAGGCCTGGCTGATCGACACCATCGAGGCGACCACCAGCACCTGGCGGGTGATCGGCAACCAGACCGTGTTCGGCGATCTCACCCTGGCCGGCGCGGTGTTGAACTACGACCAGTGGGACGGCTACCCCGCCGACCGCAGCGCCATCGTCGACCGCCTGGCCGCCGACGCAGTGCCCAACGTGGTCGTCCTCACGGGCGACATCCACCTCGCCGGCACCGGAACCATCCGTTCCGGCGAGCGCGGTACCGGCACCGCGGTGGGCGTCGAGTTCGTCGCCACATCCATCTCGTCGGGCGGCCTCGTCGGCCCCGAGGTGACCGAGGTGGTGAAGTCGTTCCCCGACATCCTCGACGCCGAACTGGTGCACCGCGGTTACATCCTCCACACCGTCACGCCCGAGGTGTGGACCGCCGACTACCGCATGGTCGAGTCGGTGAAGGAAGAGGGCGCGCCGATGTTCACCCACGACACGTACCAGGTCGACGCCGGCACCAACACGGTGCGCTTCGCAAACTGACGCCGGGCCGTCGTACGCTCCGGCCATGAGCGAACGAACGACGGCCGGCCGCTACGAGGGAAAGGTCGCGCTGGTCACGGGCGGCGCGAGCGGACTCGGTGAGGCCACTGCGCGCCTGTTGGTGGCAGAGGGCGGCAACGTGGTGATCGCCGACTACGGCGCCGAGCGCGGCCAGGCCGTCGCCGAGTCGTTGGGCGACCACGCGCTGTTCGTGCGCTGCGACGTCACCCAGGAAGCCGACGTGGCCGCTGCCGTCGATGCGGCGGTCGAGCGGTGGGGTCGCCTCGACGGAGCGTTCGCCAACGCCGGCATCGTCGGTGTGGTCGGCCCCATCAGCGAGACACCGATGGACGACTTCGACCGCACCATGGCCGTGCTGGTGCGTGGCGTGTTCGTCACCGTGAAGCATGCGGCCCGGGTGATGCAGGCCTGCGGCAACGGCGGGTCGATCGTGATGACCTCCTCGGTGGCCGGGGTGCAGGGCGGCCTCGGCCCCCACGCCTACAGCGTCGCCAAGACCGGCGTCATCGGCCTCGCCCGATCGGCCGCCTCGGAACTGGCCACCCACGGCATCCGAGTGAACGCCGTCGCCCCCGGCAGCATCCCCACCGGCATGACCGCGCACGTCATCGCCGGCGACCCCGACGACATCGACACGGCCACGCGGCGCATCGCCCGCCAGTCGCCCCTCGGCCGCTCCGGCCTGCCCAGCGACATCGCCGAGGCGGTGCTGTACTTCCTGTCCGACGCCGGCAGTTACGTCACCGGCCAGGCGCTGGTGGTCGATGCCGGCGTCACCAGTGGTGCCTCGATGAGCGCCGTGTGGGCCAACACCGGCATGGTCGTCGCCCGCTAGCCACGCCTTCCCGGCGCGCCGATTTCTCCGCGGAGAAACCACCGCTGCATCACGCTCACCCAAAGCAGCTAGCGCGGACGGTAGATGTCGGAGCGGTGGTCGATGCGGAGCACGGTGACGATGCGTTCAACCTCGTCGATCTCGTAGATGACGCGGTACGCGCCGCGCCGCGCAGACCACAGTCCGGCGAGTTCGCGTTGGAGCGGGTGACCGAGTCGGCGTGGGTTCTCGCACAGCGGGCCGAGTACGAACTCGACAACAGCAGCAGCGATGCGCTCAGGCAGACGACCGAGCTGCCGTTCAGCGGATGCGACGACACGCAGTCGCCACACGTCGTCGGTCACTGCCGGAGGAACGTGGTGCGCAACTGATCCGCGGAGACCGTGTGGCCATCGATGACTTCCTGTCGGGCACGGGCGATCTCGGCCATCGCCGTGGGATCGGACAGCAGGTCGAGCGTGTCCTCGAGGGCTGCAAGGTCGTCGGCGCTCATCAGTACCGCTGCCGGTCGGCCGTTGCGGGTGACGGTGATCCGGTCGTGTTGGTGTTCGACCCGGTCGACCATCTCCGAGAACTTCGCTTTGACTTCGGCGAGCGGCAGGACGTCAGACATGACCGGAATTGTAGTCACTCGCGAACGACATCCAGTTGGCGCGGTACCAGGCGATGAGGGCATCGGTGGACGTGTCGTGCTGCGGTACTGCATCGCCGGCGACCCCGACGACATCGACATGGCCACGCGGCGTATCGCCCGCCAGTCGCCCCTCGGCCGCTCGGGCCTGCCGGGCGCACTGGTTTCTCCGCGGAGAAACCGGCGCGCAGTTCTACGGCGCTGACGGTGGCGCCACGTGAACGAGCGAGTGGCGCAGCGTACGAACGTGGTCGAGCGCTTCGCGGTACGTCGAGAACCGCACGCGGGAGACACTCGAACCCTTGGTGGAGCGTCGAACCTCCACCACCCAGCGCTGGTTCTTGGCCGTCGGGTACACCAGACCCCTCGTGAGCCACGACAGCACCAGGATGACGTAGAACAAGGGGTCGCTGCCCACCGGCTCACCGGGTGGGATCACCACGATCCGGTACCGCACACCGTCGCCTCCCTGGACGGACTCGACCCAACCACCTGCCCCCTCCGACAGACGATCGGCGGCCTCGAAGGCAGCCTGGCTGCGGCGGTAGCGGGCGGCCCACCGTTCGTCGCTGCGTCGTCGTCGCTCGTCGTTCACTGCGAGCCCCACCCCTATGACATCCGGTTGGCGCGGTACCAGGCGATGAGTGCGTTGGTGGACGTGTCGTGCTGCGGTGCTGCATCGCCGACGAGTTCGGGGGTGATGCGGTTGGCCAGGGCCTTGCCCAGTTCCACGCCCCACTGGTCGAAGCTGTTGATCTGCCAGATGCAGCCCTGCACGAACACGATGTGCTCGTAGAGGGCGATGAGTTGCCCCAGCACCGACGGCGTGAGCCGCTCGGCGACGATGGTGGTGCTGGGCCGGTTACCGGGGAACACCCGGTGCGCCTGTTGGTGCGGAGCGATTCCTTCGGCCTGTACTTCGTCGAGGGCCTTGCCGAACGCCAGCGCCTCGCCCTGCGCGAACAGGTTGGCCATCAGCAGGTCGTGCTGGTCGGTGAGCGGGTGGTTGGGGCGGGCGAAGCCGATGAAGTCGACCGGCACCAGATGGGTGCCCTGGTGCAGCAGTTGGTAGAAGGCGTGCTGGCCGTTGGTGCCCGGCTCGCCCCACACGATGGGCCCGGTCGAGCGGGGCACCGGCGACCCGTCGAGGCGCACGCTCTTGCCGTTCGACTCCATGTCGAGTTGCTGCAGGTAGGCCGGGAAGCGGCGCAGTTCGTGCGCGTAGGGCAGCACGGCCTTGCTCTCGGCGCCGAGCACGTTGTGGTACCAGATGCCCAGTGCGGCCATGAGCACCGGTGCGTTGTGACGGTCGGGTGCGTTGCGGAAGTGCTCGTCGACGACGTGGAAGCCGTGGAGGAACTCGCCGAACGCGTCGGGCCCGATGGCCACCATCAGCGACAGCCCGATGGCCGAGTCGACCGAATAGCGGCCGCCCACCCAGTCCCAGAAGCCGAACATGTTGGCGGTGTCGATACCGAATGCCGCCACCGCCGCAGCGTTGGTGCTGACCGCGACGAAATGCCGCGAGACCGCGTCGGGACCCAGCCCATCAACCAACCACCGGCGGGCAGCCGTGGCGTTGGTGATGGTCTCGATGGTGGTGAAGGTCTTCGAGCTGACGACGAAGAGCGTGGTGGCCGGGTCGAGGCCGGCGAGGTTGTCGGACAGGTCGGCACCGTCGACGTTGCTGACGAACCGGCACTGGAGATCGGCACGTCCGAACGCCCGGGTGGCGAGGTAGGCCATCGCCGGGCCGAGGTCGCTGCCGCCGATACCGATGTTCACCACCGTCTCGATGGCACGGCCGGTGGCACCGCGCCACGAGCCGTTCCGCACCGCCTCGGCGAAGCGCGCCATGGCAGCCAGCACCGCGTGCACCTCGGGCACGACGTTCTGGCCACCGACCTCGACGACAGCGGCGTTCGGTGCACGCAGAGCTGTGTGCAGCACGGCGCGCTGCTCGGTGGTGTTGATGGCCTCGCCGGCGAACATCGCTGCGCGGCGGGCGTGCAGGTCGCTGGCTGCCACGAGCGCCATCAGTGCGTCGACCACCGTGTCGTCGACGAGATTCTTCGACCAGTCGATGTGCAGATCGCCCGCCCGCACCGTGTACCGCTCGGCCCGGCCCGGGTCGGTGGCGAACAGCGATCGCAGCGGAGCGGGGGCGGGCGTGGCGAGCAGACGCTGCCACGCCGTGTCGAGCGGCGTGGGAGGGGTGGGGCTGTCCATCGCCGCCGACGCTACCGGTGCCGCCGCGCGGCGGCCGCCATCACCGCATCGGTGGCGGCTGCCCGATCGACCACCACCACCGTGCCGCCACGGTGCACCCGCGCCACGGGCGCGTCACGACTGCCACCCAACCAGGCCTCGAGCGCCGCCGCCTTGTCGGCGCCCGCGGCCAGCACCACCCGCGAGCGCGCTGCGTTCACCGCACGTGGGGTGAGGGTCATCCGCAACCACCCGGCGTATTCGGCGCACAGGTCGACCGTGTCGGCCGAGTCGACCACCGGGTCGCCCGGCGGCCACGAGGCCGTGTGGCCGTCGGCGCCGAGCCCGAGGTGCACCACGTCGAGTCGCTCGGGCAGTGCCGCCGAATACCGCCGAGCCGCGCGACGCACATCGGCGGCGTCCACCGGCATTGCATGCAGGCGACGCGGCGCGAGCGGCAGCACGTCGAGCAGGCCGACGTTGCGGGCCTGGTGCCCTGCCGGGGCGAGGCGCTCATCGACCTGGTAGACGTCGAGCAGATCCCACGCCAGTGGCATCGCCGCCAGGTGCGCCAGCATCGCGGCCGGTGTACGGCCACCACTGAAGGCCACCGACGCGGCACCCCGCAGCGCCACGGCACGGCTCAGCCGACGCGCCACCGCCACGGCTGCCGCACGGGCAGCCGCCTCCGGGTCGTCGCACACTCGCAGGATCACACCGTCAGCCTGCCACGCCCAACGGGCCGGCAACCGGTGGATGCTGCTAGTGCTCGATCTCGCCGCCGCCGAGGTAGCTCGACTCGAGCAGGTGGCGGTTGGCGGCCAGATGCTTGGCGTCGCCTTCCAGCACCATCGAGCCGTGGTTCATCACATAGGCGCGATCGGCAACCTCGAGCGCGAGGTGCACGTGCTGCTCGACCAGCAGCACACCGGCACCGGTTTCGTCGGCGATACGGCGCAGCACGGGCAGCAGCCGCTCGACGATGATGGGCGCCAGACCCAGGCTCATCTCGTCGACCATCAGCATCTTCGGCTTCACCGTGAGCGCCCGGGCCATGGCGAGCATCTGCTGCTCGCCACCCGACAGCAGGCCGGCCTTGCGGTCCATCAGCTTCTCGAGTGCCGGGAAGTAACCGAGCGCCTGGTTCAGGTCGGCCGACCCCTTCGCCGCACCGAGCTTCAGGTTCTCGCGCACGGTGAGCTGGAAGAACAGGCTGCGGTCCTCGGGCACGTGGGCCAGACCCTCGCGAGCGATGAGGTGCGGGCGGCGGCCCTTCACCGAGTTGCCCATCACCCGGATGTCGCCACCGAGAACAGGGTTTAGCGCCGAGGTGGTGAGCAGCGTGGTGGTCTTGCCGGCACCGTTGGGGCCGAGCAGAGCCACCACCTCACCCTCGTTCACGTGCAGGTTGAGGTTGCGCACGACGGGCACACCGTTGTAGCCGGTGGACATGTCGTCGATCTCGAGCAGTGCCATCACTCGCCCCCTTCTGCAGCAGCGTCGGATTCGGCCGACGAACCGAGGTACGCCTCGATCACCTTCGGATTGCGCTTCACTTCCTCGGGCGTACCCTCGGCGATCTTCACCCCGAACTCGATGACGTAGATGTAGTCGCACACGTTCAGCACCAGGCCCATGTCGTGGTCGACGAGGAAGATGGTCATGCCGGCGTCGATGATCGAGCGCAACCGCTGCCCCAACTCGGTGCTCTCGGTGGTGTCGAGGCCGGCGGCCGGCTCGTCCATGCACACCAGTTTCGGCCGGGCGGCCAACGCACGGGCGGCACTGACCAGCTTGCGCTGACCCTGGCTGATCTCGTTGGGCATCTTGTCGGCGAGGTCGCCGATGCCCAGCACGTCGAGCGCGAACTCGACGTTCGACTGGTCGCGCTTGCGGCGCGGCGCCACCAGATCGGCGAAGAAGCTGCCGACGGTCTGCTTCTCGGCAGCCACCTGCAGGTTCTCGCGGATGGTGAGGTCGTCGAACAGCTCGAGCGACTGCCACGTGCGGCCCAAGCCGCTCTTGGCGCGTCGGTGGGCGGGCAGCGCACCGATCTCGTTACCGTCGAACATGATCCGCCCGGTGGTGGGCACGAAGCCGGTGATGCCGTCGATGAAGGTGGTCTTGCCGGCACCGTTCGGGCCGATCAGCCCGACGAGCTGACCTTCCTCGACCCGGAAGTCGACCTCGTTCACGGCCTTCAGGCCACCGAAGGTGACCGACATGCCGAATGTCTCCAACAGCGCCATGTCAGTGACCTCCTGCCGTGGTGGCGAGTTCGGGTTCGGCCGCAGGCGGTGGCCCCGGCGGTGGCGCGGCCTGGGCCTTGCGCATACCGAGCAGCGCCTTCATCTGGGCGCCGGCATGTCGCACGGCTCCGGCCAGACCCTCGGGGTTCATGATGGCCGAGAAGATGAGGCCGATACCGCCGAGGATGAGCGTGAACTCGCTGGGCACGTGCAGGATGCGTTCGAGGAACGTGAACACGAGGCCACCGGCCACGATGAAGCCACCGCTGATGGCGCCGTACACGCTGGTGATGCCGCCGATGTAGGCGAAGGCCAGGAAGGTGAGCGACTGCACGTAGGTGAACTTGTCGACGGTGACGCTGCCCGATCGGTACGCGATGACGGCACCACCCACACCGGCAATGAAGGCCGACACGGCGAACGCCAGGAACTTCATGCCCGACACGTTCACACCTGCGGCGGCAGCCGCCCGCTCGTTGCTGCGCGTGGCGAGCATCCGTCGGCCCGTCGCCGAGCGGCGCAGGTTGGCCACGGCGTAGGCGAGGATGACCACCACGATGAGACAGAAGATGGGCGTCATCGGGTTGGGCTGCAGGCCATCGCCCGCCTTCATCCCGAGGATCCGGTAGCTCACGTCGCGCGGCTCGACGATGAGCTGTGGCGCCTCGACCTTGGCGCCGGCGAACCCGCCGTTCACCGACTTGTTGGCGAACACCACCTTGTCGACCGCCACGGCGAACGCCAGGGTGACGATGGCCAGGTTCACGCCGCGCACACGGAGCGCAGGAATGGCGACGATCATGCCCACCAACATGGCCACGATGCCGCCGATGATGATGGGTATCGGGAACGGCACCTCGGGGATGACGGTGAGCATCTTGTTCGAGAACGGCAACGGGATCTTGATGGGCGCTTCCATCGTCATCTTCGACACGAGGAACGCCGAGATACCGGCGAACGACATCTGCGCCAGCGAGATCTGCCCCACGTACCCGGTGAGCACCACCAGCGACAGGCAGATGATGATGCCGATGAGCGTGTTCGACAGCGCCAGACGGAACGGCGGCGTGAGGAAGAACAGACCGAGCACCGCCGCCAGCAGGGCCAGCGCCGGACCGCCGTAGCGGATCGCCCACCGCGGCGGTGTGGGCGAGAACGGCAATCGACCGGCACTGATGGCACCGCGGGTGGGAAGGCTCTTGCCGCTGAGGTAGAGGACGAGCACGATCACGAGGAGCGGGATGAAGCGCTCGCCGCCGGGCAACGGGGTGCCGCCCGACGAGGGGAACCAGCTGTGGTTGATCTCGATGTACTTGATGAGGCCGAACTGCATGCCGAGCGCAAACGCTGCGACGGCTGTGAGGCCGAACGAGGTGAAGCTGCCCACCAACGCCGCAGTGAGCGCCGGCACGATGAGCGCAGGCAGCACGGCCGGGTCGATGGACTTCTGGATGGTGGCGGCGAAGATGCCGAGCAGACCGGTGATGAGGGTGGAGATGACCCAGTTGGCGCCGGCCAGGAACTCGGGCGAGAAGCCGAGCACGACGGCGCCCTTTTCGTTCTCGCTGGCTGCTCGTGTCGCCAGACCGAAGCGGGTCATCTGGAACACGACCCACAGCAACACCGTGAAGATGATGACCAGCACAGCGATGGTGAGGGCATCGGCACCGATGCTGATGCCGAACGGCAACTTCACCGGCTTGGCGTCGTTGTCGAAGAACGGCATCGGCTTCACCGTGTAGGGCTGGATGGTGAAGCGACGGATGATGACGGCCGGCAGATAGAGGAACAGACCGATCGAGGCGACCACCTTGGCGAGCGGTGGTGCGCTGCGCAGCGGGCGGAAGATGAGGAAGTGGAGGATGAGGCCCAGCACGATCGCGAAGATCAGCGAGATGAGCAGCGCAGGCCAGAACTGCATGTTCGGCCCGAAGCTGATGCGTGTCGGCCAATCGGTGAGGTCGAACGTGTCGGTGTCCTGGAACCAGTGGACCACTCCCTCGATGGGAGCGAAGGGGTTGGGCAACGGGGGCAGGAACAGATCGCCGTCCTTGCGCAACACCGCATAGACGTACGCGATGTACATCGCGATGGCGCTGTTGGCGAAGTTGACCACGCCCGAACCGCGATAGGTGAGCACCACGCCGAGCGCAATGGCAGCCACCAGCGCGCCCTGGGCGATGCCGGAGCCCGTGACGAACTGGGCTCGCGTATCGGAATCGATGACGATCCACAGCAGGAGCAGCAGCCCCACCGCGGCAATACCCCACCTGATGTACTTGATTGCCGAGCCCTTCACGGTCTCGTCCCCCTCGAAGCCCCCATGCGACTCGGTGGGGTGCCGCCACCTGCGGCACCCCACCGATCGCTACCGATATGTATTCGTGTCTACTGCAACGTCGACCAGGATCAGACCTTGGTCACGTCGATCGGCTGGCCGTTCAAGCCGTCGGCGACCGAGATCCACTCGCCGCCCTTGAACTGCTGGATACCGATCTGGGTACCGCACACCGAGATGAAGATGGGCAGACCGAGGATGGTGTTCTTGCCGCAGTTGAGCGGGCCGACCTGCAACATCATCGGGCCCGTGAAGCCACGGATCTTGCCGTCGATGCTGGCGTAGTCGGTGGCGCCACCGAGTTCGTTCATGAACTTGGCGAACGTCATCACGTTGGCGAACTCGGGGCCGGCGAAGCCGGTGTACTCGAGCGTGGTCGCACCCGGAGCCGGCACGCCGTACTCCTGGATCTTGGCCACGTACGTCTGCATGCCGCTCTCGAGGTCGGGGTTGAAGTAGCTGTAGCCATAGCCACCGAAGTACCAGCCGTCGGGAACCGGGCCGTCTTCACCGTTGGCCTTGAGGTGATCGGTCATCGGCGTACCGAAGCACAGGCCGGTGGTGACCACGGTCGGGTTGATGTCGAGTGCCTTCATCGCGTCGTAGATGTTGATGCACTGCTGGATGGTGAGCAGCGGCACCACGGCGTCGGCCTTGTCGGCGCCGACGGCGGTGAGGGCCGACTGCACGTCGGCGGCCGTTGCGGTGTCGTCGACACCCACGTAGGTGACGGCGATGCCGTTCTTCTCCATGACGGGCTTGAACAGCAGGTCGGCGGCGGCCTGACCGGCGGGGTTGTTCGAGGCCAGGATGGCCACGCTCTTCACCTCGGGCAGGTACTGCACGATGAAGCCGCCCATACCGGGGATGACACCGGGCGAGCCGGCGGTGAACGCCTGGCCGGCCGGAGTGGTGAAGTCGTCGCTGGTGACGCCGTTACCGATGATGACCGGCTTCTTGCCGTTCAACGCGTCGTACAGCTCCTTGTTGCCGAACAGGATGGTGCCCGTGATGACCACGGCGACATCGGGGTTGTTGGCCATTTCAGTGCCGCACTTGGCGCCGTCCTCGGCCACCGAGATCTTGCAGGCGACGGCCTGGAGCGGACGACCGGCGGCGCCACCGAGTTCTTTGTTGATGAACTCGATCGCGGCGTTCAGGCCGATGGTGTTCTCGGGGAAGTAGTCCTCCGAGTTGACGTAGCCGATGGTGATCGGATCGCCGCTCGCCTCGCCGGCGGTACCAGCGGTGTAGTCGAGTGCCCACTGCACCAGCTCGTCGGCGCCCGCCGCAGCGGTGGTCTCGACAGCGGCAGCGGTGGTCTCGGTGGCAGCGGCCGTGGTCTCGACAGCAGCCGCAGTGGTCTCGACGGCAGCGGCCGTGGTCTCCACAGCAGCGGCGGTGGTCGACGTGGTCTCCTCCTCCGAGCAGGCCGCACCGACCATGCCCAGGACGAGAAGGCCAGCGGCGACCTTCATACTCCGTTTCCTCACAATGTCCCCCTCAATGGATTGGCCTGTCGGCCGTGATGGTTCCGGCCGAGGTGGCCGTGGTCGCCGGGCAGGAACCCGGCGGAGTGTTTGCTAGCACATGTGACACCCGCAACATGAGCCGTGCGGTCTGTTTGTGGGCGAAATTCGGCCCCGTCGCGCTCAGCCGCGACCCACCAGGTCGAGCGCGCCGACGATGCGCATCTCGTTGGCCGAACGGGCATCGAGCAGCACCTTCAACTCGGCCACTCGGGCCGTGTCGCCCGCTGCGAACGCATCATCGAGCGCGTTCGACAACACCCGCGACACGCCGTCGTACCAGGTGATGACATCGTCGAGATGAAGCGACTCGGGCCAGCCCACGTCGGTGCCGGTGACCGCCGAGATGGCATCGGCCTCCTCGTGCATCCAGGCGATCTCGTGGGCGGCTTTGGTGGCCTGGCCGCGCAGGATCTGGTCGATCTGGCCGAGGAGCACCTTCACGGGCTCGCTGGTGACCTCGGGTGCCACGGTGTCGCGCAGTTCGTCGGCGATCCCGCGCAGGATCTGTTCGGTGGTGGGTCGGGTGAGCATCAGCCGAGGTTCCCTTCTGCCTGGCGGGCGAGAGCAGCGAGTTGGTCCATCACGGGCCCGAGCGCGTCGGCGGTGGGCAGCCAGACGCTCTGGCCGAACTGCACCGAGTTCATGTTGAACACCGATGCCATCAGCCGGTTGGTGCCGCGGGCGTAGTCGGCGGCACCCTCGAGCAGGCGCCGCACCGTGCCCACCACACCGAGGATCAGGAAGTACGCCACGACGGCAGGGTTGAGCTGCAGTTCGTTCATACCGGTGAGTTCGCGGTAGCGGGCGCAGAACGCCTCGCACCCGGCGTCGTCGAGCAGGTCGGGCGGGGCGATCTGGGCGACGGCCTTGAAGTAGCCCATGTCTTCGCGCGGGTCGCCGATGGAGGCGAGTTCCCAGTCGAGTACCTCGAAGTGACCGTCGGCGGTGAGCATGAGGTTGGCGCTCTGGAAGTCGCCGTGCATGAGCGTGAGGGGCACCGGCGCCGGACGGTGGCTGTCGAGCCACCCGGCCATGAACCGCATGATCGGCAGGTCTTCGACGTGCGCATCGGCGGTGCGGCGCCATTCGTCGATACGCGTGGTGAGGTACGCATCCCAACTCGTCGGCCGATCGAGCTGGCGAGGCAACGCCTCGATCGGGATGGCGTGGAACGAGGCGAGCGCATCGGCCAGCCGTTCGGGGAGCCCCTCGAGCGAACCACCGGCGGCAACGTGTGGCAGGAACGAGGTGGACTCGCTGAAGTCGATGATGAGCGCCTTGGTGCCGAGCGACTCGCCCGTGGCGTCGAAGTGACGGGCACGCGGCGTACGGATGCCGTGCTCGCCGAGCACCCGCAGCAGCTCCCACTCCTGCTCGCGGTCGGTGTGGATGAGGATCTTGTCGGCGGGCGGGTCGCCGCGCAGCACGAGCACCTGGCGGCCACCGTCGTGTTCGACGACGGCCTTGGCGAGCAGCCGGCTGTAGCCGCCGGTCATCACCTCGTACGAACTGACACGCACATTGCGCCAGTCGGGCTGCTGGCGGGCGAGGAACTCGCCGAGCAACGCGGGCATGGTCGATGGATCGAGCATTGGGCACCCCCTGTGTCCGGAGCGACACCGTAGACCCGGCGAAGGCTCGGTGAGAAGCGCGAGCGCTAGATGGTGGGCACCTCGACATAGCGGCCGAACACCCCGGCCATGGTGCCCATCATCTCGCCGAGCGTGGCATAGGCCTGGGCCGCGTCGACGAGCGCCGGCATGAGGTTCACCTCGGGGTCGGCGGCCGCACTGGCCAACCGGGCGAGCGCTGCGTCGACCGCCGCCTGGTTGCGCTCGGCACGCACTGCGTCGAGGCGCTTGCGCTGCTTGGCCTCGTCTTCGTTGGTGATCTCGAGCAGGTCGAGCTCGGCGTCGTCGTTGCCCTCGGTGAACCCGGTGACACCCACCACCACCCGCTCGCCGCTGTTCAACTTGCGTTCGAGGTCGTACGCCGAATCGGCGATTCGGCCCTGGAACCAGTTCTCCTCGATACCGCGGATACATCCTTCGAGCATCGATCCCGAACCCAACTCGTCGAGGTAGGCGAAGAGCTCCTCGGCGCGACGCTCCATCTCGTCGGTGAGCGACTCGACGAACCACGACCCGCCCAACGGGTCGGCCACATGGGCCACGTTGGTCTCGTAGGCGATCACCTGCTGGGTGCGCAGCGCGATGCGAGCAGCTTTCTCGGTGGGCAGCGCCAGCGCCTCGTCCATCGAGTTGGTGTGCAGGCTCTGGGTGCCGCCCAGCACACCGGCGAGCGCCTCGATGGCGGTGCGCACGATGTTCACCTCCGGCTGCTGGGCCGTGAGCGACACACCCGCTGTCTGGGTGTGGAAGCGCAACTGCATCGAACGGTCGAGCTGCGCGCCGTAACGCTCCTTCATCCAACGCGCCCAGATACGGCGGGCCGCCCGGTACTTGGCGATCTCCTCGAAGAAGTCGATGTGGGCGTTGAAGAAGAACGACAGCCGCGGCGCGAACGAGTCGATGGGCAGGCCAGCGGCAAGTGCGAGCTCGACGTAGGCGAAGCCGTTCGCCAAGGTGAACGCCAGTTCCTCTGCGGCGGTGCTGCCGGCCTCACGGATGTGGTAGCCGCTGATGCTGACGCTGTGCCAGCGCGGCATCTCGGCCGCGGTGAACGCAATGGAGTCGCGCACCAGACGCATGCTCTGGCGTGGCGGGAAGACGAACTCCTTCTGCGCCTGGTACTCCTTCAAGATGTCGTTCTGCAACGTGCCACCGAGCCGGCTGCGGTGCACACCGGCCTTCTCGGCCTGGGCGATGAACATCGCGAAGATCGGCGCTGCGGGCGAGTTGATGGTCATCGACGTGGTGATGGCACCGAGGTCGATACCGCGGTACAGGTCTTCCATGTCGGCCAGGGTGTCGATGGCGACGCCGCAGCGACCCACCTCGCCCAGCGACATCGGGTCGTCGCTGTCGAGGCCCAGCAGGGTGGGCATGTCGAACGCCGTCGACAGCCCGTCGCCCCCGGCGCGGATGATCTCCTTGAACCGCCAGTTGGTGTCGTCGGCCGTGCCGAACCCGGCGAACATGCGCATGGTCCACAACTTCGACCGGTACATCGAGGCGTACGGCCCCCGGGTGTAGGGGTACAGGCCGGGGTAGTCGCCCGACCCGTCGGCAGGGCCGTACACCGGCTCGAGCGGGATGCCCGACATCGTCGAGTAGTCGGCATCGCGGGTGCGGGAGGCGTCGAACGCCTGTTGCCACTGGTCGCGCGGGGTGGTCATGGTGCACCTCTGATCGAGATCGTGAAGGGGGTGGTGCGTACTCTACGACCCATGGCCTTTTCGTTCGATCTGGAGCAGACCGACCACCTGCTCACCACCACCCGCGCCGTGCGCAAGCGGCTCGATCTCACCCGTGCGGTACCGCACGATCTGATCGTCGACTGCGTCCGAATCGCCGCCCAGGCCCCGGCCGGCGGCAACGTGCAGATGTGGCGGTGGCTCATCGTCGACGACCCTGCACTGAAGGCCGGCATCGCCGACCTCTACCGCCGCGCCTACGCGCCCTACATCGAGAGCCAGCGCAGCGCCGTTGCCACCGTCGGCCGCACCGACGCGAACGGCATCATGGAGTCGAGCGACCACCTCGCCAACATCCTCCACGAGGTACCGGCGATGGTCATCCCCTGCTACATCGGCCGTCCCGATGCCGGCATGGCACAGGGCCAACTCGCCGGCATGTACGGCAGCGTGCTGCCCGCGGTCTGGAGTTTCATGCTCGCGGCCCGCAGCCGCGGCCTGGGCACGGCGTGGACCACACTGCACCTGGCCTACGAGCGGGAGGCCGCGCAACTGCTCGGCATCCCCGACCATGTGATCCAGGTGGCCATGACGCCCGTGGCCTTCTACACGGGCGACGACTTCAAGCCCGGCACCCGCCTGCCCGCCGAGAAGATCACCTACCTGAACGGCTGGAAGCAATCGCTGTGACGCCACCCGAGCACGACGAGGCCGCGGTACGCAGCGGTATCGTCGCCGGTGTCGCCTGTTTCACCCTGTGGGGTGCGCTCACCGTCTACTGGAAGCAGATCACCCGCTTCGATCCGTTCGAACTGGTGGGCTGGCGCATCGTCAGTTCGGCCGCGATCATGGCGATCGTCCTCACCGTCACCCGCCGCTGGCCGCGCCTGAAGCCGGTGATCCGCGACCGACGCCTGCTCGGCCGAGTGGTCCTGGCCGCACTACTGCTGGCCACCAACTGGACCACCTACGTGTGGGCCGTGGTGCACGGTCACGTCATCGACACCGCGCTCGGTTACTTCCTCGGACCGCTCGGCACCATCGCCATCGGTGTGTGGCTGTTCGGCGAACCGCTGCGCCGCCTGCAGAAGGTCGCGGTCGGGTTCGCCGTAGCGGCCGTCGTGGTGCTGGCGGCCGGGTACGGCCGCTTCCCGGTGGTGGCTGTGCTGCTGGCCACGTCGTGGATGCTCTACGGCACCCTCAAGCGGCAGGTACCCCTCGATCCGGTCGAGAGCATGTCGGCCGAATCGTTCGTCGCCCTGGTGCCGGCCATCGTGACGGTGATCGCCCTCACCGGCCACGACGGCAGCGTGGCCGCTACCGCCGACACCCGCGAAGCGCTCATGGTGGCCGGCACCGGCATCGTCACCGTCGTCCCCCTCATGCTGTTCGCCTGGTCGGCCCAACGAGTGCCCTTCACCGTGCTCGGACCGATGCAGTACATCATCCCGTCGATCAACTTCCTGCTCGGATGGGCCGTGTACCACGAGGAGATGACGACGTCGCGACTCGCCGGGTTCGCGCTGGTGTGGGCAGGACTGGTGCTCATCACCGTTGACACCGTGCACGATCGGAGGACGTCGGGACTGTCGACGGTACCGGCAGTGCGTTGACGCGTCTGCCGACGGATGCCGCGACCCGTGGCAGCGAGGGAGGTGATGCGCCGTGCCGAAGCGAACGATTGTGACCCTGGTGGTCTTCGCGATCGTCGGTGCAGCGCTGTTCTTCCTGTATCCCCGCTCGTCGTTCGACCCGGCCACCGACGCGAGCAACAAGATCAACCAACAGATCTGGGACGAGCTCGGCCGCGATTCCGAGGTCGACTGCACTGCCCCCGAGACCAGTGTCGTCGGTGCTGCCTTCCGTTGCCGGGCGATGGTCGACGACGGCACCACACTGGACTTCGACGTCACCATCGTCGACGGCCCAGCCGTCGTGACCGACCTCGACATCTGAGCCCGGGTGCCTCGGGGCACCGGGTCGTCGTACGACCGAGCGGTGCGCAGCAGAGACGTCTCAGCGGCTGAGGACGGTACAGGCGCTGATTCCCGGAGCGCCGTAGACATGGGTGAAGGCAGTGGCGGCGCCCTCGACCTGTCGTGCCCCCGCCTGACCGCGCAACTGCAGCGCGCTCTCGTACACCTGCCGCAGGCCCGAGGCGCCGATCGGCTCGCCGTTGGCGATACAGCCGCCATCGGTGTTGATCGGTAGTCGACCTCCGATCTGGGTCTCGCCGAGCTGGATCATCCGCTCCTGGTCGCCGTCGGCGCACAGGCCGCACTCGGCCATGTGCATCACCTCGGCGCCGCTCTCGGTGTCTTGCACCTGTGCGAGCGAGATCTCGTCGGGCCCGATGCCAGCCTGCTCGAAGGCTGCGGCAGCGGCCGCAACCGACGGGCTGTCACCCCGGTCGGGCGACAGCCACGAGTTGAACACCTCGAAACTGCCGAACGGACGGCTGCGCAGTGCGGCCGAACGGAGATACACCGGGTTCGCCGTGTAGCGGTGCGCCTGGTCGGCACGAGCCAGCAGCAACGCCACACCACCCTCGCCGGGCGAGCAGAACATGTACTGGGTGAGCGGGTGACTGAGCATCGCCGCGTCGAGCACCTCGGCCTCGCTCATCGGTGTGCGCCGCCAGGCATTGTCGTTGAGCGAGCCGTTGGCGAAGTTCTTCACCGCCACCTTCGCCAACGTCGACTGCGTGATACCGAACTGGTGCATGTAGCGCTGGATCTTCATCCCGAAGAACTGCGTGGTGAGCATGAGTCCGGTGTCGCCGTACCACTTGCCCAACCCGAACGACGCCGGGTCGGGGTCGAATGCACCGCGCGGGTGTTTGTCGAAGCCGATGGCCATCACCAGATCGGCCGCTCCGGCCTTGATGGCGTTGAAGCCGCTGATGAGCGCGCTGCCGCCCGTGGCACAGCCGTTCGCAACGTTCACGAAGGGCAGCCCGGTGAGACCCAGGATGCTCACCATCGTGTCGGCGGCCCCTGCCGCTGCCGAACCTCCGAAGGCGTACTGCACATCGCTCCATTCCACGCCCGCGTCGGCGAGCGCAGCACGGGCGGCGAACGCGCCCTGCTCCATGCCCGACAGGTCGTGGCGGCCGAACGGGTGGATGCCGATACCGACGATGGCGACATCGCTCATGAGTGGTCTCCCTCGGTGACGGGCGCAAAGGCGTAGGTGAGCAGTTCGCGGCCTTGGGCGTCGGTGGCGAACGGGACGATGACCAGTTCCATCTCCATGCCGATGCGCATCTGCTCGGGTTCGTTGATGGTGAGGCGGCTCTCGACGATCACCTGATCGGCGAGTTGCACGTACCCGACGCCGTAGGGGACGAACTCCTTGGCCGATTCGGTGCCGGCGTACGGTGGGTTCTTCGGCAAGAAGCCCTGGATGGTCCAGCTCCACAACGTGCCGCGCCGGGGCAGCAGCACCTGTTCGACCACCCGCGACGAGGTCTTCGGGCACGAGGTGGCCTGCGGGAACACGGTCACACCGCTCTCGGGGAAGTAGCTGCCGATCAACCGGGGGTCGTCGGCTGGCCAGGTGAACACACCTTCGGTCACAGCGATCTTCTCGGGCACCTCGTCATCGTCGCACGTAGGCTGCCCGCGCGATGAAGTGGACGGTGCACGGCGAACGGGTCATCTACGACAGCCCGTGGGTACGCCTGGCCCTCACCGACGTCGAGATTCCCGGTGGGCCCCGTTTCGAGCACCACGTAGTGCGCATGCCCGCCGAGGCCGCCGGCACCGTGGTGGCCGACCCCGACCGGGGGGTGTTGCTGCTGTGGCGCCATCGGTTCACCACCGATACCTGGGGCTGGGAGGTTCCGGCCGGCCGCATCGACGAGGGCGAGACACCCCTCGAGGCAGCCGCCCGCGAGGCCTACGAAGAGACCGGCTGGCGGCCCGGCCCACTGTCGTTGCTCACCACCTATCACCCGCACAACGGCTCGAGCGATGCCACCTTCCATCTGTTCGTCGCAGACGGCGCGACGTACGTGGGCGACCCACCCGACGCGTCGGAGAGCGAACGTGTGGAGTGGCTCCCGCTCGACCAGGTGCGCGCCGAGATGGCTGCGGGCCGGGTACTCGACGGCCTGTCGCTCACTGCACTGCTGTGGTGGCTGACGTACCAACACCGCTGAACGCGGCCAGACTGGGCGGCAGCGATGGTGTACCCGCGCCGAGCGCCACCCCCGACCAGCCCCGGAGCAGACCGTGACCAGACAAACCCTCTTCGCAGTGATCAGCGCCCTCGCCCTCTTGGGCGCGGCGTGCGGCGACGGCGACGACGCCACGAGCACTGCACCCAGCATGGCTGCCGCCGACTCCGTGGCCGCTTCCACCACCGTCGTACCCGCAACGAGTGCCGCCAGCAGCGCCGCAGGAACAATCGCTGCCGAGGTGGTCCGCCAGGCGCAGGAACAGGGGCTGGTGGTCGACGCAGCCTGCGTCGAGGCCGTTGCCGAACAACTGACCGGAGCAGACCAGCAGTTGCTCATCGACAGCTTCGCCGAGGGCAACACCGACCCGCAGTTGAGTGCAGCAGGGGAAGCGCTCGGCACCCAGATCATCGGCTGTGCCGACACCTCGTCGCTGGTCGATTCGATGATGGACTCGTTCGGCTCGATGCCAGGTATGGACACCGAGTGCATGCGTGGCATCCTCGAACAACTCGACGCCGAGCAACTCAGCCGATTCGCCCAGGGCGACACCACGGGCACCGGCGACGTGACCACCCAGATGATGGGCTGCCTCACCGGCAGCTGAGTCGGCACAGCGACCGTCGAGGTCAGCGCAGCAGCGTGCCGTCGATCATGCGGCGCAGCACGGCGATGGCGTCGGCGTGACGCCTCGCGTCGCCGGTCTGGTCGCTGAAGCGGGCCAGGCCCGAGAGCACGGCGGTGAGCAGGTCGCCCAGCGCATCGACCGACACATCGGGCTGCAACTCGCCGCGCTCGGCTGCGTCGGCCGCCAACTGGTGGAGGAACCGATGGTGCTGCGCCCGCACCGGTGCCAGCAGGGCGCGTAGTTCGGGGTGCCGCTGGGCCTCACCTGCCACACCCACCACGAACGCAGCGATCGACGGGTCGAACCGGTTCGTCTCGACCGCGACGTCGAGCACAGCGCCGAACTGCTCGCGCAGGCTGTCGTGGCCGATGACGGCCTTCTCGAAGGCGCCGTAGACGATGGTCTGGACCTGCTCGTAGACGGCCGCGTAGAGCTCGGCCTTCGACGGGTAGTAGTGGTAGATCGCTCCGCTGGTGATGCCGGCGGCAGCAGCGATGCGCTTGTTGGTGGTGGCATCGAAGCCGTCGCGGGCGAACAGCCCACGGGCGACATCGAGCAAGCGTTCATGGGTCTCGGCTGATGCGACGTCTTTGGGCCGACCGAGTCGGCGGCTCGGCTCGGGTGCTGGTCGAGGGGTTGCAGCCATCGCTCAGCCCGGTTTCTTCGGCCCCGGGTCGACCGGGATGCCGAACTTCACCCTGTTGTGGGCATGGGCGAGGTGCTGGTTGCTGAAGGCTGCCCGCAGCGCGGTCCACTGCCCCTGCGCCTCGAGGGTCTGGTTCACGCTCTCCTTCGCCAACTTCAGCGCGAAACTCGGCCGCTGGGCGATGCGGCCGGCCATCGACATGGTGAACGAGCGCAGTTCGGATGCCGGCACGACGTGATTCACCATGCCCAGGCGGCGGGCTTCCTCGGCCGTCACCCAGTCGCCCGTGAACAGCAGCTCTTTGGCCTTGCGGGCGCCGAACTCCCACGGGTGGGCGAAGTACTCGACTCCGTTCACTCCCATGCCCACCACGGGGTCGCTGAACACCGCATCGTCGGCCGCGATGATCACATCAGCCACCCACAGCAGCATGAGGCCACCCGCGATGGTCTTGCCCTGTGCTGCAGCGATGAGCGGCTTGGGGATGTTGCGCCACCGCCAGCACATCTGGAAGTACACCTCCTCCTCCCAGGCCATGTGCCCCTCCTGGCCCTCGCGGCCGTAGCCGCCATGGGTGGAGACGAGGTCGAAGTCGCGGTGGCTCTCGGTGTCGCGCAGGTCGTGCCCGCTCGAGAAGTGCGGCCCATCGGCCTGCAGCACGATCACCTTCACATCGCTGCGCCGCGATGCGTCGTCGAACGCGGCATTCATCTCATAGGTCATCCGCTTGTTCTGCGCATTGCGACTGTCGGGTCGGTCGAGGGTGACCACGGCGATGCCGTTCGGGCCGGGCTCGACGACGTCGTAACGGATGGTCTGCAGGGCGTCGAGCGACACGCTCATCCTGGGGCTCCTGGGTGGTTGACGGCAGTGAACGTGAGGTGCAGCGCCGACAGCCCGCGCAGGGTCATCGACAGCTCGCGGTGGGTGGGCGCCTCGACCGAGGTGTCGATCGCCCAGTCGGCACACCGCTCGAACAACAGCTCGAAGGCGATGCGGGCCTCGCTGCGGGCCAGCGCTGCGCCCGGACAGAAGTGTGGGCCCTGGCCGAATGCCAGGTGGGTGCGGGCGTTGCCGCGCGTGACGTCGAACGCCGCGGCGCCCGGGTACTTCGCGTCGTCGCGATTGGCGCAGCCGTACATCATCATCAGGATCGACCCGGCGGGGACGGCCACACCGCCCACCTCCACGTCGACCTTGGCCACGCGCGGCAGCATCTGCACCGGCGACTCGTAGCGCAGCGCCTCCTCCACCAGGTTGGCGATGAGGCTGCGGTCGGCCAGCACGGCCGCCATCTGCGCCGGGTGCTCGATCAGCGCCAGCATGCCGGCGGTGATGAGCTTGGTGGTGGTCTCGTTGCCCGCCACCAGCAACTGCTCGATCACGTTCAGCAGTTCGGGCATCGACAGCTGTTCGCCGGCGCGCTCGCCCGTGTCGAAGCGAGCCTGCACCAGGTCGCTCAGCAGGTCGTCGCGCGGGTCGGTCTCGCGCTCGCGGCACCGCTCGGCCATGTAGCGCTGCATCTCCACGCGGCTGCGAGCGCACTCGAGCTGCCGCTCGGGGCTGAGCAGACCCGACAGCGGGGCCACCGAATCGTCGCTCCAGCGCTTGAACGCCGGCATGTCGGCCCGGTCGACACCGAGGGCGTCGGCGATGACCGTGAGCGGCAAGCCCACTGCGAACTCGCTCACCAACTCGACCCTCCCGGCGTCGATCCAACGGTCGATGAGGTCGGTGGCGATCTGACGGATCTCGCCCTCGAGTTGGGCGACGCGCTTGGGCGTGAAGGCCTTGTTCACCAACGCTCGGAACTGGGTGTGGCTGGGCGGGTCGTTGGTGAGCAGTGTGTTCACCGAGGGATAGGCCTCGGCCTGGATGGCACGCAGCTCGTCGGAGGGCGGCGGCGCCGTGAACGAGTTGCGCATGTTGCTGCTGAACCGTTCGGTGTCGCGCACCACGGCCATGACGTCGTCGTACCGACTGACGAGCCAGAAGCCCAGCGGCGTCTGGTGCACCGGGGCTTCGTTGCGCACCCGTTCGAAGAACGGATAAGGGCATTCGAGCACCTCGGGGCTGACGAGGATCTGCTGGGTGATGTCGCTCATCGTTCACCGTTCCGGTTGGGTGCGGGCTGATCGGGGGTGGCCTGTGGAGACGTGGTGCGGTAGTCGCCGAACTGCTCGTCGCGGGCGCTCAGCGCCGTGGTGACGCCCTGGGCGAAACGGGCGAAGTACTCGCGCGAACTGCGCTGGTGGAAGCCGAGGGCATTGATGTCGGCGGTGGCGCGCATGCCGTCGCGCATGCCCATCGCCTCCATCGCCCGGTGGACGACGCGCTTGTTCAAGGCCTGCAGATCGGGAGGTACCTTGGCCACCCGGGCGGCGATCTCGAGCACACGCTCGTCGAGTTCGTCGGCAGGGAAGGCCCGGTTGGCGAACCCGGCCGCAACGGCCTCGTCGCCGGTCATCGAGTCGCCCGTCAGCATCGCCTCCATCGCCTTGCGCATGCCCATCAGCCACACGTGCCAGGCCATGTCGGGCGAGCTCATCGAGCGCACAGGCGGGTAGCCCACCTGGGCGTCGTGGGCCACGTACACGAGGTCGCACGCCGTGGCCAGTTCGGTGCCGCCGGCCAGGCAGTAGCCGTGCACCTGGGCGATGATCGGAGTGGCCAGGTCCATCATCTCGAACCAGCCGTGCAGCACGTGGCGGGCCCATCCGCCGTCGGCCTTGGTGATGGGCCAGGGCAGCGGTTCGCCGGGATCTTGCGCCAGGTCGTAGCCGGCCGAGAAGCACGCGCCCGAACCGCGGATGACGACCACCCGGACGGCGGGGTCGGCGTCGGCGGCACGGAGCGCGTCGAACAGTTCGCCGCGCAGCGCGTTCGACAGCGCATTGCGCTTGGTGGGGCGGTTGAGGGTGAGTCGGCACACGGCCTCGGCCGGGTGGTCGACGAGCACCAGCGGTGCAGCAGCCTGGTCAGCCAATGGTGCGACCTCCTTCCCAGTAGGGCGCACGCAGCGCCCGCTTGTTCACCTTGCCCATCGCATTACGGCCCACGGTGCTGACGATGTCGACCGTGCGCGGGCACTTGTAGCCGGCGAGATGCTGACGGCACAGGCCGATCAACTCGTCGGCCGACGGCGGGTCGGCCGGATCGAGCGGCACCACGAGCGCCTTCACCGCCTCACCGAGGTCGGCGTCGGGTACACCGATCACCGCCACGTCGGCCACCTTCGGGTGGGCGATGATGACCGCTTCGGCCTCGGCCGGGTAGATGTTCACGCCACCGGCCACGATCATGTCGCTGAAGCGGTCGGTGATGTACACATAGCCGTCGGTGTCGACGTAGCCGATCTCGCCGATGGTGAACACCCCGGGCCGCAGATGTGCCTTGGCGGTCTTGTCGGGGTCGGTGGCGTACACCACACCGCGGCCGGTCGAGTCCTCGAAGTACAGGCGACCCTCGGTGCCGGCCGGCACCTCGTCACCTGCCTCGTCGACCACGACGGCTCGCGTGAACGGCGGGATGCAGCGGCCCACGCTGCCGGGGTGCTCGAGCCATTCCTGGCTGCTGATCGAACAGATCGTGCCCACCTCGGTGCTGCCGTAGGCGTCGGAGAACACCGGGCCGAACCACTGGATCATCTCGTGCTTCACGTCGATGGGGCAGGCCGAACCGGTGTGGGCGATGAGCTGCATGCTCGACACGTCGTAGCGAGCCCGCACCTCGGCCGGCAGTTCGAGCATGCGCTTGAAGTGGGTGGGCACCATCACCGTGGTCTCGGCACGATGCGCGGCGATGGCCTCGAGCACACGCTCGGGGTCGAACCGGCCGAGCACCACCACCGGCACACCGGCAGCCAGCAGGCGCATGCCCGACAACGGGCCCGTGTGGTACATCGGCCCCACCACGAGATGGGTGCCGAACATGGCGAAGCGACCCTTGGCCAAGGCCTCGACGTGCTCGACCACGGTGGCCCCGCCGGCGAACATCTGCGGCGGCAGTTCCACCGCCTTGGGGAAGCCGGTGGTGCCGCTGGTGTACATCAGGTTGGGTCGCGGGGCCACATCGGTACGCGGTTCGTCGGCCGAGGCCGCACCGAGCCAGGTCTCCCATTCGACGGGTGCGCCCGGGCTGCGCCAGGCCACCACCATCGGCACCCCCGCCTGCTGGGCGGCTTCGATGCCGCGTTCGAGGTTCTCGGGGCCGACGAACAGCACTGCGGCCTGCGAGTCGCGCAGGATGTACGCCACCTCATCGGCGGTGAGGTGGAAGTTCACCGGCACGGTGCTCACCCCGGCGAGCAGACCGCCGAGGTGGGCCAGCACGGTCTCGGCCGAGTTCTCGGCGTACACCGCCACGCGCCGGGCGGCACCGAGCGGGGTGTCGTGCAGAGCGTTGATCACCCGGTCGAGGGTGGCACTCACCTCGGCCCAGCCGAGTGCGACGCGGTCGTCGCGCAACGCCACCTCATCGGGTCGTTCGCTCGCCCGTCGTGCTGCTACCAGTGCCATCGCTCCCCCATCACCCGTTCCAAGTCGCCCGTTCCAAGTCGCCCGTTCCAAGTCGCCCGTTCCAAGTCGCCAGTTCCAAGTCGCCCGTTCCAAGTCGCCCGTTCCCCGTCGTCCGTTCCAAGTCGCCCGTTCCCCGTCGTCCGTTCCAAGTCGCCCGTTCCCCGTCGTCCGTTCCAAGTCGCCCGTTCCCCGTCGTCCGTTCAAGGTCACCCGTTCCCCGTCACCCGTTCCAAGTCACCCGTTCCAGGTCGTCTGTTCCAGGTCGCGGGTTCCGCATCGCCCGTGCCCCATCGTCACGGTCGCCCCGAATCTAACCAGCCGGTCAATTCATCCCCTCACCGTGCCCCCATCCCCCACGCATCCGTGAGCCGAGGCCACGTACCACGTGGTCGAGGCTCACGAAGCTCGCAGCTTCGTGCGCGTGGGCCCCGTGGATGGTGGTCCAGGCTCACGGACGGGTGGGGCGGGGCAGGGACACGGGACCGGGGACGGATTGGACCGGGGACGGATTGGACTGGGGACGGATTGGACTGGGGACGCGGAACGGCCCGCCCCGAGGGGCGGGCCGTTCCGTGGAACCGGTTCGAGAACCCTGGATCAGCTCTCGAAGCTGGTGATCAGTTCACCCACGTCGGTGAACGTGGCGGTATCGGCGTCGTACTGCACGACCACGAGCGACTCGGCCAGGAACGGGTCGGCCTCGCCGTCCATCTTGTCGACCACGCCCGGACGGGCGAGCGACGGCTCGATGGTGAAGTTGCGTGCCGCGTTGATGATCGATGCCCGGGTGAGGCCCTCGGGCGACTCGGCAGCCTGCTTCAGGATCGCCACAGTGATCTCACCGGCGGTCCATCCGGCAGCAGCCGTGGTGATGATGTCCTTCTTGCCGAGGCTGTCCATGTAGGCGATGTACTCGGCAACGGCCGGCTGTGCCTGCACCGCGGGATCGTTGATGTCGAGCAGGTTGTTGCTCGTGTACAGCCCGTCGGCGGCCGGGCCGGCAGCGCCCAGGATCAGGCTGCTGGCGCACGTGTTGGTGATGAACACCTGCGGATCCCAGCCGGGGTTCTGCGCCTTGGCGTTGGCCACCTCGGTGAGGAAGCCGATGCAGCCAGTGCTCAGCGGCACCGCGACGACCACGTCGGGCTGCTCGCCGGCGATCGTGGTGATCTGCGAGGTGGGCGGGTTCGGGTCGATGGGCTCGATGGTCTGCGTGCCGACGATCATGAGGTCGTAGTCGCCCGCGATCTCGGTGAACGCATCGGCGTAGGTCTGGCCGAACTCGTTGTTCACGTGGAACAACGACACCGTCGCACCCCCAGGGAACAACTCGGCGATCTGCGCGGCATACACCGCGGACTCGACGGTGTACGGCACCAGCAGACCGGTGGTCCACGGGTAGTCGGCCACCTGGCCCCAGGCGGGCGAACCAGTGAGCGCGTTCAGCTGCGGGATGCACTCGTCGTTCAACACGTCGCGCACGGCAGCGTTGTTGGGCGATCCGATGATGCCCGAGAACAGGTTCACGCCGGCGTCGATCTGCTTGGCCACCGCACCGGGGGTGAGTTCGGCGTTGTACTGGTCGTCCTCGACGGTGAGTTCGATGGTGTAGCCGGGCAGCAGACCCTGTTCGTTGGCGAACTTCACATAGGCGTCGAAGCCGTCGCGAGTCGGTGCAAACGCTCGCGCAGCCACCCCGTCGCCGAGGGGCATCACCGACCCGATCCGAACAGTACCTTCGATGATGCTGACGGCCGATTTGGGGTCGACACACTCGTCTGTATCGACCGCCCAGGCTTTCGAAGGGTCTGCGGTACGTGGAGGAGCCGAGTACCCCGATTCCTGAGAGCCAGGCGGCCCACTGCTCGTCCACCCTCGAGGGGATCGAACCTCACTGTTGTCTGCGCGGCCTCCCATTGCCGCCGCGACGAGTGCTGCGACGGCACAGGCACCCAGGACAGCGAACACAGCCTTGCGGGCCGGCCGTGCACTGGGAGTCTCTGTGGCGTCCCTCACCGATTGATTCTCGGTATCGGTGCCCTCAGTCCTGCTGGCCCCTCACTCGTCGCACCATGATCCACGACGCCGGCAGCAGCGCACCAGCGATGACCAGTTTCACGGCGTCGCCGATGAGGAAGGGGGTCACGCCGAGCGCAATGGCGTTCGTCTCGCCAGTCGCGAGAGGAATACCCAACGAATGCGCAAGCCATCCAGCACCGCAGGCATAGATGACGATCGTGCCCAGCGACATGGCTGCAAGCGAAGAGGCGAAGTTGCGATCACTGCGACGCTGCGCCAAGTAGCCAACTGCGGCAGCGGCGATGATGAATCCAACGAAGTACCCCATGGTCGCTCCGGTCGCCTGAGTCCAGCCGCTCTTCCCGCCAGCGTAGAAGGGCAATCCCATCATCCCCATCGCCCAGTACAACAACTGCGACGACGAACCGAGCGCAGGGCCGAGGGCGGCACCGGCGAGGAGCACGCCGAGCGTCTGGCCCGTGATCGGGACCGGAGTAAAGCCCAGGCGAAGCTCGAACTGAGCCAATGCTGCAGTGAGCAGGGCGAAACCGACAATCAGCACACCCACTCGAAGCGCTGCGGTGATGCGGTCGCTCGGCGGAGCCCAGACGTTGTTAATGATGAGCGTGGAGTCGGACATCTCAAGTTCCCTTCGAATCAGCACCTGAACAGTAGCCACACTCGTTCCTCCATGGCCTCCTCGGCCGGTGGGTCGGCCTGACTCGTCACCCGCGCCCGGATCGCCATAGCGTTCGTTCCGTGCCTGCCGAACTCCCCGATCTCGAACTGTTCCGCAAAGAAGCCCGCGTCTGGCTGGAGGACCACGCCGAACCGCTCGCCGAGGTCGACACCTCTGGCGACGACGAGTCGGCCGTCACCGTGTGGGGGCAGGGCAGCGACAGCGTGGCCGTGTTCCACAACATCTCCGAAGACGAAGAGCGCGCCCGCCTCGAGGCGTGCCAGCGCTGGCAGCGCCTGAAGTTCGATGCCGGCTACGCGATGTTGAACTGGCCCGAGGCGGTGGGCGGGCGTGGCCTGCCCACCAGCTATGTGCGCGCGTACAACAGCGAGGAGGCGAAGTTCCACGTGCCGTCGGCAGGCGAACTGCCGCCCACCTCGATGGGGCTCATCGCCACCACCGTGGCAGCGTTCGGCACCCCCGAGCAGCAGCAGCGCTTCATCGCCCCGCTGATGCGCCAGGACATCTACGGCTGCCAGTTGTTCAGCGAGCCCTCGGCGGGCAGCGACCTGGCCTCGCTCACCACGCGGGCCGTGCTCGACGGCGACGAGTGGGTACTGAACGGACAGAAGGTGTGGACGTCGGGTGCCCGGTTCGCGCAATGGGGCCTCGCCATCACCCGCCACGACTGGGACGTGCCCAAGCACAAGGGCCTCACCGCCTTCATGGTGCCGCTCGACGCACCCGGCGTCGAGGTGCGCCCGATCAAGCAGATGAGCGGCGGCGCCAACTTCAACGAGGTGTTCCTCACCGATGTGCGCCTGCCCGACACGTTGCGACTGGGCCCGGTCGGCGAGGGATGGCGCGTGGCGCTCACCTGCCTCGGCTTCGAACGCGACCACTCGGGTGGCGGTGGCGGTGGCCACGCAGGCGGTGGGTACCGGCAGGTCCTCGCGGTGGCCGAGCACTTCGGCCTCACCGGCGACCCCGTCATCCGCCAGACGCTCGCCGACCTGTACATCCAGTACAAGGTGGCCCAGTACACCAACCGGCGTGCCGCTGCCCGGCTGAAGGCCGGCCAGACACCTGGCCCGGAGGGCTCGCTCGGCAAGTTGATGTGGACGGCCAACATGGCCCGGGTGTCGGATGCGATCTCGTCGATCCTCGGCCCGCGACTCGTGGCCGACACCGGTGAATGGGGCACCTACGCCTGGAGCGAGCACGTGCTCGGCGCGCCGGGCTACCGCATCGCCGGTGGCAGCGACGAGATCCAGCGCAACATCATCGGCGAGCGCGTGTTGGGGCTCGGCGCCGAACCGCGCGTCGACAAGGACATCCCGTTCAGCCAGGCCCAGCGCATCACGAAGTCTTGACAAACCAACGGTCACGTCGGTGCCTCGATGCACCGATACCTCTGTTGTCAGCACGCTGACAGCCGGCCGGCCCAGGCCGGCGACGACGAGGAGGTGAACGGCATGATCAACGGCAAGCACATCGGAGCCCCCAGCCCGTTGTTCGTCCGCCGCGTTGGTGACCGACTGCGCGAGGTGCGGGTGTCGAACCGTCGACCGCTGTGGTACGTCGCTCGAAAGAGCGGCGGCCGCTTCAGCACTGCAACGTTGCGCGATGCAGAGGCAGGCCTGTTGCCGCTCGACGCGGCCACCGTGGCCGACCTCGCCGCCGCCTATGGCGTCGACGTGACCCATCTGCTGCCCAACCGCAGCGAGGGTGTCGTCATCGATCCCGCGGGAACGATCAGCGCAGCTGGCCGCTCGGTACCGTTCGACCCGAGCGACCCCACCTCGGTGGTGGCCTCGTACTTCACCCTCGTCCGCACGCTCCGCTCGCTGTCGGAGAGCGAACCGCTCACACTGCGCAAGAACGACGTCAGCGTGATCGCCCAGTTCCTGGGTGAGCACAGCGAGCGGTCGCAACTGCTCGAGGCACTCGTCGCCGTGGCCGACGCCCAGCGCAAGGTGACCGTCAGCAGTCTGCTGGTGGGTGCCGCCTCGGCCGGGCTGATCGATCTGCCGACCACCTCGGCGGTGCACCGCACCGCTGTCGAGCACAGCGCCGAACAGCACGGCACGCCGATGTACTTCCCCGACGAGAGCCCTGCCCCGTTGTAGACGAGGCCGCTCGGCCGCTTCCGGCGATCAGGGTCGCTGGTTCGCCACCACGCGCGCCACGGCCACCGCGGACTCGTCGCGGACGAGGTCGAGCACGGCGGCAGCGATGTCGTCGGCGCTGAGCAAGGTGGTGGCGGCGATGATCGGCTCGAGCCACTTGGCCGGCCGGGTGCCGTCGCCCGTGTGCTTGTGGGTCATGTCGGTGTCGACCATGCCGGGCAGCACGGCGTTCACCCGGATCCCCTCGGCAGCCAGTCCGGCACAACTCTCGGTCACCCTGACCACCCCCGCCTTCGTGGCCGAGTAGACCGGGTCGGTGGGCATGGGTGCCAGTGCTGCCACCGACGCCGTGTTGACGATCACCCCACCGCCGCGGCGCCGGAGCGCGTGGACACCGGCCGCCGTACCCATGGCCACCCCACCCAGGTTGACGGCGATGACGGCCATGATGCGGTCGAGGTCGCTGTCGGGCCATACCGGTTCGCCGCAGATCAGCCCGGCGTTGTTGTGCACGATGTCGACACCACCAAAGGCATCCTCGGCAGCAGCGAACATGGCCCGGATGTCGTCGGGCCGCGAGACATCGGCCTGCACGGCAAGGGCCCGGCCACCTGCCGCTTCGATCAGTTCGACGGTTGCCCGCGCACCCGCGAGATCGCGGTCGACGACTGCGACCGAGGCCCCCTCACGGGCGAGCGCCACGGCGGTGGCCCGGCCGATACCCGTTGCAGCACCCGTGACCAGGGCCACCTTTCCCGCGATGTCCATCGGTTACTCGATGCTCCCGATCTGGGTGCCCACGGTGTAGGTCTCGCCCTCTTCACCGGTGCGGCGCACGACGCCGGCAACCGGCGCCTCGATCTCGTTCTCGACCTTGTCGGTCTCGATGCGATAGAGCGGATCGCCGGGCGCGACGGTGGCGCCGTCGGCGACCAGCCACTCGACGAGGGTGCCCTCGGTCATCGAGACGCCGAGCTTGGGGATGCTGATGGGGGTTGCCATGACGGGTTTCTTACCCGAGCGGCGTGGGATGCTACGAACTGTGACCCCCGAGCCCTCCCCCGAATCTCCTGCCGATGCAACCCCCACTGTCGACGACGACATCGAGGTGCTGCCGTGGTGGCGCAATCCGATCAACCTCGTCACCCTCGTGATCGCGGTGGCCGTCCTGGCTGCGGCGCTCGGCTACCTGGTCGGCAACAACCGCGCCATCCCCGACCCGGGTACCACCGACACCGGGTTCCTGCAGGACATGCGAGTGCACCACGAGCAGGCCGTGCAGATGTCGTTGATCTTCCTCGACCGCCCCGACACCGACCCGGCCCTGCGCACCATCGCCCGCGAGATCGTCGTCGGCCAGAACATCGAGATCGGCCGCATGATCCAGTTGTTGCGCGACTACGGGGCCTCCGAGGTGAACGAGACCGACGTGGCGATGGCCTGGATGGACGAACCCGTCGCCCTCGACCGCATGCCCGGCCTCGCCACCGACGCCGACATCGACGCGTTGCGGCGGGCCACCGGCGCCGAGGCCGACGCTCAGTTCGTGGCGCTGATGACCGCCCACCACCAGGGCGGTGTGCACATGGCCGAACACGCCGCGATGCACGCCGCCACCGACGAGGTGAAGAAGATGGCTGCCTCGATGGTGAAGGGCCAGCGCGGTGAGATCGACGAGATGGCGGCGCTGCTCGCCGCCAGCCAGAACTAGCCCGACCTGACCGAGTCCTGCGCCGACTCGCCCCGAGCCGACCTAGCCGACCTAGCCGAGGGTGCGGCGGACCGCTGCCTCGATATCGGCCTGCTGCGGGATGAAGTCGGCCTCGAGGTTCGAGGCATAGGGCACCGGGGTGTTGGCCCCGCCCACACGGCGCACCGGACCGGCCAGCTCGCCGAACAGCTCCTCGTGGATGCGGCTCGACAGCTCGGCTCCGAAGCCGCACACCTGCACCGCCTCGTGCACGATGACGGCCCGCTTGGTCTTGGCCACCGAGGCCAGCACCGTGGCCTCGTCGAGCGGCACCAGCGTGCGCAGGTCGACCACCTCGCAGCTCACGCCCTCGTCGGCCAGCTTGGCGGCCACGGCCAGGCAGTCGTGCACCTGGCGGCCGTACGACACGATGGTCACGTCGCTGCCCTCGCGCTTCACGTCGGCCACGCCCAGCGGGATGCGCACATCGCCGGGGGGCACCGGGCCGGCCACCGCCGGGTTCCAGTACAGCATCATCTGCTCGACGAACAGCACCGGGTCGTCGTCGAAGATCGAGCTGAGCAACAAGCCCTTGGCGTCGGCCGGGGTGGACGGGACGACCACCTTGATGCCGGGGGTGTGCACGGCCCAGGCCTCGAGCATCTCGCTGTGCTGCGCGCCGAAGCCGCGACCTGCTCCGGCCGAGGTGCGGATGACCATCGGCACGGTGGTCTGCCCACCGCTCATGTAGCGGATCTTGCCGGCGTGGTTGCTGACCTGGTCGAGGCACACGGCCAGGAAGTCCATGATCATGATCTCGGCGATGGGGCGGTACCCGGCGATGGCGGCACCGATGGCGGCGCCGACGATGGCCTGCTCGCTGATGGGGGTCTTGCGCACACGGTGCGCACCGTGCTTGGTCGACAAGCCTTTGGTCACCTTGTAGACGCCACCGGAGGGCTCGGCGATGTCTTCGCCCAGCATGATCACCTTCGGATCGATGGTCATGGCGATGTCGAGTGCCTGGTTGATGGCCAGGCCGGTCATCAGCACGGGGATCTCGGGAGCAGCGGTGTCGGTCATGACTGGGCACCTCCGGGCACGGTGGCGTAGACGTCGGTGTAGAGCTCGGACGCATCGGGATAGGGGCTGTTCATCGCGAACTCGACGGCGTCGTCGATGGCGGCGAGGACGGTCTGTTCCACCTCGGCGAGCTGCTCCTCGGTGGCGTGGCCGTTGGCCAGCAGCCACTCGCGGTAGCGCAGCACCGGGTCGGCGGCCATGGCGGCCTTGCGCTCGTCTTTGTCCATGTACTCCATGGCATCGCCCATGAGGTGACCCCAGAAGCGATACGTACGGGCTTCGACCAGCGTGGGGCCCTCACCGGCGCGGGCCCGGGCGATCGCCTCGCCCATCACCTTCCAGGTGGCCACCGGATCGTTGCCGTCGACGGTGACCCCCGCCATGCCGTAGCCGGCGGCACGGTCGCTGATGTGGTCGACACCGGTGACCATGCGGTACGGGGTGTGCTCTCCGTAGAGGTTGTTCTGGCACACGAACACCACCGGCAGGTTCCACACGGCAGCCAGGTTGAGGCCTTCGTGGAAGGCGCCGATGTTGCTGGCGCCATCGCCGAAGTTCACCACGCACACCCGGTCGGAGCCGTCGAGCTGCGCTGCGAGGCCGAAGCCGGTGGCGATGGGGATGCCCGCACCCACGATGCCGGTGGTGACCATCAGGCCCGACTCGGGGTGGGTGATGTGCATCGGGCCACCCTTGCCCTTGCAGGTGCCGGTGGCGCGACCGAGGAACTCGGCCCACAGTTCGCGCAGCGGCACACCCTTGGCGAGGTGGTCGTGCAAGCCGCGATAGATGGTGACCACCTGGTCGTCGGGACGCAGGTGCACCCCCCACCCGGCGCTGATGCACTCCTGGCCTCGCGGCGAGTAGTAGATGAGTTGGATCTGGCCGCTCGTCAGCATCGAGCGGAACCGCTCGTCGCACGACTTGATGCGGCTCTGGATCTCGAACATCGCGAGCAAGGTGTCGCGGTCGGGTGCGTCGGGCCGGTCGGCCCCGGCAACTGGGTCAGCCATGCCGGGGTTCCTACCAGAGCCGAGGCCCGGAGTCGTCATCGGGCGCCTATGCTCGCCCCATGTCCCGCCGGCGATTCGCCCTCGTGGTCGCGGCCACTGTGGCTCTCACCGCGTGTGGTTCGATCGAGGTGTCGGTCACCGCACGGCGGTCCGACAGTGTCGACCAGGTGGTGCCCACGACGCCCACGCCCGACACCGCTCCGGCACCCGGCGACACCGAGGCGCCGGGCGACACGGCGGCACCGGTGGTCACCGACAACGGCACGGCCGACTCGGTGCCGATCCCCGAGGTGAGCGGCGCGATCGACTTCGGCATCGGCAAGCCGCCTCGCGACTACGACAGCTATCTCGATGCGGCGTTCGCCGACATCACCGACTTCTGGGCCGACACCTACGAACCCACCTACGGTGGGGCGTTCGAGCCGGTCGCGGGCATCTACGCGATGTATCCCGAACGCCAGGACGACCCCCAGAGCTGCGACGGCCCGGTCACCTACGACCAGGTGGAGGGCAATGCGTTCTACACCTCGTGCGGCGACCTGATCATGTACGACGACGCGCTGTTGCTGCCCGACCTCGTGCAGCGCTACGGCACCGCTGCTGTCGCCGTCGTCGCCGCCCACGAGTACGGCCATGCCATCCAGCAGCGCGCCGGCGTGTTCGACCTGAACCTGCCCACCATCGAGACCGAACAACAGGCCGACTGCTTCGCCGGCGCCTGGGCAGCCCACGCCGCCCGAGGCGAGGGCGAGACGATCCGCTTCGACGACGCCGATGTGAAGGCTGGCCTGCTGGCCATGATCGAAGTGCGCGATCCACCCGGCTTCGACTCGGCCAACGACCCCAATGGCCACGGTTCGGCGTTCGATCGTGTAGGGGCGTTCCAGGAGGGATTCATCAACGGGGTGGGCCGATGCGCCGACTTCGTGAACAACCCCAACCCACGTATCGACCTCCAGTTCTCCGAGCAGGATTTCCAGACGGGCGGCAACCTGCCCTTCGCCGCCATCGCAGAGGCACTGCCGATTGCGCTCGACACGTTCTGGGTACCCACGCTGCAGGCGGGCGACGTCGCGTTCACCTCGCCCACGTTGCAGCCGTTCTCGCCCGGCGGCCCGGTGCCCGACTGCGACGGTCGCGGCGTCGAGCAACTCGCCAACACGGCGACGTTCTGCGCGTCGACCAACACGATCGTGTACGACGCCGACTTCGCCCAACGGCTGTATGCCGGGGTGGGCGATCTCGCGTTCGCCTACCCGATCGCCAATGCCTACAGCGATGCCGTGCAGACGGCCATCGGCAGCCCGCTCACCGGCGAGCCGCGTGTGCTGCTGAGCGACTGCCTGGTCGGCGCCTGGATCGTCGACATCGTCCCGGCCTTCGACGCCGCAGGCAATCCGCTGTTCGACACCGACGGCAACCAACTGGCCCGGAACCCGAACCAGCAGATCCTGCTGTCGGCCGGCGACCTCGACGAAGCCGTGGTCACCGCCGTGGTGGTGGGCGACGACGCCAGCAACACCGACGTGCTCGGAACGGCGTTCGAGAAGATCGACGCCTTCCGCGAGGGCGTGCTCGGCGGGCTGCCCGCCTGCCAGGCGCGCCTGGGCTGACCCGCTGGCCTCAGGCCGACAGCAGCGACGCCACCAGTGCTGCCAACTCGAGCGGTCGATCGCCTTGCACGCTGTGGCCGGCACCGTCGACCACCTCCACCCGCAGCGCAGGCTGTCGGCGGCGCGCCTCGGCCACGTCGTCGTCGTCGACGACCGGCGACACGCCACCGCGTACCAAGGTGACGGGGCAGGTGATGGCAGCGAAATGGTCCCACAGGGGCGACAGCACCGCCGCCGTCGGGTCGGCCGCCGGCGCGGCAGCATCACCGGCGGCCGCACCGGTATCACCGCCGTCTGCGGTGCTCACCGGCGCGTCGGAGCGGGCATGGCCGCGACGGTCGTAGCGCCACTGCCACGAACCGTCGTCGAGCTGATGGGCGTTGTGGAGGATGCCGCGGCGCAGCGACGACTCGGTGCGGGTGGGGTTGTGCTGCATCGTGCGTTCGAGCAAGGCCTCGAAACTGGGGAACGACTGCGGCCCGTTCACGAAGTCGGTGACCGCCTTGGTCTTCGCCTGGTTCACGCCCGGGGTGATGTCGATCATCATCAACCGACGAACGAGGTGCGGATGCCTGACCGCCAGCTCCATCACCGTCAGGCCGCCGAGCGACATGCCCACCACCACGGCTGCTGCGGGTGCGAGGGCGGCCACCGCGACAGCGATGTCGTCGGCGAGGTTGGCGGGCGTGTAGGCACCGTCGTCGCGCCATCCCGAATGCCCGTGCCCGGGTAGATCGACCGCCAGCGCGGGCACCCCGAGCGCCATGATCACCGTGTCCCACGTGTGGGCGTTCTGCGAGCCACCGTGCACGAAGACCACCTCGGGTGAGGTGTCGCCCCACACGAGGGCGCTCACCACCCGGCCGTCGCCGAGCGCCGTGTCGACCCGCCGCACCACCGGAGGGCGCTCGTAGGCGAGGCCGTACTCGGCCGCGTTCTCGTGAAACAGTCCGAACTCGTCGTAGGCGATGCGCTCCATCGCCCCATCGTGGCAGGTCGACCGGTGCGGCTCAGGTGCCAGGCGGTGAGGGGGGCGCCGTCGTGGTGGTGGCCGGCGGCTTGGTGGTGGTCGTCGTGGCCGGCGGCTTGGTGGTGGTGGTCGTGCTGGCCGGCGGCTTCGTGGTGGTCGTGGCCGCCGCAGTGGTCGTCGTGGCCGCGACCGTGGTGGTGGTGGCCGCGGTCGTGGTGGTGGCGTTGGGATCGGGCTGGTTGAAGCTCGGCAACGACTCGTTCCTGGTGTAGCCCTCGGGCTCTTTGCCGTCGTGGCCCCAGACGTACACCGCATCGCCGATCTTCACCAGGTCGGGGAAGAACTCGGCGATGTCCATGTTGATGCGCACGCAGCCGTGTGAAGCCGGCTCGCGCGGCACGTTCTTCGCGCCGTGCACGGCGATGCCGTAGTTGAAGTAGACGGGGTTGTACATGCCACCCAGAGGGCCGACGCGGTTGCCATCGACCTTGCGTCGGAAACGGAAGATGCCGCCGGGTGTCTTCGCGTACGCACACTCCTGCTTCACGATCGGCTCGTCGAGCGGGTTGCCCTCGTTGTCGGTGTCGTAGGTGGTGGTCTCGCACCACTGTGCCGGCTCGCCATTGGCGTCGAGCTCGCCGGTGGAGATGTGGGTGATGAGCGTGGGCCGGTCGTCGGTGAACACAGCCATCACCTGCAGCGGCAGGTAGATCTCGACATGGGTGCGCCCCGCACCCATCTTGCGACGCGGCTCGATGATGATCGGGTCCTGCATCAGCTGCCACAACTCGTTGTCGACTGCGGAGGCGTTGTCGCTGGCCGCCAGTTGCTGGAACGACATGCCACCGACCAACTTCTTGAACGCCCACACCGCCTGCTGCGTGCCGCTCCCGAACTGACCGTCGACCGGGCCAGGAGCGAACCCGAGATCGGTGAGGCGTTGCTGCACCATCTTCACGTCGTCGCCGTACGCGCCGACGGTGAGCGTGGCGGCGAGGCTGGTCTTGGGAATCGGCGCCGTGGTGCTGGCCACCACCACATTGGGTTCGGTGACCGTGGGCACGGTGAGGGCCGTGCCGGCGCCGGGGTCGACCACCGCAACAGAGGTGGCGGAGGTGTTCGACGCGGTCCCGCTCCCGCTGCTCGCCATACCGGCGACGACCACCACGGCCAGCACCCCGCCGGCGGCCACGACCGGCAGCCAGCGGGCCTGCGAACGGGCGGGGTCGCCCGGTCCGGGTCGGGCGGGGCGTCGGGTGTCGGTTGGGGGGCGGCGACGAGGGGGCGGGGCCGAGGGCCGAGGGCGGTTCACGACGACTCCGGACAGGTGACGGTCACGGCGACGGTACCAGCCTCAGACGCCGCCGAGACCGCGGGCCACCGGCGTGAGATCGCGGAGTTCGCGACGCAACTGGAACATCTCGGTGACGATCCGCTTGATGACCGTGAACGAACTGAGGGTGCTGACCCCACGGGTGCGCGGGAAGTAGTCGACACCGAACTGGATGACATGGAAGCCCAGCTTGCGGGCACGGATGATCAACTCGGCGTCGATGAACGAACCTTCGCTCTTCAAGGTGACGTGCTGGAACACCTCGCGGCGGCAGAGCTTGAACGCGAAGTTGATGTCGCGCATGCGGACGCCGAACAGACGGCGGATCAGCACGTTGTAGAAGAACGTGTAGATGGCCCGCGACGGGCCCTCGCCCACACGGTCGAAGCGGTAGGCGCTCACGATGTCGGCGTCGTAGTAGCGCAGCAGCCGCACGGCCTTGTGCAGTTCGGCCATGTCGAACGGCAGGTCGGCGTCGGTGTACAGCACCATGTCGCCTGTCGCCGTGGCGAACCCGGTCTTGATCGAGCCGCCGAGTTTGCGGTTCACCGGATGGTGCACCACCTTCACGTGCCGGTCGGCTGCGGCCAGTTCATCGGCCAGCTTCGGGGTGTTGTCGGTGGAGGCGTCGTCGACGACGATGATCTCGTAGTCGCCGATGCTCCCCGCCGCCACCAACTCGTCGGCGACTTCCTTGGCGGCGGCGACCGTGCGCTCGATGTAGGCCTCCTCGTTCCACATCGGAAAGAAGATGCTGAGCGTCTCGGTCGTCTGGGCCGTCACCCTGAGAAGGCTACTGGGACGTGTCGCCGGTACGCTCGCGGCCGTGCCCCTGCGCCCGCACCAGCTCTCGATGTCGTGGCGCACTGCCCTCGCCGTGGGGTGGGCCGGCATCTCGCTGTGCTTGGCGGCGGTGTGGAACAGTTCGCGCAACCTCGGCCTGTCGACCTGGTGGCTCGGGCCGCCCGCCGACCCCCGCCCGCTGGTGGTACAGGTGCTCCCGTTCGTGTTGCCGATCCTGCTCGTCGTCGGGGCCATCAGGAACGTCAGGTTCCTGCCCTGGCTCGGCCTCGTCGCTGCGGCGGCCACCGCGGGCGTGGGGCTGGGCGACCTCGACCCCTACAGTCGGTTCGGCCTGATCGAACTCGCACTGGCCGTGGCTGGAGCGCTGCTGAGCCTGGCGTCGATCGCCGGCTACCGGCGTGGTGAGCCCTCCGAACCGACGAATTGATCGCGCGGTTACTATCGTCGCGGACGTGGCTCGAAGGGACGAGCCGAACGGGGGGTCAGCACGATGCGAACGATCAAACACCCGCTCTCGGGAGCGCTGTACGACCTGCTGCCGAGTGGCGACATCCAGGTGACGAAGAACGGCCAGATCGGCGTGTTCACCCAGCACGGGGTGTGGATCGAGGGCGCCATCCGCCAAGCCGATCCGCACCTGTGCCTCTGGATCGCCGGCAAACAACTACCCAACCGATTCCAGCAAGCCGCCGCGGCGATGAACGACTGAGGGGACCATCATGACGCTCACCAACGAACCCACGGCCGAGCAGGGCAGCGCCCGTTCGCCGGGCGCCAGCTACCAGGATCTGCTCGACAACGACACGAGGCCCGAGAACGTGCCGGTCGCGTTGCGCTGGCAGCGCTGGGAGTTCCTCGGCGACGCCGACATCCCGCGTAGCCGCTACACCAGCCGCGAGTTCCACGAACTCGAGAAGGAGAAGGTGTGGAAGCGGGCGTGGCAGATGGCGTGCCGCGAGGAGGACGTGCCGAATGTCGGCGACACCTGTGTGTACGACATCTGCGACATCTCGATCCTCGTCGTCCGCTCGGCCCCCGACCGGATCCAGGCGTTCTACAACGCCTGCCTCCACCGCGGTCGGCAGTTGCGCGAGGCCGACGGCCCCACCAACGAGTTGCGGTGCCCGTTCCACGGGTTCTGCTGGAACCTCGACGGCTCGCTGAAGCAGGTGCCGTGCGAGTGGGACTTTCCCCATGTGAAGCGCGACGAGTGGGACCTGCCCGAGGTGCAGGTGGGCACGTGGGGCGGGTTCGTGTTCATCAACATGGATCCCGAGTGCGAGTCGCTCGAGTCGTTCCTCGGTGAATTGCCCGGGTTGTTCGAGAAGTGGCCGCTCGAGGACCGCTACAAGTCGGTGCACGTGGCACGGATCTTCCCCACCAACTGGAAGGTTGTCCAGGAGGCCTTCATGGAGGCGTTCCACGTGGTGGCGACCCACCCGCAGTTGCTGGCCGGCATCGGCGACGCCAACACCCAGTACGACTGGAGCGGCAACTTCAGCCGGGCGATCACGCCGAACGGCACCCCGAGCCCGCACCTGTCGTGGGAGCCCACCGAGCAGGAGATGTTCGACGCGATGAGCGACCGTCGGCTCGACGAGCCGCCGTTCGTCACCCTCACCGACGGTATGACGGCTCGCGGTGTGTCGGGTATGGGTGGCCGGGTCCGTCTGGCCGAGGTGCTGGGCGACAAGGCCGATCAGCTCAGCGATGCCGAACTGTCCGACAGCATCTATTACACGGTGTTCCCGAACTTCCATCCGTGGGCCGCGTACAACCGCATCGTCTACCGGTTCCGCCCGTACGAGGACCGTCACGACATGTCGGTGATGGAGTGCATGTTCCTCGAGCCCTACGACCACTCGAAGCCCAAGCCGCCGGCCGTGCCGATCCACTGGCTCGGTGTCGACCAGGACTGGACCGATGCCGAAGAGCTCGGTCTGCTCGCGCGGGTGTTCAACCAGGACACGTTCAATCTGCCCAAGGTGCAAAAAGGGTTGGGGTCGTTGCGCAAGGACATCACCCTTGCCAACTATCAGGAGACCAAGTTGCGTCACTTCCACTGGCTGCTCGGCCAGTGGATCGAACGCGACTGACGCACCCCTGCGCAGGTAGCGTCGGGCACCTATGTCGAAGGTGCTCATGTCATTGCCCGTCGGTGAACGGGTCGGTATCGCCTTCAGCGGCGGTCTCGACACGTCGGCCGCTGTCGCCTGGATGCGCGAAAAGGGTGCTGTCCCCTACTGCTACACGGCCGACCTGGGTCAGTACGACGAAGACGATCTGGCCGGGGTGCCCGACCGCGCCAAGGAGTACGGCGCCGCCGAGGCACGGCTCGTCGACTGTCGCACCGAGTTGGTGCACGAAGGACTCGTCGCGCTGCAGTGCGGCGCGTTCCACATCACCACCGCAGGCAAGACCTACTTCAACACCACCCCGCTCGGACGGGCCGTGACGGGAACGCTGCTCGTCCAAGCGATGAAGGCCGACGGGGTCGACATCTGGGGCGATGGCAGCACCTACAAGGGCAACGACATCGAGCGGTTCTACCGGTACGGGTTGCTGGTGAACCCGGCACTGCGGATCTACAAGCCGTGGCTCGACAACGACTTCGTCACCGAACTCGGTGGCCGGGCCGAGATGAGTGAGTTCCTCACCGAGCGCAACCTGCCCTACCGCGCCAGCAAGGAGAAGGCGTACAGCACCGACGCCAACATCTGGGGCGCCACCCACGAGGCCAAGTCGCTCGAGGAGTTGAGCACGTCGATGGACATCGTCGTGCCGATCATGGGCGTGGCGCACTATCGCGACGATGTGTCGATCACAGCCGAAGAGGTGTCGATCCGCTTCCACGAGGGGTGGCCGGTCGCGATCAACGGCCAGGAATTCGCCAACCAGGTCGACCTGGTGATGGAGGCCAACTCGATCGGCGGTCGCCACGGCCTCGGGATGTGCGACCAGATCGAGAACCGGATCATCGAGGCGAAGAGTCGTGGTATCTACGAGGCTCCTGGCCTGGCGTTGCTGCACATCGCCTACGAGCGGTTGGTGTCGGGGATCCACAACGAGAACACGATCGAGAACTACCGCACGATGGGTCGTCGCCTCGGGCGATTGCTGTACGAGGGTCGCTGGTTCGACCCGCAGAGCCTGATGCTGCGCGAGCCGCTGGTGCGCTGGGTCGGTTCGGCGATCACGGGCGAGGTGACCCTGCGGTTGCGACGCGGCGACGACTACACCGTGCTCGACACGGTGAGCCCGAACCTCACCTATGCACCGGAACGATTGAGCATGGAGCGGGTCGAGGACGCCCCATTCGGGCCGCTCGACCGGATCGGGCAGCTCACGATGCGCAATCTCGACATCGCCGACACCACCGCCAAACTCGAGGTGTACCGCGGTACCGGCACGCTGGGCAGCGGCGGCTTGCTCGCCATCGAGTCATCCGACCCCGCCTGAGTCGACGAACCGGTTACGGCCGCGGAGGTATCTGCGCTCGCGGGCGCGTTTGGCGGCCTGCCAATCGAGACACCGACGCCGCGTCGATTCGCTGAACGCCATCGGATCGAGCGTGAACCGACCACGCCCGCGCACCGTTGCCCGCCCGGCCCGTACCTGATGGTGCATCACATCGCTGATCTTGCTGCGACTCACCTCCAGGCCGTCGGCGACGAGTGCTGCCTGGACGTCGCCGAGACCGAGCTCGCGCCCTGAACGGAGGAACACCCCAAGGATCGCCCGACGGACGTCGACCGGACGCAACCGATCGACGTCGTCGCTCTCGCCCTCATCGACTCCGGCTACGAGCGCCCGATACCACCCGTTCCTCATGCTTCGACCCACCGCCACACCACGACCCACCTCGTTGCCGTCACCGATCTCGATACCCCGATTGACGTGCGGCGCCCGACCTGCTCCGGAAAACGCCGGCCGCACCCTGCACCGGCCGCACCCTGCACCGGCCGCACCCTGCGCCGCCAGCGACCTGCGCCGCCAGCGACCGGCATCCCCCGCTCGCCGACGGCGCCTCCCGGGTGCAATTCAGTCACATCACTTCGACTTCGATTTCGATTTCGCTGTCGACCCCAGCACCGCACCGATTGCCGAGCAACCCAGCCAGCCAGCCACCCACCAAGCCACCCACCCAGCCACCCAGCCACCAAGCCACCAAGCCACCAAGCCACCCAGCGATTGTGAGTTGAGCGCCGAACAACAGGGGTCCGCTCACAGACGCAGGGGCGCCGCCCGGGCGATCGGAGTGCCGGCGATCGGGGTGAGCGGTCGAGACGCGGACCATCGACACACCAACCACCGACACACCAACCATCGACACACCAACCACCGACACACCAACCACCGACACACCAACCATCGAGACGCGGACGGTCGTGGAGGTGGGCTGAGCGGTGTCAACGAGACAGACGCAACCTGGGCCGACGAGCCAACCTCACCGTGGGCCATGTCGAAGCGAATCAGGTCCTCTTCGACATCGACATCGGAATCGGAATCGGAATCGGAATCGGAATCGGAATCGGAATCGACATCGGCATCGGCATCGGCATCGACATCGGAATCGGCAACGGCATCCGAATCGGCGTCTACACCGGAATCTGGATCGGCAACGGCAACGGCATCCGAATCGGCGTCTACATCGGAATCGGCATCGAAATCGGAATCGGCATCGAAATCGGCATCGGCATCGGCATCGGCATCCGAATCGGAATCGGAATCGAAGTGAGGAGACGGAATCGAACAGGGCTCGGGCACCGTCGGCCGCAACCGAGCCCGCCCGGTCGCGGACAGCACGGACAGCACCCGGCACCCGGCACCCTCCACCCGGCACCCGGCACCCGGCACCCGGCACCCTGCACCCGGCACCCTGCACCCTGCACCCGGCACCCGGCGCCGGTGACGCGGGGACACGGGTCGCCCGCACTCGGCGAGCGACCCGTGCGCAACGGGGACCGGGGGCGTCAGCCGGCGGCGGTGGTGGTCGTGGGGCCGGCGAGGAGATCGGCGAGGAGCGCCGCAGTGAGGCGGGCTCGATCGACCATCGTGTCGACCCAGACGTGCTCGTGATCGGCGTGTGCGCCGCCGCCCACGGCACCGAGGCCATCGAGGGTCGGCACCCCGACCGCGGCCGTCAGGTTGCCGTCGCTGCCACCACCGACGGCAACACCGACCAGCGGCGGCAGACCAGCGGTCGCGGCAGCACGCTGCGCCACCGGGAACAGCCCGGCCGACGCCGACTCGTGCATCGGCGGCCGATTGATCCCACCGAGCACCTCGATGGTCGCACCGGCCACGGTGGTGTGCAGACCGGCCATCAGTGCATCGAGACGGGCCGGTTCATCGGGCTCGACCACCCGCACGTCGACCAGGACCCGAGTGCGCGCCGGCACGACGTTCTCGGCGGTGCCGGCACTCGCAACGGTCGGCGTGACCGTGGTGCCTCGCCCCGGATCGCCGAACGTGGCGATGTTGCAGATCACCTCGGCCGCAGCGACGAGCGAGTTGATCCCCTTTTCGGGCTCGAGGCCGGCGTGGGCCGCCTTGCCGTGCACCACCACCTCGTAGGTCCCGACGCCCTTGCGGGCGATCTTCACCGCACCGCCGTCGGCACTCGGTTCGAACACCAGCACCGTGCCGCAGGCGAGTGCGCGTTCCTCGATGAGCGCACGCGACGTGGCCGAGCCGACCTCCTCGTCGGAAGTGATGAGGATCTCGATCGCGGACCGTTCGGCCAACGACGCAACAGCATGCACGGCCTGCACGATCCCCGCCTTCATGTCGAACACCCCGGGACCGGTCACCTTGCCGTCGGCAATCGCGAACGGCCGCTTCGCCAGCGTGCCGAGCGGGAACACCGTGTCGTGATGGCCGACGATCAGGACACGCCCCGCTGCCCCACCGCGCCAGTGCACGTGTGGGCCCGCAGGCCCGTCGATGATGGCGGGTGGGGTGCCGAGACGACGCTCGATCACCCCCGCCAACACCGTTGCGGAGGCGGTGAGGGCAGCGACGTCGTGCGAGGGCGATTCGGTGGTCACCAGCAGTTCGAGGTCGGCGAGCATCTCGTTCAGATCGATCACTCCGACATTCTGCCTGCCAGACTCGGCCCGTGCTGTTTCGTCGCTCCCTCTCCCTCCTCTGCTGTCTCTCCCTGCTCGCCGCTTGTGCCGGCGACGAGGCGACCGATACCGCTCCCGGTACTGCAGCTCCCGCACCATCGACGAGTGCGGCGACCACCGCGGCGAGCACCAGCACCTCGGCGCCCCGAACCCTCTCCCCCGCGTCGTTCACGGTCCAACCCGGCACCGAGCAGGTCTCCGTGCTCGACGCCGAACCCGGCACCGAACTCACCGTCACCGGCCCCGACGGCATCATCGCCACCGGTGTGGTCGACGAGCAGGGCTCGCTGCTGTTCCGCACCCTCGCCCCCGGCGACGGCTACGTGATCACCTCGGCCTCCGAACAGAGCGAACCGTTCCGCGTCGCCGACCCGGCCGACCACCCCGACGCTGCCTGGTACGCCGCCCAGGCCAAACTCCCCGAGGGCGGCTTCGGCTACATCACCACCCGCGACGGCACCACCCTGAGCGCCAACGTCGTGCTCCCCGGCCCCGCCGACCAGGGCCCCTACCCCACGGTCGTCGAATACAGCGGCTACCAGCCGAGCGACCCCGACAGCGCCGACTTCGCGCAGATCTACACCGCACTCGGCTTCGCCTACGTCGGTGTGAACATGCGCGGCACGGGCTGCAGCGGCGGCTCGTTCCGCTTCTTCGAGACCGTCCAGAGCATCGATGGCTACGACGTCGTCGAGACCGTCGCTGCCCAGCCCTGGGTACTGGACAACGAGGTCGGCATGGTGGGCATCTCGTACCCCGGCATCAGCCAGTTGTTCGTCGCCGCCACCAATCCGCCGAACCTGGCTGCGATCACCCCGCTCAGCGTGCTCGACGATTCATTCCGGGCCACGTTGTACCCCGGTGGCCTGCTGAACACCGGCTTCGCCGTCGAGTGGACCCAGGCCCGCGTCGACCAGGCCCGCCCCTACGGGCAGGGCTGGGAACAGGGTCGCGTCGACGCCGGCGACACCGAGTGCGAGGCCAACCAGCGCGTGCGGTTGCAGAACCCCGACCTCGTCGCCGAGATCCGCGAGAACCCCTACTACCCGCCCGAGTTGGGCGATTCACTCGCTCCGATCACGTTCGTCGACCGGATCACCGCACCGGTGTTCCTGGCCGGCGCGTGGCAGGACGAGCAGACCGGCGGCCACTTCCCCGCCATGCTCGACCGGTTCACCGCCGCGAAGGACCTCTTCGTCACCCTCGTCAACGGCGGGCACACCGAATCGCTGAGCCCCGGTGTGATGCAGCGTTACGTCGAGTTCCTGCAGTTGTACGTCGCCAAGCAGGTGCCCGACATGGCCGGAGCGAACCAGGTGGCCCCCATCCTCGGCGGACTCATCTTCGCCAGCCCCGAGTCGCCCACCTTCACCGACCGCTTCGCGGGGACGACGTACGACGACGCACTCGCCGCCTTCGAGGGCGAACCCCAGGTGCGCGTGCTGCTCGAGCAGGGCGCGGCCGATGGATACTCCCCCGGCGCTCCGGTGGCGCGCACGGTCCTCGAGTACGACCAGTGGCCCGTCCCCGAGGCGGTGGCCACGACCTGGTCGCTCGACGGCAACGGCGCGCTCAGCGACGGAGCACCCACCGCGCCCGGTGAGGCGTCCTACACGGCCGACCCCACCGCTCTGCCCGCCACCTACTACAGCGGCAGCGGCTCCGACATCTGGAAAGCAGGCGCTCCGTACGAGTGGCAGGCCCTCCCCGACGGCACCGGCCTGGGCTTCGTCTCGGCCCCGCTCGCCGACGACACCCTGGTGGTCGGCGGCGGCTCGGTCGACCTGTGGATCAGCGCCACCACACCCGACACCGATCTCGAGGTGACCATCACCGAGGTGCGCCCCGACGGTACGGAGATCTACGTCCAGAGCGGCTGGCTGCGCGCCAGCGAGCGGGCCCTCGACGACGCTGCCAGCACCGCCCTGCAGCCGGTGCAGACGTTCCTCGAGGGCGACGCCGCCCCACTGCCCGAGGGTGAGTTCACCCCGGTGCGCATCGCCCTGTTCCCGGTGGCCCATGCGTTCCGGGCCGGCAGCAGGCTGCGTCTCACCATCGACGCCCCGGGCAACAACCGCCCGGTGTGGGTGTTCGAGACCATCTCCGCCGGCGAGCAGGTGACCGTCGGCTTCGATGCCGACCGACCGTCGCAACTCGTCCTTCCGGTCGTCGCCGGAGCCACGCTGCCCCAACCGGCGCCGCCGGCCTGTGGCGCGTTGCGCGCCCAGCCCTGCCGCGACTGGGCCCCGGCGGTGAACGGCGGCTGAGCCGATGGCCACCTCGTCGCATCGCGAAGAACTCGCGGCCTTCCTCCGGGCGCGCCGCAACGCCCTCACTCCCACCGAGGTGGGCCTGCCCGCTGGACGGTCGCGACGCACCCCCGGGTTGCGTCGCGAAGAGATCGCCATGCTGGCCGGTGTATCGGTCACCTGGTACACGTGGCTCGAACAGGGTCGGCGGATCAACGTCTCCATCGACGTGCTCGAGGCGTTGGCTCGTGCGCTGCGCCTCGACGACGCCGAGCGCCAGCATCTGCTCACCCTCGCCGACCGGGCTCCTGCCGCCCACGCCGACGATGTGGCCGATGTGCCCGATGCACTCGTCCGGCTCATCACGTCGATGGAACCGGCACCGGCGTACGTGCTCGGACCGCGGTGGGAGTTCCTCGCCTGGAACCGCCCGCAGGCCCGCCTGTACCCGGTGATCGAACGCCTCGACGAGATCGAGCGCAACCTGCTGTGGGCGATGTTCGCCGAACCGTCGGTGCGGCCGCTGCTCGACGACTGGCCTGCACAGTCCCGCCGCATCCTGGCGGAGTTCCGTGCCGGCACAGCAGCCCTGCGCGACGATCCGCAGGTGGTGTCATTGGTCGATCGCCTCCGCGCCACGAGCCCCGAGTTCGCCGAGTGGTGGCCGCAACTCGACGTCGCCCAGTTCCAGACCCGGCTGCGTCGGTACCACCACCCGCGTGCCGGCGAGTTGGTGTTCGAGTACCAGCAACTCACGCCCAGCGAATGGCCGAGTCTGCGCGTGGTGTGCCAACTGCCGGTGCCCGGCGACGACAGCGCCGAGCGGCTCGCCGCGTGGCGCGAGATCGCCTGACGGCGCTCTGCAACGGGGCGAGCGGTCAGCCCACCGACTGCTCGGGCGCGTCGTCGGGATCGACGAGGCGGAGCGCCGAGGCGGAGGACGGCTGCGACCGACCATGACGCCTCAGTGGGGCCGCAGCCAGCAGCCACACCAGCACCACGCTGATCAGTTCCGGGATGTGGCTGGTCTCCTCGAGCAGCGGCACGTTGCCGTTCACCAGGTCGACGATCGCCGTGATGAACAGGGCGCCGGCCAACACTGCGGCCACCGGGAGGATCGTTCGTGCGCGGGCAGGCCGGAACGCAACCACCAGCAGGGCCACGCCGTAGGCCACCGAGAACGCGCCCAGGTGCCGTGCCTCGTGGGCGTTGGCCTCGCCCGCGCCCAGCAGCAGCGCCGGCAGCGACAGCACGATCACCTCCAGCGCCACCACCACCAGCAGCACCCGCACCACACCCCAGGCACTGGCCCGGTCGGCGACGGCGTTCAGTTTGGAGACACGGCGTGAGAGGTCGGGCATCGAGGGAGCCGGCGCCATGAGCAGACGGCGCCGGCTCCCCTCGATGGATGCCGCAAAGGCCCGGCAGTCGGCGCACCGGTCGAGGTGGGCGGTGACGAGCCGGGGTTCGATCCCCGGGTCCTCCCCGTCGGCCTCGGCCGAGATGGCGTCGCGCCAGGTGCTGCAACTCACGACGGACAGGTCGTCGGTAGGCGGCGATGAGTTCCCGACATCGGCGGGACGTTAGTCCTTGGTCGGAGCGACGCACGGTTGTCATGATGGTGGCGTGATCGATCCGCTGGCGGCTCTGCTTCTCGCTGCACGCGAAGGCGACGACCACGCCGTCCGCGAACTCGTGCAGCGCACCCAGCCCGTCGTGTGGCGGCTGTGCGGTGCCCTCGGCTCGCCGGGCGAGGAGGACGACCTGGTGCAGGAGACCTACCTGCGCGCGCTGCGTTCGGCCGACCGCTACCGCGGTGAGGCCCCGGTGCAGGCTTGGCTGCTCGCCATCGCTCGGCACGTCTGTGCCGACCATGTCCGCCGCCGCCAGCGGCAGCGCCGCCTGGCCGAGCGCCTCACCCGACTGGCACCTGCCGCGACGAGCACCGACTCACACTCCATCGGCGGCCTGCACGAGCTGATCGATGGCCTGCACCCCGACCGACGCGAGGCGTTCGTGCTCACCCAACTGGTCGGCCTGTCGTACGACGAGGCTGCCGACGTGCTCGGCTGCCCGATCGGCACCATCCGGTCACGCGTCGCGAGGGCGAGGGCCGACCTGCTGCAGTCGCTGTCGGCCGCCGAGGCGCGGTGACGCGCACGGTCACTCGCTGCCTGACCCTGCTGCTGGCGACGGCGCTGGGCGCGGCGGCGTGCGGTACCGACTCCGCCTCGACCAGCATGGGCGACCTCTCCCCTGCTGCACGACTGGGGCTGGAGAAGGCGCAACACGCGGGCTGCGCGGGCTGCCACGGGCTCGACTTCACCGGCGGCGTGGCGCCAGCCCTCGTCGGCCTCGCCGGGTCGACCGTCGAGCTCCACGACGGTTCGACCGTCGTGGCCGATCGGGCCTATCTCACCGAGTCGATCGTGGCGCCGGGCGCCAAGCGGGTACAGGGCGCCACGCTCCAGATGCCCACCGTGTCACTGTCGGACGAGCAGGTCGGCCAGATCGTCGACTGGCTGCTCGCCGTCGGACTCGACGCGCAGGGCTGACCGGCGCCGACGACGACTGCCGATGCCACCAGCCAGGGGTATCGCTGTGTTCGACTCACCACCCGAGGTCGTCCACCATCGCGGTCGGGTTCCGAGTTGTGACGAAGGTCCTGTTTCGGGCAGGGCCGATCTGGCCATCCTGACGGGGTCCAGCAGGAACTCGGAGCCACCTTCGACCGACCTGCAGTCGACTTCATTCGAAAGGACCCCCACATGAATCGTCGCTCGTTGATCTCGCTCGCACTGGGCACCGCCCTCCTGCTGGGGGCCTGCGGCTCCGACAGTTCCGACACGACCGACACGACCGGCACGACCGCTGAGCCAGGCATCACCGTCGAGGGCGCCTGGGCACGGACCAGCCCGATGATGGCCAGTGCAGGCGCGGCCTACATGACCCTCACGAGCGGCGTCGACGATCGGCTCACCGGTGTGGCCGTCGACGCCGGCATCGCCGCAACGGTGGAACTGCACGAGACGGTGATGGCCGGCGACATGGGCGAGACGACCATGGCCGGCGACACGACCGGCGGCATGACCGGCGACACGACCGGCTCGATGCCGGTCAGCACCGAGCCGACGATGATGATGCAGCCGGTCGACGGGATCGACCTACACGCCGGCACCGCCGTGGAGCTGAAGCCCGGTGGATACCACATCATGCTGCTCGACCTCGTCGCCCCGCTCGAGATGGGCCAGACCTTCACGATCACGCTCACGTTCGAGCAGGCCGGTTCGGTGGAGGTGCCCGTCACCGTCGGCGACGCTGCGCCGTGACCCGCATCGGGCAACGCTGGTCGACCGCCGTTGTCGCCGCCGCACTCGTGGCTGCTCCCCTCGCTGCCTGCAGCAACGAAGGGCAGCCGTCTGCACTCCCGGCCGTCGACCTCACGCCGATCGACCCCGCCGGTGAGGCCTTGTCGGCAGCCGACATCGACGGACCGGCCGTCGTGAACCTGTGGGCCACCTGGTGCGGTCCGTGCCGAAAGGAGTTGCCGGCGTTCCAGGACGTCGCCGATCAACTGCAGGGCAGGGTTGCGGTGCTCGGCGTGAACCAGGGCGACGATGCCGCACCTGCCGCCGCCTACCTGGCCGACATCGGGGTGACGTTCCCCCAGTACCTCGACGGCGACGGCGACCTCACCGCCGAACTGCGCATCACCGGTCTGCCGGCCACGCTGTTCGTGGCGGCCGACGGATCGGTCGAGGTGCACTCAGGCGCCGTCGATGAGGCGGAACTGCTCGACCTCGTGGCCGAGCAATTCGGCATCACTCCGTGACGGTGAGGACGAACTCCTGTCCGGGGTTCACCGTGCACTCGCCCTTGAACACTCCTGCCGTGGTGAAACGGTAGGTGAGCGTCGACTTCGCCAGCACGTAGAACGTGCCCATGGTGTGCCCGCGGTCGTCGTCGTTGATGATCCGGATGGTGTCGCCCACCTTCACATCGAGGAACGTGGGGAACACGGTCGGCCGGGCCCCGGCGTCGAGCAGCACGCCGGTGCCAGCGGGAATCGTGAAGTCGTAGTCGTACGGACCGGCGATGGTGGTGACCGGCACGGCACTGAGACCTGGCTGCGCCACGTCGCTGCTGCACGCCAGTGGCACGAACGCCAGCAACGGCAGCACGACGAGGGCCGACCACCGATCGAGACGTGTGCGATGCAGGTTCACGAGGGGTACTCCTCGAGCAGTTGGGCCAGGTCGCCGCGAATGTCGTCGGAGGTGACCCCGAACGGCCACGTGAGGGTGACGGCACCGGAGGGATCGACCACGTACATCGCGCCGGAGTGGGCCACCTCCACCGCGCCATCAGCGGCGGTGGTGACGCTGTAGGAGGCACCGAACGCGTCAGCGGCGGCCCGTAGCGAACTGTCGTCGGTGGTACGCAGCGCATGGGCGCCATCGACGAAGCTCTGCACGTACCCGACCAGGATCTCGTCGGTGTCGCGGGCCGGGTCGATGGTGACCATCGCCAGGTCGACCCGGGCCGCATCGTCGCCGAGGTCGCGCAACGCCTGGCGCAGCCCAGACAGGGTGGTGGGGCACACGTCGGGGCACGAGGTGTAGCCGAAGTAGGCGATGAGCAGGTGTCCGGGTTCGGCAGCGAACGCGAAGTCGGCGCCCTCTGCGCTGGCGTCGGGAAGCGACGCGGCGCCCACCTGCTGGCCGGGTGATTGCCGGTAACCGACGTACTCGCGCGCGGCATCGTCGCCACCGCAGGCGGCCAGTCCGAGCAGTACACCGGCCGCTAGAACTCCGCCCACGACGACTCCAGAGATGGCGCGCCAACTGAATCGCATGGCTCCGATCGTACGCGGTGGGCCTCGCCGCCACACCGGGACGAAGGACCCGACCGCATCGGCCAGGGCCTACAGTCCCGCCAACGGACAGAAAGGACGCGAGCCATGGCAGCAACACTCGAACCCACCGTCGACCCGGGTGACGTCGGCCTCGACGCAGCCCGGCTCGGCCGGCTCGACCGGTTGTTCACCGGCTACGTCGACCGCGGGCAACTGGCCGGTTGGCAGGTGGCCCTGGCACGTGGTGGCCACCTCGCCCACGTGGCCAGCGCCGGGCACCGCGATCGCGAACAGGGAGCGCCGGTCACCGGCGACCCAGGTACCGGCGAGACGGTGTGGCGGATCTACTCGATGACCAAGCCGATCACCTCGGTGCTGGCACTGATGCTGTGGGAGGAGGGGCTGTTCGAACTGAAGGATCCGGTGGCGCGGTTCCTGCCCGAGTTCGCCGAGCAACGCGTGTGGCGGTCGGGCAGCTCCACCGCACCGAGCCTCGAGCCCGTCACCGAACCGATGCTGATCTGGCATCTGCTCACCCACACCTCGGGGCTCACCTACGGGTTCATGCAGGCGCATCCGGTCGACGCCATGTACCGAGCCGCAGGATTCGACTCGGCGACACCCCGGACCGACGGTCTGGCCGAGCAGTGCGCAGCGCTCGCACGGCTGCCACTGGTGTTCCAGCCCGGACGCGAGTGGAACTACTCGATGTCGACCGACGTGCTCGGACGGGTGATCGAAGTGGTCACCGGGCAGTCGCTCGACACGGTGATGCGCAACCGCATCTTCGAACCGCTCGGTATGCACGACACCGGCTTCCAGGTGTCGGCCGACGATGCCGAGCGACTCGCCACCCTCTACGCGAATCCGAGCGGGACATTGCGGGCGCTCGACGAGCTGACCGTCACGGTGCTGCGCCCGCCGACGATGCTGTCGGGCGGCGGCGGTCTCGTCTCGACCACCGCCGACTACCTGCGCTTCGCCGAGATGCTCCGCGGACGAGGAGGCCTCGACGGCGTTCGCCTGCTCTCGCCGCGCACGATCGCCTACGCGACCCGCAACCACCTGCCCGGCGGCGCCGACCTGTCCGAGTTCGGCCGGCCGCTGTTCAGCGAGACCACATACGACGGCGTGGGCTTCGGCCTGCTCGGCTCGGTCACCATCGACCCGGTGAAGGCAAAGGTGCCAGCCTCGGTGGGCGACTTCGGATGGGGTGGCGCCGCCAGCACGTTCTTCTGGGTCGATCCGGTCGAAGACCTCGTCTGTGTCTTCATGACGCAACTGCTGCCGTCGGGTTCGCTCCCGCTGCGCAGCCAACTGAAGCAGATGGTGCATCAGGCACTGGTCGACTGAGTTCCACGACGCGATCCACGACGCGATCCACGACGCGATCCACGACGCGATCCGCGACGCGATCCGCGACGCGATCCACGACGCAACCCACGACGCAACCCACGACGGACCGTTGGTCCCTTGTGAGGCGGTCCTTCGTCGGCCAGAGTGCCCGCATGACCATCGAACACGTCATCATCCCGGTCGACTTCTCCGAGGCGTCGCTCGTCGCGGTCGAGCAGGGCCGAGCCCTCGCCCGGCGAGCCGGTGCCGACACCGAGCTGCTGTCGGTCACGTCGCCCCGCTACGCGAACACGACGGCCGCGGCACTGCGGTCGCTCGCTGGCGACAGCGACGGAACGGCGATGCGGGTGATCACGACCGAGAGCGACGACATCGAAGGTCGCCTCGTCGACGAAGTTCTCGCCCGGCGCAACAGCCTCTGGTGTGTCGGGAGCCACGGCCGCACTGCGGTGGGCGAGTTGCTGTTCGGCAGCATCAGCGCCGATCTGGTGCGCGACGCCCAGGTGCCGATCGTCGTCATCGGGCCCCGCAGCGAACCGCGCGCCACAGCCGGTGTCCTCGCCGTCGCCCTCGACGGCAGCGACCTGAGCGAGACGATCCTGCCGGCCGCCCTCCAGGTGGCTGCCACACTCGGGCTGTCGGTGCGCCTGCTCCAGGTGGGCCTCGAACACGCAGCGAGCGACGCCGCCGACACCGCGTACCTGTCGCGTGTCGCGTCGACGCTCCCCCACTCGGACCGCATCGACTTCGACACGCTGTACGGCAACGCCGACGATGCACTGGTGGACTACCTCGGCCGGTCGGGCGACGTGGCGATGCTGGCCCTCGCCACACGCGGCATCCCGAGCGGTGCGCGACTGTCGGTGCCCAGCACGGCGATGCGCGTGCTGCGTCACAGCCCGGTGCCGATCCTGATGCTCCATCCGGCCGAACCCGAGGCCCCCGCACCGAGTGGAGCGCCCGTCGCCGACGAGGCTCCGCTCGCCGACATGCGCAAGCGCGTCGTGGTGGCGATCGACACCTTCGCTGCCTCGCGTCCGGCCGTCGAATGGGCTGCTGCCGAAGCCGACCGCGTGGGAGCCATCCTGCAGGTGCTGCACACCTGGCAGATCCCCGTCGGGCCGGCCTCGATGTACGGCTACCCCATCTGGCCCGACATCGAAGCGTGCCGCCAGGCCGCGCTCGACGAAGCCGCCACCGTGGTCGCTGCGATCGCGGCCGCACATCCGACGTTGATCGTCGAGACGATCGTCGCCGAGGGCGGCACGGTGACCGCCATCGGCAAGCAGAGCCAGGGCGCATCGATGGTGGTGATCGGCCGCCATCACCACGGCCGTATCGCATCGCTCCTGCTCGGGTCGGTGAGCGAGAACGCGGTGCAGCAGGTCGACTGCCCGCTCGTGATCATCCCCTGCGACACGCCGGCCGAGGTCAGCGCTTCGAGGTGAGGTCCGACGCGCCGAGCGCGCTGGCGAGCGCTGCCCGTTCGGCCGTCACCTCGTCGGCGAAGCGTGCCCCCGTCCCGTCGGCGAGCCGGGTCATCATCTCGAAGTTCGCCACCACTGCTGCTGCGTCGACCATCGCATCGGCACCCGTTCGGCCACCTCCGGCCGCTGCGATCAGGGCGGCCCGACGCTGCACCAACTCGGCCTCGTCATGACCGACCGCGGCCGCAGCGAACGCGTGCAACTCGGCGGCCAGCGGTACCGACGTGCCTGCCTCGCCGCGCCCGAGGGCGACGAGGTCGACCTCGTCGCCCTCGACCTGGCCGCTCCAACTGAGCATGCCTGCGTGCGACACCGTTCAAAAGAAGCACTGCCGCAACTGCGCCACGCGAGTGGCCACGAGTTCCATCTGGGGGCGGCTCAGCGGCCCACGCGTCCAGCGCGGGTCGACCATCTCGAGATCGGGGATGTACTGGGCGTCGGCGAGCCGCCACGTGCGGGTGTGCTCGCTGGGCAGGGCGGTGAATGCCTGCACCACCGCGGCGCGTTGATCGGCGGGCGCCGCAACCGGCACCCAGTTCAACGCCGGGTGCACCACCTGATCGGCCACACGGCCCGTCGGCGCACCGACGACGGGATCGCCGAGCGGCCACGGATCGAGGCCTGCACTACGCCGGAACGACCAGACGGCCGCCACGGTGCAGGTGAGGGCCACCAGTTCGACATAGGCCAGTTCGCCCACCTCGGTGGTGATCGCGTTGTACCAGTCGATCGTCAACGTGCCGGCGTGGGCGGCGATGCGGTACACCGCATCGTGTGCTCGCGTCGGGGCAGCGCTGCGGTGCGGCAGCACGTCGGCGAGCGTCGACGGCGCCACCCACGGCGGTAACGGTTCAGCCGAGGTCAGCGCGGCGAGCGCGGTCAGCGCGAGTTCGCGCCGCGCCTCACCGCTGAGGCACGGCCCGGGCCGCACGAGGTCGTCCCACGCGTCGCGCTGCGCTGTCAGCAGGTCGGCTCGCACCTCCATCGCTCAGGCGACCTGCAGCGCCGTGAGACCACGAATGACGAACGTGGGGTGGTAGGTGGGTTCGGCCACCAGGTGCAGGTCGGGCAGGCGGCTGACGAGCGTGCGCAACGACACCTCGATCTCCTGGCGCGCCAGTGGGGCTCCGACGCAGAAGTGGATGCCGCCGCCGAAGCCGATGTGTGCCGTGTCGCCCCGCCCGATGTCGAATCGGTCGGCCTCGGCGAAGCGACGTGGATCGCGCTCGGCTGCTCCGAACAGCATGGCCACCTCGTCGCCGACGGCGAGTTGCTGCCCGGCGATCTCCACCCCTGGTTCGAGCACCCAGCGTTCGAACAACTGCAGCGGCGAGTCCCAGCGCAGCATCTCCTCCACGGCGGTACGGGCATCCACCTCACCACGGACGAGCCGCTCCCACTGGTCGCGGTGGTGCATCAGCGCCCGCACCCCGTTGCCCAGGGTGTTGACCGTCGCTTCGTGACCGGCTTCGAGCAGCACCATCGTGGTCGACACGATCTCGTCGTCGCTCAGCCGCTCGCCGTCGTCGACCACCCCGGCGAGTGCCGAGACGAGCAGACCGTCGGGCGACCTGCGCTTGTCGGCGATGAGCGCCCGGGTGTAGTCGATGTATTCGCCCGCAGCGCGATCGGCGGCAGCCCTCACATCGTCGGTGGTCGACAGCTCGTACATCTTCACGATCGCATGCGACCAGTCGAGCAGCAGTTGCGTGTCGGTGCGAGGCACGCCGAGCATCGAGCAGATGACCGCCACCGAGTAGGGCTGCGCGTACTGGCTGATGAGATCGAACGAATCGGCGGCAGCGCAGTGCTCGACCAGTTCCGCTGCGAAGCCCTCGATGGTGGGTCGGAGCGCGGCCACGGCCGACGGCGTGAACACCTTCGCGATCAGTCGTCGGAGCCGCGTGTGGTCGGGAGGTTCGAGGCACAGCAGCGACCATCGTTCGTGCTCGTGGAATCGGCTCCAGCGCGGATCGGGTTCGGCGCGACCGAACTCGGCATGGGTATAGCGATGGTTGTAGGCACGTCCGAGTCGGCGATCGCGCAGGGTCTCGTGCGCATCGGCGAACCGGGTGAGCATCCACTGCTGAGTGCCCTCGTTCCACACGATGGGCGTGGCCTCGCGCAACTCGTTCAGGAACGGGTAGGGGTCGGCGATGAACGCAGGATCGGCGACATCGAACCGTGCGAGCAGGTCATCGTGCGAACCCATCGAGGCGAGCGTAGGCGGCAACGCCGGTGTGCCCGTCGATCACTTCGTCGCGGTGTCGCTCCCCGGTCGTTGATCGTCGCTGTCGGCCGTCCACTGGATCGGTGTCGCCAGGCGCTCGGCTTCTTCCTCGAGCAGCGACCGGGTGTTGCTCGAGTCGCCGACGCCGCCCCCTTGGCGCTGGTAGAGCACCACCGCCTCGGGTCGGCCTTGATCGGCCGGATCGAGCAGAGACCGGAATGACGATTCGTCGTCGTCTGCATCAGCGAAGGTGGGTGCAGGGTCGTCGCCGGGCACGGCCTCGGGCACGACAGCGGGAGTCGCCTGCACCGGCTCCGGGGCGGGCGGCGGCGTGTCGTCGACGACCTCGATCTCCTCCTCCATCGGCGGCTCCGGGCGATTGCGCATCGTGCGGAACAGGGTGTATCCACCGGCGAGTGCGACGGCGAGCAGTCCGCCGCCGACGAACCCGGCAACGCTCCCACCCGAGTCCGACGAGGCAGGCGCGAGGCTCGTGGGTGGTGCAGCGAGCGTCGTGGGCGGAACAGTGACGGGCACGGTCGACGGTGCAGCGGTCACCGGCACCGTGGTCGGCGCAGCGGTGACGGGCACCGTGGTGGTGGGCTGCGGCACCGGGTCACCACGGAACGGTCCGCTCACCTCGTACACGATGCCGCCACCGAAGTCGGCCGGATCCTGGCCCGACACGACCTCGCCGACCGAGCGCGGCGTGACAGCCCTCGGGGCCGACAGGTAGAGGCGGGTTCCGGTCGGGTCGAACGCGACACCGCTCACCCGCGTCGCCCCGGCGCCGGCGCCCAGCACTCGCACGAGCGGCGCCACCTCGCCTTGATTGGTCATGACGGCGATGTCCATGTCGGCGCCGTCCTCGGCGATGAGCAGGTCGCCCGAACGGGTGTGCACCGCCAAGGTGTCGCAGCCGGACAGCACCGCTGCACCGACCCCCGACGCCTCGGGGTTTCCCTTCCAGATGAGTCGGTACCGCTGCGCGGCGAGGTCGATTCCGTGGACGGAGTGATCGGTCTTGCTCGTGAAGTACAGCCATCCGCCGTGCACCACGGCGCCACCGCCACCGGGGAACACCCGCGCCCCCGGCACCTGGTCGCGTGTCTTGGCGGTCTGCGCGGTGGGGTCGGCGACCAGCCCCCACGTCACCGAGCCGTCGTCGGCAACGATGCACGCCTCGAGCGTCCCGTCCGACAGATCCCCCTCGGCCACCGGCGTGAACCGGTAGAGCAGACCTGCGGGATGCGGCTGGGTGAGATAGAGCCGACCGTCGTCGGGGTCGACCGTCACCGCCTCGTGGCTGAACAGCCCGAGTTTCGGGCGGAGAGCAGCACCACCGCCGCGGATGTCGCACTCCCAGACAGCGCCGCGATCGGTGAATCCGTCTTCTTCACAGCTGAGCCAGGTTCCCCAGGGCGTCACGCAGCCGCCGCTGTTGCCCTGCGAGCCGGTGAGGATCGAGTAGGCCCCGCGCACCGCGCCATCGGGCGCGAACTCGATGGCCGAAACCGACCCCACGCCGGGCGGGACGAGCGACACCAGGTTGCTGTTGCTGATCACGATCCAACCACCGTCGTCGGTGGCGACGGTACCGGCGCCGTCGGAGCGGGGCGGCCAGAGGAACTCGGTGCCGCCCACCAGTTCACCGCCGACCGCCACCACCCGCGAGGTGAACCCTGCAGGGAGCAGCAACCCGTTCGGGTCGGCGGTGGCCGCCAGCGGCCCATAGGGGCCTGTGCCAGCAGTCGACGGCGGTACCGCACCTGCGTGCACCAGGCGACCCGACTGGATCAGTGCGAACAGCGACGAGCCCGCAACTGCTGCTGCGCTCGTCTTCAAGAACTCACGTCGGTCCATACGGGCTACCTCATCCTCGGTGCCGTCGCCACTCCGACCGGATTCGGAGCGGACGCCTATGTAGTGCGGGTGCGCGCCACGTTCCGTGACCGTCCGGAAACAGCGTCGATGCGCACGAAGGAATTCGTACCGAACTGTTGGTCGACTCCGCCAGGCGATACACATGTTGATCGCCTCGGCAGCGGCTCGCGAGACTGCGGTATGGCCGATACCGCTCTGTCCTCCCCGCACATCGACACCTCCCACGATCCCGATCGGGCCAGGGTGGACGAAGCCCTCGAGCGACTGCTCGCGAGTTGCGACCCGCGATCGGTCGACGACCGGACGTTCCGCGGCGCCCGCTACGACCACGGCCTGGCCTGGGTGCACTTCCCGTCCGGGTTCGGCGGCCTCGGCGTACGACCCGATCTGAACCGCCTGGTGGAGGAACGGGTGCGGGCCGCCGGCGCAAAGGCCCAGGACCCGTCGACCTTCTTCATCGCCCTCGCGGGCCCCACCATCGTCACCCACGGCACCGACGAGCAGAAACACCGCTTCCTCCGCCCGATGTTCACCGGCGAGGAGCGGTGGTGCCAGTTGTTCAGTGAGCCCGGTGCAGGGTCCGACTTCGCCGGGCTCGGCACGCGTGCGGTGCGCGACGGCGACGAATGGGTGGTGAACGGCCAGAAGGTGTGGAACACCCTCGCCCATCTCGGCGACTGGGGCATGTTGGTGACCCGCACCGACCCCGACCAGCCCAAGCACAAGGGGCTCACGTACTTCGCCCTCGACATGCGCTCGCCCGGTGTCGAGGTGCGCCCGCTTCGCCAGATCACCGGCGAGGCCGAGTTCAACGAGGTCTACATGACCGATGCTCGGGTGCCCGACACGATGCGCATCGGCGCCGAGGGCGAAGGGTGGCGCGTGGCGCTCACGACGCTGATGAACGAGCGGGTGTCGATCGGCTCGGGCAGCGGTTCGCGTCGTCGCGGCCCGATGGACGTGGTGATCGACCTCTGGCGTGAACTGCCGGGTGACGAACGCGACGCTGCCCGACGCGATCAGTTGATGCGCCTCTACTGCGTCTCGGAGACGCTGCGGCTCACCAACGCCCGGGCCAGCGCAGCCGCCAAGGCGGGCAACCCTGGGCCCGAGGGTTCGATCGCCAAACTGGCGCTTGCCGATTTCAACAAGAAGGTGAGCGAATTCGGCATCGACCTGCTGGGTGCCGAAGGGATGGTGGGCTACGACTACACGTTCCGTCGCCCCGAGAACCTCTCGGTCGACGGCCTCGAGCACGGGATCCGTCACGCCTTCCTGCGCGCCCGCGCCAACTCGATCGAAGGCGGCACCAGCGAGATCATGCGCAACATCCTGGGCGAGCAGGTGCTCGGCCTGCCCGGCGAGCCCCGCGTCGACAAGGACCTGCCCTGGATCAAGGTGCCACGTAACTGACCCCGAGCGGACCATCGCAACGGGCCATCGCAGCACCCATCGCAGCGCCCCGGCGCAGCGCCCCGTCGATGCCAGACTCACGCCCACTGCTGCGCGGGCGGCCCCGTGCTCATGAGGAGGGTTCCGTCGCGTGCGTGCACGGTGATGGATCGGTCGGCGCCCATGGTGAGGTGCCAGCCCTCTTGGTGGAGTCGGTCGTGGTGGTGTCGGCAGAGTGGGAGCAGGTTGCCCAGGTTGGTGTTGCCGCCGTGTTCCCAGTGGTGGATGTGGTGTGCTTCGGTGATCGACATGTGTCGTGTGCAGCCGGGGATTGCGCAGGTGCGGTACATGGCGCGTAGTGCGCGTCGTTGTCGGGTGCTGGCGTGTCGTCGGCTGCGGTGGTGATCGAGTGTGACGGGTCGTGTGAGTGAT
>JBEIIG010000012.1:0-68774 GCA_040380855.1 Acidimicrobiaceae bacterium | reverse complement strand
GCTCAGCTGCAACCGCTGGTGCTGCCGCAGCTGGGGCAGGCGTGGCACGAGCCGGCCCGGTTCATCTGCACACCGCACTGCATGCACATCGGCGCATCGCTGTGGCGTACCGCCGGACGGATGATGCCCGCCGGATTGGTGACGTCGTTGATGGGCGCCTCGGGTGCCAGCCCCGTGTCGAGCTGGGCGATCAGGTCAGATGCCGACGGGATGGTCTTCGGATCGGGAGCCATCTCGCTGCCGGTACGGGTCTCCATCGTCGACTCGTCGACACCGGGCAGCGTGGGCTGCAGGCGCTCGTCGACCGAGAAGATGCCGAGCTCGCTGCGCTCGTCGTAGGTCATGTACTCGAGCGCCAGGCGGCGGAACAGGTAGTCCATGATCGACGAGGCGAAGCGGATGTCGGGATCGTCGGTCATGCCGGCGGGCTCGAAGCGGCTGTTGACGAAGGCCTCGACGAAGGCTCGCATCGGCACGCCGTACTGCAGGCCGTAGGAGATCGACTTGGCGAAGGCGTCCATGATGCCGCTCAGGGTGCTGCCCTGCTTCGACACGGTGAGGAAGATCTCGCCGGGACGGCCGTCGGCGTACTCGCCGATGGTGGCGAAGCCCTTGCAGTCGGCCACCCGGAACTCGAACGTGCGCGACGTGCGGGTGCGGGGCAGTTTCTGGCGCACCGGCTGGTGCACCACCTTCTCGACGATCTTCTCGATCACCTGGGTGGCGCTGGCCACGGCCGGGGTGCTCTCCTCGGCGCCGTCCTTCTTGGCGGTGCTGAGCGGCTGGGCCACCTTGCAGTTGTCGCGGTAGATGGCGACGGCCTTCAAGCCGAGCTGCCAGCTGAGCAGGTGGAGGCCCTCGATGTCTTCGATGGTGGCCTCTTCGGGCATGTTCACCGTCTTGGAGATGGCGCCCGACAGGAACGGCTGGGTGGCACCCATCATCCGCACGTGGCCCTCGTAGTGGATGACGTTGTCGCCCATCGAGCAAGCGAACACCGGCACGTGGTCGGCAGCCAGGTGCGGTGCACCGAGGATGCTCTTTTCGCGGTCGATGTAGGCGATGATCTCGTCGACCTGCTGGGCGTTGTAGCCGAGGCGGCGCAGGGCCCGCGGGATGGTCTGGTTGACGATCACCATCGTGCCGCCGCCGACGAGCTTCTTCATCTTGCACAGGCCGAGGTCGGGCTCGATGCCGGTGGTGTCGCAGTCCATCATCAGACCGATGGTGCCCGTGGGGGCCAGCACGCTGGCCTGGCTGTTGCGCACGCCGTATTCCTCACCGTCGCGCACAGCAGCCTCCCAGGCGGCCTGACCGGCGGCGACGAGCTCGGCGGGCACACGGTCGGTGCCCTCGATCTGGTACGAGGCGTCGCGGTGCATGCGCAGCACGTTCAGCATGTACGACTCGTTCTCGGCGAAGCCGGCGAAGGGCCCCATCCGGCTGGCGGTACGGGCGCTGGTGGCATAGCTGTGCCCGGTGAGCAGCGAGGTGAGGGCACCGGCCCAGGCGCGACCGTCGGCCGAGTCGTAGGGCAGGCCGAGGGCCATCAGCAGGGCGCCGAGGTTGGCGTAGCCGATACCGAGCTGGCGGAACTTGCGGCTGGTGTCGCCGATGGGCTCGGTGGGGTAATCGGCGCGCCCGACGAGGATCTCCTGCGCCGTGAACACCACTTCGATGGTGTGCATGTAGGCCTCGATGTCGAACGCGTCGTCGCCCACCGAGTCGAGGTCGAGGTACTTCAGCAGGTTGATCGAGGCCAGGTTGCAGGCCGAGTTGTCGAGGTGCATGTACTCGCTGCACGGGTTCGAGCCGTTGATGCGGCCCGTGGCGTGGGCGGTGTGCCACTTGTTGATCGTGGTGTCGAACTGCAGGCCCGGGTCGGCGCACTCCCACGAGGCCGTGGCGATCTGGCGCCACAGGTCGCGAGCACGAACCGTGCGCACCGGGCTGCCGTCGGTGACGGCCTTCAGGTCCCAGTCGGTGTCGTCGACGACGGCCTGCATGAAATCGTCGGTGATGCGCGCCGAGTTGTTGGCGTTCTGGTACTGGATGCTGAACGAGTCGGCACCGTCGAGGTCCATGTCGAAGCCGGCGTCGCGCAGCACGCGGGCCTTGCGCTCTTCTTTGGCCTTGCACCACACGAACTCCTCGACGTCGGGGTGGTCGACGTTGAGGATGACCATCTTGGCTGCACGGCGGGTCTTGCCGCCGCTCTTGATGGTGCCGGCCGAGGCATCGGCGCCACGCATGAAGCTGACCGGGCCGCTGGCGGTGCCCCCACCGTTGAGCATTTCGTAGCTGGAACGGATCTTCGACAGGTTCACACCTGCACCCGAGCCACCCTTGAAGATGACACCCTCTTCGCGGTACCAGTTGAGGATCGAGTCCATCTTGTCGTCGACGGAGAGGATGAAACAGGCGCTGGCCTGCTGCGGCACACCCTTCACGCCGATGTTGAACCACACCGGGCTGTTGAACGCAGCACGCTGGGTGACGAGGATGAACTTCAGTTCGTCGCGGAACGCCTCGGCCTCGGCGTCGTCGGCGAAGTAGCCGCCTTCGATGCCCCACGTGGTGATGGTGTCGGCCACGCGGTCGATGACCTCGCGCAGCGACGTCTCGCGCTCGGGGGTACCCAGGGTGCCGCGGAAGTACTTCTGGGCGACGATGTTGGTGGCGTTGAGCGACCATGAGGCCGGGAACTCGACGCCGAGCTGTTCGAAGGCGACCGAGCCGTCTTTCCAGTTGCTGATGCGTGCATCGCGGTGTTCCCACACCACCTGGTCGTAGGGGTGGACGCCCGGCGACGTGAAGTGCCGCTTGATACCGATCGCAAGACGCTCAGGCGCCAGAGACATGAGAACTCCCAGAGGTTGAAACAGAGACGATGACGACACACACGCGAGACGCACCACAAGATGTGGTGGCTGGCCGGCCCCCTTGACGGCAGCCACCACAAGAGGTTGGAGGATTACAGCATTGTAGTTACAGGGCTGTCAAACATTGCCGAGGGGTTTTCGGTGGACGAATGTCACGATTCGTCACCGATCGTTCACGGAGTGTCACGCACTGTGACAGGCCTGTTCGGCGGGTCACGCAGCGTGGCGGACGGTGCGAGGTCACAGGTTCGAGAGCGAGTCCCTCCAGGTCCCAAGGTCGGTACCTCCCCCAGGCTCTGTCCATCCGTGCCGCGCACCGTCGCCAGCTACGGGCGCAACCCTAGGAGCCATTCCCTGTGGGTAGGAAGAGGGAGAACCCTGTGAATTTCCCGGTGGACAACGGTGGACAACGGTGCCCGACCTGTGGGAATCGGCTGCTGACCGGGCCGGATGCCTCTGCGTTCAGATCGCGGCGACGGTGACCGGGATACCGTTCAGCACCGAGGTACCCGAGAGGGGGTCCATCGCCTCGTGGTCGGCGAGCACGTTGCTGTTCACCCCGGCGCGTTCGGCTGCCACCCGGAGCCTGGTGTCGGGACGGTCGTGACCCCATCCGTGCGGCAGGCTCACCACGCCCGGTCGCACCTCGTCGGTGACCACGACCGGCGCGTCGACGGTGCCGACCCGGCTCGTCACGCGGGCGTGGCCGCCGTCGGTGAGACCGAGCCGTGCCGCATCGTCGGGGTGCACGTGCAGCGTGCAGCGCGGCTTGCCCTTCACGAGCACCTCGATGTTGTGCATCCACGAGTTGTTGCTGCGCAGGTCGCGTCGCCCCACCAACACCATGCCCCGTGCGGCGAGGGAGTCGACCGTGTCGGCCAAGCGACCGAGGTCGGCCAGTAGCACGGGATAGTCGAGTTCGATCATCCCCGACGGCGTGCGCAGCACCTCGGGCAGACGGGGCTGGAGCGGGCCGTAGTCGACACCGTGAGGGTTCGCCAGCAGCACGTCGAGGCTCGCGGCCGGGCGCTCGCCATCGGGCGTCGCCACCGTGTCGCGCGCACCGAAGGCGGCACCGAACGGACCCGTCTGCAGCATCAGGTCGAGCAGACGCTCCGGACCCCGGCGACCGCTCAGCGTCAGCGCTTCGACGATCTCGTCGGGATCGCGACCGTGGATCGACGACGACGGGTCGGCGACCGACGAGCGGACCATCGCCGCAAGGGCCAGATCGTCGACGGCCGACACGTCGGCATCGACGCCCATGCCCTGGGCCAACAGGGCGACCTTGGCGAGGATCTCCCACTCGTCGGGCTGCCCGTCGTCGAGCGGCAGCACCGGTTCGCTGTAGTTGGCGACGTTGCGGATGCCGAACTGCAGCAACAGCAGGTCGTAGTGGCCGCGCTGCAACTGCGACGGACTGGGCAGCACCACGTCGGCGTGGCGAGTGGTCTCGTTCAGGTAGATGTCGACGCTCACCATGAACTCGAGGTCGTCGAGGGCTGCGTCGAGCTGCACCGAGTGCGGCGTCGACAGCACCGGGTTGCCGGCCACGGTGACCAGGGCACGCAACCGGCCCTCGCCGGGCGTGGTGATCTCGTCGGCGAGCGTGCCCACCGGGTACTCGCCCATCACCTCGGGCAGGCCCTTCACGCGGGTGTGGCCGCGCCCGGTGCTGAACCCCTGCCCACTGCCCGACCGACCACGCGTGCTCGCTCCCCCGGCGACCGGCATCGCGAACATCGAACCACCGGGGCGGTCGAGGTTGCCGGTGGCGATGTTGACGACGTCGATCAGCCACGAGGTGGTGGTGCCGAATTCGGTGGTGGTGGTACCGATCCGGCCGTACACCGCTGCCGACGGTGCCGCGGCCAACTCACGCGCCACCGTCCGGATCTCCTCGGCATCGAGGCCGGTCGCCGCTGCGACCGACTCGGGTGTGAACGGGGCGCATGCGGCCACGACCGTGTCGAGACCACGCAGATGGGCCGCCACATGATCGCCCACGTCGACGAGGCCCTCCTCGGCCAGCACCGAGACGATCGACGCGAGGAACAGCGCGTCGGTACCGGGTCGGATGGGCAGCCAGCGGTCGGCCTCGACGGCGGTGCGACTGCGGCGCGGATCGACCACCACCAGGCGACCACCGCGGGCTCGGATGGCTTCGATCCGGCCCGGGAAGTCGGGCGCTGTGCAGAGGCTTCCGTTCGACGCATAGGGGTTCGCGCCGATGACCACGAGGTAGTCGGTGCGATCGAGATCGGGCACGGGAACCGTCACCGGCGTGCCGAACACATAGCCGGCCGCCACCTGACGGGGCATCTGGTCGACCGTCGATGCGCTGTAGCGCTGGCGGGTGCCGATGCCCTGCAGCAGGGAACGGTTGAACGTCATCGCCGACAGGCTGTGCGCACTCGGGTTGCCGAGGTACACGGCCACCGCCTCGCGACCGTGCCGCTCGATGACACCGCGCAGGCCGCGTTCGACCTCGGCCCACGCTTCGGGCCAGTCGACCTCGACGTGCACCCCACCGCGCTTGACCAGTGGCCGACGCACCCGATCGGGGTCGTCGTGCAGTTGCTTCAACGTCGAGCCCTTGGGGCACAGGTAGCCGTGGCTGAACACATCGTCGCGGTCGCCGCGGATGCGCACCACCTGTGGCCCGCGTACGGCCACCTCGAGGCCGCACCCGGCTTCGCAGAGCGGACAGGTGCGGTACGCGACGCGGGTGTCGCCGGCTGCGATGTCGTGGTCGGTGGACATGCCTGGCATCATCGCACTCATGCGTCGTCTCCATCCGTACCCGGCCGATCATGTCACCGTGGCCGACGCGTACGGGGTCGACCGTCCCCGCCCCGCCGGCCGGCCCTGGCTCGGTCTGTGCATGGTGTCGAGCCTCGACGGCACCACCGTGGTGGAGGGCAACTCGCGGGCACTGTCGAGCGAGGCCGACCTCGCCGTACTGCTCGGCCTGCGCCGCCTCGCCGACATGATGCTGGTCGGTGCCGCCACCGTGCGGATCGAGGGCTACGGCGCGCCGAGCAAGCCGGGCCAGCGCGTGGGCGTCGTGTCGCGCACCGGCGATCTCGACTATGCCAGCGACCTGTTCACCAGCGGGGCCGGGTTCATGATCCTGCCCGAGGACGCCCCCGAGGTACCGGTCGACAGCGTCCGCGCCGGCCACGGGTCGGTCGACCTGGCCGCCGCCATCGCCCAACTCGACGCCGGGTTCATCCAGGTCGAGGGCGGCGCAGTGCTCAACGCCTCGTTGGCCGAAGCCGATCTGATCGACGAACTGAACCTGACGGTGTCGCCCCTCATGTGCGGAGGCAACGGACCGCGCATCACCGCCGGTGCGCTCCCCCTGCTGAACCGCATGGACCTGGCCCATGTACTCGAGGACAACGGGTTCTTGTTCACCCGCTATGTGCGGGCCCGACCAGCCGGTTGACGCCCGCCGGGCCTCAGGCCGGGCTCGACTGCATCTTCTTCAACAGCACGAGTTCGCGCTGGAAGTCGGCGGCGGCGTCGAACCCCTTGTAGACGCTGGCGAAGCGGAGGTAGACCACCTCGTCGAGGTTGCGCAGCCGTTCGAGCACGGCTCGGCCCACCAGTTGGGTGGAGATCTCGTTGCCCGTGAGGCGCACCTCGTCTTCCACCTCCTCGGCAAGGTGTTCGATGACATCGGCCGACACGGGCCGACCCTTGGCCGAGGCCGTGACGCCCGCCACGATCTTGGCCCGATCGAAGGGCTGGCGCTGGCCGTTCGACTTCACCACCACCAACGGCACCTCTTCGAGGCGTTCGTAGGTGGTGAACCGGTGGCTGCACTGCAAGCACGACCGCCGACGACGAATGGACGCGCCTTCGTCGGCCTCACGCGAATCGACGACCTTGGAGTCGTTGGCCTGACAGGACGGACAGCGCATACGCCGCCCACGCTACCCGCCGGGTTCACGGCAGGACGATCAGCTCACCCGCCTGGATGTCGGCACCACCGTTGACCTGCACCAACAGATCGACGTACTCGGCCTGACCGAGTGCGCCGCGGTGTTCGGCGGCGAGCGCCCACAGGGTGTCGCCCGGCTGGACGAGGTGACTGCGCATGCCACCACTGGTACTGCCGTGGTCGGCGCGACCGGCGGTGGCGGCCAGACCGATCACACCGACCAACGACAGCACGAACGCCCCGACCACCAGTCGACGTCGCCGATACGTCGAGCGGGTGGGTGCCGGAGCCGCATACCGGACCGGCACGCGCACCACGTAGGGCTGACGCCCGGTACGGGAGAGCGGCTGCGACCGGTGAGTGGAGACGACTGCTGCGGACATCGAGCACCTCGGGTGACGAGTGGGACGAACGGGTGTTCGCAGTATGGTCGAACAGTCGTTCGTCTGTCAACCCGTCGATCGAACAGGTGTCCCCGAACGGGTGTTTGACCCGAACGGCGAACGCATGTACGCTGCCGGCCATGTCCGAACAGCTCACCGCCCGCCAGCGCGGCATCCTCGACGTGATCGAAACCAGCATGCGCACCCGGGGCTACCCGCCCAGCGTGCGCGAGATCGGCGAGGCGGTGGGGCTCACCTCACCGTCCACGGTGCACACGCACCTCGCCTCGCTCGAGCGGATGGGATACCTGCGGCGCGATCCCACCAAGCCGCGAGCCATCGAGGTCAGGTTCGACCCCAGCTCGGGTGTGGCGATCGAACGCCGCCCGGTGCGCCATGTGCCACTGGTGGGCGATGTGGCCGCCGGCTCCAACGTCCTCGCTCAGGAGAACGTGGAAGAGGTCCTGCCGCTCCCGGAAGACTTCGTCGGCTCGGGCGACCTGTTCATGCTGCGTGTCCGCGGCGACTCGATGATCGATCTCGGCATCCTCGACGGCGACTTCGTCGTGGCCCGTGCGCAGGCAACGGCCGACAACGGCGACGTGGTGGTGGCCGGCATCCCCAACGAGGAGGCCACCGTCAAGACCTATCGACGCAGCGGCAGCACGGTCACGCTGGTGCCCGCCAACCCTCGTCTCGAACCGATGGTGTTCGACGCCGGTGAGGTGACGGTCTTCGGCAAGGTCGTCACCGTGATGCGCCGCCTCTGACCCCGATGGCCGCTCGGCCAGGCCTCAGGCGCTCGGTGGTGCGGGCCACTGCCCGCCCGCCGGAGGTTGTGTCGGCATCACCTCGGTGGGCGGCGCGAACGGCGACGGCGGTGCAGTGGGTGCCGGTGGCGGCGGGGGCGAGTACTGCGGCGGCGTCGAGGGTGCCTGGGCCGACGGAATGTACACGTCGTACGCGGGCTGCGGCGGTGCCGCCACCGGCATCGCCGGTGCACCCGGGCCCGGCTGCGACGGGCGACGACGCAGGCCGAACGCCAGCATCGCCAGGCCCACGATCACGCCGGCACCGATGGCGATGAAGCCGCCCACCCGCAACGAACCTGCGGCGTCGTCGAGGTTCTTGCCCACGGTCACCACCACGTCGCCGACGGCCGACGACGCCGTCAGCACGTAGTCGCCCGGCGCGGTGATCACGATCGTGCCGATCGACTCGCCCCGGTACCCGTTCAGGTCGTACTGGTACGAGCGATCGCGCTGCACCTCCACCTCGGTGCCGCCATCGTCGACGACGAGCACGTCGACATCGGGCACCGCACCGGTGTAGTCGTACGAGCGGTCGGCGTTCGGGCAGTCGCCACGCAGTTTGTCGATCGCGCCCTTGGTCTCGACCGACACGACGAAGGTGCCCGTCGCGGCGAAGTCGAGCGTCGTTGCGCAGCCGATCGGTGCGCGGGCCAGGTCGGCCACCGCAGCGTTCTGGCGGTTGTTGGCGAGCAGCAGCATCACGATCCCACCGGCCACGCCGGCGAGCAGCACGAACACTGCGGCAGCAACGGCACCGGCCCGCGAGCCACGGGGCGACTGCGACACCAGTGATGGTTGCGGTGTGCCGTAGGGCTGATACGGCACACCCGGCCCCTGCTGATAGGAGGGATTGGACATCACAGCACCCCTAGTCGATGAGCGATCGCTTCGATCCGTTCGTCACTTTGTACCACGGCCACCCGCACGTTGTTCGCGCCACCGGCGCCGTAGAAGTCTCCCGGACTCACCAGCGCGCCACCCTCGGTGGCCAGACGCTCGGCGAACGCCCAGCCGTCGCCGGCGTCGAACCAGAGGTAGAAGCCCCCCGCGGGCTGCGCGATGTCGATACCCGACCAGGCACCCAGAATCGCCGCCGTGCGCTCGAGACGGCGGCGGTACCGATCGCGCTGGAGCACCACGTGGGCGTCGTCGGCGAGCGCTGCGGCACCGGCAGCCTGCGCGGGTCCGGGCACCAGCATGCCGACGTGCTTGCGCACCTCTCTCAGGTAGTCGACCAGCTCGGCGTCGCCCGCGTAGAACCCCACGCGCAGGCCGGCGAGGTTCGACCGTTTCGACAACGAGTGCACCGCCACGACACCGTCGAGACCGCCTTCGAGGATCGTGCGCGCCGGGCCGTCCCAGGTGAACTCGACGTAGCACTCGTCGCTGAACACCGGCACCCCGTGGCTGCGACCCCATGCTGCGGCGGCATCGAGGTCGTCGAGCGCCCCCGTGGGATTCGACGGGCTGTTCACCCACAGCATGAGGGCCCGCGCCGCGTCGGCCGGATCGATGGCCGAGAGATCGAGGCCACCACCGGCCGCCATGGGCACGGCCACCGGGCGGCAGCCGGCCAGGACGGCACCCATCTCGTAGGTGGGATACGCAACCGCCGGGTACAGCACGGTGTCGCGCGAGGGCGTGCGCAGGCGCAGGTAGTGCGGGGTGGTGGCGACGAACTCCTTGGTGCCCACACAGGCAGCGACCTGCGCGAGCGGCACGTCGATGCCGAACCGCCGATCGATCCAGGCCCGGATCGCTGCGCGCAGCGATGGTGTGCCGATGCTCGGCGGATAGCCACGTTCGCTGTCGGAGGTGGCCAACGCCTCGAGCACGGCGGCAGGCGGCGGGTCGCACGGTGTACCGATCGACAGATCGACGATGCCGCCCTCGAAGCGGGCGCCGAGCGAGGCGAACCTGTCGAGCCGGTCGTAGGGATAGGGAGGAGGAACGAAACCCTCGGCCTGATTCATGATCCTCTCATCCTGCCCGATCGACGCACCGTGTGCGGAACCCCGCAGCCGGTCACCGGTCGTTGCCGTCCACGACGAACTCGGCGAGCCGGCCAGCCGATGCCCCAGCGAGGCGGGCGCGGATGCGCAGACCCGACTCCTCGTGCGCCGTCGACACCACCTCGCCTTCGCGATGGATCGCCGCCACCACATCGCCTCGTTCGTACGGCACGAGCAACTCCACGACCGTGCCGATCGAGCGGAGGCGATCGGCGAGCACGGCGAGGAAGTGTTCGATCCCCTCCCCCGTCACCGCGCTGACCGCGACCGATCCCTCGTGGCCGGCGACGAGTTCGGCAGCACCGTGCGAGTCGAGGTCGGCCTTGTTGAACACGAGCAGCTCGGGCACCGAGCGGGCGTCGATCTCGTCGAGCACGGTGTGTACGGCGTCGATCTGGCCCTCGGGGTCGGGGGCCGACGAGTCGACCACGTGCACCAGGAAGTCGGCCGTACGCGCCACTTCGAGCGTGCTCTTGAACGCCTCGATCAGGCCGTGCGGCAGGCGTCGGACGAAACCCACCGTGTCGGTGAGCAGCACCGGTTCACCACCGGGAAGCGAGAGACGCCGCGTGGTGGGGTCGAGCGTGGCGAACAGCCGGTCCTCCACCAGCACACCAGCGCGGGTGAGCCGGTTGAGCAGCGTCGACTTGCCGGCGTTGGTGTAGCCGACGATGGTGACCGCGGCCAGACCGCTGCGGCTGCGGCCCTTGCGCTGCAGTTCGCGGGTGTGCCCCAGGTCGCGCAACTCGCGCTCGAGCGTGGCGATGCGGTTCTTGATGCGGCGCCGATCGACCTCGAGCTTGGTCTCGCCACCACCGAACCGGCTGCCGACACCACCACGCTGCTGCGACAGCTTGGCGTTCGCGCCGCGCCGCAGTCGGGGCAGGCGATACCGCAGCAGCGCCAGTTCGACCTGCGCCTTGCCCTCGAGCGTGTGTGCGTTCTGGGCGAAGATGTCGAGGATCACCGCGGTGCGGTCGATGGCCGTACGACCCAACAGCTTCTCGAGGTTGTACTGCTGGGCGGGGCTGAGGTCGTTGTCGAACACCACGGTGTCGGCGTCGACCTCGAGGCACAGGTCCTTCAACTCGTCGGCCTTGCCCTTGCCGATGTACCTGGTGTGGTCGGGCGTGTCGCGGCGCTGCATCAGCCGCCCGGCCTCGTCGGCGCCGGCGGTGTCGATGAGCAATGCGAGTTCGTCGAGGCCGGCCTCGGTCTCGTCGTCGGTGTGACCGGGCAGGGTGACGCCCACGAGCACGATGCGCTCGCGTTTGGTGCGTTCGATCAGCGTCGCGCCGAGCGCTTCCTGATAGGGCGATGTCATCGGGTGGGCCTCATGTGGTGGGGCTGGCGGCGACGTCGTCGGGGTCGAGTTCGACCGTGATGGCGGCGACGTACACGGCCGGACCGACCAGGGTGACCTGACCGGCAACGGGATCGTGCAGGCGCACCTTGGCACTCCCGCCGTCCATGTGCACGAGAATTTCGGCCGCGGCCGCAGGAACGAGTCCCCACGACACCGCCGCCCACGCCGTGGCACAGGCACCGGTGCCGCACGCCGCCGTGAGGCCGGCACCACGTTCGTGCACCCGCATCGTCACCGCGTGCGGCTCGGGGCCAGGCTCGACGATCTCGAGATTGGTACCCGGTACGGCTCGACCGAGCGTGAGCAGGTCGACGGCATGTACGTCGTCGACACCCACCACGGTGTGCGGATTCCCGACACTGAGATGCATCACGGGGCGATCGGGATGGGCACCGATGGCGGCCCACCCGTCGGGTGCTCCGATCGGCACCACCGACCCCATGCCCACACTCGCCTCGAGCGTGTCGTCGCGACCGGTGGCGACCAACGACACCCGCCGGGGTCCGGCCCCGGTGAGGATGTGCTGGTCGCCGAGGTGGCCGCGGCGTTGCGCGACCGCTTGAGCGAAGCACCGGATCCCGTTCCCGCTCATCTCGGCCACCGACCCGTCGGCGTTGTACAGGGTCATCGCGGCGTCGTACCCCTCGGCGGCGCCGATCACCAGCAGCCCGTCGGCACCCACACCACGGTGCCGGTCGCACACCTGGCGCGCCACCGTGGCCCGGTCGACCCCCGCAGGCAACTGATCGTCGCCGATCACCAGGAAGTCGTTGCCCCACCCGTGGTGCTTGGTGAGCTCGAACTTCATGTGGTGAGGGCCCTCCTGATCACCGGCACCGCTTCGACGAGTGGGTCCTGGTCGATGCCGATCCACTGTATGCGGGGGTCGCGACGGAACCATCGCTCTTGACGCACGGCGAACTGGCGGGTGCGCACGATGATCTGCTCGACGGCTTCGTCGAGCGAGCACCGTCCGTCGAGGTGGTCGAGCAGCTCTTTGTAGCCGAGTGCCTGCTGGGCGGTGCGCGACATCCCGCCCGGTGCTCTGCGCAGGGTCGTCACTTCGTCGAGCAACCCTGCCGCCATCATCGTGTGCACTCGAGTGCTGATCCGCCGGGCCAGCACCTCACGCGACCAACGCAGCCCGAACTGACGAAACCGGGTGCCGCCGTAGACGGTGAGGCCGGGGCCGAACGAACTGAACAGACGCTTGCTGCCGAGACACACCTCGAGTGCCCGAACCGTACGCCGACCGTTGGCAGGCTCGATCTTCGCTGCTGCTGCCGGGTCGATGAGGCTCAGTTCGGCGTGAAGCGCGAGGGGGCCCTCCGCCTTGAGGCGCCGTTCGAGCCGCTCGCGCACCTCGGGCCAGTTCCCCGGTATCTGCATCGGGTCGGTGAGCATGCGCAGGTACAGGCCCGTGCCGGCGACGATGAGCGGTACGGCGCCGCGCGCCTCGATCTCGGCGACCACTGCAGTGGCGACCGGCGTGAAGTCGGCCACGGTGAAGTCGCGATCGGCATCGACGAGGTCGATGCAGTGGTGGGTGACCGCTGCCTGGTCGGCGGCGGTGGGCTTGGCGGTGCCGATGTCCATGCGGCGGTACACCTGCATCGCGTCGACGGCCACGATCTCGATCTCCCGAGCCCCCGGGGCACGATCGACGCCGCTCGCCAGCGCCATGGCGACATCGCTCTTCCCGCTGGCGGTGGGACCGAGGACGACGACGGGACCGCTCACACGGCCACGACGTCGAGCCGGCGCTTGTGGGTGGGTTCGCTCAACACGTCGCGCAGTTCACCGCTGAGGTGATGCGGTGCGGCGCCCGTGATCTCGACGGTGGCATATGCCCCGGTGCGCACCGGCACCCTGGGGCGGAAGTGGACGAGCTTGTTCTGGCGGGTCCGGCCCGACAGGATCGCCGGGTCCTTGCGGCTCGGACCTTCGACGAGCACCTCTTCGATGCGGCCGATCCGGGCTCGGTGCTTGGCGATTGCGCTGCGCTCGACCACCACCCGCAACCGTTCGAACCGCTCGGCGACCACAGCGGGATCGACGAACTGATCGACCATCGTCGCAGCCTCGGTGCCCTCGCGCGGCGAGAAGATGAACGTGTAGGCGTAGTCGTACTCGGCAGCAGCCGCCACCTCGAGGGTGCGCTCGAAGTCGTCGTCGGTCTCACCCGGGAACCCGACGATGATGTCGGTCGACACGGCGAGGTCGTCGACTGCTGCACGGGCCTGAGCGAGCCGCTCGAGATACCGCTCGGCGGTGTAGCCGCGGTGCATCACTGCGAGCAGTCGGTCGGAGCCCGACTGCAGCGGGTAGTGGAGGTGTTCGCAGACCGTCGCGTTGGCACCCATCGCCGCAAAGGTCTCGGGGCGCATGTCTTTCGGGTGCGGACTGGTGAAGCGCACCCGGCGGATGCCGGCCACCGCACTGACGGCGGTGAGCAGGTCGGCGAACAACGGCCGCAGCGACACATCGGTTGCACCGTCGCGGCGAGCCGCCAGCTGCAGATCGCGCCCGTAGCTGTTCACGTTCTGGCCCAGCAGCGTGACCTCGGTGACACCCTGGCGGGCCAGCGAGGCCACCTCGTCGACCACGTCGTCGAACGGTCGACTGATCTCGGCACCACGCACGGCTGGCACGATGCAGAACGCGCACGAGTTGTCGCAGCCGATCTGGATGGTGACCCACGCGTTGTAGGTGGTCTCGCGCCGGGCCGGCAGGGCCGATGGGAACAGCGTGTGGTCGTCGATGACGGCCTCGTCGAAGATCTCGGTGACCGCCCCATGCCGACCCGCGTGCTGCAACAGTTCAGCCGTACGGTGCACGTTGTGCGTGCCCAGCACCACATCGGTCCACGGCGCCCGCTGACGCACCACCTCACGATCCTTCTGAGCCAGGCAGCCGGCGACGACGATCTGGCGACCATCGGCACGCTCTTTCCACGACTTCAGGTGCCCGAGGTTGCCGTAGAGCTTGTTGTCGGCGTTCTCGCGGATACAACAGGTGTTCAGCACCACGACGTCGGCATCGTCTTCATCGACAGCGGGAACCAGCCCGTCGGCCTCGAGTAGGCCGGCGATGCGCTCGGAGTCGTGTTCGTTCATCTGGCACCCATAGGTGCGCACGATGTAGCGACGGGTCACCCTGGTGAGGCTACCGCGATCGCGGCACCGGTGGCCGAGCCGCATCTCGGCCCGGCCACCGGCGGCGGTCAGTCGATCTCGATCGGCTCGTCGTCGGCCTCGGAGAAGCCTTCGGCGAACTCGTCGTTGTTGAGACCGGCCTGGGTGCGCACCCGATCGGAGATCTCGACCATCACCTCGGGGTTGGCGGCCAGGTAGTTCTTCGCGTTCTCGCGACCCTGCCCGAGTTGTTCACCGTCGTAGGTGAACCAGGCACCTGACTTCTTGACGATGGCCATGTCGACCGCCATGTCGAGCAGCGACCCCTCACGGCTGATGCCCTTGCCGTACATGATGTCGAACTCGGCCTGCTTGAACGGCGGCGCCACCTTGTTCTTCACGACCTTCACCCGGGTACGCGAACCGGTTATCTCGGCACCGTCTTTGATCGACTCGATCCGGCGGATGTCGAGACGGACCGACGAGTAGAACTTCAGCGCACGACCGCCAGGGGTGGTCTCGGGCGACCCGAACATGACGCCGATCTTCTCGCGCAACTGGTTGATGAAGATCATGATCGTGTTCGACCGGTTCAAGTTGGCGGTGAGCTTGCGCAGCGCCTGGCTCATCAAACGGGCCTGCAGGCCGACGTGCGAATCGCCCATCTCGCCTTCGATCTCGGCCTTGGGCGTGAGCGCTGCCACCGAGTCGATGACCACGACGTCGAGAGCACCCGAGCGCACCAGCATGTCGGCGATCTCGAGCGCCTGCTCGCCCGTGTCGGGCTGGCTGATGAGCAGTTCGTCGACGTCGACACCGATGGCCCGGGCGTAGACCGGATCCATGGCGTGCTCGGCGTCGATGTAGGCGCAGATGCCGCCGTTGCGCTGCGCTTCGGCCACGACGTGCATGGCGAGGGTCGACTTACCCGACGACTCGGGCCCGTACACCTCGATGACACGGCCACGGGGCAGGCCGCCCACACCGAGCGCCAGGTCGAGCGACAGCGCGCCCGTCGGGATGACCTCGATGGCCATCGTGCCCTTCTCGCCCATCTTCATGATGGAGCCCTTGCCGTACTGCTTGTCGATCTGGGCCAGTGCCATCTCGAGTGCCTTGCCGCGGTCGTTGCTCATGTCCGTGTCTCCTCTGGTGCGTGTGCTGCGTGTGCTGATGCGGGGCCGAACCTCGACCCGATGGGTGGTTGCTTGCTGTTGTCGCTCGCTGTCGGGAACCCTACGGAGGGGGTGTGACACGGTTTGGTGCGACCGGGTTGTTCGAACGACAGGAGTGTAGTTACGAACAACCGTTCGATCAAGCATCGAACGGACCCGACGTGATGTCGGCGTCGCTAGGGTCGCCCGCATGGACGCCCCCGCCTTCGAGAACATCGTCGTCACGGTCGACGGGCAGCTCGGTTCGCTGCAGTTGAATCGCCCCGATCGACTGAACCCACTCAGCACGCAGACGCTGCGCGAGATCGAGCTGGCGGCCCGCTGGTTCGACGAACACCTCGACTTGAAGGTGGTGGTGGTGTCGGGAGCGGGCCGTGCGTTCTCGGCAGGCGCCGACCTCTCGGGGTTCTCGGCCGCAGCGCCGCCCGAGGACTCGCAGCAGGGCTGGCGCATGGCGCGCGCCCTCGACGAGATGCGCGCCGTCACCGTCGCGCGCCTGCACGGATGGTGTGTGGGAGGCGGCCTGGTGGTGGCGGCAGGGTGCGATCTGCGCATCGCCGCATCCTCGGCCCGCTTCTCGATCCCCGAGGTCGACCTCGGCATCCCGCTCGCCTGGGGAGGTATCCCCCGCCTGGTCCGCGAGCTCGGCCCGGCGCTCACCAAGGAACTGGTGATGACCTGTCGACCGTTCGACGCCGACGAGGCACTGCGCGCCGGATTCCTGAACCGGGTCGTAGCCGACGACGAACTCGACCGCGCGGTCGACGACCTGGTGGCGCAACTGGTCGCCAAGCCGAAACTGGCGTTGCTCGAGACCAAGGCCCACGTGAACGCCGTGACCGAGTCGATGGTGGGCACCGGTCGCAGCTGGGCAGATGCCGACGGCCTCCGCGCCGGCCTGCGCGATCCGGAAGGTCGCGCCTCGGCCGCCGCCTACCTCGAACGCGTGCGGGCCCGCCGCTCGTCGCGCTGACCCGCATCGGCAGCGGTCGCATCGCTCACGGTGCGAGCCGCCGCAGCCAGTTCGTCGGCCTCGGGAGGGTGCACCGCCAGGTCGAACGCCAACCAGAGCGTGTACGAGAACGGATAGGCCACCACCGGCACCACCGCCCCGACTGCGCCGATGGCCAGCATCAGCGGCAACACCGGGATATCGGGAGCCGTGGCGACGAAGCCCACCGCCATACAGATGGCGACAGCGCCGAACGTGATCGCCGTGTTCACCGTGACAGCGCCCAACTCGAACCCCTCCTCGCGGTCCCATGCGATCCCGCAGGTGCGGCACCGGGGGTGACGGCGGAACCAGCCGCGGAGGAACGTCCGACGGCCGGCGCACCACGGGCACCGGAGGGTGATCGCTCGCGCTGCCATCACGGGGAACGACGGTCGGCTGACGGGCACGGCTTCACCCTAGGCCCGTCGGCTCTGCACACCCGCGTTCGCGACACACCCGTGCATCGGCAACAATGGCGCGGTGCGTCGTCCCATCGCCGGTCTGCTGTTCGCCATCGCCTTCGGATGCGCGTGCATCGCCATCGGCGGCTGGTTGCTGCAGCGCACGATGCTGTCGCCCGAGTCCACCCGCGAATCGGCCGCTGCCATCATGAGCGACACTGCGTTGCGCAGCGATTTCGGCCGACTGATCGCCGACGGCACGGCGGACGCGATGTATCCGGGCGACACCAACGCCCCCATCCGGGTGCTGGCCACCGTCGAGCAGGTGTTGGCGATCCCGGCAGGCGCCGACCTGACGGCCGATGTCCTCGCCGACGTGCACGCCCATCTGGTGGGCCACAGCGACGCGCCGGTGGCCGTCAGCCCGGCACAGCTGGTCCAGATCGTCCGCGACGAGCGCGCCGCGGTGCTCCCCCCGCTGCCCCTCGACGTGCCGCGTGTCGGCGCCCTCGCTGTCACCGATTCGGTGCTCGATCTGCTGGTGCCCATCGCAGCGATCGCGGCCCTGGTGTTCTTCATCCTGTGCCTGCTCACCCGACCCGAGGCCGATGTACTGGCCCGCAGCATGGGAATCGGCTTGATGGTGGTGGCCGCCGTGGTGTTCGTGTTCGGCTACGTGGTCCCAGCGTTCGTGCCCACCGTGCTCGACGACAGCATCTGGGCGAACATCCCCGCCAGCAACGCCAAGGCATCGCTGACGGGCATGTTCGTGGTCACCCTGCTGCTGGCGTTGATCGGCCTGGGCCTGTACGGGCTGTCGACCCGCATGGGTCGCCGCAGTCGCTGGAGCGCGCCGATCAGCACCTATCGCTACCGCGAAGAGCGGCGCTGGAGCTGAGCCGCCTCAGGCGGTGAGTTCGTCGACGAACTCGGCGAACACGTCGGCGTAGTGCATGGCATCGGCGTCGGTGTGCAGCACCGAGATGAGCCACTGCTCGTCGAGACCGGGAGGCAGCAGCACACCGCGGTTGATGCCGTGCATCCACTGGGCGAAGGCCAGGTCGAAGTCGGTCGCTTTGTAGTCGCGGTAGTTGCGGATCGGCTCGACCGACCACGTGACGCACCCCTTGGCACCGAACTGCACGGTGTGAGCGGGCAGGCCGGCACGATCGATGATGTCGGCGCACGCTGCCACCAGTCGGGCGTTGCGGGCGATCACCTCGGCCGTGACGGCCGGCGTGCACACCTCGGCCAGCACTGCTTTGGCAGCGGCCATGCAGAGCGGGTTGCCGTTGTAGGTGCCGAGGTGCAGCACCTTGCCCGACGTGATCTGATCCATGCAGTCGCGGGTGCCGCCGAAGGCGCCGAGCGGCAGACCGCCGCCGATGCTCTTGGCGAGCGACACCAGGTCGGGCTGCACGCCGAGCGCACCGGTGGCACCGCTCCAGCCGGCCGTGATTCCGGTCTTCACCTCGTCGAAGATCAGCATCGTGCCGTAGCGACGAGTGATCTCGCGCACCGCTTCGAGATACCCGGGCTGAGGCAGGCAGATGCCGATGTTCTCCATCACCGGCTCGACGATGAAGGCAGCCACATCGCCGGCCGCCAGCACGCGCTCGAGCGCGGCGGCATCGTTGTACGGGATGACGAGCGTGTCGGCGAGCACCGCGGAGGTGATACCGGCCGTGGCCGGGATGGGCGTCGGTGCGTCGGCCGGGCCGGCGAGGGCGAGCGGCGGCTTCATCGAGATCATCACTTCGTCGTGGTGACCGTGATAACCGCCCTCGACCTTGACGATCTTCTCGCGCCCGGTGACGCCACGGGCGACGCGGATGGCGTCCATCGTCGCTTCGGTGCCCGAGTTGGTGAACCGCCACATCGGCAGGCCGTAGCGCTGGCCGAGCATCTCGGCGACCTCGGCGTTGAGCTCGCACGGGGTGACGAACAGGGTGCCGTCGTCGAGTTGCCGCTCGACGGCGGATCGTACCGCCGGATGGCAATGGCCCGAGAACAACGCCCCGAACCCCATGTCGAAGTCGATGTAGCGGTTGCCGTCGACGTCTTCCATCCAGGCCTCTTGGGCCCGCCGCACCACGATGGGGTGCGGGTCGTAGGCCTGGAAGCTCGATGGGACCCCCATCGGCAGCACGGCCCGTGCCCGTTCGTTGGCCCGCTGCGAACCCGCCGTACGCCGAGCGTATGACTGCAGTTCACGGGCGGTGATCTGTCGAGCTCGTTCGACGAGCTGCGAATGGCTGATGGATTCCGTGGCACTCATGGTTTCCCCTCGCGGAACACGTTCCCGGAAGTGTAGCGCACAACGGATTCCATCGTGAACGGGCCGTTCGGCGACGGATCGGAACCGACTGGTGGAACTCACCCTGCGATATGGCACACTAGGGAACCCTTGGTGATCGTAGCTCAGTTGGTAGAGCACCAGTTTGTGGTACTGGACGTCGCGGGTTCGAGTCCCGTCGGTCACCCGAAGCCTCGCAGCACCTGCTGCGGGGTATCTGGCTTGTGACCGTGCGTGGCGATTCCGTACACTCCGTCACTGGCATATGCCCCTCTAGCTCAATGGCAGAGCAACGGACTCTTAATCCGCAGGTTCTCGGTTCGAGCCCGAGGGGGGGCACCATGGTTCACCGGCGGGTGCCTGTCGGGTTCGAGGCGCTGGGCCTCACCGGCAACCCGCCGACATGTTGTCAAAGGTTTGCTTGATTAGCGCCTGGCGCCGTCGTCGCGGAGCGGTACTGTCTCACCGAGATCGCTCTGTGGAGGTCGACATGTCCGCAACCCCGTTCCGCACTCGCCGTCGAGTGCTCCGGCTCACCGCCCTCGGCGTGATCGCTGCGCTCGCCGCCTCGGCCTGCAGTGGCGACGACGAGAGCGCGTCCACCACCGCAGCGCCCGCCTCGAGCGCCGAGACCACGTCGGCCGCTACTACGGAGGCGCCCACCACCACCGAGGCCCCGCCCGTGGCGGCAACCGCGTTCACCCTCGCCTACGTCGAGCCCGCTGCCGGCCTGCTGGGCGATCTCGCGACCGCCCAGCGCCGCGGCATGGAAGACGCCCTGAACGACATGAACGCCACGGGCGGCGTGCTCGGCGGTTCGGTGGCGATGACCACGATCACCGAGCCACGCAGCGGCGACGTGGGCCGCACCGTCACCGACGCCGTCAGCGCCGGAGCGAACGCCATCGTCGGGCCGGCAGGCAGCACCAGCGCCACCGCGATGATCCCGGCGCTCGAAGCCGCCGGCATGGTGGCGTGCTCGGGTTCGGCCACCGCGCCGTCGCTCAGCACCGCCGACACGACCGGTCGCCTCTATCGCACGGCCGTCTCCGACGAACACCTCGTCGCCCACATCGTCGACACGCTGCGCCAGCGACTCACCGACGGCGGGTCGGTGGCCGTCGTCGCACGCGACGACGCCTACGGCGTCGGGGTGGGCGCAGGTCTGACGGTTGCCCTCACCTCGCAGGGCATCCCCGCCACCGTCATCCCCTACTCGTCGTCGACGGTGCTGTTCTCCGACACCGCCGCAGCGGTTGCGGCCGCCGGGGCGCAGCAGGTGGTGCTCGTCAGCTACGGCGAAGGCGCAGCGCTGCTGGCATCGCTCGTGAAGGCCGGGGTCGCCACCACCTCGATCATCGGACTCGACGGCATGTTCGCCCCGCGCTTGGCCGCCCAGGCCTTCCCCGACGATCCCACCAAGGCCGACGGGGTGACGATCATCGGCACCACCGGCGCACGCGACTACACGGCATCGCTCGTCGAGCGCAATCCCAACGGGCAGGTGGTGTACGCCGCCCAGGTCTACGACTGCGCCGTGTCGCTCGCGCTCGCCGCCGAGGCATCGGGCAGCACCGACGCCACCACCCTCGCCGCACAACTGGCAGCGGTCACCACCGGTGGCGTGGCCTGCACCACCTTTGCCGACTGCATCAGCAAGCTCCGCGCCGGAGAAGACATCGACTTCGACGGTCGCAGCGGCACGATCGGCTTCGACGCCAACGGCGACCCGTCGAGCGCACGCTTCACCAGCACCGTCGTCGCCGGGGGCACCCTCAGCGAGACCACGACCGTCGACATCGACATCGCCGGCCAGCGCCAGCAGGCCGAGTACGAATCGGCGATCGCCTCGGCAGGGTTCACCACCAACCTGCAGGGCAAGCTCACCCTGCTCGGCTTCTACCAGGGCCCGATCGACGGCATCTACGACGACGAGGTGATCGCTGCGGTGGCCGCCTTCCAGACCTCGGTGGGCCTGCCGGCCACCGGGCAGTACGACCAGGCCACCGACGAGGCCCTGCGCGCCAAGTTGGGCAGCGGCGCAGCCACCATCAGCCAGGCCACCGCCGACCTGCAGCTGCTGCTCACCCAGCTCGGCCTCTACCGTGGCCCGATCGACGGCATCTACTCGCAGGCCGTGATCGATGCCGTGAAGGCGATGCAGGCAGCACTCGGGGTGCCACAGACCGGTGTGATCGACGCAGCAACACTGAAGGCCGCCTACGAGCAGGGCCTGGCCAACCAGCCCGAGCCGCCGGCGCCGTCCACCACCACCGTTCCGCCGCCGCCCACCACCGAGCCCCCGGTCACCCTGCCCGACAGCCCCGACATCGTCGACACCCTGGCTTCCGATCCGCGGTTCACCACCGTCGCCGGCCTCATCATCATCGCCGGGCTCCGCGATGAACTCACCCAGCCCGGGCCGTTCACGATCTTCGCCCCGACCAACGATGCGTTCGCCGCTGCAGGCCCCGAGGTGCTCGCCGCACTGATCAGCGATCCGCAGGCTCTGCGCAGCCTGCTGCTGTACCACGTGGTGCCGGGCCAACGTGATTCGGGTTCGCTCACCGACGGCACACTGCCCACGCTCAGCGGTGTGGAAGTGGGAATCAGCCGCACCGATGCAGTGCGCGTGAACGGTGTGGCGGTGATCGTTCCCGACATCCGTGCCGGAAACGGCATCATCCACGGGATCGAAGCGGTGCTCAGTCCGGCGACGCCGCTCTGAGCCCGCCCAGACGCTCCTCCCACTCGACCAGCACTCGCTGCTGCGCGCCGGCCTCGGGGCCCGCCATCGGGCGATGCCGTGCCACGTGCGCCAAGGCGTCGTCGCGCGACATCGCCTGATGCATCAGCACCGCCACGGCGAGGGTGCCTGCGCGGCCGATGCCGGCAGCGCAGTGCACCACCACCGTGGCGCCAGCAGCGAGGCGGCCGGCGACCTCCGCCACGAGGTCGGCGAACACGGGCAGCGGCGGCGCGCTCAGGTCGGGGATCGGCACCCAGGAGGCGCCGTGTGGGGCGCGCGACGACAGCCACGCGACGTAGTGCGGATACCGATCGATCAGTTCGTGGCGCTCGGTGAGGCACACCACGAACGTGGCCCCGACCCGCGCGACCAGCCGGTCGGGGTCGGGCCCGATGGCGTGTTTGCCGCACAACCACAACCGCCCGGACACCCCGGGCACCGGCACCTCGTCGAGCCCACCATCGACGGCACGGCCCTGCGGCCAGCCCGACGGCGGTGGACTCATGGCGTGAGCACCGTCTTGCCGACCACTCGGCGCTGCAACTGATCGGCGAGCGCCCGCGCTGCCTCGTCGAACGGATAGGCCACCGGCTCGACCGGGTGCAACTCGCCCCGCTCGATCGCTGCCACCACATCGGCCAGCATCGCTGCGTTCTCGGCCTGGTGGCGGGCGACCCATCCGCCCCAGTCGACCCCGGTGACGCGCCGGTTGCGCAACAGCACATGGTTCGCCGGCAGTTGCGGGATGGCCCCCGAGGCGAACCCGATCACCAGGAACTGCCCGTCGTCGCGCAGCGTGCGCAGCGCTTCTTCGGCCAGCGACCCGCCCACCGGGTCGTACACCAGGTCGACACCGTCGACGGGCGCATCGCCACTCAGGCCGGCCAGCAGTTCGCGGGTGCGCAACTTCAGATCGTCGTGGCTGGTGTCGACGGTGGCGACCGCGCCGTGCGCGGTGGCGATGGCACGCTTGTCGGCACTCGAGGCCGCAGCGATGACGTGCACGCCCATGGCGGTGGCCACGTCGACGGCTGCGAGGCCTACGCCGCCACCGGCGCCGAGCACGAGCAACCACTGCCCGGCCTGGGCGCGGGCCCGGTGGTGCAGCGCGAACCAGGCCGTCATGTAGCTCTGGGTGAACGTGGCCGCCTGGCCGTCGGTGAGCGCGTCGGGTGTGCGCATCACCCGGCGGGCATCGATCACCACCTCGCTGGCGAAGCCTCCGAAGCCGACGTTGGCGAACACCCGGTCGCCCACCGCGAACCCCGACACCGCGGCACCGACCTCGGTCACCCTGCCGGCCACTTCGTTCCCCGGTGTGAACGGCGTCGGTGGCTTGATCTGGTAGAGCCCCTGCACGATCAGGCCGTCGACGAAGTTCACACCCGCCGCCGTGACGGCGATGCGCACGTCGCGGTCGCCGCACGGGGGCGCCGGCCGCTCGTCGACGGTGAGTTGGTCGAGCGGTCCGAACGCAGAACAGGAAACGACACGCATGAACGCAACCGTACTTGGCATGCTTGCGGGCGATGCGGCTCGAACCGTTCACGCTCACCGGGCGCCACGTGGCCCTCGAACCGCTCCAGCACCGGCACTGCGCCGAGTTGACCGCAGCGGCCGACATCGACCGATCGTCGTTCGGCTACACCCTCGTCCCCGCCGACGAGGCGGCCATGGAGCGCTACATCGCATCGCTCCTCGCGGCGGCCGACGACGACACCGCAGTGCCGTTCGTGCAGCGGCACCTCGCGAGCGGCACCGTGGTGGGGTGCACTCGGTATCTCGACCTGCGCTGGTGGAGCGGGCGCACCACCCCCGACGAGGTGGAGATCGGCGGCACCTGGTTGAGCGCCGACGTGCAGCGCAGCGCCGTGAACACCGAGGCCAAGTTGCTGTTGCTCACCCATGCGTTCGACGTGTGGCAGGTGCACCGCGTGGCCATCTGCACCGATGCCCGCAACGAGCGCAGCCGTGTGGCCATCGAGCGGCTGGGGGCCGTGTTCGAGGGTGTCCTGCGGTGCCACCGCCCGGCAGCGGGCCACGCCGTCGCGGTCGGTGGCCCACGCGACACTGCCGTCTACTCGATCGTCGGCGATGACTGGCCGGCAGTGCGCGACGAGTTGGTCGCACGGCTCGCCTCGGGTGGCACTCCGATCAGCAACGCTCAGTGATCGTGTGCCAACCGGCCCACCACGACCACCACCGCCACCGCCACCGCCGTGGTGGCCAGCAGACACACCAGCGTCATCCACGGCAACGCCTGGCCGCCGTTGCGGTCGAGCAGCCAACCGGTGAGCAGGTGGAGCAACAGCCCACCCACACCCGAGGCCGCCACCATGCGCGACGTGGCGGCACCTGACAGGCGCAGCCGCTGATCGGCGAACGCCATCATCGTCGGGTACTGCGGCCCGAGGGCCGCCCCCAGCAGGCCGCACGACGACCACACGACGACCCCCGATCCGTCCGCCATCACGAGCAGCAGCGCAGCCACCACCGACAGCACGCACGATCCGAGCACGAGGGCGACGAGTGACAGTCGGCGCGCCAACACGATGCCGAGCACCCGTCCGAGGGTGAACCCGGCCAGGAACATCGTGGCGAACAGGCCGGGGCCGTTCACGCCGCCGAGTTCCTCCACCTCGGCGAAGGTGGGTGCCCATCCGAGGAACATCACCTCGCTGCCGACGTAGAGGAAGTAGAAGACGCACACGAGCACCAGCGGAACCGCCGACAACTCGGCACCCGTCGTGTCGATCGCCGTGGCCCGCCGCTCGGGCACCGCGGTACCGCGGAGGAGCACCACCACTGCGACGGACCCCAGGGCGACGACAGCCGCGACCCACACCAGGCTGTCGCTCCAGGCGATCGACCGGGCGACGAGCAAGGGAGTGACGAGCGCCCCGATGCCGAAGCACAGGTGCAGCGCGTTCAGCGCCGACCCCACGTTGGCCGACGGTTGGCTCCACACCACGAGGGTGTTGCCGCCCACGTCGAGCACTCCGCCGGCCGCGCCGATGAGGGCGAACATCACCACGACGAGCGCGAACGACGACACCCACCCCGCCACCACCACGGCGGCGATGCCGACGACGAACGCGCCGAACAGCAACCGGTGCCCGCCGCCGCGGTCGAACGGTCGACCCGCAGCGAACGAGGCGATGATGTACCCGATCGATCCTCCGCTCAGCACCAGGCCGCTCGCGGCGATTCCCACGCCGGTGGTCTCGCGCAACCACGACAGCGCCGGGCCGCCGATGCTGAGCAGTACCCCGAGGACGATGAACGTCGAGAGGTATCCCGCCATCGAGGGGGCCGACGCAGCCGGCGCCACCTGAGGATCGGTCGATGGTGCCTGCACGGGTGGATCGTAGAACGGGTGCGCCGGCGATCGAGGCATCGGTGACGGTGACGGCACCTGGAGTGCCACCGATGCACCAACGGCGCACTAGCGTCGCCGTGATGCGTGCCGTCGTCATCCTGGCCAACCCGAACCCGGAGAGCCTCAGCCACGCAGCAGCTGCCACCGCCGCCTCGTCGTTGCAGGCACGCGGCCACGACGTGGTGGTCCACGACCTCTATGCCGAGGGCTTCCGCGCTGCGATGTCGGCCGACGAGCGTCGCGCTTATCACGGCGACCAACCGGTACTCGACGACCTGGTGGCCACCCACGTCGCCGACATCCGCAGTGCCGATCTGCTGGTGTTCGTCTACCCCACCTGGTGGGCCGGACTCCCGGCCATGCTGAAAGGCTGGGTCGACCGGGTGATGGTGCCCGGTGTGGCGTTCCGATTCGACGACGACCACCGTGTGCAGCCGAACCTCACCAACGTGAAGCGGATCATCGGCATCTCCACCTACGGGTCGCGCTGGGCATATGTGAAGGCCATCAACGACAACGGGCGACGCACCCTGGTGCGCACGGTGCGACTGAGCACCGGCCTGCTCACGCGCAGCACCTGGTTGGCGATGTACCGGATGGACACCGCCGGACCGGAACGCTGCGGCGCCTTCCTGCGCAAGATCGCCCAGACGATGGAGTCGCTGTGAACGCCTACGTCGTGTTCTGCCATCCCCACCACGACTCGCTGGCCGGGGCGGCACTCGACCGCGTGCTGCGCGGGCTCGAGCGCGGTGCACACTCGGTGCGGATGAGCGATCTCTACGCCGACGGCTTCGAGCCCGCCCTCAGCCTCGACGAGAAGACCAACCAACTGGTCGACCACCGCGAGCACCCCGAGGTGCGCCCGTCGCTGGCCGGCTACATCGACAACCTCACCTGGTGCGACACCCTGGTGTTGGTCTACCCCACCTGGTGGGGCGGGCAACCGGCGATGCTGAAGGGCTGGTTCGATCGGGTCTGGGTGACGGGCGTGGTCTACGAACTCCCCGCGGGCAAGAACCGCATCACCGCCCTGCTGCACAACGTGAAGCGCATCGTCGTGGTCACCACCCATGGGTCGTCGAAGCTCGTCAACGCCGTACAGGGCGAGCCGGGCAAGCGCACCGTCACGCGGTCGCTGCGGGCACTGTGCAACCACTGGTGCCGCACCGACTGGCTGGCCATGTACGCGGTCGACCGTGCCACGCCCGAGCAGTGCGATCGATTCCTCGACCGCGTCGAGCGCCATCTCCGGTCGTTGCGCTAGCAGCGCCCGCCCATCAGCCGAGTTCGCCGGCGTAGGCACCCTCGGGGTTGCCGTCCGACACCACGCCACCGGCCACCTCGTTGGTGATCACCACCTGCGACACCGGGGCGTCGACACTGAAGGGCTCGATCTCGGGTGCTGCACCGAGGACTCCGAGCGAGATCACCCGGTCGCCGATGACACCCCACAACTGATAGGTGCGGTCGTCGGGCAACGCAGGCAGCGACGTGGCGACGAGGTAGCCGTGACCGTCCTGGTCGACGATGGCCTCACCCACCACGATGCCGTCGGCCGAACGCAGCGACGCCACCAGCGAGTCGCGGTCTTCGCGGGCAGCTGCCACCGCAGCAGCCAACGGCGACTCGTCGCTGCGATCGCTGATGACCGCAGTGGCCACGAGCACCGCCACCACTGCTGCGGCGGCAGTAGCGAGGGTCCACGAGCCCGCGCTGCGCAACCAGCGCCGCTTCGGCGCACGATCGATGGAGGTGACCGGAGCCAGCGGCATCCGGAGTTCGGGAGCGGGCTCGTCGAGTTGGGCGGCGATACGGTCCCACAGGCCGTCGGGCGCGGCCGTTCCGCTCCATGCCAGCAGCGCCGCCACGTCGCGGTGTTCCGCCACTTCCTGACGGGCCCGCGGGTTGACGAGCAGGTATTCGTCGACGGCCCGACGTTCGTCGTCGGACACGGCGTCGAGCGCATAGGCGCCGAGCAGCTCGTCGAGATCGTGTTGTTCTGCACTCATGCGTCCACCACCGTCACTCCGAGCGCCACCAATTCGACGCGCAACCGTTTCAGACCCGAGCGGATTCGGCTCTTCACCGTGCCCTCCGCCTCACCCAGTTCGGCTGCCACCTCGCGGTAGGTGCGGCCACCGAAGTACGCCAACTCGACTGCCGTGCGCTCGTACGGATGGAGCTTCTGGAGCGCTCGCCGTACCTGGTCGGCCATCGTCATGTCCCACACCTCGTGGTCGACGTCGTAGCCCGCCTCGGCGGTGCGGCGGGCGTCGCGCTCTTCGCGCTGGCGTCGCGACGTGTCGGAACGCAGCACGTCGACCGCTCGGCTGTGGGCCTGCGAGAGCAGGTAGCTGCGCAACGTGCCCCGCTCGGGGTCGAAGCGTTCGGGCTGGTTCCACAGCCGGAGGAGCACGTCTTGCACGATCTCTTCGGCTTTGGCCGGATCGCCCAGCAACCGCCGGGCGAGACCGAACACCGCGCCGCCGTGCCTGCGGTACACCTCGGCGAGAGCATCGTGCTGATATCGAGCCAGAGCCAGTACGAGCCCAGCGTCAGACATCATGGAGTGATCATCGCGCACGACGGTTCTACGGAGCCGAACCCTGCCCGGATGACGAAAAAGTCGATCGGTCGGCGAATTCGAACCGGGTGACCGCCTCGACATGATGGGTGTGCGGGAACAGGTCGAGCACTGTCGTCGCCGCATGCCGATAGCCCCGCGCCCCCAGCAGGACCGTGTCGCGTGCCAGCGCAGCCGGATCGCAACTCACCAGCACCAACACGCCGGCGCCGCAGGCAGCGACGACATCGACGGCAGCAGCGCCGAGACCGGTGCGTGCCGGGTCGGCGATCACCACATCGGCACGCCGGGGTGTCCATCGCTCGACCGCCGATTCGACGATCGTGGCGGGCCGACCGGCCAGGTTGTGGCGCGCATCGCCGCACGCGCTGGCCGAGCCCTCGACGAGGGTGACCCGTTCCGCACCAGCGGCAGCAGTGGCGGCGAACAGCCCCACCCCTCCGTAGGCGTCGACCACGTGGCGGGCGCGGGCGAGCTCGGGCGCGACGGCACGAACGGTGTCGACCACCAACTGTGCTGCCGCCGGCCCGCTCTGGAAGAACGACGGGGCGCTGACCCGCAGCGACACACCGTCGACCACCTCGCTGATCACCGCCGTCGGACCACGCCCCACCCAGGCGGGAAGTCCTGCAGCCACACGATCGATCGGCTCCCACCAGGCGCTCGCCTCATCGGTGGCCGCACTGACCCGCAGCGACACCTCGTCGGCCCCGACGATGCGCAGTCCGTCGAGCAATCGGGCCAGTGACGGGTGTGCCACCGGGCAGTCGTCGAGCGCGACGAGATCGGCGCTGCGCGCCCGGCGCAACGCCGGTCGGCCCGACCGGTCGAGGGCGAAGCGCATCGACGTGCGATACCCCCACGCCGGTACGGCACCCCCGGCGACGACCACGGCGTCGGGCAGGCGCGCCGTGCGTCGCAGCGCGTCGCGCACCACCTCCACCTTCCAGGCCAACTGCGCCGTCGGTTCGATGTGCTGCCAGTCGCAGCCGCCGCAGCCGCGAGCCAGCGCCGGGCACGGCGCGACGAGCCGGTGGGGCGACGCCTCCACCACCGTGCCGATACGGGCCTTCACGTAATCGCGTTTGGCCTGCACCACCACCGCGTCGACGATCTCGCCCGGGAGCGCGCCGGCGACGAACACGACCCGTCCGTCGTCGAGACGGGCCAAGCCCTCGCCGCCGGCGACCAACCGGTCGACTTGCACGCGCATCGTCGACGACCGTTGCGGTTCCGGGTGAGGCGCCGAGGTCACCGCGCCAGGGTACGCCCGACTACCCTCGCCGCCGTGCCCGGTACCGAATCCCACACCGCTTGCCGTCCGATCGAGATCGCCCCGAGCGTGCTCCCGGTCGACTTCAGCCGCCTCGGCGATGCCGTTTCCGAACTCGAGGCCGCCGGTGTCGACCGCATCCAGTGGGACGTGATGGACGGCCAGTTCGTCCCCAACCTCACGTTCGGACCGGCGGTCATCGCCTCGGCACGGCGGCACACCACCTTGCCGTTCGAAGCCCATCTGATGGTGCTCACCCCCGATGCGATGGCAGCCGAGTACGTGGCAGCCGGATGCTCGCGGCTGATCGTGCACGCCGAGGCCTGCCCCCACCTGCACCGCACCCTCGCCAACATCGCGGCCCTCGGCGCAACGGCCGGTGTGGCGCTGAACCCGGCCACCCCGGCATCGGCCGTCGCCCATGTGCTCGACCTGGTCGACATGGTGCTGGTGATGACCGTCAACCCCGGCTTCGGCGGCCAGCAGTACATCGCCACGATGGAACCGAAGATCCGCGAGGTGCGCGACATGATCGAGGCGGCCGGCCTGGCGGGCCAGGTCGATCTGGAGGTCGACGGCGGGATCGGCCCGGCGACGATCGAGGCCGCCGCCGCATCGGGGGCGAACGTACTGGTAGCGGGCAGCGCCCTGTTCCGCGACCCCGACGGCCTCACCCATGCCGTCGACGATCTGCGCCGACGTGCCGAGGGCGCCTTCCGTCGCTGACCCGCAGGTCGAGGCAACTCAGCGCAGGTCGCGCAAGCTGCGTCCGAGCGCGAACAGCAGATGCTTCACGGCCACCAGGCCGAGCAGGACGAGCAGCGCCGCGCCCAGCGGCTGCAGGATCGCTCGCAGCACCATGCCCCCGTTGCCCCGCAGCGGTGCCAGCACACCCGACTCGACATCGGAGCCGTCGACGTGCAGGGTGCGCATGGGGTCGTCGATGGTGGGGCACTCGCTGGCACCGGTGGTGATGCCGGCCACCTCGCTGCCGCCGAACAGCGGCGCCGGCTCGCGCACCGTCGACACGAGCGCCCGCCGTTCGACGTCGATACCGGCCCCGACGATGTAGCTCGTTCCTTCGCCGAGGAAGCGCACCTCGTCGCCGAAGTACACGTCGATCCGGCCGTCGAGCGCAAACCCGTCGACCGATCCCGAGCGCACCCGCTCGATGGCGAAACGGGCAGTCGTGGCATCGCGCGCCTCGAGCGTGCCGACGAACACCGCCTGTTCGCGGCCCGGGGCGGCACAGCCCGGCGGCACCGGCACCAACGGGGCCGAGCCCGCCCCCACACCGCTCGGGTCGATCGCAGGCAGCGGTGGCACCGGTACGGGCTCGGGCAGATCGGCGGCGGCCACCTGCCCGGGCGCAAGGCAACAGAGCGCCGCCACCACACCCGCACCGGCACGCAGCAGTGTGCGCACGACCGCCTTCGACATCACCCGACCCACGCTAGTGAGCCGAGGCCCCCTGGCGCGGTCAGCGGCCCTGGAAGCGCGGCTCGCGCCGCTCGACGAACGCCGACATGGCCTCCATCGTGTCCTTGGTGGAGAAGTTCACCGTCTGCGCCACGCCTTCGTCGTCGAGTGCCTCTTCGAGGGTGACGTTCATCGAGTTGTTCAGCATCCGCTTGGTCATCGCCAGCGCGATCGGAGGCCCGGCGGCCAGCCGACGTGCCCAGTCGTCGACGAACCCGTCGAGCTCGGCGTCGTCGACCACCCGGTTCACCAGGCCGATCCGCTCGGCCTCGGCGGCATCGATGATGTCGGCGAACAGCGCCAGTTCCTTCGCCTTGTGCATACCCACCAGACGGGGCAGCACCCAGGTGCCGCCGTAGTCGACCGACAACCCGCGACGGGCGAAGATCTCCGAGAAGCGGGCGTTGGTGCTGGCCACCACCAGATCGCACCCGAGGGCCATGTTGCAGCCGGCCCCGACAGCCACACCGCGCACCTTGGCGATGATCGGCTGGGGCAGCCGCGCCTGGGCGAGGCACACCGAGCTCACGTGGCGCATCGCCGCCAGTTGGTGCCGCTCGGGGCCACCCGTGCCGCCACCGGTGAGGTCGGCGCCCGAACAGAACGCTCCACCGGCACCGGTGAGCACCACCACGCGGTCGGCGCTCGATCCGGCGATCTCGTGGAAGGTGGCGAGCAGTTCGTCCCACATCACGCTGTTGATCGCGTTCTTCTTCGCCGGCCGGTCGAGGGTGATCGTGACCACACCGTCGGCCCGTTGGACATCGATGGTTTCCATGTCGGGCGACGATACTGGCGAGATGGGATTCGACCCGAACCGCAAGCGTGTACCTCGACCGACCGACTACCTCTTCGTCGGCGCTGCCGTGGTGGCCGTGATCGTGCTGCTGGCCTGGACGATCTTCGGCTGATCGCCCGCGTATCGATCGTTCAGAAGGCGGCCTCGAACACCTCGACGCGAGCGCCGGTGACAGCGACGACGTCGAAGCGGATGGCCGACCGTGGTGCATCGTGCTCGGCGAGCCATCGTGCGGCCAGGCGGCGCACCCGTCGCTGCTTGCGGTGGTCGACCGCCAGCGCCGGCGAGCCGTAGCGGTCGGTGGCGCGGGCCTTCACCTCGACGAACACCACGAGGCCGTCGCGGTGCACGATCAGGTCGATCTCACCATCGGCACAGCGCCAGTTGCGGGCCACTTCGTCGAACCCCTGTCGCCGATACCACCGCGCCGCTTCGTCCTCGCCCCAGCGACCACGCGCCTGGCGGGCTAGATCGACAGGTCGCCCGTCGGCAGTTCCTCGACGTTGACGTCCTTGAACGTCATCACCCGCACCTTGGGCACGAATCGGCTCTTGCGGTACATGTCCCAGACCCACGCGTCGCTCAACTCCACCTCGATCAACGGGCGAGCGCTGTCACCGGTGACGGTGAGCTTCACATCGTTCGCCAGATAGAACCGGCGCTCGGTCTCGACGGCGTAGCGGAACATTGCCGCCACCGCCTGGTACTCGTGCGCGAGTTGGAGCTCTCGCTCGGCCTCGAAGTTCTCGAGATCGTCAGAACTCAACGGGGTGCCTTCTCGACACCGACACCGGAGCCGACGCGAGGCTTAGGCCTCGCGCTTTTCCTTGATCTTGGCAGCCTTGCCCGAGCGATCGCGCAGGTAGTAGAGCTTGGCACGACGCACGTCGCCCTTCTTCAGCACCTCGAGCTTGGCCACCGTGGGGGTGTGCACCGGGAAGGTGCGCTCGACACCGACGCCGTAGCTGACCTTGCGGACCGTGTAGGTCTCGGACAGGCCGCTGCCCTGGCGACGGATGATGTTGCCCTGGAAGATCTGGACGCGCTCTTTGTTGCCCTCGACCACCTTCACGTGCACCTTCACCTCATCGCCGGGGCCGAACTCGGGGAGGTCGGTGCGGAGGGACTGGTTGTCGATGAGATCGGTGGACTTCATGGCGCGAACATCCTGCTGGCCGAGGAGTGGGAACGGTTAAGGATAGGCGACGGAGGGGAACTCTTCCAACAGGCGCTGTTCGGCAGTGCTCAGTCCGCCGCGGGCCTCGATCAGGTCGGGGCGGTACCGCAGGGTGCGGTGCAGTGCCTGCGCGGTGCGCCAACGCTCGACGCGTCCGTGGTCGCCGCTGCGCAACACGTCGGGAACGGGCCAGCCACGGAACTCGGCGGGCCGGGTGTACTGCGGTTCTTCGAGCAGGCCGTGGGTGCCGAAACTCTCGGTGACGGGGCTGACGGTGTTGCCCATCGCCCCGGGCAGCAGCCGAGTGACGGCCTCGATCACCAGGCAGGCGGCCACCTCGCCACCGCTCAGCACCACGTCGCCCACGCTCAGCTCGCCGTCGACGAGGTGCTCGCGCACCCGGTGGTCGATGCCCTCGTAGCGGCCGCACAGCAGGCTGAAGCCGCCCGAGGGCCCATCGGCCGTCGCTGCCAGTTCCGCGGCCATTGCCTGGTCGAACCGGCGGCCACCGGGGCCGAGCAGGTAGAGCGGGCGCGGTGGGGCGGCCGCCTCGACCGAGGCGAAGATCGGCTCGGGCTTCATCACCATGCCTGCGCCGCCGCCGAACGGGGTGTCGTCGACACTGCGGTGCACATCGGCGGTGTGTTCGCGCAGGTCGTGCAGGCGCAGGTCGAGCAGGCCGGCCACGCGCGACTTGCCGAGCAGGCTCTCGCGGCAGAAGTCGTCGACCAGGTTCGGGAAGATGGTGAACACGTCGACGCGCACGGCGTGCAAGCCTAGGGCGATGCTGTTCCACATCGCCGACGAAGCCCGCTGGCGCGCCGCACAGTCCATGGGCGAGTACACCGCGTCGACGATCGGGATGGAGCTGGCTGATGTGGGCTTCATCCACCTCTGCACCGCTGCGCAGGTGGACGGCGTGCTCGATCGCTTCTACCGCGGTGTGGCGAACCTGGTGCTGCTGCACGTCGACGAGGCGGTGGTCGGCTCACCGGTGCTGTTCGAGCACGTGGGCGATGCCCCCGAACCATTTCCCCATCTGTACGGCCCACTCCCCTGCTCGGCCGTCGTCGCCGTCGACGCGTTGCCGACCCGGCGCTAGAACACCAGCGCTCAGCCGAGGAGGTCGAACAACCCGTCGGGGGTATCGACGTGGATGATGCCGTCGGCGAGACGGACCACGAACGTGACCGGCACCAGGTGACCGGTGTCGAGTTCGAGCAGGTCGTTGGCCGGGTTGTCGATCACGGCGACACACGCGCCGCGGTCGACCCCCTGGGCGTCGACCACTCGGGCGCCGATCAACTCGTGCACCCAGAGCGCATCGGGATCGTCGACCGGTTCGGCCCACAACGACCGGCCGTTCATCGACTCGGCCTGGGTGCGGTCGTGCACCTCGGCGAACTGCACCACCCACTTGCGCTCGGGCTGACGTCGCGCCGATTCGACCGTGAGCCATCGCTGGCCGTCGAACAGGCGAGCGCCAGCCGCCAGGCGCTCGGTGCGATCGGAGTCGAGGCGCACCACCAGTGCGCCCTTCACACCGTGGGCCCGGCTGATACGGCCCACCTCGAGCAGCCCGTCGGGCAGGCTCATCGGAACCCGTCAGTCGACGAAGTCGACGTCGACCTCGACGCCGTCGCGCACGGCAGCAGCACGCACGACCGTGCGGATGCTCTGCGCGGTGCGGCCCCGGCGGCCGATGACGCGGCCGAGATCGCCGTCGCCGACGGTGACCTCGAGACGAACGCGGTTGCGACCCGTGGTGCTCTCGACGCGAACCGCATCGGGCTGGTCGACCATGGAGGTGACGATGTGCTGCAGAACGGCGATGGCGATCGGTGCCGCCAATGCCTCGGTGTCGGCGCTCATCAGCGCGTCACTTGGCAGCCTTGGCCGCGGTGAACGCCTCCCAGGCGCCCGAGGCCTCGAGCAGCTTCTTCACCCGCTCGGTGGGCTGAGCGCCCTCCATCAGCCACTTCACGGCCTTGTCGCTGTCGATCGAGATGGTCGACGGCTCGGTGCGCGGGTTGTAGGTGCCGATGATCTGGATGAAGCGGCCGTCGCGGGCCGCACGGCTGTCGGCCGCGACAACGCGATACTGCGGCTGCTTCTTCTTGCCAACTCGGGTGAGGCGAAGCTTCACTGCCATGCGGTCATGCACTCCTTGCGAAATCCAACCGTGCGAGGATAGCGGCCAGAAGGCCTTCCGCGCACCTTCACTGCCACCGGGTTCAGCGCTGGCCGGGAAACCCGCCGGGCATCCCCGGTAGACCGGGCATTCCCGGCGGCAGGCCGGGCATTCCGCCCATTCCGGGCATCGCCGAGGGCATCACCCGACCGCCTTTGCCCTTCTTGCCCTTCTTGCCGGGCCGCCCCATCCCCATGGCACCCATGCGCTTCATCATCTTCTGCATCTCGCCGAACTGCTTCACCAGGCGGTTCACGTCGGCCACGGTGGTGCCGCTGCCGTTGGCGATACGGGTGCGGCGGCTGCCGTTGATGATCTCGGGCTTGCGTCGCTCGAGCGGGGTCATCGAGCGGATGATCGCCTCGACGGGCTTGAGCTGGTCGTCGCCGATCTCGGCGCCCTTCAGTTCCTTCGGCATCCCGGGCATCATCCCGAGCACGTTGCCGAGCGGGCCCATCTTCTTCAGTTGCTGCATCTGTTCGAGGAAGTCGTCGAGGGTGAACTCGCCCTCCAACAGCTTCTCTGCGGCGGCCTCGGCCTGATCCTTCTCGAACGCCTGCTCGGCCTGCTCGATGAGGGTGAGCATGTCGCCCATGCCCAGGATGCGGCCCGCCATGCGGTCGGGGTGGAACTGCTCGAACTCGCTGACCTTCTCACCCGTCGACGCGAATGCGATCGGCCGACCGATGACCTCTTTCACGCTCAGTGCCGCACCACCGCGGGCGTCGCCGTCGAGCTTCGACATGATGACACCGTCGATGGCGAGGGTGTGGTGGAACGCCTCGGCCACACCCACGGCGTCCTGACCGGTCATCGCGTCGATCACCAAGAAGGTGTAGTGCGGCTGCACCGTTTCGCTGATGCGGCGCACCTGCTCCATCATCTCGGTGTCGATCGACAGACGACCGGCGGTGTCGACGATCACCACGTCGCGGCCGAGGCGGCGGGCCTCGGCCACACCACGACCGGCCGTGGCCACGGGGTCGCCCGGTTCGCTGAACACCGGCACGTCGATCTGACGGCCGAGGGTGCGCAACTGCTCGACGGCAGCCGGTCGCTGGAGATCGGCGCCCACCAGCAACGGCTGGCGGCCCTGGCTCTTGAACCAGCGGGCCAACTTGGCCGAGTTGGTGGTCTTGCCCGAACCCTGCAGACCCGCCATCAGCACCACGGTGGGCGGACGACTGGCGTAGGTGATCTTCAGGGTCTCGCCGCCCAGCATGGCGGTGAGTTCGGCGTTGACGATCTTGACGACCTGCTGGCCCGGGTCGAGCGCCTGGCTGCGGGCCACGCCCACCGCCTGGTCGCGGATACGAGCGACGACGTCGCGCACGACCCCGACGTTCACGTCGGCTTCGAGCAGCGCCGTGCGGATCTCTTTCAGGACCTCGTCGACATCGGCCTCGCTGAGGCGGCCCTTGCCTCGGATCTTCTTTATGACGCCTTCGAGGCGTGACGACAGCGAATCGAACATGGTCCCCCGAGGCTACCCACCCCGGCGCGATGAGGGTGTCAGCCGTTCGAGAGCACCGCGGTGACGACGCCGCCCTCGACGGCGACGTTGAAGCGATCGAGGCGGTAGTCCATGGTCATCTGCTGGTCGACACCGTCGACCCGCACCACGCGTAGGGCGATACCGGCGCCCTGGGCTGCGGCCACGGCGTCGGCCTCCGCCAGACCCACCACCAGGGCAGCGACCTCGTCGAGCGACATCGATGCCTCACCCGGGTCGGACGGTGCCGGTTCGACGACCACGGTGGTGTCGCCGGGACTCGGCATCACCACCGTGTCGACGGGCAGTACATCGGGCTGCACCTGCTGGAGGTACTCGTCGGTGACGGCGATCACCGAGTAGGTGCCCCCGTCGGACGAGGTGAAGGCATAGCCGGGCAGCAGCCACACGGTGCCGTCGTCGGACCAGATCATCTCGAGCGACGGCTTCACCGCGGTGAACGTGACGACGACCGGCTCGGGAACGGGCATCGTGTCGGGCGGCATCGTGTCGGGCGGCATCGTGTCGGGCGGCATCGGCGCGGCGGCCGAGACAGCGATCGGCGCACCCATGGCCACCCCACCGCGAGCGGTGGCCATCGGGTACATCCACTGGTCGGCCTGGTCGTTCAGCCGTGCGATTGCCTCGTCGACGGTGATGCGCGGGTAGTCGTCGCCTCGCTGGGGCGCTGCCAGGAATCCGCTGGCCCAGGTGACCGCACCTTCGGCACCGAACCCGATCGAGGTGGCCATCGGGGTGCGCATGCCGTCGAGCACCAGCCAGGCCGTCACGCTGGCACCCCACTCGTCGGCGTAGGTCTCGAGTTCGTACCGGCCGAGATCGATGCCCAGTGAGGCGAACAGCGCGCGTGCCGACTCCTCGGCGGCGGCTGCGGTCGGCACGTCGGCCGGTGGCTGCGGCTCGGGGCAGGGCGCAATCTTGGTTGCGTCCGTGGCGGCAGGAGCATCGGCAGGAACCGTGTCGATCGAAACCGGGTCGACGGCGATGGCACAGTCGGGCACCGACACCACGGCCGACGGGCCCGGGTTGTACCACCAACCCAGGGTCGGATCGGCCGACACGGTGAGGGTGGGGCCCGACCAGTCGTCGGGGCCGACCATGAACCCACCACCCAGGTCGGGCGCCACCGGGCGCACCTCGCCCTGCACGCCGAGCGCTGCGGCGATGGCGGCCACCTGCTCGGGCGTCGCCGCCGCCCCCGACGGGAACGACCAGGCGCCTGCCGGTGCGCTGAAATCGGGCGCTTCAGCGGCGAACACGTACGTGATGTCCATCGGCATCATCATCTTGCTCCCCGCCGTCGGCATCGCGTCGGTGGCGGCGGAGACGTTGCCGGACCCCGCCGCACCGGCGACCCGGATGACCGCAGGCGAGTCGACCGACGTGGGTGCAGTGGCGACCGTGGCGGTCGACGCCGAGTCGGTGGGCGACCCGCAGGCAGTGAGGCCGATCAGCAGTGCGGCGCCGGCGAGCGCCATCCGACGTGAGATGGGAGTGGTTCGCATGGCACCTCTGACGTGACGGAACCCCGGCGCGGTTCCCGTCGAGGCAGAGAATGTCAGGACTCGGCGAATCTCAGGATTCGGCGAACAAGGCGTCGATGAACGACGCCGGGTCGAACTCGACGAGATCGCCGATCGTCTCGCCGAGGCCGACGAGCTTCACCGGGATACCGAGTTCGGTCTCGATGGCGAACACGATGCCGCCCTTTGCGCTGCCGTCGAGCTTGGTCAGCACCACGCCGGTGAGACCGGTGCCCTCCACCGTGAGCGCATCGCCGAACTCGCGTGCCTGGGTGAGCCCGTTCTGGCCGGTGGTGGCATCGATCACCAGCAGCACCTCGGTGACCCGACCCGGGCCCTTGCCGGCGACCCGGCGCACCTTGCGCAGCTCGTCCATCAGGTTCGACTTGGTGTGCAACCGGCCGGCGGTGTCGGCCAGCACCACGTCGATGTTGCGAGCGCCTGCCCGCTGGACACCGTCGAAGATGACCGAACTCGGGTCGCCACCCTCGGCGCCGCGCACGAAGTCGGCGCCGCTGCGCTCGGCCCACGTGGCCAACTGCTCGGCGGCCGCAGCACGGAACGTATCGCCCGCAGCCATCAGCACACTGCGGCCGAGTGCGGCCTGCTGGGCGCCCACCTTGCCGATCGTGGTGGTCTTGCCCACACCGTTCACGCCCACGAACAGCCACACGTTGGGCGAGCCGGGTTCGCCGGGTACGAGGTGCAGCGCCCGGTCGGCGCCGTCGAGGCGGGCGGTCATGTCGGCACGCAATGCGTCGAGCAGCGCGTCGGGATCGGTGATCTCCTTGGCCTTCACCCTGGCACGGAGGCCGCCGAGCAGTTCGTCGGTCACGCGCACGCCCACGTCGGCGCGCAGCAGCGCCTCTTCGAGTTCGTCCCAGGTCTGGTCGGTGATGCCTGCCCGACCGCGGATGCCCACGAACGCCCCGGTGAGAGCGGCCCGGGCCTTGCCCATCCGCGACCGGAACGACGGGCGCTCGGCCTCGACCGGCTCGGCCACGGCCTCGGCCACCGGCTCGGCCGGCTCGGCGGTCGCGGCCTCCGGCTCCCCCGATTCCTGGGCGTCGTCGGGTTCCAGCGGGCGAGGCGGGCGCACCAGTTCCGACGTGCGATCGGGCAGCAGTTCCACCGGCTCGGCGGGCGGGGCGAGCTCGGCAGTGCTGCGGCGGCGGCCGAGCACCACCACCCCGAGGCCGAACACCACCACGACGACGATGAGGACGATGTAGATCGCTGGATCCATGGTGCCCAGCACGCTACTCAGCGCGATGCGCTCCCCACCGCGTCGTCGTCAGGCAGAGGTGCTGACGCGCTCGGTGACCACCTTCGACGAGCCACCCGGTTGCATGCTCACACCCAGCAGGCAGTCACCTGCCTCCATGGTGCGCTTCTGGTGGCTGACGATCAGCAGTTGGGCCTCGCGGCGGAACTCGGCGATGAGGCCGAGGAAGCGGTGCAGGTTCACATCGTCGAGTGCTGCCTCGACTTCGTCCATCACGTAGAACGGCGACGGTCGGCTACGGAACACGGCGAACAGGAAGGCGAGCGCCGTGAGGCTGCGTTCGCCACCCGACAGCAGCGACAGCTTCTTCACGTTCTTGCCGCTGGGCTTGGCCTCGACCTCGATACCCGTGTTGAGCAGATCGTCGGGTGCCGTGAGCACGAGTTTGCCCGCACCGCCCGGGAACAGGGTCGAGAACAGTTGGGTGAAGTGGGTGCTCACGTCGGCGAACGCTGCGGCGAACACCGTCTGGATCTCGAGATCGATCGCCTTGATGACCCGCAGCAGTTCGCGACGTGAATCGCGGACGTCTTCGAGTTGGGCCTCGAGGAAGCGATGACGTTCCTGCAGCTCGTTGAACTCCTCGAGCGCCAGCGGGTTGATGGGGCCCATCAGCCGCAGTTCGCGTTCGAGATCGCGCACTCGCGCCGGCGCGTTCGCACCTTCGGGCAGGGGTGGCAACTCGGCGGCCTCGGCGACTGCGGGCTCGACGTCGTGGTCGCGACGCACCGCCTCGACCGCCGCCTCGAGTCGCATGCGCACCTCGGCGTCGTCGATCTCGACACGGCGCAGGCGTTCGCGCGCCGCCTCGAGTTCGCGCTCGACCTCGCCGCGTCGGCGGCGCAGGGTGTCGAGGCGGCCGGCGACGGCACGCACCTCGTCGCTCTGGCGGCGGCGGATCTCGAGCAGTTCGTCGTGACGGGTCTCGATGGTCACCCGGTGGCGCTCGACCAGCGCAGCCAGTCGTTCGATGGCCACGAGCGACCGTTCGACCGCCACCCGCCGCTCGGCGGCGAGTGCTCGCGCCTCGGCATCGGCGGCAAGGCGCCGCTCGGTCTCGTCGAGGCGACGTTCGAGGAAGCTCTGCCGTTCGTGGAGGCCGGCGTTGCGCACCTCCAACTCCTGGCGGCGCGAGGCCAGCACGGCGGCCCGCGCATCGAGCTGAGCGCGCAACTCGCCGCGTCGCTTGGCGGACTCGGCCTCGGCTGCTTCGTCGGCTTCGAGCGCCGGCAGCAGCGTTGCCAACTCGCTGCTCCGGGCACGCTCGCGCTCGAGCCGCTCGATCACCTCGGCAACGGCACGGTCGGCCGACTCGAGTTCGCCGGCGGCCTCGCGGCGCTGACCCTGCGCCCGCGCCAGCGCCTCGGAGCTGGCGGTGAAGCTGGCATCGTGCTGGTCGAGCCGCCGGGTGATCTCGTTTTCGTGCTGACGCGCCGCCTGCAGTTCGGCGCGGGCCGCGGCGAGCGCCTGGTCGCGACGAACCAGTTCGGCTTCGGCTGCGCCTGCACGCTCGGTGGCTTCGTCGAGCGCACTCGCCGTGGCTCCCCCACCCGCTGCGCCGACACGCCAACCCGAGGCCCCGAACCGGTCGCCGTCGGCAGTGACGACGACGGCCACAGGATCGGCCACGGCGAGGTCGAGGGCGTGCTCGAAACCGGTGGCCTGTACCGCGTTGGCCAGCACAGCATCGAGCAACCGCTCTACGGCGGCCGAACGGCTGCGCACATGAGGCCGCACCGGTTTGCCGCCGGCAGCCACGGCAGCTGTCGAGGCAGGCGGGGGTGCGGTGGTCAGCCCGAGCGAGAGCACTGCGCCACGGACGTTCGACTCGCGCAGCGACTGCAGCGCCCGCCGACCGGTCGAGGGCTGGTCGACCACGACGGCGAGCAACGACTCGCCGAGGGCGGCCTCGACCGACGACTCCCATCCGGCGTCGATGTCGATGAGGTCGAGCAACGTGCCCAGTGCCCCGTCGACCCCGGCGAGGTGCTCGGCCCCGGCGCGGGCCCGGGCGGCCTCGAGCGCCTGGTGCAACGCCTCGGCGCGGGTGCGCCACCGGGCCAGTTCGTCGGCCGCGTGCTGGCGTGCCGAACCGGCCACGTCGGCGGCGGCCTCGGCCGCGATGCGCCGCGCCTCGGCTGCCTCGACATCGGCGACCAGCGGTGCTTCGCTCTCGTTCGCGTCTTCGCACAGCTGCTTCAGCCGCACGATCTCGTGCTCGAGGCGCTCGGCGCGGTCGCGTAGCGCGTCGCGGCGCGTCTCGAGGCGGCGCAGCTCGCCGTCGGCTCGGTCGACCGCGTTCTGGATGGAACGCATCTCGCCGCGCACCTCGGCGGCCGCCGCGCTGGCGGTGGTGGCGCCGCTGGTGACCTCGTCGAGCGTGCTGAGCACGGTCTGGCGTTCGGCGACGAATGCTTCCTCCTGGGCGGCGAGCTCGTCGGCCTCGGGGCCGATGGCCGCCAACTCGGCCGCCACCGCGTCGAGATCGTCGCGCAGACGCGCGGCGTCGGCCTCGAGGTTGGCCACCACGCCGCCGTCCATCAGTTGGCCGCGATCGCGTTCGAGCGACCGGCGCCGCTCGACGATGACCGCCGCGATACCCCGCGCCCGCTCGCGCAGTTGCTCGACGCGCACCATCTCGTCGCCGATGTCGCTGTCGCCGCGGGCCGTGAGTTCGGTCTCGGCTGCCATCACCTCGGTATCGAGTGCCGCCAGCTCGGCGCGCAGCCGCTTGTCGGTGTCGTCGAGCTCGAGTTTGTCGCCCGACAGCGACGTGAGCCGGGTACGCAGGCCCGCGATCTCGCGACCTGCCAGGAACAGCTGCAAGGCCGACAGCTCGGCGACCAGGTCGCCGTGGCGCCGGGCCGCGTCGGCCTGTCGTTCGAGCGGACGGAGTTGGCGGCGCACCTCGCGCAACAGGTCTTGCACGCGCAGCAGATTGGCCTCGGTGGCATCGAGACGGCGCTCGCTCTTCTCCTTGCGGCGGCGGTACTTCAGCACACCGGCGGCCTCTTCGATCACGGCGCGGCGATCTTCGGGCCGGGCGTTCAGCACACCGTCGATCTGACCCTGACTGACGATCACGTGCTGCTGGCGACCCACACCGGCGTCGCTGAGCAGTTCTTGTACGTCGAGCAGTCGGCAGGTGACCCCGTTGATGGCGTACTCGCTCTCGCCGGTACGGAACAGGGTACGCGAGATGGTGACCTCGGTGAACTCGATGGGCAACACGCCCGAGGAGTTGTCGAGCGTGAGGATCACCTCGGCCCGACCGAGCGCTGGCCGCTTGGCGGTGCCGGCGAAGATGACGTCGTCCATCTTCTGGCTGCGAACCGAACTCGGCGCCTGAGCGCCGAGCACCCAGGCGATGGCATCGACCACGTTCGACTTGCCCGAGCCGTTCGGGCCCACCACGACGGTGACGCCCGGCTCGAGCTGCATGGTGGTGGCTTCGGCGAACGACTTGAAGCCTTTGAGGGTGAGCGACTTGAGGAACACGGCGGGCCGATCCTATCCGGCCCCGCTGCGCCGGGCCCTCTCGCCCGGCTCCGCCCGACGGGCTTCAGCGCTGACAGCGAGGGCAGTAGCAGGTGGAACGCCCGCCCGAGACCACCCGGGCGATGTCGGCTCGCCCGCACGTGAGGCACCGTTGGCCCGCTCGGTCGTAGACCCGGTGCGACAACTGGAACCAGCCGCCCTCGCCCTCGATGTCGACGTACTGGGTGTCGGCGAGCGTCGAACCACCGGCGGCGACCGCCTCGAGGAGCACCCGGTACATCTCGCCGTGCAGCCGGGTGATCTCGCGTCCCGTGAGCGTGTCGGACAGCCGATCGGGGCGAAGCCGGGCCGCATGGAGGATCTCGTCGGAGTAGATGTTGCCGATACCCGCGATCACGTGCTGGTCGAGCAGGAGCGGCTTGATCTGCCGGCGACAGCCCAGCACGATGCGCCGCAACTCGGCCCTGCTGAGGCCATCGGTGATCGGGTCGACACCCAGGCGCACCAGTTCGGGCATCTGGTCGTCGAGATGCGCCGGGTCGAACACGACCATCTCGCCGAACGTGCGCGGATCGACGAAGTGCAGTTCGAGCGACGGCGTGCCCTCGAACCGCGCCACCACATGGGTGTGGGGCGCCCGCGGTGAACCGGCGGGCCCCACCAGCACGCGACCGCTCATGCGCAGGTGGATCATCAACTCGTCGCCGGTGTCGAGCGGCAGCAGCAGGTACTTGCCCCGCCGATCGGCCGACAGCACGGTGGCGCCGGTGAGGCCGTCGACGAGCGCCTGACGCGACGTGCGCCGCACCGTGCGCTCGCGGCCCACCTCCACCGCTGCGATCCGACGGCCCACCACGTGCGCCTCCAAGCCGCGACGAACGGTCTCGACCTCGGGCAGCTCGGGCATCGTCAGGTCATCCTTCGGCGGTGAGCAGGTCGAACGCGGTGCGGGCGGCGGCCTGCTCGGCGGCCTTCTTGGTGCGCCCCTGCCCTGCCCCCACTGGGCGGCCGGCCACCATGACGGTGGCGCTGAACGTTTTTTCGTGCTCGGGCCCCTCGTCGCTCACCACGTAGACGGGTGCGCTGTCGAACAGCCGGGCGGTCGCCTCCTGGAGCAGGGTCTTGAAGTCGAGTCGGTCGACCTCCGACACGGCCCGGCGCAGCGGTTCGCTGAACAGCCGACGGATCAGCTCGGACGCCTCGAGCACGCCGCCGTCGAGATACACCGCGCCGATGACCGCCTCGAGCGCGTCGGACAGGATGGAGGGCTTGGCGCGACCACCCGCAGCGTGTTCGCCCTTGCCGAGCAACAGGCACGGACCGATGCCGACGTCTTCGGCCACGCCCGCCAGCGCCGCCGCGTTCACCACGCTCTTGCGCAGGTCGGTGAGCTTGCCCTCGGGCAGGTCCTGGTGCTCGCGGTACACCAGGTCGGCGATCACCCAGCCGAGCACTGCGTCGCCGAGGAACTCGAGACGCTCGTTCGACGGGTTGCCGGGGTGTTCGGCGCACCAGCTGCGGTGGGCCATGGCGCGCTCGAGCAGGGCCACGTCGCGGAACCGGTAGCCGATACGCGCGACGAGCGCCTCGAGCCGCAGCGGATCGGGAGCGACGGGGCCTGCCAGCTCAGGCGCCCTTGACCCGATCGAACACGTAATCGACGGCGTCGCGCACGGTCTTGAGGTCTTCGAGGTCTTCGTCCTCGATGCGGAACCCCACCTGCCGCTCGGCGAACTCCTCCTCGAGGGCCTCGACGAGTTCGATCAGCGCCAGCGAATCGGCTTCGAGGTCGTCGGCGAACGACTGGCCCTCACTGATCGTCGACGCGTCGATCTCGAGGATGTCGGCGAGGCTGGCCCGGACGATCGCGAACACGGCGGCACGGTCGAGTGACTCGGCAGACACAACACACTCCAGAGGTCGATGGTCGCGACGGGCTCGACTGCCTCGGGCGACGGGGACGATGGTAGCCGCCCCGGCGGGGCTCAGCCCTGACCAGCGATCGCCGCCGTGAGTTCGGCGACGATGTTGCGCTCGACCATGTCCTTGGCCACGCGGATGCCGTTGAGCATCGCCCACTGGCTCGACGAGCCGTGGCTGATGATGCACACCCCGTCGACCCCGAGCAGCATCGCCCCGCCGTAGGTGTCGGCGCTCATCGCCGTCCACAGCGGATCGAGGGCGGGAGCGAGTGCATCGGCGTGCGCCCGGTACTCGGGAGTGGAGGTGATCGCCGCGATGATCTCGTTGATCAGCATCTTCGTGCCGCCCTCGAGGGTCTTCAGCACGACATTGCCGGTGAAGCCGTCGGTGACGATGACGTCGACGGTCTTCAACAGCGCGTCGCGGCCCTCGACGTTGCCGGCGAAGGTGATGCCCGAGGCGGCGGCGAGCAGTTCGTAGGCCTCTTTGCGCAGGGTGTCGCCCTTGCCGGGCTCTTCACCGATCGACAGCAGCCCCACCCGCGGATCGGCCACGCCGAAGCGGTAGCGAGCGAAGATCGAACCCATCTGGGCCCACTGCACCAACCACTCGGCCTGCACCTCGGCGTTCGCGCCGGCATCGAGCAAGATGTTGGGTGCGTGGCCGGGAACCGGCAGCGGCGTGGCGATGGCGGGCCTGCTGACCCCACGGATGCGGCCCATCCGCAGCAGCGCCGACGCCATCGTGGCCCCGGTGTTGCCTGCCGAGATCATGGCGCTGGCCTTGCCGTCGCGAACCAACTCGGCGGCGCGCACCAGCGTGGAATCCTTCTTGCGACGCACCCCGTGTGCGGGGTCGTCGTCCATCTCGATCACCTCGGACGCGACGAACAGTGGCAGGTCGCCCACACCCGCCAGGTCGGCCGGACCGACGAGGACGACCGGGATGCCTTCGGCCGCAGCAGCGTGCGCAGCCGCGACGATCTCGCCTGGGGCGCGGTCGCCGCCCATGGCATCGACCGCGATGGGGAGCATGCGCAGTGCGCTTCGCTCGTCAGCCGACGTCGACGGCGACGCGGTCCTTGTACCAGCCGCACGACGGGCACACGGTGTGCGGCAACTTGGCCGAACCGCACCGGGGGCACACGCTGCGGGCCGGGGCCGCGAGCTTCCACGCGCCAGCCCGATGGCTGCGCGTCTTCATCTTCGACTTCTTCTTCTTGGGGACGGCCACGGTGCAACTCCCTGGGCGAAATGGGCTGCGTTAGGTTAGCCGCCGAAGGACGAAAGAGCCACCTGCGGCCAGATCAGTCGTCGAACGTGCCGCGGAGCTGGTCGAGTGCCGCCCAACGCGGATCGGCGACGGTGGTGTCGCACGTGCAGGTCTCGACATTGCGATCGATCCCGCACTGCGGGCACAACCCCTGGCAGTCGGGCATGCACAGCGGCACCAGGGGTGCGTCGAGGAGCAGCACTTCGCGCACCATCGGCTCGAGGTCGAGCAGGTCGCCCAGCTCGAACGCGTCGGGGTCGGTGACCACCCGCTGGTACAGCTCGTGCACCTCGCAGTCGAGCGGTCCCTCGGCCGGGTCGGCGCAGCGGCGGCAGGTGCCGTGCCACGTGCCGTGCACCTCACCGCTCACCACCACGCCGTCGGTGAGGACGTCGAGGCGCAGCGTCGCGTGCACCGGATCGGTGGCAACGAAGCGCTGATCGTCGATGCCGAGATCGGCCACCGTGGTGTCGGCATCGACGGCGCGCTGCGACCCGGGCTGGCGCATCAGTTCGATCGCGTTCACACGCAGTGCGGAAATCATCCCGGCAACGCTATCCCTGCTGCGCTGTCCCTGTGGCACGCCCGGCACGCCCGGCCGCCCGGCCTAGCGGTCCTGGTCGAAGAATCCCTTCGAGGGGTCGTCGTGCTGGGTCTCGTCGTGTTCCTCGCGGTGGGCGCCGATCGACAACTTCTGGCGGCCCGCCTGCACGGTCTTGTTCAGCCGGTCGAGCAGGATCTCGAAACTGCCGAGGCGCTGGTCGAGGAAGTCCTCGGTCTGCAGCCGAAGGCGGCGGGCGTCGGCCTCGGCCGCCTCGTTCAACTGGCGAGCGCGTTGCTCGGCGGCACGCACCACCTCGGTGCGCTGCACCATGCGCTCGGCCTGCACGCGGGCGGCCTCGAGCAGTTCGTCGGCTTCACGGCGGGTCTTGGCCACGAACTCCTGGCGCTCCTTGATCATCCACCGCGCCTGGCGCACTTCTTCGGGCAGGCGGTGCAGTGCCTCTTCGAGCAGTTCGATGATCTCGTCGCGGTCGATACGCGGCGACGACGAGAGCGGCATGGTGGGTGCCGTGGCGATGATGTCGATCGCCCGGCGCAACAACTGATCGGCGTCGCCCACGTAGCCCTGCGTCGATCGCACGAAGGCATCGGAGTCGTCGAGGTCGTCGTAGTCGTCGTCGTACTGATCGTCGTAGGTCATCGTGGTCGGCTCGCTCGCTCGAGGTGGGTGAGCACCGAGGGCGGCACCATCGCGCTCACGTCGCCACCGTACTGCGCGATCTCGCGTATGAAGCGGCTACTGATGTAGCCGAGCTCGGGGCTGCAGGGGACGTAGACGGTGCGCACACCCGATGCCGTGAAGTTGGTGTGGGCCATCTGCTGTTCGACCTCGAAGTCGCCCGGCGTGCGCAACCCCTTCACGATGAAGTCGGCGCCGCATGCTCGCGCCGCGTCGATGGCGAGGCCCGGGAACGCTTCGGCGCGCACGTCGGCCCCCGCCGCCCGCAACGGCGCGAGGCATTCGTCGATCATGGCCATCCGCTCGTCGAGGGCGAACAGCCCGCTCGGCTTCGACGGGTTGTGCATCGCCGCCACCACCACCGCACCGAACAGTTCGGCGGCCTGTTCGATGACATCGAGATGCCCCACGTGGATCGGGTCGAAACTCCCCGGGTAGAGAACGGTCGCCATGCGGGCTGCAGGTTAGTCGTCGGGGGTGTCGCGCGAGAGCAGGGTGACCGTGGTGCGGCCGTAGCGCTTCACGCGCAGGCTGCTCCATCCGGGCGGAGCCGGCACTTCCCTGCTCGCCTCGCACACCACGTACGCACCGCGCACCGCGCCGAGCAGGTGCTCCCAGTCGGCGAAGGCATAGGGCGGATCGATGAGCACGAGGTCGGCCGGGCGCGGCGCAGCCGACCAGGTGACGGCATCGGCCTGGGCGACAGTGGCGCGATCGGCAAGGCCGAGGGCGGCGATGTTGGTGCGCAGCGCAGCGAGCGCTGCCCGGTCCTTCTCGACGAACGTGCAGTGGGCGGCACCGCGTGAGAGCGCTTCGATCCCGAGGGCGCCCGAACCGGCGAACAGGTCGATCACCTCGGCACCGTCGACGATGCCCATCGACTGCAGCGAGTTGAACATGGCCTCGCGCACCATGTCGGTGGTGGGCCGCGTCGTGTCGCCCTCGGGGGCGACGAGTTTGCGTCCACGGAACTCGCCGGCCACTACGCGCATCGGCCCGAGGCTACCGGCCACGCCGGCGCGCCGCCCGGAGCGACGACCGGGCAGACTGGGGTGATGCCGGTTCCCTCTCCTCAGATCGTCTGCGTCGACTGTGGGGGCCGCTGTTTCCTGCTCACCCATCCGCCCGAGGACGACACCTGGGAGGTGGGCGACATCGTGGCCTACCGCTGCGAGGACTGCCTCGACCGGTGGGATCTCGAGCTCACCGACGACGATTGAGCCCCGCGACCGGGCACCCGCGACCGGGCACCAGCAACGGGGCTCGGGCTCAGGGCACCTGGAACTCGACGGGCTCGGTTTGGTTGCGGGCGTTGTCGAACCCGATGACGCACACCGTCGCCGGCACCATCGACGGGTCGACGTTGATCGGCACCCGTCGGTACGGGAAGTACGCGCTCTCGTCGGCACAGTCGACCGAACCCGCGGGGCCGAACGCGAGGAGGTAGTCGCTCAGTTCGGGCGGGTTGAAGATCGGCTCGACGAGATAGCCCCATTCGGCGTCGCCGTTCACGGCCAACTCGATCGGCGCCGTGGGTGGCACCGTGTCGGTGGCTGCAACGGCGAAGCCCGCGGCGGCGAGCACCGCCGCACCGTCGGGGCCGATCCCGGCGACGCACAGCACCTCGGTGCCGTCGGCATCGGGCATCGGCCCGTCGAAGGTGGCCGGCGCCTGCGGTGCGCCATAACCGTCGGCCACTCGGCAGTCGGTGCGTCCGATCGGCCCGGTCTTCACCACCACCTGTTCGAAACCGGGTGCCGTCACCTCGGCGCTCCAGTTCCACGGCGAGCGCCCGTAGCGGGCGAGCTGCGACACCATGAGCGGATCGCCCGGCTCGAGCAGACACGCGCCACCGAGCACGAACCGCCCGTCGACCAGACAGTCGAGCACGCCGTCGACCGGTTGGGCATAACTCGTGTCGGCCTGCTGCACCGGCCCGTCGGGCCCGATCTCGCAGGGTCTGCCGAGGTCGCACTCGCCCCCGACGGGGGCACCGATGGTGGTGGTGTTGATGATGCCCACCACATCGCCCGCCGCATCGAACACCGGCGAACCCGAGTTGCCACCGAGGATGCCGCGGCAGCTGTTGGGCTGGGCGGCGTCCCACACCCAACGCCATTCGAGCAGGCGGGTCGCGCCGCGCAGCACCCGGCAGTCGACGCGGCGCAGGAAGAGTTCCTCCGGCTCGACCCCCGACACCGGCGCGCCGATGACGGTGATCCGGGCGCCCACCTCGGCCGGTGGGGCCAGGCGATAGGCGCGCAGGCCGCGCGCTTGCAGATCGCCGAGCGTCTCGTCGAGTTCGAGCACGGCGAGGTCGGTGCCACGCATCGTGGCCCAGCGCACCGTGGGTGCCTGCAGCTGCACCGCCTGGTCCTGGGTGTCGACGAACGCGTTGAACACGACCGACGTGGGCGACGACGAGTCGTCGACCATCACCGTGGTCGAGTCGAACACCCCCACGCAGTGGCCGTTGGTGAGCACGATGGCCGGCGCGTCGGGCGCGCCCGTGTCGACCAGGAACCCGGTGCAGGCGCTCGCGCCGCGCAGCATGGCCACGCCCGAGAACTGGTCGTTCGACCCGTCGGCGTTCAGCACCAGGGCGCCCGGCTCGGTGGCATCGCCGCCCTGCTCGGCGTCGCCGCCGAGGTCGGCGCTGCACGCCGTGAGGACGATGCCCGAGACGAGGGCCAGCGTGGCCAGGGTGCGGGTACAGCGGGACATCATCGACCTCCGTCGTCGATCAGGCTGCGCAGCAGGGCCACCGCCCAGGCCACGCCGGTGCCGTTCACATCGTGAGCCACGGCGCCGAGGCCACCGGTGTGCGACACCGACGACAGGTCGACATGCACCCAGGGTCGGTCGTCGACGAATCGCGACAGGAACCGTCCGGCGAGGATGTGGTCGGCCTTGCCCGTGGTGTGGTCGCACTGTTTCACATCGGCCACCTTCGATTCGAGCGACTCGTCGTAGTCGGCCGGCAAGGGGAACGCCACCAGACGCTCACCCACTGCCGCACCGACCGCCACGGCCCGCTGGGCCCAGTCGTCGCGGTTGCTCAGCACACCGCTCATCCGTGTGCCCACGGCGGTCCACATCGCCCCCGTGAGGGTGGCGAAGTCGACGATCAGATCGGGCTGCTCGCGCGCTGCCATGGTGAGCGTGTCGGCCAACACCATGCGGCCCTCGGCGTCGGTGTCGGTGACCTCGATCGTCGTGCCGTTCAGTGCCGTCACCACCTCGTTCGGGGTGTACGCCGTCGGCGACAGATGGTTCTGGGCGATCGCCAGCCAGGCGTCGATGCGCACCGGCAGGTTCAACCGGGTTGCCGCCAGCAGCGCGCCGACGGCGACTGCCGAGCCGTTCATGTCGTGGTGCATGTCGAACATCGACGTGCCCGTCTTCAAGGTGTGCCCGCCGGTGTCGTAGCACAGGCCCTTGCCCACCAGGGCCACGGCAGGGCCCCGCCGGCGCCCACGCCCGTCGTAGGTGAGGCGCACCACGGCGGCATCGCCGTGGTCGCTGCCGCGTGCCACCGCAGTGAAAGCCCCGGCGCCCATGCGCGTCAGCCGCGCCCGGTCCCACTCGCGCACCGCCCAACCGTTGGCGGCTGCCAGTTGGCGCACCTCGGCCCGATAGGCCGCCGGGGTGATGACGTTCGCCGGTTCGACCGTCAACTGCCGACACAACACGTTCCCAGCGGCCACATGACCTGCCGCCGCGACCGCCGCCGGGTCGGGCGCACCGTGCACCACCACCTGATCGACGGTGACGGGGCCGTCGCTGCGCTTGCGGCTGGGCATGGCCGGCGCGTTCACCGCGGCCACATAGGCCGCATCGGGCGCGATCGCTCGGCACCAGGGCTCGTCGCCCCACAGCACCACGTCGAGGCGCTTCGGGTTCTCGGCCAGCAGCGGCGCGAGCGCCTTGCGCAGCGCAGTGACGCGGTCGAACGTGGGCGCGATGGGGTCGACCCGCACCCACGACACCAGCGCACCGTCGGCCGACTGCACTGCGACGACGGTGGAGGCCAGGTCGGCGGCACCCTTGCCGCGCCGGGCCAGCGCCTGCGCGGCGAGTTCGGATCCCAGGGCCGAGCACCAGTCGTCGCCAGGAGGAAGCACCATCAGCAGGTGGCGGGCTGCAGCAGGCAGGCCACGGGGAACGAGCCGTCGCGCCGTCAGGCGGGTGGCGGGTCGTGCGAGCATCGGCCGAACAGTAGCGAGTGCCGCGAACCGGTCGGGTTCCCGGACGACGCTCGGGTCAGCTCTTGAACAGGAACTCCTCGTCCTCGCTGCTGAACAACAATGCCAACTCGTCGGCGAGCACCGGCTGTGCAGCGAGCGTCGAGTCGTCGGCCACCAGGTCGATGGCCACCTCACGTGCCTGCAGCACCAGTTCACGATCGCGACGCAGCGAGGCGAGGCGCAGGTCGCTGTTGCCCTTCTGCGCGGTGCTCATGATGGTGCCCTCGCCGCGCAGTTCGAGGTCGACCTCGGCCAGCTCGAAGCCGTCGGTGGTGGCCACGAGCGCCTCGATCCGCGGATTGTCGTCGGCTGGCCCCTCGTCGGGTGGCGTGGTGACCAGCCAGCACCGCGACGCGTGCTTCCCGCGACCCACCCGACCGCGGAGCTGGTGCAACTGGGCGATGCCGAACCGGTCGGCGTCGAGGATCACCATCACCGTCGCGTTCGGCACATCGACACCCACCTCGATCACCGTGGTGGCCACCAGCACGTCGATCTCGTGCCGCCGGAACCGGTCCATCACCGCCTCTTTGTCGGCCGCCGCCATGCGCCCGTGCAGCAGCGCGAGGCGCGAGCCGTACAACTCGCCGCCCTGCAACTCCTCGAACGTCTCCTCGGCACTGGCCAGTTCGAGCTTGTCGCTCTCGGCGACCAGCGGGCACACCACATACGCCTGCCTGCCCGCTTCGACCTCGCTGCGCACGTCGGCCCACACCGCCACCTCGTCGAGCGGACCGTTCGCCCACCGCGTGGTGATGGGTGTGCGGCCAGGCGGCAGTTCGTCGAGAACGCTCACGTCGAGGTCGCCGTACACCGTCATCGCCGCAGTGCGCGGGATCGGGGTGGCCGTCATCACCAACACGTCGGGCATCGAATGACCGGTGGCCTTGTCGCGCAGCGCTGCCCGCTGCTCGACCCCGAAGCGGTGCTGTTCGTCGACCACCACCAGCCCGAGGCTGTGGAACGACACCTTGTCCTGGATGAGTGCATGGGTGCCGATGGCGATGTCGACGGAACCGTCGGCGATACCGGCGAGCACGTCGCGCCGTTCGGCGCCGGTGACGCGGTTGGTGAGCAACTCGATGCGCAACGGTCGATCGCCGAAGAGGTTGCCCGGGTCGGGGACGGTGACGTCGTGCAGCAGGCGCCGCACCCCTGCTGCGTGCTGCTCGGCCAGCACCTCGGTGGGTGCCATCAGCGCAGCCTGGTGCCGCCCCTGCACCGCGACCAGCATGGCGCTGACCGCCACCAGAGTCTTGCCCGCACCCACATCACCCTGCAGCAACCGGTGCATCGGGTAGGGCCGGGCGAGGTCGGCCTCGATCTCGGTGATCACCCGCTGCTGGGCGCCGGTGAGCTGGTACGGCAGCGCCTCGCGCAACCGGCCGACGAGCTCGCCGTCGACGACGTGCACGATGCCCTTCGCCTCGTGCTCGAGGGCCTTCTTGCGGGCCACGAGCACGGTCTGCACTCGGAGCAGTTCGTCGAAGGCCAACCGGCGGCGGGCCCTGGCCTGGTCGGCCATCGACTCGGGCAGGTGGATGAGCCGCAGTGCGTCGGTGCGATCGAGCAACCCGAGCCGGCGGCGCACCTCCCACGGCACCGGATCGGCGATGCCACGCGCCGCACAGCGTTCGAGCGCGTTCTCGACGTAGCCGGCGATCTCCCAGGTGGTGAGCGCGATCTTCTCGCTCTGGGGGTAGATCGGCACGATCCGACCCGTCCGGTCGCCGATCAGGTCGACGATCGGGTTGGTCATCTGCAACCCGCCGCGGAACACCTCGGCGCGGCCGAACACGGCGATGTTCAGACCCTCGACGAGTTGCCGTTCGCGCCACGGTTGGTTGAAGAACGACAGCGTCATGCGACCACTGCCGTCGCCCACCACCGCTGTCACCATCGTCTTGCGGCTCTTGGTCACCCGTTTCGCCACGCTGCGGACCGTGACCAGCACCAGGGCCTCGCGGCCCGGTTGGAGGTCGCTCAGCCGCGCCTCGTCGGTGCGGTCGACCCAGCGCCGGGGGTAGAAGGTGAGCAGGTCGAGCACGCTGTTGATGCCGAACTGGGCCAGCGAGGCCAACTTGCGGTCGCCCACCCCACGCAGGCGGCCCACCGAGATCGCGTCGAGATCGCGCAAGGTGAGCGGCCCCACTGCCGCGCGGTCGCTCATTCCGCCCAGCGCCAGCGACGGTCGAGCGGTCGGCCTTCATCGAGCACGGCTTCACTGTAGGGAGCTTCACTGGAGGGAATGGCACCATCGGCCGAAACGATCGGTGATCGCCTCGCCTGCTTGGGGAAGATCGCAGCGGCGCTGGTACAGTTCTCTGGCTCTCCGGTCAGCCACGTCGCCGTGTGCACGTGACCCTGGTGAGTTCGTCCGCAGGAAAGAAGGCGAGTCATGGCATCAGTGTGTGAAGTGTGCGGCAAGGGCCCCTCGTGGGGTATGTCGGTGTCGCACTCGCATCGGCGCACCAAGCGCCGGTGGAACCCGAACGTGCAGCGTGTGCGCGCACTCGTGAAGGGCGCACCGAAGCGGGTGTACGTCTGCACCGGCTGCATCAAGAGCGGCAAGATCGTCAAGGCCGGCTGAGGCAGCCGTGCAAGGCGTGATCAAGTCGTACGACCCGTCTACGGGAACCGGCGTCGTGATGCGCGACACCGATCTGGGCGAGTTCGACCTCGCCGCCGATGCTCTCGAGGGCTCGATCTTCCGAATGCTGCGTCAGGGCCAGCGGGTCGTGTTCGACCTCGACGGCGACGGACGTGCCACCACACTGCGGCTCGGCAGCGAACGCGATATGGGAACGCCCGGCCAATAGGTCGGGCGTTCGTCCATCACCCCCGAACCTCCCTCTCCCCGGCGGCACGACGACGTGTCGACCGGAAAGGACCAACCGATGAGCGCCACCACGTTGAACACCCGACTCCGCGACTGGGTCGACGAGTGGGCAGCGGTACTGCAGCCCGCCGATGTGTACTGGTGCGACGGCAGCGCCGACGAGTACGACCGGCTGTGCCAGGTGCTCGTCGACGCAGGCACCTTCACCCGGCTCGACGAGGCCAAGCGCCCGAACAGCTACTGGGCCCACAGCGACCCGGGCGACGTGGCCCGCGTGGAAGACCGCACGTTCATCTGCTCGACCGATCCGGCCGACGCAGGCCCCAACAACAACTGGCGCGACCCGGCCACGATGCGCGCCGAGCTGATGGAACTGTACGCGGGCGCGATGCGGGGCCGCACGATGTACGTCGTGCCGTTCAGCATGGGCCCGCTCGGCTCGCCCATCGCCCACATCGGTGTGCAGCTCACCGACTCGGCCTACGTGGCCGTGAACATGCGCATCATGACCCGTATGGGCCAGGGCGCTCTCGACGTGCTCGGCGACAGCCAGTGGGTGCCGTGCGTCCACTCGGTGGGGGCGCCCCTCGGCCCGGGTGAGGCCGATGTGGCGTGGCCGTGCAACCCCGACAACAAGTACATCGTCCACTTCCCCGAGACCCGCGAGATCATGAGCTTCGGCTCGGGCTACGGCGGCAACGCGCTGCTGGGCAAGAAGTGCTTCGCCCTGCGCATCGCCTCGGTGATGGCCCGCGACAACGGCTGGCTCGCCGAGCACATGCTCATCTTGAAGCTCACCAATCCCTCGGGTGAGGTGCAGTACATCGCCGCCGCATTCCCGTCGGCATGCGGCAAGACCAACCTGGCGATGCTCGTGCCCACCATCCCCGGCTGGAAGGCCGAGACGATCGGCGACGACATCTGCTGGATGAAGTTCGGCGCCGACGGTCGGCTGTACGCCATCAATCCCGAAGCCGGGTTCTTCGGTGTGGCCCCGGGCACGGGGTTCGACACCAACGCCAACGCGATGGAGACCCTCTGGGGCAACTCGATCTTCACCAACACGGCCCTCACGAGCGACGGCGACGTGTGGTGGGAGGGCATGAGCGACACGCCCCCGGCCCGCGCCACCGATTGGCGCGGCAACGCCTGGACCCCCGAGGTCGAGACACCGGCGGCACATCCCAACGCCCGCTTCACGGCGCCCGCCTCGCAGTGCCCGTCGGTTGCAGCCGAATGGGAAGACCCGGCGGGTGTACCCATCTCGGCCATCTTGTTCGGTGGTCGCCGCCGCACCACGGTGCCCCTCGTCACCCAGGCGACGAGTTGGGACCACGGTGTGTTCCTCGGCTCGATCATGGCCAGCGAGACCACCGCCGCCCAGCAGGGCGTCGTGGGCAACCTCCGCTTCGACCCGATGGCCATGCTGCCCTTCTGCGGCTACAACATGGCCGACTACTTCGCCCATTGGCTCGCCATCGGCGACCACAGCGACGAGTCGAAGCTGCCCAAGATCTTCTTCGTCAACTGGTTCCGCCGCGACGACAGCGGCCGGTTCCTGTGGCCGGGCTACGGCGAGAACAGCCGCGTGCTGAAGTGGGTGTTCGAACGGGTGGCCGGCCTCACCGATGCCGTCGAGACCCCGATCGGGCTGCTGCCGGCACCGGGTTCGCTCGACACCACCGGCCTCGGGGTGGCCCACGACGACCTCGACGCCCTGCTGTCGATCGATGCCGAGGGCTGGAAGAGCGCGATCCCGCAGATCCGGGCGCACTACGGCCAGTTCGGCGATCACCTGCCGGCACGGCTCGTCGACTTCCTCGACCAGCTCGACACCGCACTCGCCTGAGCCCCACCCCGCTCAGCTCAGCTCAGCTCAGCTCAGCTCAGCTCAGCTCATGAACAGGGCTCGCAGTGCGAGGCCCATCAGGAACAGGCCGCCGCCGCCGTAGATGAGGTAGCGACGCGCCTTCAGCTGGATGCCGTACGAGTAGACGATGGCGATGGCGACGATGCCGCTGAACTCGTAGGGCATGTGCAGACGCGGGAACGGCCAGTCGAAGCGGGCCGTCAGCACGGATGCGGCGATGACGTTCAGCACCACGATGCCGTAGGCGACGGCGGTGGCGATCCACAACGCCCTCCCCCGGAGTCGGGCGACCCGGTGTGCGCCGAGCGCCCACGCACCCACGGCCGCCGTGACCACGACCTGCACCCACAACCCGGTGCGGTAGAGGTCGTAGAGACCCTGCCCGTCCAGCGTTGCTCCCGAACTGCTCAGGCCGAGGCGGCCGACATCGCGGCCTGCGCCTGGGTGATGAGGGCCGCGGCCTCGTCGTAGGCCGCGCCCGCGATCACCACCAGTTCGTCGATCTCGGCCTCGCTGAAGCCCGCGAGCGTGCGGAAGTGACGGGCGAGGTGGACCGGATTCTCGTCGCGCTCGCCCCGGAAGCCACCGAAGCTGAACAACTTGTCGACGGCCTTCTGGAACTCGAGCGCCTCTTTCTGACGCTGCGGGTCGTTGGCCGTGAGACGACGCAACCAGTCGCTGCCCATCTTCACGTGGGTCACCTCGTCGGCCAGCATCCAGTCCTCGCAGAACGCCAGCACCGGATCGCTGAGCGATGTGCCGAAATCGCGCATCGTCTTGAACACGTCGATGGCAAGGCCTTCGAGCGCCCGGTTGACACCGGTGAGGCGCAGCACCGGATCGGCGTTGCACGCGGCCTCGTAGAGCGTCGTACCCTCGGCGAACTCGCCGATCTCGGTGCCCATGTGCTCGCTGAGCTTGCAGCTGATCTCGACATGGCGGGCCTCGTCCCAGCACTGGCGGGCCATGTCGAGCTTCAACCCGAAGGGTGCCTGGTCGCGGCCGTCGCCGGTGGTGAAGTCGAAACAGGTGCGCCCGGCACCCTCGAGTGCCTGGATCTCGCCCACGAAGATGCCGTGCATGAGTCCACGCGCGCCGTCGGAGAACTGCGGCAGATGCGGCAACAGGTTGTTCTGCTGCACCGTCGGACTGAGGTTGCGCGGATCGAACAACGACACTTCGGCGGTGACCTGCTGGAACCGGGCGTCGCGAGCGAGTTCGTTGACGGGCAGCATTCGCTTCATGGCGGCGAACTGTACTCGGCTACTCGCCGCAGTTGATCCCTCCGATGATCGACGCCACCGTGTCGGCGTCGCCCGCACCGGTGAGGAACCCGGTGAAGTTGTCGTTCAGCGCGAAGTAGGGGCCGAACACGTCGTCGCCCGGATAGACGTACACCCCGGGATAGGCACGTTGCAGATCGGCCACCGACGAACCGACGGCGACACCTTCGGGTGTGGCCATCCCCTCGGGGGTGATGACCGCGCCGAAGGCCGGGCCGAGCGAGTACGAGAAGAAGTGTCGGCGGCCGGCAGCGACCGAGCTCTCGTCGCTGAACAACAGCAGCAGGTCGCCCCAGGTGACACCGCGCACCTCGCTGCCCGGGCACACGCCGAACGCCGAGTTCGGATCGGCCCAACCGCTGTCGGCCGTGGGCGGGCCGAGGATGGCGGTGACATAGGCGATCACCCCATCGGCGTCGGCTCCGAACAGGGCCGTACCCAACCGGTCCTGGCCGAGCACGAGCTGCGCTGCCGGGGCCACGGTGGTGGAGGTGGTGGTGGCCTCGACCGTGGTCGACGTGGTGGGACCGACCGTGGTGGTGGTGAGCGCGGTGGTGGCGACTGCCGTGGTGGGGATCGCCGTGGTCGACACCAGCGTGGTGGTGAGCAGCGAGGGCGCTGGCAGGGTTGCATCGCCCTCGGAGGAACCACCGCCACAGGCACCGAGCACACCGCTGGCCGCCACGAGACCGACCATCACGACACCGGCCATCATGGCGGCGCGCCTGATCGTCGCGCGCCCAGTCATTGCGCGCCCGGTCGTTACGCGCCCGCTCGTCGTCCGCATCGCCATGTGGTCAGTCTGTCACCCGCTGCGGCCGGAATGCGGGCACCCGGCACCGGCACGGGCACCGTCGCTGCACCGTCAGCGGATCAGCGTGTCGGCTTCGTGGCCGCCGGCGAGCAGGTGCAGCGACCCGTCGGCATCGATCTCGACCACGGTGATCGAGCAGTTGTCGAGGCTGCGGATCACCAACCGGTCGTCGTCGGTGGCCGCGCCGATGACGGCGTTGATGGCCACGAAGTGGCTGAACACCACCGCGTCGGCGGGGAGTTCGACCAGGGCGGCGATGATGTCGTCGCGGAAGGTGGTGTACCGCTCGCCCAGATCGGCCCAGGTGCCACGCATCGCGGCCCGCAGCCAGTCGACCCGTTCGCCCATCGGCACCCCGACGGGCGACGGGATCTCGGCCACGCGCGGCTCGATACGCACCGATCCGGCCCACCGCTCGGCCAACGGGGCCGCCGTCTCCTGGCAACGCCGCAATGGACTGCTCACCAGCGCACACGGCGCGAACGCAGCGAGTGAAGCGGCCGCCTCGAGCGCCTGCGATCGGCCGAGGTCGTCGAGCCCCGGATCAGGGTCGGTGTCCCACCCAGCCGCCGCCCGACCGTGACGCACCAGATGCACCCGGGTCATTCGAACAGCCATCCGGTGCGCAGGCCCGGCTCGACTCCCTTTTCGATGAACCACTCGGTGCCGAACGAACCGACGAAGGCCTCGTCGGGCATCTCGAGGAAGAACGACGAGTCGGTGATCTGGCTGCGGTGGCAGCGCATCGAGTCGCGCTTGGCGTGCACCCAGTCGGCGACGTGCACGGCGTGCGTGAGTTCGGCCTCGCTCATCCCGAACGGGTTGCCGTCGTCGGCCGGTCCGGTGGGGTCGAAGTCGTCCTCCGGGCCGGCAGCACCGTCGCCCAGGCCCAGCTCGCGGGCCATCGCCATCATGCGGGCGATGTGATCGCGGTTCATCGTCGCCTCGAACACCCGTGGCGTGCCGGCCAGTTCGGCCGCTCGATGGCCGACGCGGTGCACCTGGATGTGATCGGGATGGCCGTAGTTGCCGTGCCAGTCGTAGACCGTCAGCACATCGGCGGCCTCGTCGCGCAGCACCTCGGCGAGGCGGGCAGCGGCCTCGTCGATCGGTGCCTGCCAGAACGCATCGGGGTGCTCGTTCTGCGGCCAGCCGGTCATACCGCTGTCGGCGTAGCCGAGCCACACCACCCGGTGCACACCGAGCACCTCGGCCGACCGGTGCGTCTCGGCCTTGCGCCGGTCGACCAGCGTCTCGCCCGGGGCGAGGTCGTCGGGCACCTCACCGTGATCGCCGTTGGTGGCCACCACCAGCACCACGCGATGGCCCTCAGCGCTGGCCCGGGCGATCGTGCCACCGGTCGAGATCGACTCGTCGTCGGGGTGGGCGTGGAAGCAGACGAGTGTGCCCATCAGGCGTCGGCGACCGCTCCGCTCGCGATGAGCGACTCGATGCGTTCGGCAGCGACACCCCAGTCGGCGAGCACTTCGCGCGAATGCTGGCCCGCGTGGGCGGGCGGACGCTCGACGCTCGGCACCGTGCGCGAGAACCGCGGCGCCGGTGCTGGTTGCCGCATACCCCCCACCTCGATGAAGGTGCTCCGCTCGACGTTGTGCGGATGGGCGGCCGCCTCGCTCATCGTCAGCACCGGGGCGAAGCACACATCGGTGGCTTCCATGATGGCGCACCACTCGGCGCGGGTCTTGGTGGCGAACACCTCGCCGAGGCGCTGCTTCAGATGTGGCCACGATGCTTTGTCCATCTGCTTGGCGAACTCGGGGTCGCCGTCGAGGCCGGTGAGCCGCATCAACTCGGCATAGAACTGCGGCTCGATCGAGCCGATCGACACGTACTCGCCGTCGGCGCAGCGGAACACGTCGTAGAAGTGGGCACCGGTGTCGAGCAGGTTGGTGCCCCGCGCGTTCTCGTCGAACATGCCGATCGCCTTGAACGCCCAGAACATGCTCATCAGCACAGCAGCGCCGTCGACCATGGCCGTGTCGACCACCTGGCCCTGCCCGCTGCGCTGTGCTTCCAGCAACGCGCACACCACGCCGTAGGCGAGGAACATGCCACCGCCACCGAAGTCGCCCACCATGTTGAGCGGCGGCACCGGTGCCTCGTCGCGACGGCCGAAGTGCGCCAGCGCACCGGCCAGCGCGATGTAGTTGATGTCGTGGCCGGCGGCCTGGGCGTACATGCCCTCCTGCCCCCAGCCGGTCATGCGCCCGAACACCAGGCGTGGGTTACGGGCCAGGCACACCTCGGGCCCCACGCCCAGGCGCTCCATCACCCCTGGCCGGAACCCTTCGATCAGGGCGTCGGCACGCTCGACGAGGTCGAGCAGGGTGGCGACACCGTCGGGGTGCTTCAGGTCGAGCGCGATGTTGCGCCGGCCGCGCAGCATCACGTCGTAGTGCGGGGTGTCGGGGGCGGGGCCGCGCACACTCTGCGCCCGTTCGACGCGGATGACCTCGGCACCCATGTCGGCGAGCATCATCGCCGCGAACGGGCCCGGGCCGATGCCGGCGATCTCGATGATTCGGTATCCAGTGAGCGGTCCAGCCATGGGCACTTACCTAGCACACGGCACGCCGCCGCGACTCAGACGAGGGCGGCGCGGGTGTGCGAGATGATGGCGTCGGTGAGGATCGGCCACAGCGGCTGGGGCATGTCGTGGCCCATGTCGGCCATCAGCATGAGGTGTGCCCCGGGGATCAGCTCAGCCGTGCGCAGGCCGCCCGACGGCGTGATGAGCGTGTCGTCGCGGCCGTGGATGACGAGCGTCGGCACGCTCAACGACGCCAGGGCGGCCGACCGGTCGCCGCTCGCCATGATGGCGGCCAACTGCCGGGGCGAGCCCTCGGGGTAGAACGACCGGTCGTAGCTGATCGCGGCCTGGGCCTTGGTGCGGGCCTCGTCGCGGTACTTCTTCGAGTGCCACACCATCCAGTTCGGGGCCGAGGCGATGTACTCGTCGCGCGAGGCAGGCGGAGGCGCCAGCAGTGCGGTCATCGCCTCGGGCGCCGCCTGGCCGAAGTTGATGTCGCCCACGGTGCTCATCACCGACGTCATGCTGTGGCAGCGGTGCGGGTGCTCGATGGCGATGGTCTGCACGATCATCCCGCCCATCGACGCGCCCATGATGTGCGCCTTGTCGATGCCGAGTTCGTCGAGCAGGCCGATGGCGTCGGCGGCCATGTCGCTCAGGGTGTAGGGCACGGGCGGCATCTCGCCACCACCGAAGGCCGCTGCCATCGCCGCGCCGCTGTCGACCTCGACTCCGTCGAGTTTGGTCGACAACCCGCAGTCGCGGTTGTCGAAGCGGATGACGTGCAGCCCACCATCGGCGAGCAGCCGGCAGAACTCGTCCTCCCAGGCGATCATCTGGGCAGTGAAGCCCATCACCAGCAGCAGGGCTGGATCGTCGGGCGAGCCGAACGTGTCGTATTCGAGTTCGATTCCGGTGGAGACGCGGGCGCGAGGCATGGACGCAGGCTACCTTCGGGACATGACCGTGTTCGGAGTCCACGCCGGCTTGCAGCACACCACTGCCGACGAACTGCGCGGTGTGTGGCGCACGATCGAAGACCTCGGCTTCGGCTGGATCTCGATCTGGGACCACTTCTACGGCGCCACCGGCAAACCCGACGACGCCGCCTGCCTGGAAGCCGTGGCGATGCATGCCGCGCTGGCCTGCAGTACCAGCCGGGTACGCGTCGGCTCACTCGTGTACTCGATCGGATACCGCCATCCGGCAGTGCTGGCCAAGGCGATCACGGCGATCGACCAACTGTCGGGCGGCCGTGCCGACATGGGCATCGGCGCCGGCTGGGCGGTGGTCGAGTACAACGCCTACGGCATCGAGTTCCCCGGGGTGAAGACGCGGATGGACCAACTGGAAGAGGGCATCCAGTGCCTGCGCGGGTTGCTGCACGACGAGGTGACGACCTTCCACGGCGAGCACTTCACGCTGAACGAGGCACGCAACGAGCCACGCCCCGTGCAGGCCCGTCTGCCCATCTGGGTGGGGGGCGGGGGCGAGAAGCGCACCCTGAAGATCGCCGCCCGCTACGCCGACGGCTGGAACGTGCCGTTCGTCAGCCCCGAGGCCTTCGCCCACAAACAGGGTGTGCTCGACGAGCACTGCGCGGCTGCCGGCCGCGACCCGCGTGCCATCAAGCGCGCCGTCAACCTCGGCCTCGCCTTCACCGAAGAGAGCCTGGTGGCTCAGTTCGGTGCACTCGCACCGCACGTGCGTCCCGGCGTGCTGTCGGGAAGCGATGCCGAGATCGTCGATCGGATCGGCCAGTACGTCGAGGCCGGTGCCGATCAGGTGAACATCGCGCTGCGCGCCCCGTTCGACCTCGACTCGCTCGCCCGCTTCAGCACCGCCCTGGGGCTGCACTGACGCTGATCGCCCCTCGCCGTAACCGCACGCCGTAACCGCACGCCATGAACGCAGTACCGCACACCCCCACGAACACCCCCACGAACACCCCCACGCACTCGGTCAGGGCACCCGGCCGGGTGAACCTGATCGGCGATCACACCGACTACACCGGTGGCCTCGTCCTGCCGATGACCATCGACCGGTGGACCGAGATCCGCTACCGGATGTCCGACCGCGTCGAACTCACCTCGGTCGACGAGGCCGAGCCGGTGCAGCTTCCCCTGCGTATCGACGACCCTGCAGCCGTCACACCCGCCTGGGGTCGGTACGTGGCCGGTGTGGTGGCCGAGCTTCGCCCGACGCACGGCATCGCCGGTGAGGTGACGACCACGATCCCGATCGGTGCGGGCCTGTCGAGCAGTGCTGCGCTCGAGGTAGCCGTGGCACTGGCCCTGGGCCATCGGGGCAGCCCGCTCGAACTGGCCCAGCTCTGCCAACGCGCCGAGAACCGCGCGTCGGGGGTGCCGAGCGGCATCATGGACCAACTCTGCATCGCCGCCGGTAGCCGCGATCACGCCACGCTGATCGACTGCGGCGAACTCACCGTCACCCCGGTCGCGCTGCCCACCGACGTGGAGGTGGTGGTGCAGTTCATCGCCCATCGCACGCTGGTGGGAAGCCCCTATGCCGAACGGGTTGCCGAATGTGCCGCGGCCGAGCGCGAGATCGGGCCGTTGCGCTTCGCCGACCGTGCAGCGGCGGAAGCGATCGCCGACCCGATCGTGCGCGACCGGGCCGTGCACGTGGTCACCGAGAACCAACGGGTGCGCGACTTCTGCGCCGCACTCGCGGCCCACGACCTGGCCACTGCCGGCGCCCTGATGGTGGAGAGCCATGTGAGCCTGCGCGATCGCTACGCCACCTCGACCCCGGTGATGGACGGCGCGGTCGAACGCCTGGCGGCGACGCCGGGTGTGTTCGGCGCACGCATGACCGGCGGCGGCTTCGGTGGCTGCGTGGTGGCCCTTGCCGAGCCCGGCGCGCTGCGCGACGGTTGGGTGGTGCACGCCGTCGAGGCCGCACATGTGCTCACCGAGGAGTCGTGATGGCCGCCTACGAAGTACTCGCCTCCGGACTGTGCTTCGGGGAAGGACCACGCTGGCATGCCGGCGAACTGTGGTTCAGCGACATGTACGACCACGCCGTGAAGTCGGTCGACCTCGACGGCCGGGTATCGGTGCGCATCGCAGTGAGCGGGCAGTCGAGCGGTCTCGGTTGGCTGCCCGACGGCAGCCTGCTGGTGGTGTCGATGACCGACCGCCGCTTGCTGCGCTGGCACGGCGGCCGGCTCGACGACTACGCCGACCTCTCCGACGTGGCGACGTTCCACTGCAACGACATGGTCGTCGACGGACGGGGCCGAGCCTACGTGGGCAACTTCGGCTTCGACCTCCACGCCTTCACCGCAACCCGCGACCGGTCGATGATCCGGTCGGCCGACCTGGCGGTGGTGCACCCCGACGGCACCGTCGCCCGTGCCGCCACCGATCTGGCGTTCCCCAACGGAACCGTCGTCACCCCCGATGGCCGCACCCTGGTGGTGGCCGAGACGATGGCATCACGGCTGACGGCGTTCGACGTGGCCGACGACGGCACGCTGTCGAACCGACGGGTGTGGGCCGAACTGCCCCGCCGCCGACCCGACGGCATCTGCCTCGACGCCGACGGAGCCATCTGGGTGGCCGACGCTTCGGCCGCCGAATGTGTGCGCGTGGCCGAGGGCGGCCAGATCGTCGAGCGGGTCGAGACCGATCAGCCGTGTTTCGCCTGCATGCTCGGCGGCCCCGAGGGCACCACCCTGTTCATGCTCACCGCACCCACCTCCGACCCGCACGAGGTGGTGGCGCGCCGTGGGGGCAACGTGCTGATCACCGCGGTGTCGGCTCCCCACGCAGGACGGCCCTGAGCCTGGCCAGCGCGGCAGGCGTGCGCACACCCCACCACAGCAGGTCGCGGCCGTCGACCAGCACTCCCCTGCTGCCAGGTAGCAGTCGGTGCACCTCGGCGAGGTGCCGCTCGGCGAACGGGTAGGGCTCCGACGGCAGCACGACGAGGTCCGGGGCCCCCAGGTCCGGTGCGTTCGGGTCCGGTGCGTTCAGGTCCGGTGCGTTCGGGTCCGGTTCGACGAGGTCTGCGAGCTCCACCGTGGGATACCGCTCGGCGGTGTCGGCGGGGACGGTACGCACCCCCAACGCCTCGAGCACCGACGCGCCGTAGGTGTCAGGGCCGAGCACCATCCACGGCCTGCGCCAGATGGGTACCACTGCCGTCGCCCAGACCGGTTCGGGCCGGAGGTCGAGCCAAGGCCCCGACCCGGGGACGTCGCTGCTGCTGGCTCTGGTGCTGGCCCTGGTGCTGGTGCTGGCGCGGTCGCTGGTGCTAGCGGGTGTGAGGGCGACCCGTGCAGGATCGACGCCCACCGCACGGGCCAGCGCCCAGAGCGTGGCCTCGACCTGGCCGATGTGGGTGACGTGCGTGACGTGCACCGCGACGCCAGCGGCGCGCAGTGCGTCGGCGTCGTCGCGGCGGTTCTCTTCACGATCGACCACCACCACATCGGGAGCGAGGGCGACGATGGCGGCGACATCGGGGTCCTTGGTACCCCCGACGGTGCGCAGACCGGGTTGCTCGCAGAACCTGGTGCAGGCGACAACCGGCACCTCCCACGCCAGCAACGTCTCGCTGATCGACGGAACGAGGCTTACGACGCGCACGGCGCCGGTCAGGAGCCGAGCAGCTTGCGCTTCTGCAGTTCGAACTCCTCGGGCGTGAGGGTGCCGCGCTGCAACATCCCCTCGAGTCGTTCGAGCTGATCGGCTACATCGACACCCGACGGTGCTTCGGGGGCACGGCTCGAGCCGCGCTCGACCGCCGCCTGCTGCTGCACATGGATCATGCGTTGCACCTGGTCGGGATGACGGATATCGGTGAAGCGCGACTGCCCGTCTTCGCCACCCGATTCGATGAGCAGGTCGCCCGCGCCGACGAGTCGTTCGAAGATCCCCTGGCTGAAGTTGACGTTGTTGACGCGACCCACGGGGATCTCGACCCCCCGCTTGGCGAACACACCCGAGCGGTAGATGACCCGCTGGTTGGTGACGACGAAGTTGGTGGTGGCCCATTTCAGATAGCGGCCGAGGAGCCACAGGCCCGTTCCCACCAACAGCGCGATCGACACCCACGACAGGAAGGTGCGGATGGCGCCGTCGCCGTCGTTCGACAGCACGATGACACCGAGCACGATGGCGCCGAGCAATGCGAACGCAGGCTCGGCGAAATACCACCAGTGGGGGTGCATGTCGACCGAGATCGTCTCGCCCGGGTTGAGGTTCTTCGATGCGAACGGCATGGGCCGAGCGTACCCCTATCGTGAGGTCGTGGCAGCGGACCGGATCGTCGTGGGACTCGATGCCCGCCAGCGAGAGGCGGTGCTGTCGGACGCAGCACCTCTCGCCATCATCGCCGCCGCCGGTTCGGGCAAGACCAGGGTGCTCACCCGCCGGATCGCGCACCGTATCGCCGCCGGTTCTGCCGATCCCCGCCACACGCTGGCACTCACCTTCACCCGCGACGCTGCGGGCGAACTGCGGCGACGGATCCGCCAACTCGACATCGACGAACCGGTCGAGACCGGCACGTTCCATGCAGTGGCGCTGCGCCTGCTGCGCGACCGCGCCACGGCTTCCGGCACCGCTGCACCGGCGGTGGCGCCCGACCGGATGCGCCTCGCACGCGAGGTGATCACCGAGACCCGCCTGTCGTGCGAGCCCGCAGCGGCCCTGGCCGAGCTCGACTGGACACGCGCCCGGATGGTGGCGCCGGCCGACCTGGCGTCGGCCAGCCGCGCCGTCCGGCGCCGCCCTGCTCTGAACCCCGACCAGTTCGTCCGCTTCGCCGATCGGTACACAGCGCTGAAACGTCGCCGCGGCGTGGTCGACTTCGACGACCTGCTCGAAGGCCTGCTCGACGCGATGCAACGCGACAGCACCTACGCCGACATCGTCCGCTGGCGGTTCCGGCACCTGTTCGTCGACGAGGCCCAGGACCTGAACCCGCTGCAGTTCGCCGTGCTCGAGCACCTGCGCGGCGACCGCGCCGACATCTGCCTCGTCGGCGACCCGCGCCAGGCGATCTACGGATGGAACGGTGCCGACCCGACGCTGCTCGACGAGGTCGAACGCCATCTGCCCGGAATCACCATCGTCCGACTGCAGGGCAACTACCGCTGCACCCCACAGGTGGTGCGCGCCGGAGCGGCCGCGCTCGCCTCCCTCGGCGTCGCCGACGACACCGAGTCGTGCCGCTCCGACGGGCGGACTCCGATCATCGCCGCCTACCCCGATGAGCAGGCCGAGGCACGCGGGGTGGCCGACACGGTGCGCTCGCTCATCGCCCGGCACGGCGCCCGCCAGGTGGCCGTCCTCGCCCGCACCAACGACCAGCTCGGTGTGCTGGGCAGCGCGCTCACCGCGGCTGGCGTGCAGGTGGCACGCAGCGCCGGTGCCTCACCGCTGGAACGCTGCGTGGCAGAAGCTCTGCGCTGCAGTGGACGCGAGCAGTTGGCCGCGTGGGTCGACGACGTGTGGACCAGCGAGACCGCCGACCCGATCCGCCGCCGAGTGGCGGAGGAGGCCGACCGGTTCCTCACGAGCGGCGAGTCGGGCGGTCTCCGAGCCTGGCTCGAGGCTCGGCAACCCTTCGACGACCTCGACCCCGACGACGGCGACGGAGCCGTGTCGCTGCTCAGCTTCCACGCTGCGAAGGGCCGCGAGTGGGAGGCCGTGGTGGTGACCGGCGTCGAGGTGGGCCTGGTGCCCCATTCGTCGTCGGGCTCGCCCGCTCAGCGCGCCGAAGAGGCCCGACTGCTCCATGTGGCACTCACCCGCGCCGCCGACGAACTGCTCGTCACCTCGGCCGCGTCGCGCAACGGCAAGCCGACCGGCCCGAGCCCGTGGGTCGACGCGATCGCCGCCTCGATCGTGACCGTCGCCACCATCGGACCGCCACCCCAGGCACGTCCACCCGTGCCACGCGATCCGCTCGACCCACTGCGGGCTTGGCGAGCCGACGTGGCCCGGGTGGCCGGAGTGCCGGAGACCGCCGTCTGCACCAACAGCGTGCTGCGCTCGCTGCTGAGCACCCCACCGTCGGATCCCGCCGAACTCGCCTCCCGGTTGGGCGTCGGCCGCGCTGCTGCCGAACGGCTGGCCCCACGGCTGTTCATCGTGCTCGCCGAAGCGGCGCAGCACCCGCACCCATCCGGGGCGTGACGGGACCACACGCCCATCAGGGACGCGACCGGACCACACGCCCAACGCGTGGACCCACCAACCCCTCGGACCCGACTGCCCAGACCCGACTGCCCAGACCCGACTGCCCAGACCCGCGGCGCAGTGCCCTGCGTCGACCCGGCCTGGGCCGATCCCGCCGTTCTCGATCCGGCGACGCTGGATTCAGCCGCGCTCGATTCAGCCTCGTTCAGGCCCATTGATCGTGGGGTGGTCCGGTTGCCATGAGCAGGGTTCCGTCTCGTGCGCGGATGGTGAGGCTGCGGTGGGGTGCGAGCGTGAGTTGCCAGCCCTCTTGGTGGAGTCGGTCGTGGTGGTGTCGGCACAGTGGGAGCAGGTTGCCCAGGTCGGTGTTGCCGCCGTGTTCCCAGTAGTGGATGTGGTGTGCTTCGGTGATCGACACGTGTCGTGCGCAGCCGGGGATTGCGCACGTGCGATACATGGCGCGTAGCGCGCGTCGTTGTCGGGTGCCGGCGTGTCGTCGGCTGCGGCCGTGATCGAGCGTGACGGGTCGTGTGAGTGATTGGGTGATCTGGTCGTAGCTGGCGACGGGGTCGCCCTGGGATACGACGACCCCGTCGCGGTTGACGACGACGGGTATGAATCGTGCGCGTGATGCGATGGTGCGGATGGTGTCGATGGGGAGGTCGATGCCGGGCCCGCAATCGACTTTCGATTCGGCGTG